>JAJEEP010000166.1 GCA_022820945.1 Alphaproteobacteria bacterium | reverse complement strand
GATCGCCTTGACTGGAATGACACCCACCTCCCCCTGTCCCCCTCCCCCCGGAGGGCGGAGGGGGAACGCAGTAGGAGAGGGCGCCTTACTTTTACTCCCTCTCCTCCCTGGGGAGGAGAGGGCCGGGGTGAGGAGGGGGTGTTCCGGGCCGCACTGAGTTCAAAGTGAGAACTGTGAGCCGCCCTCAGGCGGCGGCGCTGGGGCCGGGCTGCGGGCCCCGCAGCAGGCGGCCGGGCAGCGCGCCGGTCGCCTCGCCGTCGCGGTAGACCGGGGCGCCCGAGACCACCGTCGCCACGTAGCCTTCGGCCCGCTGGATCAGGCGCCGCCCGCCGGACGGCAGGTCGTAGACCGGCTCCGGGCAGTGCAGCGTAAGCCGGTCGTAGTCGATCACGTTGAGATCGGCCTTGTAGCCCGGCCGCAGCAGCCCGCGGTCTTCGAGACCCAGCGCCAGCGCGTTATCGCGGGTCATGCGCTTGACCGCCCAGGGGAGCGTCATCCGCTCGCCGGTCGCCCGGTCGCGCACCCAGTGGACCAGCATGTAGGTGAAGGCGCTCGCATCGCACAGCATGCCCACGTGAGCGCCGCCGTCGCCCAGGCTGACGAGCGTATTGGGATGCCTCAGCATCTCCCCCACCGCGTCGAGCGAGCCTTCCGAGTAGTTGCTGACCGGGCGGTAGAGCATCGCCTTGGCGTCACGCTCCAGCAGGTAGTCGTAGGCGACATCCCCGGGCGATTTCCCCTCGCGGGCGGCGATGGCGGCGACGCTCTGCTCGTCAGACGGCTCGTAGTCGGGCGGCGTGCCGAGCGGGTAGAGACGGTCCCAACTGGAGACGCGACGCGCGAGGGACGCGTTCGCGCATTCCTCCGCGAAGAGGCGGGCACGGAAATCCGGCTGGCGCAGGGTCTCCAGCTTCTTCGCGAGCGGCAGATGGGCAATCGCCTCCCAGCTCGGCCGCCCGGAGAACGGGTTTATCGAGATCTCGAAGCCGAGCAGGACGCCGGTCGCCCGTGTGAGGGTCTGGCCGATGATCGGCAGGCCGTCGCGGTTCGCCTCTGCGATATGGTCGAGAATGCGGCGCCAGCCGTCCGGCGCGCGGTCGACCTGCAGGATCGTGATCGCCAGGGGCCGACGGCAGCGCTCGACCACGCGGCGCAGCATGGCGAACTCCTCGTCGAGATCGACGAAATCTGAGATCACCTGCAGCCAGCCGGATCCCACCGCCCCCATGGCGACACCGATGGCCGTGAGCTCGTCTTCGGCTGCGGTGAGCGTGGGGATCGGGCGGCCGTCCAGCGTCTTGTGGTTGAGCGTGCGCGAGGTCGAGAAACCGAGCGCACCGGCGCGGATACCCGCCGCCGCAAGCTCTGCCATTGCCGCGTTGTCCTCGGGCGTCGCGGGTTCGCGCTCGACGCCCCGCTGGCCCATGACGAAGACCCGCACCGGCGAATGAGGCACCTGCGCCGCGATGTCGAGGTCGTAGGGCCTCGCGTCGAGCGCATCCATGAATTGCTCGAAGCTCTGCCAAGTCCACGGCAGTCCCTCGTCCAGCACCGCGCCGGGGATGTCCTCGACGCCCTCCATGAACTCCACCAGCGTCTCGCGCTGATTGGGCCGGCAGGGCGCGAAGCCGACGCCGCAGTTGCCGATCATCGCGGTGGTGACGCCGTTCCAGGAGGACGGCGTGATCCGGCTGCTCCAGGTGGCCTGCGCGTCGTAATGGGTGTGGGGGTCGATGAATCCCGGCGTGACGATCTTGCCGCGGGCATCGATCTCCTCGTCGCCAGCGGCGAGATTGGGTCCCACCGCCGCCACCAGCCCATCGGCAATGCCCACGTCCGCGTCGCGGGGCTCGCCGCCCGAGCCGTCCACGACCGCGCCGCCGCGGATCACCAGCGCGTAAGGCCTGCTCATCGTCGCCCCCCTTCGCACACCCGGAGAGCGGTCCATTAGAAAGAAATCGCGCGCGGCTGCAAGGGCGGAGTGCGGCCGTTGCACTCGCACGGCCTCCACGACACACTCGGCTGAAGCTCTGGACCGAACGGGAGATGTCGCCCATGTTGACCAGCGAAGACCGCATGCTCACCACCCACGCCGGCAGCCTGCCCCGCCCGTCGGGCCTGGAGACGCTGCTCATCAAGCGGGAGCAGGGCGAGGCCATCGACCAGGCGGCCTTCGCGAAGGCGGTTGCCGACGGGATCGACTGGGTCGTCGCCAGGCAGCTCGAGAGCGGGGTCGATATCGGCAACGACGGCGAGGAATCCCGCGTCGGCTTCCAGACCTACGTGCCGCAGCGGATGTCCGGCTTCGGCGGCGAATCCCAGCGCAAGATGCTCACCGACATGGTCAAATTCCCGGGCTACGCGCAGATGTTCAGCGAGCGGACCTGGAGCCGGGACAAGGAGCGGCCGAAGGTCTGGAACGCGCCGCAGGCGCAGACCGCGGTCGAGTACGAGCCCGACCTCGCCGACGTGACCTTCGAGCTCGACCAGTTCGCGGCATCGCTGGAGCGCTCCGCCGGCAGCTTCGCCGAGACCTTCGTGACCGCCGCCTCGCCCGGCATCGTCTCCACCACCATGCTGCGGGCCGAGGACAATCCCGACTATCCGCGCGACGAGGACTACGTCATGGCGCTCGGCCACGAGCTCAAGAAGGAGTACGACGCGATCGTCGCCTCCGGCCACCTGCTGCAGATCGACGCGCCCGACCTCGCCATGGAGCGCCAGTTCATGTTCCAGGACCGCCCGCTCGACGAGTTCCTGGAGCGGGTGGAACTGCACATCAGGGCGCTCAACGTGGCCGTCGCCGACATCCCGGCGGAGAAGAGCCGCCTCCACGTCTGCTTCGGCAACTGGGATGGCCCCCACATCGACGACTGCGACCTGGCCCCGCTGCTGCCGCTGCTCTACGAGGCCAAGGTCGGCGCCCTCAGCCTCGCCTGCTCCAACCCCCGCCATCAGCACGAGTGGAAGGTCCTCAAGGCGAACCCGCCGCCCGCGCCCATGATCCTGATTCCGGGCGTGATCGACGTGACCACCAACTATCTGGAGCACCCGGAAGTGGTGGCCGACCGCATCTGTCTCTATGCCGAGGTGATGGGGGACAAGCGGCGCGTGATCGCCGGCACCGACTGCGGCTTCAGCACCTTCGCGAGCTACCAGTTCGTGGCCGACGACGTGGCCTGGGCGA
The DNA here is from genome assembly GCA_022820945.1 of Alphaproteobacteria bacterium. GTDB lineage: Bacteria > Pseudomonadota > Alphaproteobacteria > UBA828 > UBA828 > WTGU01. The sequence continues at coordinate 47,121 of JAJEEP010000166.1, read as the reverse complement.
AGCTTCAAATGCTCGCCGAGGGCGCCGCGCTCGCGACCGAGCGGCTCTGGGGGTAACCAGACCGGGGGAGGACCCGTCGATGCGCCTGGCAGGCAAGCGCGCGCTGGTGACCGGCGGCGCTTCGGGTATCGGGGCTGCGACCGCCAAGCGCTTCGCGGCTGAAGGCGCGGCCGTCGCGATTGCCGATCTCAATGGCGACGGCGCGGAGAGGCACGCGGACGCGATCCGCGCCCAGGGAGGAACGGCGGTCGGCCTCGCCGCCGACGTCGGCGATGAAGACTCCGTTGCCGCCATGACGGATCGCGCGTGGCAGGCGCTGGGAGGCATCGACATCCTCGTGAACAACGCCGCGATTCCGACGATCGGCACCGTCGAGACCCTCGCCGCCGATGAGTGGAACCGTGTGCTCGACATCGACCTCTCGAGCATCTACCGGGCCTCCCGCGCGATATGGCCCCGCTTTGTCGAGGCCGACGGCGGGACCATTCTGAACACGGCCTCGGTCGCCGGGGTCATCGGCATGGCCGGCCAACACGGCTATTCCGCCGCCAAGGCGGGCGTCGTGATGCTGACCAAGTGCATGGCTCTGGACGGCGCTGCCCACGGCATTCGTTCGAACTGCGTCTGCCCCGGCTTCGTCGAGACGCCGATGGTCAACGAATATTTCGACGCGCAGGACGACCCGGCGGCGAGCCGGGCGGCGGTCAATGCCGCCCACCCCCTGGGCCGCATGGGGCAGCCTGCCGAAATCGCGGGCGCGTTCCTCTATCTCGCCTCCGACGAGGCCCGCTGGGTCACCGGCACCGCGCTCGTGATCGATGGCGGACTCACCGCCGGATTGCCGCCGGGTTAGAGCGCGCGCTCGCTCATTCCGCGGCATCCCGCATCGGCAGGTTCCGCACGCACGCCGCGACGGTATCCTCCAGCGTGCGCGCTGCGTCCATCGTCTCGCGAGTCTCGCGCCCGTAGGGCGTCGAATCGAGCAGCCGGTACGTCTCCCCCGCGCCTTGGTGGAACCGGGGCGTGACGCCGGCCGAAGCGTAGGTCGCGGCGATTTCGTCCATCTCGCCGACCCAGCGCCCGGCGTCGGCGGGCAGACGCGGGATCGCACCGCGCATGTGTTTCATGATCGCGGGCAGGCTCTCGTCGATCTCGGCTCGCACGGTATCGCCGACCCCCAGTGCATCGGCGACCGTCATCGCCGCGGTGTGCAGCGCGTTGGTGCCCTTGGTGATCGACGCGTAGCACATCTTGACCGCCGAGGCGCAACCGATCTCCGGGCCCACATGGCGGACCGAGATGCCCTTGCCATCCAGGACGTCCATGAGCCCCGCCGCCTCTCCGCTGACGTAGAACCGCGTCGGCGGCCCGTCCGCGCGCGGCGCGAAGCCGATGATCCCGGCGTCGACGAAGGGCGCGCCGGTGCCTTCGAACAGGGCGCCCATGGCGCGCGCCGTCCCCGGCGAGACCGCGTTGCAGTCGGCGTAGGGCGGGGCGGAGCCTGAGCGCCGCATCGCCGCGGCGACGTCGCGGGCCAGACCCGTCGCTGCCTCCGGCGGCAGGATCGACAGCACCAGTTGGGCCTCGGCGAGCAGCGAGTCCAGATCGGCCGCGAGGCGGAAGCCCAGCCGCTCGGCGCGGGCGCGAGTTTCCTGGCTGCGGCCGGCCACACAGGCGATCACGTCATGGCCGTGGCGGGCCAGCGCCGCACCGACCCCGCCGCCCATGTCTCCGGGGCTCAAGATTGCGATTGTCTGCTGCGACAAGGTCCCCTCCGAGTGCTCTCTCTCGCCACGAGAATGCCGTTCGGCGCATGAAACCGACAGCCATCGGCGTGCCGACCGGCCAATCCCATGTCACTATTGCGCGCCGAGCAACAGTTCAGGGTAGATCACTCATGACCGAAGGCCGAGCCGACCTTACGCAGTGGCGCGAGCCGCAGGCGCTTATCGAGACCGCTGCGCTTGAGGCGAGCCTGGGTGCGCCCGAGCTTCGCATCGTGGACTGCACCACCTGGCTCAAGCCGGCCGAGCCGGGCGACGATGCCCCCTACCGCGTGGTGCCGGGCCGGGCCGAGTACGACGCCGCGCATATCCCCGGCGCCGTCTTCCTCGACATTCAGGGAACGATTTCCGATCCAGGCACGCGCCTCAGGTTCATGGCGCCGTCCGCCGAGCGCTTCGCCGAGGCGATGGGCGGGCTCGGCATCGGCGACGGCTCACGCGTCGTGCTTTATTCCGCCGGCAGCATCATGTGGGCGACCCGGGTCTGGTGGATGCTGCGCGCGTTCGGCTTCGACCGCGTGGCGGTGCTCGATGGCGGCTGGGAGAAGTGGCAGGCGGAGGGGCGCCCCGTCTCCTCCGCGCCCGAGAGCTACCCACAGGCGCGCTTCACCGCCAAGCTTCGACCGGGTCAATTCGTGGACAGTGACTACGTGCTCTCCCGGCTCGGCGATGCCGACACCGTCGCGGTGAACGCGCTCGCGCCCGAATTCCATCTCGGCGAGGGGCCCAGCCGCTACGGCCGGCCGGGGCGGATTCCGGGGAGCGTCAACGTGCCTGCCGCAACGCTCCTCGATCCGGCCAACGGCGCCTTCGTGCCGCTCGACCAAGCGCGGCGGCTCCACGAAGAAGCCGGGATCACCTCGGACCGCCAGGTCGTCGCCTATTGCGGCGGCGGCATCTCCGCCACCGTCGGCCTGTTCCTGCTGCACCAGCTCGGCTACCGCGACCTAACCCTCTACGACGGGTCGCTGGGCGAATGGGCGCACGACCCCGACCTCCCCATCGAGACGGGACCGCAGGCAGGCGAATCCTGAGCCGATCCGCCCCCGGTCGGTGGCACGCCAACCGCCATGCCCGACATCGCCGGCTTCCGCGCCAAGCTCGCGACCGTTGTGCCCTCCACCAACACCATCGTGGAGGCCGACTTCTCCCATCTCTTCCGCATTCCCGGAGTCACCTTTCACACCGGGCGCATGTACATCGAGAGCCCGGCTCTCGACTCGAACGACGCGTTCGCGGCGCTGCTGGAGCAGGTGGACGGGGCCTTCGAGACGGCGGTCCGCGACGTCATGACCTGCGCGCCCGATTACCTGGTGATGGGGATGTCGGCGCCCACGTTCTGGGGCGGCCGTGAAGGCAACGCGGCGTTCCTGGCGCGAGCCCGGCGGCTTTGCGGGCTGGGCGTGACGACCGGCGCGGAAGCGTGCAGCACCGCCCTGGAGACTCTGGGCGCCCGGCGCATCGCGGTGCTCACCCCCTACCAGCCGATCATGCGGGAGCAGATCGTCCGTTACTTCGAGGAATCGGGCTTTCCGGTGACGCGCTACGTGGACCTCGAATGCCCGAGCGCGACGGCCATCGCGGCGGTGACCCCGGACAGGCTGCGGGAGGTGCTGCGCGACCTCGACGGCCCGGACGTGGACGCCGTCGTGCAGGTGGGAACCAACCTCTCGATGGTGCGCCTCGCGGCGGAGGCGGAGGGCTGGCTCGGGAAGCCGGTGATCGCCATCAACGCCGCGATCGCCTGGCACGCCTACCGGGCGAACGGGTTCGATGACCGCATCTACGGCTGCGGCTCGCTCCTCAGCGACCACTGAGCGGCGCGGGCGGAGTGGCCGCGGAGGGAGCGTTCGCGCTATCTTGTCGCGCCATCAGCATCGCGCCGCCGGTCCGACGCATGACAATTGAGTTTCAGAAGCTCCACCCGCTCTTCGCCGCCGAGGCGAGCGCGGTCGATCTGCGCGCCGTGCACGACGAGGACACCCTGGAGCGGATCCGGGCCGGCATGGACGAGCACGCGGTGCTCGTGTTCCGTGACCAGGCGTTCTCCAGCGAGGAGCAGCGCGACTTCGCCATCCGTCTGGACGGGGAGCTTCACCGCAAGACCGGCATCAGCGTGCTCCAGAAGAGCCGCTTCGGCGACGAGGCCATCACCGACGTCTCGAACGTCGATACGGGCGGAGAGGTCCTGGAATCGGATAGCCGGAAGCGTCTATACGGCCTCGCGAACCGACTCTGGCACACCGACGCGTCGTTTCAGGATCCGAGGGGCCGCTATTCGATGCTCGCCGCCATCGCGCTGCCGCCGGTCGCGTCCGATACCGAGTTCGCGGACATGCGGGCCGCCTACGACGCACTGGCGGACGAGACGAAGGCGCGCCTCGCGGGCCTGCGTGTGCACCATTCGATCGCCTACTCGCGCATCACGCTCGGCTTCGAGTTCTCGGAGGGGGAGAGCGATCAGCTCAAGGGAGCCATCCAGCCCATGGTGCTGGAGAACCCGCGCACCGGGCGGCGCTCTCTCTACCTTGCCTCCCACGCGTCCCGGATACTCGACCGCCCGGTGCCGGACGGCCGGCTCCTGCTCCGCGATCTCATGGAGCACGCGACCCGACCCGACTTCGTGTACCGGCATTCGTGGTGCAGCGGAGACTTCGTGATCTGGGACAACCGCGCCACCATGCACCGGGCGCGACCGTTCGACGACACCCAGCACCGGCGGGAGATGCGCCGCGTCACCACGCTGGACACCGGCGATCCGGCCCGGATCGCACAGGCCGTTTAGACTCTAATCGTCCGCCGAATCGGCCGGCCCGCCCCCGACCGCGGGAGACGATCTAGCGACCGAGCACCAGGTCCGAGCCCTTCTCGCCCACCATGATGCTGGGCGCGTTGGTGTTGGAGCTCGGCACGATCGGCATGATCGAGGCGTCGATCACGCGCAGCCCCTGCACCCCGCGCACCCGAAGCTCCGGGTCCACAACCGCCATGTCGTCGATGCCCATCTTGCAGGTGCCGACGGGGTGATAGGCCGGCAGCGTGTAGGCCCGGACGTAAGCCTCGAGATCCGCGTCGCTCCGCTTGTCGGGCGCGGGCATGAACAGGCCCTGGTAGTGCGGCTTGAAGGCGTTGCTCTCGAAGATCGCGCGGGAAATCTTGCAGCCGTCGACCATGCGCCTGACGTCGTCCTCGTCGCCCAGCAGGTTCGAGAAGATGCGCGGCGCATCGTTGGGGTCGGCCGAGCGCAGCGTGAGCCGGCTGCGGCTCTTCGGCCGGCACACGTTCACCGGCAGGGTGATGGCCGGGCGGTCCAGCAGCTTGATGCCGTTCGGGCCGAAGTCGTAGCCGGTCGGGATGAAGTGGATCTGGATGTCGGGCCGCTCCTCCTCTTCCGGCCGGGTGCGGACGAAGGCCACCGCCTGGGCGATGGGGCTTGCCGCCGGCCCCTTGCCGCGCAGCAGCCAGTTCAGGCCGTGCCGCACCCATCCGCTCGGCGTGACCTCGGTGTTGTAGGTGCTGACATCGACATAGCCGGCCACCCAGGCCGCCGGATGCTCCTGCAGGTTGTTGCCGACCCCCGGCGACTCCGCGACCACGGGGATGCCGAATTGGGAGAGATCGGCGCCCGGCCCGATCCCTGAGCGCAGCAGGATCGTGGGCGAGGCGATGGCGCCTGCGGAAAGGATGATCTCGCCGTCCGCCGTGGCTTCGCGCCTCTCGCCGCCCCGGCTGTAGACGACGGTGCGCGCGCGGCCCTCCTCGAACACCACCTTGTCCACCTTGGCCTCGGTCTCGACGCTGAGATTGGGCCGGTCCATCACCGGCCGGAGAAAGGCGCGGGCCGCGCTGTTGCGGCGGCCGAAGCGGATCGTCCCCTGGTTGGGGCCGACGCCCTCCTGGCGCTCGCCGTTCACGTCCGGATTGAAGGGGATGCCGATCTCCTTCGCGCCCTCGTAGAAGACGCGGGCCAGCGGATGCGGCGTCGGCACGTCGGAGACGACGAGCGGGCCGCTGTCGCCGTGATACTCGCTGGGCCCGAGCGGGTTGGTCTCCATGCGCTTGAAGTAGGGCAGCACGTCCCGGTAGCTCCACGCGCCGGTGTTGCCGATGGTGCGTGCCCAGTCGTCGTAGTCCTCGTGCTGGCCGCGCAGGTAGATCATGCCGTTGATGGAGCTGGATCCGCCGAGCACTTTGCCGCCCGGCCACATGGCGTCGCGCCCGTTGAGCGAGGGGTCGGCCTCGCTCATGTACATCCAGTTGAAGCGGGGGTTGAGGATGGCCTTGATCTCGCCGGCGGGGATCCGCACCAGCGGGGAGGTGTCGTTGCCGCCGCCTTCCAGCACCAGGACCCTGTTCCCCGGCTTGGCCGAGAGCCGGTGCGCCAGCACGCAGCCTGCCGAGCCCGCACCGACGATGATGTAATCCCACGCCATCCTGCCCTCCCACGTGCCCTTCGCCTCTCGCTCGCACCCAGTGTCGCCCGCCGGAGGCGGACGGGCAAAGCCGACGCGTCGGGCGGAGGGGGTATCGCTCGCCCAAGCCTTGACGGCCTGCCTGACCTACCATATTGGTAGGTTGTGTCGGACTCACCGTTTGTGCCGTTTTCCAGATCAGGGGCTGAGGCCCCATCGGCAGATCAGCTGGTGAGCCGGGTTCATTCGCTCGCTCTGACGGACAGCCTAAACGTTCGCATGAGCGAGCCGCACTTCAGGCAGCGCATGAGAGAGCGGGGAATCAACGTGCGGCTTGTGATGGAGGTTCTGAAGTCAGGGAGAGCGGTCGGTCGCCCCGAGCTGGACGAGTTCGGCGATTGGCGGATCCGCATGCGACGCAAGGTTGCAGGCCAGCGTGTCAACGTGGTCGTGGCCGTGTGCACGGATCACGTCGAATGCATCACCGCATGGTGATGGCGAAGACCGGAGGGAGGTCCATGCCTGACAAACGATACCATTACACGGAGTGCGGTCTGGACCATGTCTTTCTGCTGAACGGCTTCGAGCGGAACTCGTCTCCGCGCGGCAGAACCATCGCGATCAGGGACATCGATGCACTGCATCGGGCGATCGGCGAGCATTTGAGCCGTCTCGGGAAGGCCCTGAGCGGAAGAGAGCTGCGGTTCCTGCGCCAGGAGATGCTCATGTCCCAGGCGACGCTCGCGCATCTGCTGGACGTGAGCGAGCAGACCGTCCACAGGTGGGAGGCCGAGAAGACAAGCTGCCCGAGAGCGGCGGAAGCCCTGATCAGAAGGCTCTATCTGGAGCACGGCAATGCCGCCGACGAAACGCTCCGGGACGCGTTACGCCGTATCGCCGACCGAGAGGACGCGCTGGACCGCAAGCAGGAACTGACCTTCGCGCTCTCCGACGGCTCCCGGGCGGAGTGGGCACTGGCCGCATAGTGCCGTCAGTGCGCCCTGCCTTGCTCCATGATCCGGAGCGTCAGGCCTTGATGCGGCTGGACGTGGGGTCGTAGAGGGGGCGGAGGGAGGCCTTGGCGGGATAGCGGCCGCCTGCGACCTCGATCTCGTAGCGGCCGGCGGTCACGTAGTCCGCGTCCACGCCCTCCGCATTCTCCACGTAACCGAGGCCGATGGCGCCGCCCAGGGTGTGGCCGTACATCCCCGAGCGCACGTAGCCGCAGATGGCGTCGTCGCGCCAGATCGGCTCGTTGTGGTAGAGCAGCGGCTCCGGGTCTTCCAACAGGAACTGGACCAGCCGCTGCGTCATGCCTTCCTCCCGCTGGCGCAGCAGCGCGTCGCGCCCGATGAAGCCGCCCGGCTTGTCCAGCTTGACGGCGAAGCCGAGGCCCGCCTCCAGCGGCGTGTCGGCATCGGTGATGTCATGGCCGTAGTGGCGATACGCCTTCTCGATCCGAAGCGAGTTCATGGCGTGCATGCCGACGTGGCGAAGACCCACGTCCTCTCCCGCCTCGACCAGCGTGTCGTAGATGCCGGCCGCGAACTCGGTGGGGATGTAGAGCTCCCAGCCGAGCTCGCCCACGTAGGTGATGCGCGAGGCGCGCGCGTGCCCCAGGCCGAGCTCGATCTCCCGGCTGGTGCCGAAGGGGAAGCCCTCGTTGGAGAGGTCGTCCGGGCTCAGCGACTGCAGCAAGTCGCGCGAACGCGGGCCCATGACGCCAAGCACGGCGATCCCCGAGGTCACGTCGGTTAGCACCGCGTGCGCGCCGTCCAGCGTGTGGCGCCGGAGCCAGAGGGCGTCCCGCACCTGGAACTCGCCGGAGGTCACGATCAGGTAGTCGTCCTCCGCAAGCCGGGTCACGGTCAGGTCGGCCTCGATGCCGCCTTCCTCGTTGAGCCACTGGGTGTAGACGATGCGGTCCGGCGGCACGTCCACCTCGTTGGCGCAAACCCGGCCGAGCACCTCCGCCGCGTCGCGGCCCTGGAGGCGAAACTTGGCGAACGAGGTCTGGTCGAAGAGCCCCACGCCCTCCCGCACCGCGCGGTGCTCCTCCGCCGAGCACTCGAACCAGTTCTGGCGGCCGAAGCTGTATTCGTAGCGGGGCTCCATGCCGTCCGCCGCGTACCAGTTGGGCCGCTCCCAGCCGAAGGCCTCGCCGTGGCAGGCGCCGCGCGCCGCCAGGCGATCGTGGAAGGGCGAGCGGCGCACCCCCCGCGCGGTTGTGAATTGGCGGAAGGGCCAGTGGTCGTCGTAGAGCAGACCCAGGGTCTCGCTCACCCGCTCGCGCAGGTAGCGCCGGTTGGTCTGGAACGGCAGGTTGCGTCGGATGTCCACGTCCCACATGTCGAGGAGCGGCTTGCCGGTCTTGATGCACGCGGCCAGCACCTTGCCTGCGCCGCCCGCCGACTGGATGCCGATGGAGTTGAACCCGGCGGCGACGTAGCAGCCGGCGAGCCCCGGCGCCTCGCCCAGGTGGTAGCGGTCGTCCGGCGTGAAGCTCTCGGGCCCGCAGAAGAAGGTCTGGATGCCGGCGTCCGCCAGCGCCGGCATGCGCTTCAGCGCGTGCATCAGCACCGGCTCGAAGTGGTCCCAGTCGTCGGGCAGCTGGTCGAAGCAGAAGTCCTCGGGGATGCCGTCCATGCCCCAGGGCTTGGCATCCGGCTCGAAGGCGCCGAGCAGGATCTTGCCGGCGTCCTCCTTGTAGTAGGCGCAGCCGTCGTAATCCCGCAGTACGGGCAGGTCCGGCGTCACGCCTTCGAAGGGATCGGTCATCACGTAGAAGTGCTCGCAGGCGTGGAGCGGCACGTGGACGCCGACGGTGGCCGCAAGCGCGCGGGTCCACATGCCGGCCGACAGCACCACCGTCTCCGCCGCAATCGCGCCGTCCGGCGTCTCCACGCCGGTGATCCGCTCGCCGTCGTGGGCGATGGCGGTGACGGGCGTGTTCTCGCGAACCAGCACGCCGCCGTCCCGCGCGCCCTTGGCGAGCGCGCGGCTCACGTCGATGGGATTGGCCTGGCCGTCGGAGGGGATGAAGATCCCGCCCACCACGTCGTCGACGCTGATCAGCGGGTAGCGCTCCTTGATCTCGTCCGGGCCGAGCACGTCGACGCGGAGATCGAACACCTTGGCCATCGATGCGCTGCGCTTCAGCTCCTCCATCCGGCCCGCGTGCGTGGCCAGCGAGATCGAGCCGTTCTGCTTGAAGCCGGTCGCCTGGCCGGTCTCCGCCTCGAGCCCCGTGTAGAGCTCGGCCGTGTACTTGGCGAGCTCGGTCATGCGCTTGGACGGACGGAGCTGGCCGATGAGGCCGGCGGCATGCCAGGTGGTGCCGCAGGTGAGCTCGCGGCGCTCCAGCAGCACCACGTCGGAGACGCCCGCGCGCGCCAGGTGATAGGCCACGGAGCAGCCCACCACGCCGCCGCCGACGATGACGACACGGGCCGAGCGCGGCAGATCGGCAGCCATCAGGAAGCCCCCGCCGCGTGTGCCGGCGCGAGCTGCCTGATCTCGCTCAGTGCGGACTCCAGGTCGCGGACCTCGGCCCAGCCGACCCGCATCATCTCGATCGCGGGCTCATGCAGATGAGGCATGGTCGTCCCCGTGCACTCCTCGATCACGATGGGCTTGAAATCGCGGAACATCGCATCCTTCGAGGTCGCCGCGACGCATTGATTGGTGAGCACGCCCGTCATCAGCACCGTCTCCGCTCGCAGGCCCCGCAGCACCACCTCCAGGTCCGTGCCGTAGAAGGCGCTGAGCCGCGTCTTCGCCACATACCAGTCGTCCGGCGCAGGCGCGAGGTCTGCCAGCACCTCCCAGCCCCAGGTCTCGCGCCGCAGCCCGCCGTCCTTGAGGAAGGGCCGGAGCTGCATGAACGGCCCGCCGTCCTCGGCGCCCCGGATGCCGTGGCGGGTCCAGACGACGGGGATGCCCTTCGCGCGCGCGGCGGCAAGCAGCGCCTTCAGCGGCCCGATGCAGCGCTGCATGTGGCCGATGTCGATGCCCTGCGCGGAATACCAGCCGTCCGCGTGCAGAAAGTCGTTCTGCGCGTCGATGACGACGAGCGCCGTCCGCCCCGGCACGAGGTCCCAGTGCGCCGCCTCGAAGGGCATCGCACCGGCATAGTCTCTCGTCATGGCCTGCCTTTCCGCCGCCGTGTCGTCCGTCGCGCGGAGCGTATCATCCGGCCCGGCAAAGTTTGAGAGCGCGTCCGGCTCGGAGCGGCGGCTTGACGTGTCAGCACCAGCGAAATGGCGTATTTCCGGTTTCCATGAGCGAGGGCAGGGGCGGCAGAGGCGGCGGGAGCGGCGCGGCGCGCGAGCCGGCGGCGCGCGTTTTTGTGGCCTTTCTCCTGCTGGGGCTGACCTCGTTCGGCGGGCCTGTCGCCCATATCGGCTACTTCCGCGAGGCCTTCGTCGCGCGCCGGCGCTGGATCGAAGACCGCGCCTACGCCGATCTCGTCGCGCTCTGCCAGATGCTGCCGGGGCCGACCTCCAGCCAGGTGGGGATCGGCATCGGGCTCGCGAAGGCGGGGCTCCCCGGCGCTGCCGCCGCGTGGGTCGGCTTCACCCTGCCCTCGGCGGTGCTCATGGTGGCCTTCGGCTACGGCGTCGCCGCCTATGAGGAGGCGATACCCGCCGGCGCCCTGCAGGGGCTGAAGGTGGTCGCTGCCGCAGTGGTGGCGCAGGCCGTCTGGGGCATGGCGCGCACCCTTTGCCCTGACGCGCCGCGCGCCACGGTGGCGGTGCTGGCTGCCATCGCCGCGGTGCTGGCGCCCTCGGTGGTAACGCACGTCGCGATCATCGCCGCAGGCGCGCTCGCCGGCTTGGCTGTCCTGCGCCCGGCTGCCGGCGACCGTGACGCCTCCCTCGGCATCGCCGTTGATCGTCGGCTTGCGGTGCTGCTGCTCGCGCTCTTCCTCGTGCTGCTGATTGCGCTGCCTATTCTCGCCGCCGCCTGGCCGGCGGAGGCGCTCCGGCTGGTGGACGGCTTCTACCGCTCCGCCTCGCTGGTCTTCGGCGGCGGCCACGTGCTGCTGCCGCTGCTGCAGGCGGAGGTGGTGCCGCCCGGCTGGGTCGCGAACGAGACCTTCATCGCGGGCTACGGCGCGGCCCAGGCGGTACCGGGGCCGCTCTTCACCTTCGCCGCCTATCTCGGTGCCGTCGCGGGCATCGGGCCGGGCGGCGTGCTGGGCGGGCTGCTCTGCCTCGCCGCGGTCTTCCTGCCGTCGTTCCTGCTGGTGGTGGGCGCGCTCCCCTTCTGGGAGCGGCTGCGGCGTATCGCGCTGGCGGAGCGCGCGATGCTCGGCGTCAACGCGGCGGTGGTGGGGCTGCTGGGTGCGGCCTTCTACGACCCGATCTGGATCGGCGGCATCCGCACGACCGCCGATCTCGCGCTCGGGCTCGCCGCCTTCGTGCTGCTCGCGTTCTGGAAGGTGCCGCCCTGGGCGGTGGTGATCCTGGGCGCGCTGGCCGGCTGGGGGATCGGTGCGCTCACGGGCTGACAACCCGCAGGGAAGCGGCGACGCGCGTCCCGGCCTGCTGCACCCGCTCGTCGCGATCGTCGTCTGCTTCGGCGCGGTGTTCGTGCTGAGTCAGTTCTTCCGCGCCTCCAATGCCGTCATCGCCAAGACGCTGAGCGCCGAGTTCGGCCTTTCGCCGGAAGCTCTCGGGCTGCTCACCGGCATGTTCTTCCTCTCCTTCGGCGCGGCGCAGATCCCGGTCGGCATGCTGTTCGACCGCTTCGGCGCGCGCCGCACGGCGCCCGTGGTTCTCACCGCCGCGATCGCGGGCTCGATCCTCTATGGCTTGGCGGACGGCGAGGCGATGCTGATCGCGGGCCGCCTGCTGCTCGGCATCGGCTGCTCGGTGGTGCTGATGGGCTCGCTCTTTCTCTTCGGTCAGTGGGCGCCCGCCGCCTCGTTCAGCACCTGGATGGGACGGATGATCGCCATCGGCGGCGCCGGCGGGCTGCTCTCCACCACGCCGCTCGCGGCCATCGCCGAGACCCTCGGCTGGCGCACCGCCTTCTGGGGCGCGGCGGCGCTGACCGCCGCGGGCGCCGTCGCCATCTACGCGTTGGCCCGCGACCGCCCGTCGGCCGAGGCGGGCGAGGCGGCGCCGCACGAGGGGCTGCGCGAGAGCCTGCGCGGGGTCCGGGCCGCGCTGGCGACGCCGGGGTTCCCCACGCTCATCCTGATGGGATTTGCATCCTATCCGGTGGTCATCACCGTCCTCGGCCTCTGGGGCGGGCCCTTTCTCGCGGACCGGCACGGGCTGGAGCCGGTGGAGGCCGGCAACGCGCTCCTCGTGATGGCGGCCACGCTGATCGTGGCGAACCTCGTGCTTGGCCCTCTGGAGCGCCGGCTGGACATGCGCAAGTGGCTCATCCTCGTCCTTGCCGCCGCCGTCGTCGCGGCCTTGGGCGCGCTTGCCGCACTGCCGGCCCTGCCCACCTGGGCGGTGATCCTCCTCCTCGCTCTCGTGGGTGCCTGCGGGTCGTACAACATCATCCTCGCGGGCCATGCGCGCTCGCTTCTCCCCGACCGGCTCGCCGGGCGCGGCATGGCGCTCATGGCCATCGCCTTCATGGGCGGGCCGGCGGTGCTGCAGAGCGTGAGCGGCGTTATCGTCGGCGCCTTTCCCGCGACAGACGGCGCGGCGCCGGCCATGGCCTACCAGGCGTTCTTCGCCTTCCTCGCAGCCCTGGTGGCGGTGGCCTGCCTCGCCTACCTGCGCCTGCCTGACGTGAAGCCCAGCGCAGGCTTCGCCACGGAAGAGCTACAGCCCGCCCGCGAGTGATCCGGCCTGCTCAACCCAGCTCGTCGATGACGGCGGCAAGCGCCTCGACGCAACCGTGGCCCAGCCTGCGGCAGTGCGCCGGCGACCAGCCGTGGCGGGGATCGGGCGCGTTGGCCGCGTCCTTGAAGGGTTGTTCCAGGGTCATGGCGAGGCAGCCGTAGGTCTCCGCCACGTAGTTGGCGCAGATGCCGAGATTGGCCTTGCCGGGCGGCGTGGGTGGATAGCCGTGCTCGGTCTGGAAGTCCGGGTTGGCCGCCGCGAGCGCGGCCTGGAAGCGCGCCTGCTTCTGCGCCAGCGCGTGCGTGTAGGACGGGATGCCCTCGGGCCCGGCGATGAAGGCGTAGGGCAGCGCCTCGTCCCCGTGGACGTCGAGGCAGAAGTCGACGCCGGTGCGCGCCATTTCGGCACCGACGACGAAGACCTCTGGACTCGTCTTCATGCTGGGTTCGGCCCAGGCACGGTTGAGGTTGACCCCCGCCGCGTTGGTCCTGAGATGGCCGCGGCTGCTGCCGTCGGGGTTCATGTTGGGCACCACGTGGAAACGCGCCTTCTCCAGCAGCGTCCGGGCGGCAGCATCGAAGGGGTCCAGCAGCCCGTCCAGAAAGCCCTCCATCCACCATTCGGCCATGGTCTCGCCGGGATGCTGGCGTCCGACGATCCAGCAGGTCCGCTCCCGTGCCCCGCCGATCTCCAGCAGATCGAGCGGCGCGCCGTCGAGGGTGGTGCCGAGCCGGCGCAGGGCGGCCAGGGGCGAGCGCCCGACACGTGCGATAAGCGACGCGTGACGGGCCATCGGGTAGGGCGCGAAGTAGGCGAAGCGTACCTCGTCGCCGGCCGGGCGATGGCGGATGGTCAGCACCGTGCCGTCGTATTCGGTCGCAACCCGCAGCCAGTCCTCGCCGTCCTCCGACGCGACGGCCCGATAGCCCCTCCAACCCTCGGGGTAGGTGGCGCCGCCGGCGTTCTCGATCCGGAGCACGCAGTCCTCACCCGCGGCGCCGCGCAAGCGGAAGTAGAACCACTGGAAGAACGCGCCGCCCTCATCGGGCACGATCTCGAGCCTGATCGGGCCGGTCTTGGGCAGGGCGAGGCAGCGGATGTTGCCGCCGTCGAAGTTGCAGTCGACGGTGCGGCTCACGGCCGGCCCCGCTGTCGTCCGTTGTCAGGTCGCATAGTTGGAAGCGCCGCGCATCGCCGCGGTGAGGCCGCCGCGCCGTACTTCGTCCGCGACCTCGGCAAGGTCCGAGAGATAGTCGTCGACGCTCGCCGCGTGCTTCATGTTGAGCCAGAGCAGGATCGAATCCGGCTCGCGCATGCGGATCGAGCGCCAGCCGCGCGCCGCCGTCCCTTCCTCCACTGCGAAGATATCGAAGCCGTCCGCGTAGAGGGTGACGTGCAGTGCGTGCGGACGGCCCAGCACCACGAGCCCTTCGATGGCGCCGATCCCCTCCACCAGCCGCTCACGGATGCGCCGCTGCGCCTCGTAGATGCGGAGGTAGCCCTCCTCCCCCAAATGGGTCATCACCGCCCAGGCGCTGGCAACCGCGCCGCCCGAGCGGGTGCCGGTGATGGTGGGCGTGGAGTAGGTGCCGGCGGGCCAGCCGTCGAAGGTGGTGCGGTGGTAGCGCTCCAGCGCCTTGTCGCGCAGCAGGCAGAGCGAGATGCCCTTGTGGGCGTAGCCGAACTTGTGCATGTCCACCGACATCGAGGTGACGCCGGGGACGGCGAAGTCGAACGGCGGGATCGGCTCGCCCAGCATCGTCATGAAGGGCAGGATCATGCCGCCGATGCAGCCGTCGGAGTGCATCCAGAGGTCGTGCTCGACCGCGAGCGCCGCGATCTCCTCGATGGGGTCGGTCTCGCCATAAGGGTAGGGAGGCGCGGAGCCCGCGATCATGACCGTGTTCTCGGTGATTGCGGCGGCCATGCCGGCCACGTCCGCGCGCCAGCCCTCGCTCCGCTCCATCCGGATGACCTTCATGCCGAGCCAGGCGGCGCCCTTGTCGAAGGCAGCATGCGCCGTCTTGGGCACCACGACCTCGGGCACGCCGGCGACGGGCCGGTTCTCCCGCGCCCAGTCCCGCGCGGCCTTCATGGCCATGAGGATGCTCTCGGTACCGCCTGCGGTGGTGGAGCCGCCGGCGCCCTCCGGCGCGTGCAGCAGGTCGAGCACGCCCGCGATCAGGTCGCGCTCGCAGGCGGCGAGGCTCGGATAGGCGCTCGCGGCGAAGAGGCCGTTCTCGTCCCGGTGGACGTCGTAGGCCTCGTGCGCGCAGCGCAGCAGGTCATCGCCCGCGAAGTAGGCGGCGGTGAAGCTCCGCTCGTGGCACCAGGGGTTGTCGTCGGCGTGTGCGGCCAGCATCTCGGCCTTGAGGCCGTCCCAGGGCCGGCTCGCCTGGGGGAATCCCCGATTGCGCCGCACGTCGGTTGCCGCCTTCGCTGCCATCGCCTCCTCCTGCCGCGCGCTGCGGCGATGTCGCGTCCCGCCCGGAGACATAGCAGATCGCAGGCCGGATGGCAGGGCGGAGGACTCGCTACTGCGCTTGAGAGACGGAGCGCGAGACGCCTACGATGCGATCCGGCTCGCCCACCGTCGGGGCGGGCGCTTTCCTGGACAGGGAGAGGAAGCGATGCACCTAAAGAGCACCTTGCTGACGGCCGTGCTCGGGCTGGCGCTGCTGGCGGTATCCCCCCTTCGCGCGGCGGAGATGCCGACCGCCGACGACCTTCAGGCGCAGATGGGTACCCCGGCCGAGACGGTGACGGTCCACGAGCTGCATCTGAGCGTGGGCGACGATCACGTCGCCGTGGATTACGTGGGCTACCCGGCCGTCGATGTTCTGGCGCGCCTCTTCGGGACGGACTGGCACACACAGGGCGATACCGTCGAGTTCCGTGCGTCGGACGGCTACGTCCTGCGCGTCGCCATCGACCGCTTGCTGACGGTGGACAGCTACCTGGTGTTCGGACACCGGGACGGATCGCCCTTCACGGTCGACAATCTCCTGCAGAACCAGACCGACGTGCCGCTCGGACCCTACTACCTGGTCTGGGACACTATCGGGAACCCCACCTTGATCGAGGAGGGTCCGGGCACATGGATCTATCAGATAATCGAGGCCGACCTGGTCTCGCTCTCGGACCGGGCGCTGCTGCCGGCGGGCCTCGACCCCCGCTTTCACGAAGGCGCCGCGCTCGCCAAGACCCACTGCCTGAACTGCCACATGGTGAACGGCTACGGCGGCGAAAAGTTCGAGGGCAACCTGGCCGAGTTCGCCAAGGTCTACGACGAGGCCGCGTTCATTCGCCTGATCCTGGCGCCGCTCTCGGTCCTCGAAGAAACCACGATGCCGCCGCTCTCCCCCCGTCTCGACGAGCCCGAGCGCGAACGCATCGCCAAGGCACTGTTCGATTACCTGAAGGCCCTGCCGGTGCTGGAGTAGCCGGTGACATGCCCTCAAACGCACCGCATTCCGCGCGCAGGCGATCTTGAGGCAACAGGAACCCTGGTTCGGTGCACAGCAATCCCGCCTTCCGGCGAGTCTCCCGCGACCGGAACCTGAGCTTTGCCGCGCGACGGGGGTTCGGCGTCCTGGCCATTGACGGCGCCGGCCCGCTCGTCAGCCACATTCCTTTCATCCTGGCCGAAGACGGCGGGGTGGTTCATGCCCATCTCGTTCGTGGGAATCCGATCGCGCGGCAATTGCGTGAGAAGGAATGCGCAGCCGTGCTGGCGGTCAGCGGGCCGGACAGCTACGTCTCGCCGGACTGGTACGGCACCGATACGGTGGATCAGGTTCCGACGTGGAACTACGTGGCCGTGCACATCCGCGGCACGCTCCGGCGCCGTCCGGATGAAGCGCTTCGTGCCCACCTGGATGCGTTGTCGGCCCGGTTCGAGAACGAGCTTCGGCCCAAGCCCCCATGGACACCGGCCAAGGTATCGCCCGACCAGCTTGGCACGCTGATGTGCTCGATCATGCCGGTGGAACTCTCCGTGGAGAGCGTGGACGGCACCTGGAAGCTCAATCAGAACAAGGAAGACAGTGTTCGCCTGCGGGCCGCTGGGCATGTCGAGAGCGACGGCTTGGGGCACGAGGCCGCCGCCCTTGCCCTCCTGATGCGAAACCCGCCGGAAGATTGACTTGCCGAAAACTCTATTGTGATACGGCGATCTCCGCCGCGACCGTGCCGCCGGTGAGGCGTTCCAGCTCACCCAGCGTCGTCGCGAAGACGCAGTGCGGGTGGCCGGCGGCGGCGTAGACGGTCTCGAAGCGCCCGAGGCTCGCGTCGATCGCGATCGGAAGCGGCGTCTCGTGCGCCACCGGCGCGACCCCGCCGATCGAGAAGCCCGTGGCGGCACGCACGGCGTCTGCATCGGCGCGGCGCACCTTCCCATCGCGCCCGAGCGCCCGCCCCAGCGCCTTCTGGTCGCAGCGCCTATCGCCCGCGACCAGCGCCATCACCGGCGCACCGCCCGCGGTGAAGACCAGCGACTTCACGATGCTGCCCAAGGGCGTGCCGATGCTGGCGGCCGCGTCCTCGGCGCTCCGCGCGGTGCTGGCGAGCGCGATCACCTGCGCCTCCGACCCGGCCTCGGCGAGCGCCGCCTGCACCCGGCGCACCGCCGGATGAGCGATCGGATCGGCCATCCCCGGCCCCTACTGCGGGACCTTGAGCCCCCGCTGCACCGCCGGCCTCGCGCCGATAGTCTCGAACCAGCGGTGCAGGTTCGGGTAGTCGGCCCAGTCGATGCCGTGCCACTCCCAGCGCCCGACCCAGCCGACGCAAGCGATGTCGGCGATGGAGTAATCGCCCGCGAGGAAGTCGTGGTCTGTGAGCCTCCGGTCCATCACGCCGTAGAGCCGGTGCGCCTCGGTGGTGTAGCGCTCGATGGCGTAGGGCACCTCCACCTTGGCGAAGCGCCGGAAGTGGTTGGCCTGGCCGAACATCGGGCCGACGCCCCCCATCTGGAACATCAGCCACTCCATCACCCGCCAGCGCCCGCGCGCATCCGCCGGCATCAGCTGGCCGGTCTTGTCCGCGAGGTAGAGCAGGATCGCGCCGGATTCGAAGAGCGAGATGGGCTCGCCGTCCGGCCCGTCGGAGTCGACGATCGCCGGGATCTTGTTGTTGGGGCTGATCTTGAGGAACTCGGGGTCGAACTGCTCGTCTTCCAGGATATTGACCCTGTGCGCCCGATAGGGGAGCCCGACCTCCTCGAGCATGATCGAGACCTTGACGCCGTTGGGCGTGCCGAAGGTGTAGAGATCGATCATCGCGTTTCCCCCTAGCGGGCTTCGAACTGCTTGGCGCCGAACATGATCGAGCGCTCTTCCTCGGTGAACACGGGCTTCTTGCGGATCTGGTCGGCCATCACGTCGAGGCCGCGCCGCACCGCCGGGCGCTCCTTGTTGCGCTCCAGCCAGGCTTCGAGGTGGGGATAGTTCTCGATCTCCTGCCCCTGGTTGTACCAGAGCCGCATCCACGGGAAGATCGCCATGTCCGCGATGGAATAGTCGCCCGCGACCCACTCGCGGTCCGCGAGGCGCTTGTTCACCACTCGGTAGAGCCGGCTCGCCTCGTTGGTGTAGCGCTCCACCGCGTAGGGCAGCTGCTCCGGCGCGTAGTTGCGGAAGTGGTGGCACTGGCCGAGCATCGGGCCGACGTTGCCCATCTGGAAGAAGAGCCACTGCAGCACCTCGGCCCGGCCGCGCTCGTCGGCGGGAATGAAGCGGCCGTGCTTGTCGGCGTAGTGCAGCATGATCGCGCCGGATTCGAAGAGCGTGAGCGGCTTGCCGTCCGCGCCGTCCGGATCGACCACCGCCGGCATCCGGTTGTTGGGGGCGATGGCCAGGAAGTCCGGCTCGAACTGCTCGCCCTTGTTGATGTCCACCGGAATCACGTTGTACGGGATGCCGAGCTCCTCGAAGAGGATGGTGAGCTTCCACCCGTTCGGCGTCGGCCAGTAATAGAGATCGATCATGGCGCCCCTTCCCTTTCACGGCTTCGGGCGCAACGGCCGCCCGCGCCCGGAGTTATGACCAGCCGGCCCCGGCCGGTCAACGTCACGCCCGCCCGCAGGGGCACGGGCGGCCAGCAAAGAGAAGCGAGATACGCGGGGACACTCCGGGATTCCGCTGCGCAAGCCGCTGAGGGTCGGTAGCGGCAGGGACGAGGACGCCCGCCGAAAGCGCCAGTCACTCGTGCCGAGGTGACCCGTATTCGTTGTCTGCTTGGGTGTTGACCTCCTTGCTGCCCGTTCATCGCATGGCACGATGATGGCGCACCCGCCGCGCTCTGTGCACCGCACCATGGTCCGGAGAGCCGGGAGAAAGCAGACGGGGGATCTCGCTCACGCCGGCTCTCCCGCTTGGTGTCTCAACACGCCGTGACGGGGCCGGAACACGACGCGGGTGAGACGTGGTAGAAGGGAGCGGTTGCGCGACGCGTGACCGAGCTGAGACGGCGGAGACACACGGTAAATATAGCTTGAACACTATATAGCTTTTGTCCTATATGTTGTTATGAGTCCTGGCATCAACTGGATCGTCACGTTCTTTGAGGCCTTCGAGGTCGAGTTCGATGCGTACCCCGAAGCCGTACAGGACGCCATCCTGGCCCGCGCACAGTTCTTGGAGCGCGAGGGACCGCAACTGGGGCGACCGTACGCGGACACACTCGTGGGGTCGAAGCACGCGAACATGAAGGAGCTGCGATGCAACGCCGCAGACGGCGTCTGGCGTATCGCATTCGCCTTCGATCCGGAGCGCAAGGCCGTCCTGCTGGTTGCAGGCGATAAAGCGGGGACCAATGAGAGGCGGTTCTACAAACGGCTCATCGCCACGGCCGACAAGCGCTTCGACCGCCATCTCGCGGCGATGAAAGGATAGACCGATGGCCACCACCCTCAGGGACAAGATGAAGGGCCTGCCGCCGGAGCGGCGAGCGCGAATCGACGCCGAGACCGACCGCCTGCACGCGGAGTACAAGACCCTTCAGGAACTCCGCAAGGCAAGGGAACTCACCCAGGTCGAGATCGCCAGGGCGCTGAACATTCGCCAGGCCTCCGTCGCCCAGATGGAAAAGCGCAGCGACCTCCTGATCTCGACGCTGCGCGGCTACATCGAAGGTATGGGCGGCACGCTGAAGCTGGTCGTCGAGTTCCCCGACCGCGCTCCGATGCAGATTGCCGGCATCGGGGAGTTGGGTGAGGGAACGCGCGTACATAGCAAGACCCACTTGTCAGGTCCATGAGTAAATTGGCCTGAGCATTTAGGCAATACTGTGCTTCCAGCATAGACACTAAGATTTATTCGGCGAGCAACCCGGTCAATGTGTCAAGTGCATTTCGCAGAGTTCCACCATGCGGTTCGAGCCACGGATGCGGGTCCGCCGGATCGACGTGAATCCATGCTGTATCGACGCCTTGCCTTCCGCGATGCTGGAACCTGAATCCCTCGAGTCTGTCCTGATTCTCGAGCAGGAAATCCTTCGTGAATACCCACGAATGAGCTTCATCAGGGCAAACACCCAAACAAAACATTAAGTCATAATTTTGATCTCTAATTTGTTGAAAGACGTAGCGCTCTGTCTCCCATATCATCGAGAATTTCATCGCTATACGTTTTGAATTCACAATTCGATCTGCTCCCCGCCCGCGACAGGGTCTGACCAACAATCCCCGGTTTTCCAATAGATTAGAGATTAGTTGTTTGCCTACCGCGCCCCGTCGCGCAGTCGGACAAGTGGTAATCCATTCAAACGGGCTCCCTTGCCAATCAGCCATACGGGCTCTGTATTGTGCTCCGAGCTCAGAGGCGAAATCGGTTAGATGAGTAAAGTCCGGGTCTGCGATATTCCTTGGCCTATTCACGAATATCTCCAAAGGGTAGCTGGCCCTGAAGTTCAGTAGTCTCGTCGAGTTCCAGTTCAAGTCCCTCGAACTGGGGCGAGTATCGAGTAAGCCGTTTGGACATGATTTGCACCGCCTCGGGGTTGTCGTCCACCAGGAGGCACGAGCGGCCGTGCTTGGCGGCGGCCTCGCCGAAGGTGCCGGAGCCTGCGAAGAAATCCATCAGCCTGTCGCCCGGCGACGAGTGCACCTTGACGATGCGCTCCAGCAGCCCGAGCGGTTTCTGGGTGGCGTAGCCCGTCTTCTCCTTCGAGTTTGTGGGAACGATGGTATGCCACCAGACGTCCGTCGGAGTCTTGCCTCTCGCGGCCTTCTCTGCCCCCACCAGCGCCGGCGCCATGTAGGGGATGCGGTCAATCTCGTCGAAGTTGAAGGTGTAGTGCGCCGGGTCCTTCGCGTACCAGAGGATGGTGTCGTGCTTGGCGGGCCAGCGCCGCTTGGGCCTCCCGCCGTAGTCGTAGGCCCAGATGATCTCGTTGATGAAGCTCTCGCGCCCGAAGATGCCGTCCAGCAGCACCTTGCAGTAATGCGCCTCGCGGCAGTCGATGTGGAAGAAGAGCGAGCCCGTGTCCGCCAGCACCCGGTGGGCCTCGGCCAGGCGCGGCTCCAGGAAGGCCAAATAGTCGTCGAAGCGATCGCCGTAGCCGGTGGCGCCCAGCACGGTGGTCCGGTAGCGCTGGCCCTGGAAGCCGGTCCTGTCGCCCGCCACGTCCTGCTCCGTCCTGAGCGCAACCCGCGTCTGGCTGCGCCCGGTGTTGAAGGGCGGGTCGATATAGATCAGGTCGATGCTGCCGTCGTCGAGCGTCTGCAGCACCTCCAGATTGTCCGCGAGCACGATGCGCAGCATGGCCCGGGAAAACCCCTCCTCACCCCGACCCTCTCCTCCCCACGGGGGAGGAGAGGGAGAGAAGGTCGGCGCCGTCTGCGTTCCCCCTCCGCCCTCCGGGGGGAGGGGGACAGGGGGAGGTGGGTGTCATTCCAGTCAAGGCGATCCGGTGTGGTTGGATATTGCTCTAGGCGGCCGCGCTCGCGACCTCGTGCGTAAATTGATCCGTCTCGGTGGAGCCCGCCATCGCGGCGGTTGAAGCCGACCCGCCTGAAATCGCCATGCTCACGGCGTCGAAATAGGCCGCACCCACCTCGTGCTGGTGCCGGGTCGCCGTGTAGCCCGCGGCCTCGGACGCGAACTCCGCCTCCTGCAGCACTGAATAAGCGGTCATGCCGCGGTCGCGGTAGCCCCGGGCCAGCTCGAACATGCCGTGGTTCAGGCTGTGGAAGCCCGCGAGCGTGACGAACTGGAACTTGTAGCCCATGGCGCCGAGCTCGCGCTGGAAGCGGGCGATCGTGCGCTCGTCGATATTGCTCCGCCAGTTGAACGAGGGCGAGCAGTTGTAGGCGAGCATCTTGCCCGGGAAGTGGCGATGGATGGCCTCGGCGAAGGTCCGCGCCTGGGCGAGATCGGGGGTCGAGGTCTCCATCCAGAGCAGGTCGGCATAGGGCGCGAAGGCGAGGCCGCGGGCGATGCAGCGGGCCATGCCCTCGCCGTCGCGCAGGCGGTGGAATCCTTCCGGCGTGCGTTCCCCGGTGATGAACGGGCGGTCGCGCTCGTCGATGTCGCTGGTGATGAGCTTGGCGCTGTCGGCATCCGTGCGCGCGACGATTACGGTCGCCGTGCCGCAGACGTCGGCCGCGAGCCGCGCCGCGCTCAGGTTGCGGATGTGCGCCTGGGTCGGGATCAGCACCTTGCCGCCCATGTGGCCGCACTTTTTCTCGGACGCGAGCTGGTCCTCGTAGTGAATGCCGCCCACTCCGGCCTCGATGTAGGCCCTGGCGAGCTCGAAGGCGTTGAGCGGCCCGCCGAAGCCGGCCTCGGCATCCGCCACGATGGGTGCGTACCAGTCCGTGGTGCCGAAGCCGTCGACGCTGTCGATCTGGTCGGCGCGTTGCAGCGCACGGTTGATGCGCTTGGCGAGCGCAGGTCCGCTGTCGGCCGGATAGAGGCTCTGGTCGGGATAGGTCTGCCCGGCGCCGTTGGCGTCCGCCGCCACCTGCCAGCCCGAGAGGTAGATCGCCTTGAGGCCCGCGCGCACCATCTGCACCGCCTGGCCGCCGGTCATTGCGCCGAGCGCGTGGACGTAGTCCTCGGTGGCGAGCAGGTGCCAGAGCCGGTTGGCGGCGTGCTCGGCGAGCGAGTATCGGACCGGCAGCGTCCCGCGCAGCGCTACCACCTGATCGACGCCGTAGTCGCGGCGAATGCCTGCGAAGCGTCCGTCAGGGGCGTCGTTGATCAGGGACTCCATCGATCCGGTATTCATCTCATTCTCCTCAATCGGCGCTCTCGCCGTCATGGATGGTGTTCAAGACCTTGTACGCGGGCAGCGTCAGGAAATCGGGGAAGCCGTTGCCCGTCGCGACCTGGGTGAAGAGGGCGACTGCATCGTCGAAATGGCCCCCCTCGTAGCGGTCCTCGCCGAGGGTGTCCCTGAGGGTCGCGACCTCTTGCGCGACCATCTGGTCCACCAGCGCCCAGTCGACCGTGCGGCCATCGGCCAGGCGCGCGCCGTGCTGCAGGCATTGCCAGAGCTGGGCACGGCTGATTTCGGCGGTGGCCGCGTCTTCCATCAGGTTGTAGAGCGGCACGGCGCCGCGGCCCGCGAGCCATGCCTCGATGTACTGGATGGCGACGCGGATGTTGTTGCGCAGCCCCTCTTCGGTGAGCTCGCCTTCGGGGACCGCGAGAAGATCGGCCTCGGTCACGGTCACGTTGCCGAGCTGACGCGAAACCTGATTGGCCTCCGGCATCGACCGGTCGAAGATCTCGCGGGCGATGGGCACCAGCCCCGGATGGGCGACCCAGGTGCCGTCGTGGCCGTCGCTGGCCTCTCGCTCCTTGTCCGCACGGACCTTGCCGAACGCCTGCTCGTTCGCGGCATCGTCGCCCTTGATGGGAATCTGCGCCGCCATGCCGCCCATCGCGTGCGCGCCGCGCCGGTGACAGGTCTTGATCAGGAGCCGGCTGTAGGAGCGCATGAAGGGCTGCGTCATGGTGACGAGGCCGCGGTCCGGCAGCACCCAGTCGGGACGGTTTCGGAAGGTCTTGATGACGCTGAAGATGTAGTCCCAGCGCCCGCAATTGAGGCCGACGATGTGGTCCTTCAGCGCGTGCAGGATCTCGTCCATCTCGAAGGCTGCGGTGATGGTCTCGATCAGCACCGTGGCCTTGATCGTGCCGACGGGGAGCCCGAGCTCCTCCTGCGCTTCGACAAACACGTCGTTCCAGAGCGCCGCCTCTTCGTAATGCTCCATCTTGGGCAGGTAGAAGTAGGGGCCGGAGCCGTTGGCGCCGAGCTCTGCCGCGTTGTGGAAGAAGTAGAGCGCGAAATCGAACAGGCTCGCGGACACCGGACGGCCGTCGACCAGGAGGTGCGCCTCCTCAAGATGCCAGCCGCGCGGGCGGACGATGAGGGTGGCGAGCTCGTCCCCCAGCGCATACGACTTGCCGCTGTTGGGGTCGGTCATGGCGATGGTGCGGCGCGCCGCATCGCGCAGGTTGACCTGGCCGGCAATCATCGCCTCCCAGGTGGGCGAGGCAGCATCCTCGAAGTCGGCCATGAAGCAGGAGGCGCCGCAGTTCAGCGCGTTGATGATCATCTTGCGATCGACCGGGCCGGTGATCTCCACCCGCCGGTCTGTGAGGTCGGCCGGCGTGCCCGCGATGGTCCAGTCGCCCTCGCGGATCGACTTGGTCTCGGGTCGGAAGGCCGGATCCTTGCCGGCATCGATACGGGCCTGGAAGGCCGCGCGGGCCTCGAGCAGGCGCCGCCGCTCGTCGCCGAAGCGGCGTTCCAGCATGGCGACGAAGGCGCAGGCCTCGTCGGTCAGAATTTCGGCAAGGCCGGGGACGGCAGGCCCGTTGATCTCGATTCCGGTCCCCTCGGGCGCCTCGGCGTCCTTCCTACGGCTCTGCGGCATTGCGTGCTGCTCCTTGCGTTTTGCATCGCAATACGACATGAATGTCGCGCGATGGGGTGAAAATGTCCATAACATGTTGGAAAAAAACGTGTATTTCATTCACATTTAGTATGTGAATTATTGTAGTACTGTGAATTTGGTAAAATTGCGCGGCCGCGCACGGGGCGCGGCCGCCGCTACAATACGGAGATGACCATGCAAGGCAAGGTCATGGCAGGCCAGAGGGTACGCCGGCTCCGCCGGGAGCGCGGGCTGACCCAGGCGCGCATGGCAGCCCAGCTTGGCATCTCCACGAGCTATCTGAACCTGATCGAGCGCAGCCAGCGCCCGGTGACGGTTCCCTTCCTGCTCAAGCTGGGTCAGGCCTTCGATATCGACCTGCAGCGCTTCGCAGAGGACGACGAGGGCCGTGTCACCGCCCAATTGCGGGAGGTCTTCGGCGATCCGCTGTTCGCGCGAAGCCAAGTCAGCGATCAGGACATCCGCGACGCGGCCCAGGCGAGCCCGGCGCTGGGCGATGCCGTCATTCATCTGTTCCGCGCCTACCGCGACCTCCTGGAAAACACAACGAACGTTGCGGAAGGGCTCGG
Organism: Alphaproteobacteria bacterium; assembly: GCA_022820945.1. Classification (GTDB taxonomy): domain Bacteria; phylum Pseudomonadota; class Alphaproteobacteria; order UBA828; family UBA828; genus WTGU01. The sequence continues at coordinate 21,639 of JAJEEP010000166.1, read as the reverse complement.
CCAGGCTGCGGCGGACGACCCGCCGGCGCCGTTGGCGGGGGCGGCCGGAAACCCGAGCGACGCGGTGCACGATTTCATCCAGGCCCGCTCCGGCTATTTCCCCGAGCTGGAAGAGGCGGCCGAACAGCTCTGGGCCGACGAAAGTCTCGATGCCGACGGCCTCTATGCCGGGCTGCGCGCCGTCCTCACGGATGTGCAGGGCCTCAAGGTCCGCATCGTGCCCGCGCACGTCATGCACGACCTGGTCCGTCGCTACGACCGCCACGGCCGGCGTGTGCTGCTCTCCGATGCTTTAGCGCCCGAGGAACGCACGTTCCAGCTCGCCTTTCAGGCGGCGCTGCTCGGCTGGCGCGAGCTGCTCGACGATATCGCCGGCGACGCGGATCTTCAGGGGGAGGCGCACCACCTCCTGGCCATCGAGCTCGCGAGCTATTTCGCCGCTGCCTGCGTCATGCCCTACGAGCGCTTCCACGAGGCTGCGGAGGCGCTCCATTACGACATCGATCTCCTCGGCCGCCGCTTCGGTGCGTCGTTCGAGCACGTCTGCCAGCGGCTCGTCACCCTGCAGCGGCCGGGGGCCAAGGGCGTGCCGTTCTTCCTCGTCCACCTCGATTGCGCGGGCAACGTGCTGCGCCGCTTCGACGCCGGCGGCTTCCGCTTCGCCCGCTTCGGCGGGCTCTGCCCGCGTTGGGGCTTGCACCGCGCCTTTCGGTCTCAGGGGGAGAACCGCCTCGACCTCGTCGAGATGCCGGACGGCGCGCGCTTCCTCACCATCGCCCGCGCGGTCTCGCGGCCGGGCGCCGGCCATGCGCTGCCGGGCCAGCAACTGGTGGTGGCCATCGGCTGTCCGCTCTCACACGCGAACCGTCTGGTCTATGGGGGAGGCATCGACCCGGAGTCACCGGCGGGAGCGGTGCCCATCGGGATCAACTGCCGCCTCTGCGACCGGGCGGACTGCACGGCCCGCGCCTTCCCGCCGCCGGGCCGCCGCCTGATCGTGGACGAGAATCAGCAGGGACTGACGCCCTACTTCTTCTCCTGAGCCCCTCTCCGTCCGAATCTCCGCACCATCGTGCGGTGCACAGAGCGCGGCGGGTGCGCCAACATCGCGCCATGAAGAGCACGTTCATTCAGCGCGAAAGCGAGCGGGTCCCGGTGGGCGGAAGGACGTTCAAGCAGTCCGCACCGTTGTCCGCGTCGCAACGAGAGACGGCCGCCGCTTTGGTCCACCTTGGGCCGCGCGTCTCGGACCACCTTGAGCCACCTTGGGCCACCTTGGGCCACTTTGGGCCGGAGTAGGCCGCCCCAAAATTAATTCTTGGGGTATCCGCAATTCTCCGCCTCGGGGAACGCGCAGCCGCGGCGGCGGGTGTCAGGCTTGCGGCACCACCGCGCCGTCCCAGCCGGCAGAGGCGAGCACGCCTTTGTCGACGATCAGCCGTGCCGCCATGGTGGGCCGGGGCGAGGTGCCGATGCGGAGCTCGCCCACGATGCCAAGCAGCATGTACGCCTCGCGCCGCGAGAGGCCGGTCCAGCGCGAGACCAGGCCGACGGCGGCGTCGGACGCGTCCTCGGTCGCTGCTTCCACCGAGGGGCCGTAGCCCACGATCTGCACCGTGCCATTGTGCTCGAAGATCGGCCTCTCCACCGGACTCGCCTTGTTCAGGTCGATCCGTGCTCGCACCCGCGCAGAGCACTCGACTCCGGTGCCGCTGATGATGCCGTCGCTGATCGCGGCGTGGGGATCGGCCATGAACACGAGCGCATCGTCGACCATCACCGGCAGGTGGACGCGTGCGCCGACGCCCACGTCGCGCTGGTCGAAGTCGCCGCCATAGGGCCCGGCGTGGGAGGGGCGGTAGCCCTCCGGCGGCATGGTCGACAGCGTGCCGAGGTTGGGTGCGAGCGGGATCGCCACGCGGTCGCCGAACCAGGCCTGGCCGTCGCGGATCGGGCAGCCGACGATGGCGGGCTCGGTAAACTCCTCCTTGAGCACGCCGAAATCGCGCAGCACCGCATTGGCGCCCTCGCCGAAGGGCTCGATGGAGAGCAGGTCGATCGCCACCGAATCCCCCGGCCGCGCGCCGCGCACGGCAATCGGCCCGGTCACCGGCGCAAGCGGGTGGCCCTCGGACGCCGGGGTGAACGGCGTCGGCACTTGCGCGATGTCCTCGATGTCGTCGAAGGCGCCGTCCACCGTGACTTCGACCTCCGCGCCGGGGTCGATGGTCATCGCAGGCTGCGTCTCCGGGCCCACGGTGAAGAGATAGGTCTTGGGCATGGTGTGCTCCAGGCTCCCGCCTCAGCCGTTCAGCGCTGCATCGCGCTCCTGATGGAAATTATGCAGCCCGATCTCGTTCCGTCCGAACACGATCTCGCGCTGGATGCCGGCGGCAAGGTTCGCCTGCACGCCTTCCATCACGGCGAAGTCCTCGTTGTCCAGCACGCCGAGCGCGAGCCGCATCATCTCCTCCCAGTCGCGGTTGGAGCGGTCGTCGGCGGGCGAGGCGAAGCTGAAGCGGCACGCAGTGGTGTCGGGACGCTCGGGGTCGGGGAAGAAGCGCACAAGCTCCACGTGCGGCCCCTGGCTGATGAACACCGCATTGGGGAAGAGGCGATAGACGATGGTCGCGTGCGGCAGCACGCGCCACGTCGCCGGGTCGTCGTCCTGTTGGTCCATGATGCTGCGGCGGGGCGCCACCAGCCGGGCGTGCCGGCCGCAGGCCTCGTAGAGAAAGACCGTGCCGAACAGCGTCTTGCCGATGGAGGCGCGGTGCAGGATGGGCACGTGGTAGTACTCGAGGAAGGTATCGACCCCGAGCTTCCAGTTCATCCGCTTGGTCCAGTCGTGACTGCCGCGGTGGCGGTAGTCGGCCAGCCCGAAGGCCGCAAGCTCGGCACCGAATGCGCCGAGGGCCTCGTCGAGATCGAGCGTGCCCGCGGGATCGAGCAGCAGCCAGACGAAGCCGTCGCGTTCCTCCGTGGGGAAGCGCACCAGGCCGGTCTCGCCGACGGCGACATCGGGGAAGTGCTCTGCCCCCGGCTGCGCCGTGAGCACGCCGCAGCGGTCGTAGGTCCAGTTGTGGTAGGGGCAGACGACGTGCTTGCCCGCCTGACCGGCGCCGTCCAGCAGACGGGCACCGCGGTGCCGGCAGGTATTCAGCAGCCCGCGCACCGTGCCCTCGTCGTCGCGAATCAGCATGACCGGCACGCCGGCGATGTCGAGCGTGACGTAGTCGCCGGGTCGGGCGACCTCGCAGCCGAAGGCGACCGGCAGCGGGTGGCCGCGGAAGATCTGCTCGATCTCGTCCGCGAGCGCCGTCCGGCAGGTGTAGCGCCTGCCGTCCACGGCCATGGCGGATGGGGCCTCGGGCAACGCGCGCCGGTCGATGCGGTCGAGCGCTTCTGCGGCGAGTCGGAGTTCGGTCCGGTGCTGCAACGGTTCCTCTCGGCGGCCGTGTCTCCACCCATACTAGCCCATTGCGGGGTTCGCGACTCCACCCACGCAGCGACCGGCGTGCGACGGCATGCGTACGCCCGACCATCGCGCCAATTACGGACGCTGCGCCAACGACTTACGCGACGCGCGCAGCGATTCGACCCGGTCGGTCGTTTCGCCTATAGTGGGACCATGGAAATGCGGAGCGACTTTCCTCTCTTCGCTCTATTACGCTGTCATCAGAGATCGTTCGCAACTCTCATTATGTGAGGGCGGAACTCATGGTAGCGCTTCCAATTCCTCGCAATAGCCTTACTTTCTCAGCAGCCGCAGTCGCCATGTGTTTGGCGATTGTCGGCGCAACTTCAGTGCTCGCCAGCACGAGCGATTCGGATGCTGCGTTCGAGGAAATGATTCCGGATGCAGACGAACAACTGACGCGGAGCGAACTTCGGTGGTGCATCTTCGAGTCCGCCAGACTGGATGGAGAAATCGAAGAACTGGATGCACGATTGATCTGGGAGGTCGAAAACTACAACTTGCGCTCCAGAACCTACCAGGAGCACTGTTCAGAAAAGAAATTCAGTGAGGCGGACAAGACTGCGGTCGACGATGAAATGACGTCGGTCAAGCGTCTTGCCCTCAGGGAGCAGGGCGCTGCGCGGGTCATGAACGCGCGCGCCGAACGGGAAAGCCGCCGCGTTCACGTCAAGGAGAACGTCGCCCGCGTTCATGCCGCGCCGGAGCATTCGGCCGAAGAAATCGGCCGCGTCGCGCAATGGGGCGACCTCGTTGCTACCGGCCGGGAGCAGGGACCTTGGCACGAGGTTGAATGGCCCGCCGCCGCGCCGGGACAAGCAGCAGCCGGATGGGTCCTGGGCGGTCTCCTGGACCGTGGCACCGGGATCGACGGTCGCTTCGCCTACTGCGAGCAACGCGCAGGCGACCGCGCCAACCATAACGACGTCGTCAGGAGAGAAATCGATCTTCACACGATCAGCTCCTTTACGGTCGAGAACGGACTGGAAGACAATGCCTACGTAAAGCTGGTACGCGAACGCGACAACGCAGTCGTTTCCCTGTTTGTCGCGGCGAAACAAACGGCGTCGTTGATAGGACTGCCAAGCGGTTCCTACGAAATCGTTTACGCGACCGGCGCCAATTTCAGCCGTGGATGCGATTCGTTCTCTCAACGCGGTACTGCCCAAAAGTTCCCGGACAGAATAGACTACGGCCATCGTGCCGTCGTTTGGACAGTCTCGTTGCACGGTGTGAACAACGGAGACGAGCGCACAGATTTCATGAACTATGACGATTTCGACAGATTATAGTTGAGGGTGTTTGTTGCGCCGCAAGAACAGAACCGATCGCGATTTCCTAATTGGATAGCCCTTGGCACAATTGGCGCAATCGGCGGAACGCGCGTGATTTACCCGCTTTCAAATCGACCCATGCTCCTTCTAACATTGTGGCGAACAGTTCTTGCCACGGGCATGAGCGGCCGTGGCAAGGGACAAATTCAGGCCGGCCGGGCGCGGGGAGTGAACCATGACCGACTCCATTGACGGTCAAGACCTTGCCATCACCCTCGGGATCGAGGAGGAGTTCTTTCTCGTCGATCCTGAATCCCGCGACCTCGACGCCGATCCGGACGAGGGCATCTTCGAGGCCTGCGAACGGACAGGCGGGCCGCACAAGGTCGTCCACGAGTTCCTGCGCTCCCAGATCGAGACCAACACGCGGGTGTGCGGCTCGGTGGCCGAGGTGCGCGAGGCGCTGAGCGAGACCCGGCGTCTCGTCGTCGAGGCGGCGGAAGCGCACGGCGCCCGGATCATGGCCGCCTCCACCCATCCCTTCGCCTCATGGCGGGAGCAGGCGCCCACGCCCGGCGAGCGCTACAGGCGGTTCGCGTCGACGTATCAGGAGACCGTGCGCCGCGCTCTCGTCAGCGGCATGCACATCCATGCGGGCTTCGGCGACGAAGACTCGCGCATCCGGATCATGACCGCGCTCAGGCGCTACCTGCCGTTTCTCCATGCGCTCTCCGCCTCCTCCCCGTTCAACGGTGGGCACGACACCGGGTTCAAGTCCTTCCGCCTGACCATGATGGGCAACCTGCCGCGCACGGGCCTGCCCGGCGCGCTGCACTCCCGGGCCGAATACGAACGCCTCGTCGCCGAATATCTGCGCATGGAATACATCGGCGATGCCAGGGAGCTCTGGTGGGACATTCGCCCGGCCAGCGCCTTCCCCACCATCGAGCTGCGCATCTGCGACGTGTGCACGCGTCTGGAGGACGCGGTGAGCATCGCGGCGCTCTACGCCTCCCTCATCCGGTGGCTCCTGCGGCACGACCGTAACGGCACGCTGCCTCCAGAGCCGCTCACCGAGTTCATCGACATGGATCGATGGATCGCACAGCGCTACGGCGTGCTCGCCTTTTTCGGCGACAGGGCGTCCGGCAGCGGGCGGATCGACATCGACGACTACGCGGCGGCGCTGGTGGAGACGCTTGCGGACGATGCCCGCGCGCTCGGTTGCGAGGCGGAGGTGCGCCGCGCGCTCACCATCATCAGGGACGGCACCGGCGCGGACCGCCAGATCGATCTCTACCGCCTGCGCCGGCTGGAGGGCGACGACGAGGCAGAGGCCCTGCACCGCGTGGTGGATCAGATCCTCGTCGAGACGAAAGAGGGACTCGGGGACTGCGGCGGGTGAGGGGGTTTCGGCTAACGCCGTTCCCAGTCCGCGATACCGCCGGGGATCGTCCGAAACAGCGGGTGCGGCGCGAGCGGGTCGGGTGTGCCCGGCGCCTCGCGCCATGCGGGCGCACGTGCCTCCAGCTTCGCGATCAGGTGGCGCCACTCGAAATCGAGCTGACCCTGCGGCACGGCGATCAGGGGTGCCCTGCCGCCGGGCGCGATCCTGCCGGCATCGAAGCGATAGCCCCGCTCCACTGCCTCCCCATGCACCGCGCGCAGGTAGGCGGCGATGGCGGAGACCGGCGACGGCTGCGCGCGGAAGCGCTGCAGCTGGGGATGGTGCCGGTATCCTTTCGTCGCGCGCTTGAGCACCGCCTGGGCGAGCAGCCCCTCCCGCCAGAGCGCGACCAGCCCCTTGGCATCGAGGTAACGGGGATGCAGGCTCCAGAGGCGCATCCCTTGACAATTGGGCTGGGCAAGCCGACCCGCAAGCAACTATGTGTGGTACAAATGCGCCAACCAGCCACAACATCTCGCGGGATCGTTGGCAGGCGCCCGGCCGCTCCCTATAGTATGTTCCGGCGCCACCACCCGATCGCTGCACCGCTCCATGGCCGATAACCTCGATCTCTTCGCCGGGCTCGACGAGAGCGCTCCCGCCAAGAAGGGCAAGCCTCCGCGCAAGGCCGCCAAGAAGGCGCCGCGCGCCCCCGGCCGGCGGTCCAAGGCGAGGGCGCAGGCGCCCCAGGCCGCGCCGCCCGCCAACGGCGACTACACCGCCCACGACATCGAGATTCTGGAAGGGCTGGAGCCGGTGCGTCGCCGGCCCGGCATGTATGTCGGCGGCACCGATCAGCGGGCGCTGCACCACTTGCTGGCCGAGCTCATCGACAACGCAATGGACGAGGCGATCGCCGGCCACGCGAGCCGGATCGAGATCGCGCTCCACGACGACGGCTCGGCCTCGGTCAAGGACAACGGCCGGGGCATCCCCGTCGACCCGCACCCCAAGTACGAGAACGTCTCGGCGCTTCAGGTGATCCTGACCACGCTGCACTCGGGCGGGAAGTTCGGCGACAAGGTGTATGCGACCTCGGGCGGCCTGCACGGGGTCGGCCTCTCGGTGGTCAACGCACTTTCGGAATCGTTGACGGTGGAGGTCGCGCGCGACCGGCGGCTGTGGCGGCAGTCCTATGCACGGGGCCTGCCCGCCGGCCCGCTGGAGGACGCTGGCCCCGTCACCAACCGGCGCGGCACGCTCGTGCGCTTCCACCCCGATCCGGAAATCTTCGGCGACGGCGTCCGCTTCGGACCCCATGCGCTCTTCGAGATGGCGCGGACCCGCGCCTACCTCTACCGCGGGGTCGAGATCCGCTGGTCCTGCGACGCGGCGTTGCTCGCCGGCGGCAGCGCGGTGCCGGAGGCGGCCGTCCTGCACTATCCGGGCGGGCTGGCCGATTACCTGAGCGCGACCCTCGGCAAGCGCCACACGCTGACGCCCGAGCCCTTCGCGGGCCAGGGCACGCTCAACGGCGAGTCCGGGCGGATCGAGTGGGCGCTGGCCTGGCCGGAGGACGAGGAGGGCTTCGTCGCCTCCCACTGCAACACGGTGCCGACCAGCCAGGGCGGCAGCCACGAGGCCGGCATGCGCGCGGCCCTCGTGCGCGGGCTCAAGGGCTACGGCGCGCTCGTCGGCAACAAGCGCGCGGCGCAGCTCACCGCCGACGACGTGACCGGCGGCGCCTGCGCGCTGCTCTCGGTGTTCCTGCGCGACCCGCAGTTCCAGGGGCAGACCAAGGAGCGGCTTGCCTCGCCCGAGGCCGGCCGCCTGGTGGAGAACGCCCTCGGCGATCACTTCGACCATTGGCTCTCGGCCGATCCTTCTGCCGCCAACCTGCTGCTGGAGCGCGTCGTCGAGCGTGCCGAGGAGCGGCTCCGGCGCAGGAAGGACCGCGAGGTCGCTCGCAAGCGCGCGGCCCGCAAGACCCGGCTGCCGGGCAAGCTCGCCGATTGCGCCCGCGAGGCGGCGGACGGCACCGAGATCTTCCTGGTCGAAGGCGATTCGGCGGGCGGCTCGGCCAAGCAGGCGCGCAACCGCGAGACACAGGCCGTGCTGCCGCTACGGGGCAAGATCCTCAATGTCGCGAGCGCCAGCGCCGACAAGCTGCGCGGCAACAAGGAGCTCGACGATCTGGTGCAGGCGCTGGGCTGCGGCACCGGCGCGCGCTTCGATGCGGGCACGCTCCGCTACGAGCGGGTCGTCATCATGACCGATGCGGACGTGGACGGCGCCCACATCGCGGCGCTGCTCATGACCTTCTTCTACCGCCAGATGCCGGGGCTGATTGACGGCGGCAATCTGTTCCTGGCGCAGCCGCCGCTCTATCGCCTGGCGCGCGGCGGCACCACCCGCTATGCGCGCGACGATGCCGACCGCGACCGGCTGCTCGCAAGCGACTTCGCCGGCACCGGCAAGGTCGAGATCAGCCGCTTCAAGGGGCTGGGCGAGATGCCGCCCGCCCAGCTCAAGGAGACCACCATGGACCCCGCGCGGCGCACGCTGCTCCGCGTCGAGGTCGCCGAGGACGCCGGCACCGCCACGGCGCGCCGCGTCGAGGAGCTGATGGGCCGTCGGCCCGAATCCCGCCTCGCCTTCATCCAGACCCACGCCGACCGGGTGACCGCCCTCGACCTGTGACAGGGGCGGGAGCGGGAACGTTTCCGCAGGGTCAGAAGTCGGCGGTCACGCGCCCGTCCTGCAGCAGAACCTGGAACGCCCGGAAGGTCTCGGCGGTGCCGTCTTCCAGCGAAATGGCCCCGTAGTCGCCGATGTGAGCGCGGAGCAGCGCGTCCTCGTCTTCCATGGGGAAGGGTAGCGGGTCGCCGGTGGCTTGCACCTGCGCGCCCGGTGCCAGCCGGCGGACCGCCTCCAGCCCGTCCTCGATCGGGAGGACGGTTCCGTTGATGTCGAAGGCAGGCGCGCCGTCGCCGTCCCGCGCGAGGGCCTGGAGGAACGCCGCCGCCACCTCGCCCGCGTAGAGGTATGAGACGGCGCCGGTGAAGGGCACCTCGTAGTCGCGTCCGGCCGCTGCCGCCAGGATCGCGACAGTGGTCTTGGACGTCATGCCCTGGTCGCGGCCGACGCCATAGACGATACCGGGGCGGAGCCCGATGCTCGGTACCTGCCAGTCCTGCCAGTAGGTCCGGGCGATGGCCTCGTCGCAGGCCTTGTAGGCGCCGTAGAGGGTGGGGGCGTAGCCGCTCTCCGCCGGCGCGCCGTGGGCGGCGATGGAGCTCGCGTAGGCGAGGCGGCGCAGGCCGTGGCGCCGGGCGGCCTCGAACACGGCCACCGTGCCCACCACGTTGACCCGTGCTCCGGCGACCGGGTCCGCCTTGCAGAAGGGCACCTGTAGCGCCGCGAGGTGGAGGATCGCGCCGATCCCGTGCTCCGCCACCAGTCGTTCGACCGCCTCGGCATCGGCGATGTCGCCTTCGATCCAGGTCACGCGCCCGAGCTCTTCCTCCGACATCAGCAGGCCCGGCCGGCGGCGGCTCGAGTCGAGGTCGAACGAGACCGCGGGCACGCCGGCGCGCACGAGGATCGCCAGCGCCCAGCTGCCGATGCAGCCGCTGGAGCCGGTCACCAGCACCGGCCGGTCGAAGTCCTCCTTGCGCACGGTGAAGCAGGTGTTGAGCGAATCCATGGCTCTCACTCGATGGTGTAAAGGGGTCCGATGGCGAGGCGCGGAGTCTCGCACGCGATGGGGACCGCGGCCAACGGCGGGCCGGCCGTGCGGGGTCTGTTTCCCCAGGATGCCCGTGGCTATCATCGCGCGGCCTGGGCACTGGACCTGCGAGCGGAGCAAAATCATGGCGGAAGTATCGGCGGTGCGCGGCAGGGCCATCGTCCTCCTGGACGGCGGCGTGGGGCAGGAGCTCTATCGCCGGAGCGCGCGGCCGGCGGCGCCTCTCTGGTCCGTTCAGGTGATGATGGACGAGCCGGCGCTGGTGGAGGCCGTGCATCTCGACTTCATCGAGGCCGGCGCGCGCATCGTCACGGTGAACACCTACACCGCAACGCCGCCGAGGCTCGAACGAGAAGGCATCGCCCCCCTGTTCGACGCGCTGCACAACGCCGCGCTCAACGCCGCAGAGGCCGCGCGTGAGAAGAGCGGGCAGGCGGTCAGGATTGCCGGCTGCCTGCCGCCGCTGGTCGGCAGCTACCGGCCCGACCTGACACCTGCGGAAGACGAATGCCTCGCGGACTACCGCAGGATCGTCGCGGCGCAGGCGAAGCGCGTGGACCTGTTCCTGTGCGAGACAATGCTGTCGGCGGCGGAGGCGCGCGCGGCGACCGTGGCGGCGCACGAGAGCGGCAAGCCGGTCTGGACCGCGCTCTCCGTCAACGATGCCGACGGCAGCCTGCTGCGCTCGGGCGAAGGGGTCGTCCAGGGCGCCCAGGCCGCCGTGGACGCGGGCGCAGACGCGGTGCTGATCAACTGCTCGAGCCCCGAAGCGGTCGCCACCGCCATGCCCCTGCTGGCCGGCATCGGCGTGCCGTTCGGCGGCTACGCCAACGGCTTCGTCTCCATCGGCGCGCTGAAGCCCGGCGGCACCGTCGACGTGCTGGAAGCGCGCGACGATCTGGGTCCTGCGGCCTACGCGGGTCACGCCCTGGGCTGGGTCGCGGCGGGCGCTGCCGTCGTCGGCGGGTGTTGCGAGATCGGACCCGCCCACATCGCCGCGCTCGGCCGGCGACTCACGGCCGAAGGGCACGAGCTCGCGGCCGCGCTCTAAGTCAGTCCCGTGCCCACCTCGGCGCTGATCTCGTAGGAGCGCAGCCGGGCCGCGTGATCGTGGATGTTGGACGTCACCATGATCTCGTCGACGCCCGTGTGCTCTGCGAACGTCGCGAGGCGATCCGCCACCAGATCCGGCGTGCCCGAGGCCGAGCAAGTGAACCAGCGCTTCAGGATGGACCGCTCCTGCGCATCCAGGCCGTCCTCGAAGCCTCGTACAGGGCGGGGCAGGGGGCCGGGCACGCCCCGGTGCAGGTTGAGCACCGATTGCTGGGCCGAGCTGCGCACGTATGCGGCCTCCTCGTCGCTATCTGCGGCGAAAACATTGAATCCAGCCATTGCGTATGGCGCGTCGCACTGTTCCGAGGGGCGGAACTGCTCGCGATAGACCTCGATCGCCTGCATCAGCGCGGCGGGCGCGAAGTGCGACGCGAAGGCGTAAGGCAGCCCGAGCGCAGCCGCCAGCTGCGCGCCGAAGAGGCTGGAGCCCAGGATCCAGATCGGCACGTTGAGGCCCGCGCCCGGGACCGCGCGCACCCGCCGCCCCGGCTCTGACGGCTGGAAGTAGCTCTGCAGCTCCACCACATCGCGCGGAAAGTCGTTGACGTCGCCGGTGAGGGTGCGCCTGAGCGCGTGTGACGTCATCTGATCCGTCCCCGGTGCGCGCCCGATGCCGAGGTCGATCCGCCCCGGATAGAGCGATTCCAGGGTGCCGAACTGCTCTGCGATCACCAGCGGCGCGTGGTTGGGCAGCATGATGCCGCCGGCGCCGACGCGGATGGTTTCGGTGGCGCCCGCGACGTGACCGATCAGCACCGCCGTCGCAGCGCTGCCGATCCCGGCCATGTTGTGGTGCTCGGCCAGCCAGTAGCGGCGGAAGCCCAGGCGCTCGACGTGGCGTGCGAGGTCCACCGTGTTGCAGAAGGCCTGCGCCGCAGTTGCGCCTTCCGGAATCGGCGAAAGATCGAGAACCGAGAGTGCGACCATGAGCCGGGCGCTGCGCCTCGCCTCAGCCAAATGCGCTGCGGCGGCGCGGCGACTTCTTCTTGCCCCGCTTGCGGGCCGAGGTGCCGGGCGCGCCCTTGCTGCTCCGCCCGTGGCTTCCTCCCTTGCCGTCGCTCCGCCGGGCGCCCTTGAGCCCCAGATCCTGGTCGTTGAGCCGGCGAATCTCGTCGCGCAGCCGGGCCGCTTCCTCGAACTCCAGCTCGCCCGCTGCCGCCTTCATGCGCGCCTCCAGGTCCTTGAGGTGGGCCTCCAGGTTGTGCCCGATGAGGTGGGGCGTCGCCTCGTCGCCAGTCTCGACGGTGACGTGGTCGCCGCCGTAGACGCTCTCCAGTATGTCGTTGATCGCCTTGCGCACGCTCTCCGGCGTGATGCCGTTGGCGGCGTTGTAGGCCTGCTGGCGCGTGCGCCGGCGCTCGGTCTCCGCCAGCGCGTTGCTGAGCGAGTCGGTCATATGGTCGGCATAGAGGACGACCCGGCCGTCGACGTTGCGCGCGGCCCGGCCGATGGTCTGGATCAGCGAGGTCTGAGAGCGCAGAAAGCCTTCCTTGTCGGCGTCCAGGATCGCCACCAGCCCGCATTCCGGGATGTCCAACCCCTCGCGCAGGAGGTTGATGCCCACCAGCACGTCGAAGGCGCCGAGGCGCAGGTCGCGGATGATCTCGATGCGTTCGATGGTGTCGATGTCGGAGTGCAGGTAGCGCACGCGCACGCCGGCCTCGTGCAGGTACTCGGTCAGGTCCTCGGCCATGCGCTTGGTGAGCGTGGTGACCAGCACGCGAAGCCCCCGGGCAGCGCAGTCCTTGCACTCGGCGATCAGGTCGTCGACCTGCTGCTCCACCGGGCGGACCACGCAGACCGGGTCGATCAGCCCGGTCGGACGGATGACCTGCTCGACGAAGACCCCGCCGGTGCGCTCCAGCTCCCACCCGCCCGGCGTCGCCGAGACGAAGATAGTCTCCGGCCGCATGGCGTCCCACTCCTCGAACTTGAGCGGCCGGTTGTCGACACACGAAGGCAGACGGAAGCCGAACTCGGCGAGGGTCGACTTGCGCTTGAAGTCGCCGCGGAACATGCCGCCGAGCTGCGGCACCGTGACGTGGGACTCGTCCACGATCAGCAGCGCGTTCTCCGGCAGGTACTCGAAGAGCGTCGGCGGCGGCTCGCCCGGATTGCGGCCCGTGAGGTAGCGCGAATAGTTCTCGATGCCCGCGCAGCTGCCGGTCGCCTCCATCATCTCCAGGTCGAAGAGGGTGCGCTGCTCCAGCCGCTGGGCCTCCAGAAGCTGGCCCTGCGCATTGAATTCCTCCAGCTTCTGGGCGAGCTCGATCCTGATCTGCTTGATCGCCTGGCGCACGGTGGGTCGCGGCGTGACGTAGTGGCTGTTGGGGTAGATGCGCACCCGCACGAGCTTGTCGGTCTTCGCACCGGTGAGCGGATCGAACTCGATGATCTCCTCGATCTCGTCGCCGAAGAGCGAGATGCGCCAGGCGCGGTCCTCCGAGTGCGCCGGGAACAGCTCGATCACGTCGCCGCGCACGCGAAAGCTGCCGCGCTCCAGCGTCTGGTTGGTGCGGCGGTACTGCAGGTCGATCAGCTTGCGGATCAGCGCGCGCTGGTCGACGCGCCCTTCCATCGCGAGCGAGACCGCCATCGACGAATAGGTCTCGACCGCGCCGATGCCGTAGATGCACGACACCGAAGCCACGATCACCACGTCCTCGCGCTCCAGCAGCGCGCGCGTGGCGCTGTGGCGCATCCGGTCGATGTGTTCGTTGATCGAGGCGTCCTTCTCGATGTAGGTGTCGGAGCGTGGGACGTACGCCTCCGGCTGGTAGTAGTCGTAGTAGGAGACGAAATACTCGACCGAGTTGTTCGGCAGGAAATCCTTCATCTCGCCGTAGAGCTGGGCGGCGAGGGTCTTGTTGGGCGCGAGGATCAGCGTGGGCCGGCCGAGCGCCTTGATCACGTGGGTCATGGTGAAAGTCTTGCCGGACCCGGTGACGCCCAGCAGCACCTGTTCGCGCTCGCCTGCGCGGATGCCCGCGATCAGCTGCGCGATCGCCTCGGGCTGGTCGCCCGCAGGCTCGAACGCCGAGACGATCTCGAACGCGCCGCCACCGGTCTCGGGCGCCCGCTCCGACCGTTCCACCGCTTCCGCCGACTGGACCATGACACAATATAGGGGGGGGCCGAGGCCGGGCGCCAGAGGCCGAGTTTGAGGCTCCCGGCGTTCTGGACAAACGCCATCGTCGGGTCAATAGTGCGAGCCGACTGTCTTGGAGGATGTGGATGTATCAGAAGGAAACACGTGCGATTGAGATCACGGTCAAGCCGTTTTATCTGGAGGAGCAGTCCGAGCCCGACGACAGCCATTTCGTGTTTGCCTATCACATCCGGATCCAGAACAACGGCGGGGACGTGGTCCAGCTGCTGAACCGCTATTGGCAGATCACCGACGGCCTAGGCCGCATCCAGGAGGTGCGGGGCCCCGGAGTCGTCGGCGAGCAGCCGGTGCTGCGGCCAGGAGAGGCGTTCGAGTACACGAGCGGATGCCCGCTCAACACCGCGACCGGAATCATGGTCGGCACCTATGAGATGGAAACGCTGGACGGCGAGCGCTTCGATGTGGATATTCCCGCATTCTCGCTCGACGCGCCGGATGCGCCCGTGCACCTAAACTGAGGCCTCGCAGCCGCCGGCACGCTGACCAGGACAACCGAACGACGCCGAGATCGCCTCGCCGCGGTCTCGCAGTACCGTACAGCCGGCCCGGAGCCGGAGAAGGAGATCGCCTGTGGACGACAGCCAGCCCACGCCGCTCGCCGGCGCCGATGACAACACGCCCCAAGGCGGGGGCGTGCGACCGACGAGGAACGAGGCCGAGCAGGCTGTCCGCGTGCTGCTGCGCTGGGCCGGCGACGATCCCGAGCGCGAGGGTCTGCTCGATACACCCAAGCGGGTCGCGCGCGCCTACGAGGAGTATTTCCGGGGCTACAGACAGGACCCCTATGCGATCCTGCGCCGCACCTTCGAGGAGACGAACGGCTACGACGAGATGGTCGTTCTCCGCGACATCGATTTCCGCTCGCACTGCGAGCACCATGTAGCGCCGATCGTGGGCCGCGCCCACATCGGCTACTTGCCGGACCACCGCGTGATTGGCATCAGCAAGCTCGCGCGCGTGGTCGACGTCTACGCCCGGCGCCTGCAGATTCAGGAGAAGCTGACCGCCGAGATCGCCGATGCCATCGAGGCGGTCCTGCAGCCGCGCGGCGTCGGGGTCGTGATCGAGGCGGCGCACCACTGCATGACGACCCGAGGCGTGTCCAAGGAGGGAGTCCTCATGGTGACGAGCCGAATGCTCGGCACGTTTCGTACGGATCCGAAGACCCGCCGCGAGTTCCTCAGCATGATCGGGAACCCGGCGTCCTCGGTACCGCGCTAGGACGTCCGGCCCGGCCGAACCGCCGGGCAGCCGCCAGGGCTCGCAGGCCGCCCGATGGGCTCCGTCAGGGACTTCCGGCCGGTACTCTTCGTGGTCGGCATTCTGCTGATCACGCTCTCGCTGGCGATGGCGTTGCCGGCCATCGCCGACGCAGTGACAGGCAATCCCCATTGGCGGGTCTTTCTTGCGGCGAGCGTCTTCACGCTCTTCATCGGCACCTGCCTGGTGCTCTCCAACAGGATGCGGGAGCCGCGGCTGACGGTGCGTCAGGCCTTCGTGCTCACCACCTTGAGCTGGGTCATCGTGGCCGCCTTTGCCGCGCTGCCGTTCGCCTTCTCCGACCTCGATCTGAGCTACACCGACGGCTATTTCGAGGCGATGTCGGGGCTCACCACGACCGGGTCCACGGTTATTGTCGGGCTCGACAGTGCGCCGCCCGGCATTCTGCTGTGGCGCGCGCTGCTGCAATGGCTGGGCGGCATCGGCATCATCGTCACGGCCATCGCGATCCTGCCGATGCTCAGGGTCGGTGGCATGCAGCTCTTCCACACCGAATCCTCGGACAGCTCCGAGAAGGTGCTGCCCCGCGCCGCCCAGCTCGCCGGTGCCATCGGGATGGTCTATCTCGGGCTCACGATCAGCAACGGAATCGCCTACTGGGCCGCCGGCATGACGCCCTTCGAGGCGGTGTGCCACGCGATGACGACCATCGCCACCGGCGGATTCTCGACCTCGGACGCCTCCCTCGGCCATTTCAGCAACGACGCGATCGAGGGCATCGCCACCGTCTACATGGTGCTGGGCTCGCTCCCCTTCGTGCTCTACTTGCAGGCCGTGCGCGGCGGCTGGGGGGCTCTCGCACGCGACACGCAGGTGCGCTGGTTCTTCGGACTGGTGCTGTTCGCCCTGCTTTCGCTGGCAGGCTGGCTGATGGCGGCCAACGGCGCCGCGCCGACCGATGCGTTTCGCGAGGCGGCCTTCAACGGCATCTCGATATTGACCGGCACCGGCTATTCCACCGCCGATTTCTCAGCCTGGGGCACCTTCGCGCTTCCCGTCTTCACGCTCCTCATGTTCATCGGCGGTTGTACCGGCTCGACCACGGGCGGTGTGAAGGTGTTCCGGATGCAGGTCCTCGCGTCCACCTCGCTCTCGCAGATTCGCCAGCTCATCCAGCCCCACGGCGTCTTCATCAGCAAGTTCAACAGGCGGCCGATCCCGGAGAGCGTGTCGCCGGCGGTGATGGGTTTCTTCTTCCTGTTCGTGGTGATCTTCGGCCTGATCGCCATGGGGCTGGCGCTGATGGGCCTCGACTATGTGACCAGCGTCAGCGGCGCGGCCACGGCCATCGCCAACGTCGGCCCCGGCCTCGGTGAGACCATCGGCCCGTCCGGCTCCTTCCAACCCCTGCCGGAGCCGGCGAAGTGGCTGCTGTCGGCCGCCATGCTGCTCGGCCGGCTCGAGCTCTTCACGGTACTGGTGCTGTTCGTCCCCCGCTTCTGGCGGGATTGAAGCGGGTAGGGAAGGGCCTCGGCCGGGTCACCCTTTCTCGGCCAGCATGCCGCCGTCCACCGGCAGCACGTGGCCAGTAACGAAGCTCGCCTTTTCCGAGAGCAGCCAGACGACGGCGTCGGCGACCTCCTCGGGCCGGCCGATCCTCCCCATCGGCACACGGCCCGAGGCGTTGGAGGGGTCGTTGTCCCAGCCGCGCAGCAGCAGCGGGGTCAGGATCGGCCCCGGAGCCACCGCATTCACCCGAATGCCGTCCTTCGCGTAGTCGAGCGCCGCCGCCCTGGTCATGCCGGAGACGGCGTGCTTCGCGGTCATGTAGGGCGACCAGAGCGGGTAGGCCGCAAGCCCCCACATGGAGCCGGCGTTGACGATGGAGCCGCCGCCCGATTCCAGCATCGCCGGAATCTCCGCCTGCATGCAGAGGTAGACACCCTCGATCATGACCGCGAAGACGTGCTGAACCGCAGCCATGTCCTGCTCTGCGAGCAGCGCCTGCGGGCCTTCGATTCCGGCGTTGTTGTAGGCGAGGTCGAGCCGGCCGAAATCGCTGAGCGCCCGATCAACGAGGGCTTCGACCTGGCCCGCCTCGGCCACGTCCACGCGCATGAAGGCGGCCTTGCCGCCGGCGTCGCAAACCTTCGCAGCCACCGCTTCGCCGCCCGCCTCGTCGATGTCTGAGACCAGCACCGCGGCACCCTCGGCCGCGAGCGCCCGCACCGTCGCCTGCCCGATGCCCGAGCCGCCTCCGGTTACGATCGCCACGCGTCCATCGAACAGCATCGCCGCCTCCTCCCTGCTAGAGACCTCGATCAGTCCCCCGGATCGATGACCCGATCGGGCGGGTTGTGCCCGTCGGCAAAGGTCTGGATGTTGATCAGCACCTTCTCGCCCATGTCGAGGCGCCCCTCGATCGTGGCCGAGCCGATGTGGGGCAGAGCCACCACGTTGTCGAGGGTGAGCAGTTTCGGCGTAACCACCGGCTCGTTCTCGTAGACGTCGAGCCCGGCGCCCGCGATTCTGCCGGCCTCCAGCAAGCGCACCAGGGCCGTTTCGTCGATAGCGTGGCCGCGCGAGGTGTTGATGACGTAGGCTTGGGGGCGCAGCAGGCCGAGCCGGCGCGCCGAGAGCAGATGATAGGTTGCGGGCGTGCTCGGACAGTGAATGGAGACGAAATCCATATGCGCCAGCATCTGGTCCAGGCTCTGCCACCACGTGGCGTCGAGCTCGGCTTCGGTCTCCTCGTCGACGCGGTTGCGGTTGTGGTAGTGGACGGAGAGGCCGAAGCCCCGCGCCCGGCGGGCGACCGCCTGGCCGATCCGCCCCATGCCGATGATGCCGAGGCGCTTGCCCCAGATCCGGTGGCCCAACATGGTGGTGGGTGCCCAGCCCTGCCAGTCGCCGCCGCGCAGCAGCCGCTCGCCTTCGGAGAGCCGGCGCGGCACCGCGAGGATCAGCGCCATGGTCATGTCCGCCGTGTCCTCGGTCAGCACCCCCGGCGTGTTGGTCACCAGGATGCCGCGCTCCCTGGCCGCAGCGAGGTCGATGTGATCGACGCCGGTGCCGAAGCTCGCGATCAGCTTCAGGTCCGGGCCGGCCTGGCCGATCAGGTCGCCGTCGATGGTGTCCGTCACCGTCGGCACGAGCACATCGGCTTCCGCTACGGCCTTCGCCAGGGTCTCGCGGTCGAGCGGCCGATCGTCCTCGTTGAGTCGAGTTTCGAAAAGCTCCATCATGCGCGCCTCGATCTCCCGGGGGAGACGGCGCGTCACGATCACCTTGAGCTTTCTGCCAGGTTTCATCGACCCTCCGCGCTCGGCTCGGCGGGCTCGATCCGACCGCAACCGGCAGCTTGTTTAGCAAACGCCCCATGGCGACTCAAACTACAGCACGGGCCCTGACGCCCGCCATGAGCGCTCATCGAAGCCGCCGCCGCGGGCAATGCGTACCGGGGCTTACCCTTCGCGTGCCCGTGCGCCTCTTTGCGGCCGGCCGTGCGCTCGCGCTGGCAGCGGCGCTCGCGGCTCTGGTCACTGCCGTCGCCGCGGCTCTGGGGCCGCAAGTCCGCGCCCAGGATGGTCCGCGCTTCGTCTCGCTGAAGGCAGAGGTGGCGAACCTTCGGGTCGGCCCCGGCCGGCGCTATCCCATCGAGTGGGTCTACCAGCGGCGCGGCCTGCCGCTGCTGGTGGTCGCACACTTCGACCAGTGGCGCTGGGTGCTGGATCACGAAGGCACGAAGGGCTGGATGCACAAGTCGCTGCTGTCCACGCACCGCACCGTCGTCATCATGAACGGGGTGCAGACCATCCGGGAGCGACCGTTGACCGGCTCGCCGGCAGTCCTGCGGGCCGAAGCCGGCGTCGTCGCCGATCTGCTCGGCTGCGAGGACGGCTGGTGCCGCATCGGGTTGGCCGGTGAGGAAGGCTGGCTGCCCGAAAGCGCCCTCTGGGGCGTGCGGCCTCCCGCGCCCTGACGCGGCCGTCCCGTGGGATGCTTGCAACAGTCTTTTGCGGGATTCGCCGGGGTCGAGCGGGATGAGCGAGACTTCGCGTCGCCCATGCTCGCGCGCATTCGTTTAGTGAGAGGCAGCGGCTCGAATTCCGTTTCCGAACCTTTCGTGAAGCCGGGTTGGCGCACATGGCCTCCGCCGAGGTCTCTTTCTCGCGCCGTCACGGTGCGAACCTGAGGCACGCGCTTCGCCCTGTGCACCGCACCATGGCCCGGGGTCAGCTCGAAGCGCTCTCGCTCACGAAACCCTGGCCGGCGCGGCCGACCAGCCCGGCCTGCTCGATCCAGACGCGCTCCTCCGCGTCCTCCACGACCGTGCCGATCCGCTGGCAGGCCTTGCCGGCTCCGCCGAGAATCTCGATGGCGCGGGCCTCGTGCGCGGGTGGCACGATGGCGCAGAAGCCGATGCCCATGTTGAAGACCCGATACATCTCCGCGTCCTCGATCCCGCCCAGCCGCCGCAGAGCGGCGAAGACCGGCGGCGGCGCGGGCAGCGCGTCGAGCCGCATGCCGACCCGCGCCTCGATCCGGGTCAGGTTGAGGAAGCCGTCGCCGGTGATGTGCGCCAGCGCGTGCACCGGCACCGCGCTCGCGAGCAGGTCCAGCGCCTCGCGAACGTAGATGTGGGTGGGGCGCAGCAGCGCCTCGCCCACGGTCTCGCCCAGTTCCTCCACACGGTCCTCGACCGTGAGCCCCGCGCTCTCGAAGAAGACCCGCCGGGCGAGCGTCAGCCCGTTGCTGTGGATGCCGCTGCTGGCGATGCCGACGATGCTGTCCCCCGGCCGTACCGCGGCGCCTGTGTTGATCGCGTCGAGCGCGACCCGGCCCACGGTCGTTGCCGCCAGATCGAAGCCCGCGCCCGGCACCGCGCCCTTGATCACGTCGCGCATCGCCGCGATCTCGCCGCCCGCGATGGAGACGCCGGCCCGCCGCGCTCCCTCCGCGAGGCCCGCGCCGAGCGCTTCGAGTATCGCGGGCTCCGCCTGCTCCACCGCGATGTAGTCCACCAGCGTGACCGGCTGCGCGCCGACGCAGACGAGGTCGTTCACGTTCATCGCCACGCAGTCGATGCCCACCGTGTCGTAGCGGCCGGTCAGCTGCGCGATCAGCGCCTTGGTGCCGATCCCGTCGGTGCAGACCGCGACGCCGATGCCGCCGAAATCGAGCACGCTCGCGAAGTAGCCGAGCCCGACCTTGATCGCGCCGAGACCGCTCTCTCCCGCCGGCCAGGTGCCGCGCACGTGGCGCACGAGCCCGGCGAGACCCGCCTCCACGGCATCGGTATCGACGCCTGCGCTGCCGTAGTCGGCGCGCGGGCGGTCCGGCGGCGCTGCCATGCCCGTGTTTCTCCTCAATCCCTTCAGGGGCGCGCGCGAGCCTCGCCTATCGGCCGGCGGCCGGCAAGCATCGCGGCGCCTTCCGAACGCAGGGGCCGGCCGCTATCATCGCCCCCCATCATCGGCCGGGCGTCCGCCCGCCGGCAACATGCGACAGCGGGAGAAACCATGAGCTCGAAGACCACGGCAACCCCTGAGAATGCGCTTTCCAAGCAGGAGATCGACGAGCGATTGGCGGCAGGCACGCTGGCGCGACTCGCGACCTATCGCGAGGACGGGATGATTCATCTCACGCCGATCTGGTTCGACTGGACCGGCGAGGTCTTCCGGCTCACCCTCGGCGCCGGCCGCATCCACCTCAAGAACCTCGCGCGTGACCCGCGCGTCTCGATCCTGATCGACCGCGACCCCCGCGTGGACGAGGGCGCCCAGGGGCTGGCGGCCGGCGCGTGGGCGATCATGTGCCGCGGCAACGCCACGCTCTCCCAGGACGAGGCGCTGATTCGCGAGGTGACCGTCGCGGTCCTCAAGAAGGCGCTGGGCCCGGAGGATGCCGAGAAATACGCCGACCCGGTGATGGCCGAGGGCCGCACCATCGTCACCATCGCCCCGCAGGACTGGCTCACCTGGGACTACAACAAGGCCGACGACTAGGAGCGACCGGCACGGCGAAAACCCACCTCCCCCTGACCCCCATCAGCGCTAACTTGTTTGTCATGCCGACAATTCGTATTTTGGGTCGGTGCGCGCTGCAGGGAGGCTTGGCGGATGGACGAGGAGTGGGAAGTGGTGTCGTCGTTTCTGCCCGAGGGCTGGCGGGAGTTGGCACGGGAGACCGGGGCCTTGAAAGGTCTGCGCAAGGACAAGTCGGTCGATGCCCTGCTGCGCACGCTGT
>JAJEEP010000014.1 GCA_022820945.1 Alphaproteobacteria bacterium | reverse complement strand
TATCAGCTTTTCACAGTCTCTTCGGCGCCGTCCCCTTTTCTCATGCAGCCGTGCGGGTGTACGTCCGTCCGAGCACCATGGGTCCGCGGAGGCGGAGGAAAGTCGATCGCGGGCGAACGCCGCGAAGCCGTGCTGAATGACAGGAAAACACAACTCCCAGAGCAATATTACGCGCTAATCATCCCAGTTCGCTGTAAGCGGTGCGTCCAGCCCACCTTCCCCTATATATAAGGTGATGGCGTTCGATAGCCCTTTCGCCAACACGGGAGGGTTTCACCATGCCGGATGGGTTCGAGCGCCTCGTCTACGCTCGGGATGGGCGGGACACGGGTGAGGCGGCTTCGGAGGGCGCCGATCTCGCCGAGGACGGTTTTGTCGACGATGCTCCGGAGCTGGCTCGGCCCATCTTGATTTTTCAGCTTGATGCCGGGTCGAAGTTCCAGGGCAGGAGTTCGTCGATCTTCGACTGGGGATGCCCGGCCGCGATTTTCTCCAGCGTGCTCTTGAGCCAGGCGTAGGGCTCGACGCCGTTCATCTTGCAGGTCTCGATGAGCGAGCCGATCCGGCCCCAGGAGCGAGCGCCCTCGTCGTGGCCCGCGAACAGCGCATTCTTGGCTGTGAGCTTGATCGGGCGGATTCGGTTTTCGACGAAGTTCGAGTCCATCTCGACGCGCCCGTCGTAGAGGAACACCAGCAATCCGTCCCACTGGTTGGCGATATAGGTGAGCTTCTCGCCCAGGCGCGAACGCGGCGAGACCCGCGAGCGTTGCTCGTCGAGCCACACCCCGAAGGCGTTCACCAGCGGGGCCGACTCGGTCCACCGGACGAACTGGCGCGTCGCCGGCGCCTCGCCCCGGATCCTGTCCTCGATCCTGTAGAGCTCCGCGATCCGCTTCAGACCCTCCTTCGCGATCGGCGAGGCATTGCTGTCGAACACCGTCTCGAGGCCGCGCCTGGCATGGGCCCAACATGCCGCCAGCGTCAGCGCCCCGCCCGGGCGGTCCGCCCGAGCCAGCCGGTTATGGCCGGCATAGCCGTCGACCTGCACCGTTCCCCTGAAGCCGTCGAGCAGCTTCTCGCCATGCTTGCCGCTGCGCCCGGGCGCATACTCATAGATCACGCCCGGCGGGTCCGGCCCGGACCACCCCCGCCCGTCGCGCGCCATCGTCCACATGTAGCCGGTCCTGGTCTTGCCCCGGCCCGGGTCGAGCACCCGGACCGTGGTCTCGTCCAGCCCCAGGGTGCTCGACGTCTTCAGCTCCGCCTTCAGGCACTCGAACACCGGCCGCAGGTGGAACGACGCCTTGCCGACCCAGTCGGCCAGCGTCGAACGGTGCAGCTCGATGCCCGAGCGGGCGAATATCTGCGACAGGCGGTACAGCGGAAGATGGTCGGCGAAATTCGACACCAGCACATGGGCGAGCATGCCTTCGGTGGGCAGTCCGCATCCGACCAGGTGCGCCGGCGCCGGCGCCTGGGTGACGCCTTCCTCGCACTTGCGGCAGGCGTACCTGGGCCGGATGGTGACGATCACCCGAAGCTGCGCCGGAACGATGTCCAGCCGCTCGGTGCGGTCCTCGCCGATCTTCACCATCTCGCCGCACCCGCACGGGCACTGCGTGCTCCCGGGCTCCACCAGTTCATAGGTCCGTGGCAGATGGGCCGGCAGATGACCGAGGTTGCGTTCCGCGGCCGGACGCTTCGCGCGCGGCGTGGGTGTCGTGTCCACCGGGGCCTCTTCCTCGGCCTCGGCGAGCGCGCCTTCGAGTTCTTCGAAGGCGAGCAGGAGCTGGTCGGGCTGGAGCTTCTCGGACTTCTTCCCGAACATCGCCCGGCGCAGCTCGTTGAGCAGATGTTCGAGACGCCGGTTCTGATCGGTCAGCGACGCGACCCTGGTGCGCAGATCCTCGACAACGCCCTCGGGGCCTCGCTCTTCGAGCCGGCGGTTGCGGTCGGTGAGCGAGGCGACCTCGGCGCGAAGCGCCTCAACCGTCTCCTGCTGGCCTGCAAACAGCGCCTGCAGGGGCGGCGCAAGCGATGCCAGATCGACCGTGCCGGGGCTCGACTCCATGAAGGAATACTATCACAGAATCAGCGCCTTAGCCTGCGACAATGCGAATCGGGACCGTCCTCTCCGGTCAGGCCGCCGCGAGCGGCCGGCGGGTCCGCGGCCGCCACACCCGGCGCCAGTCGAGGCCCTCGAACAGCGCCTCGAACTGCGCGCGCGAAACGCGGACCACCCCATCGTGCACCGAGGGCCAGGCAAAGCGCCCCTGTTCGAGGCGCTTGGACGCCAGCACCAGGCCCGTCCCGTCCCACCAAAGCACCTTGATCCGGTCCGCCCGCTTGGGGCGAAACACCACCATGACGCCGGAGAACGGGTCCAGGCCGAGCTCGTGCTCGACCAATGACACCAGGGCGTCATGCCCCTTGCGGAAGTCCACCGGACGCGTGGCCAGCACGATCCGCGGCGTAGCCCCCGGGCCAATCATCGAAGGGCTCGCAGCGCTGAGGCGATCTCCGCGATCCGCGGCGTATCGAGATCCCCGTCAAGGCGGACCATCACCCCGCGCGCCTCGATCGACACCGAACCGACCGAGCCCGGCGGCGGAGCCTCCACCTCGATCGCGGCGAACGCCGGCGACGGCCTCGGTGTGGCAGGGCCCGGCTCGGCCTCGGCCTTGCGCGCGGCCAGCGTCCGCCCCGCCTGCGCTGCCTCCACAGGCTCGGCTTCCGCCTCCGGAGAAAACGGCGATGTGAGCCTGCCCCGCCGCGCCTGGCTGCGCCAGCCGTTCACCCGGTTCACCGACAGGCCGTAGCGCTGGGCCACTTCACCCACGTGCCTCCCCGGCCAGCAGCACTCGCTCACCACGACCGCCTTCTCTTCCTCGGTCCACTGCCGATCGCGAGCCGGCGCCGGAGCATCGTCGACAAAACCGTCCTCGGCGACATCGGCATCTTCCGAAGCCGCGTCACCCGTGTCCCGCCCGTCCCGAGCGTAGACAGGGCGCTCGAACCCATCCGGCATGGTGAAACCCTCCCGTGTTGGCGAAAGGGGTATCGAACGCCATCACCTTATATATAGGAAGGTGGGCCGGGCGCACCGCTTACCCTGTGAAAGAGACTTCATGCATTGATCTGTTACCTCGTGCTTCCTATAGTGCCGCTCGGAAGCCGCGTGGCGGTTCGGGGACTGTCACCGTAAGTGCGCGGCGGGCGCTGCCGCTCAAGCGCCGCTCGGGCCAAATGCCGGTCGCAAAACGGCTTTCATCGCCCGACAGCCTGAGCGGTCAGGAAGCGCGATTGGGACGCCCTTCGGCGCGTTGGTCTCACACCCCATGCAGGCCCGCGACATGGAAACGGTCCAGCCAGTCACGCATCGAGCACGCCGAAGGAAAGCAGCGATCCCGTCCGCCCCGGAAGCGCCCGGCGATGGCACGCTTCGAAGGCCCGAGCAGCTGCGGCTCAAAGCGCCCGACCAGCATGCAAAGCCCCGCGTCCCCCTCCAGTCGGTCGATGTCCGACACCCGGTCGATTCCAGCCACGTTGAGAAGCAGCGAGGCCAGCATCATCTGACCGTCGCTCCAGCCCAGCGAAGGGCTGCCTCCCACTACCGGCAGATAGACGGGCTGCGGCGGGACAGGGGTGCCGGCCAGATCGCCGTGAACGTCTGGGGCGCCCGGCGGGTCGCGGCGGAATGGCGCACCCGCGAGTGGATGCGCTCGCAGATGCGCCACTGGATCCCCAAGGCCGAAGCGCTCGCCGCCGGCAGCTGGCGCGAGCCGGTGCCGCGCGGCCTGCCCGAGGAGTGACGGGGGAGCGGTGCTGTCGCGCGGTGCAAACACGGCCTGTGCCACCCGGTGACGGCCGCCCGCTCCGCTGCTACAGTGGCGGCGGATATCGCGGTCGGCTGCGGGAGCGTTCGACGCGGTTCGTTCCAGGGTCGGGGCCATTCGCGGGACGGTTGCCCGGCATCGGCGGCACAACGCCATGAGCGGACCTGAGTTGGAACGAATCCGCTTACAGTACGCTTACACCGGCCGGATATTACTCCTTGATATCCGGCCGGTGTAATGTCTCAACCTATTGAAAAGAAGTCAAAAAAACCCGTTACTCAGGGCCGATACCGCGTCGGTGTAGATATTGGCGGCACGTTTACTGACATCGTCTATCAGGATTGCGCGACCGGCGCCTGTGGTGCCGCGAAGGTCCTCTCGACGCCGGATAACCCTGGCCTCGCGGTGTTGCGCGGCATCGAGACAGCCATTCCCGCAGCCGATGCGATCGACTTCTTCGTCCACGGCACGACCGTGGGGCTGAACGCCCTGCTCACCCGCCGGGGCGCCAAGGTCGCGCTGCTCACTACCGAGAACTTTCGGGACATCTACACGATCCAGGGCAACGACCGAGGCGAGATCTTCTCGATCCGCTGGAACAAGCCCGAGCCGCTCGCGCCGCTCGAGCACACGTTCACGGCGCGGGAGCGGATCGCGGCCACCGGCGAGATCGTGACCCCGCTGGAGACGGCCGACCTCGACCGCCTCGTCGACGCCGTGAAGGAAGAGGGCTTCGAGGCGATCGCCATCGCCTTCCTCTTCTCCTTCAAGAACCCCGCGCATGAACTGGGGGCGGCCGAATACCTGCGCGCCCGCCTGCCCGACATTCCCATCGGCCTCTCGCACCGGGTCTCGCCGGAGTGGCGGGAGTTCGAGCGCACGTCCACCACGGTGATGGACAGCTACCTCGCCCCGGTTGTGCGGGGTTACCTGGAGACGCTGATCGGCGGTCTCAGCGACCGCCTGCCCGAAGGCCGGGGGCTGCACGTGATGCAGTCCAACGGCGGCGTGATGACGGCGGAATCCGCCAGCGAGACCCCGCTGCAGACGCTGCTCTCCGGCCCGGTGGGCGGTGCCATCGGCGGCAGGGCGCTCTCCGCCGCGACCGGGCGGCCCAACCTCATCTGCATCGACATGGGCGGCACCTCCTTCGACGCGAGCCTGATCATCGACGGGCTGCCGTCTGGCTCCAACCACGCCAAGCTGGAGGGGCTGCCGGTCCAGATGTCGGTGGTGGACATCCACGTCATCGGCGCGGGCGGCGGCTCCATCGCGTGGGAGGAGGCGGGCGCCATGCGCGTCGGCCCCCAGTCCGCCGGCTCCATGCCGGGGCCGGCCTGTTACGGGCTGGGTGGAACCGAGCCCACGGTTTCCGACGCCAACCTCGTGCTCGGCCGCCTCGACGGCGCGAATTTCTCCGGCGGCGAAATGGCGCTGGATCGGGACGCGGCGGTGCGCGCGTTGCAGGGCATCGGCGAGACGTTCGGGCTCACGGCGGAGACCATGGCTCAGGGCGTTGTGGATGTCGTAAACGCCAAGATGGCGGATGCGATCAGGACGATCACGGTGCAGCGCGGCATCGACCCGCGGGACTTCTCCCTCGTCGCCTTCGGCGGCGCAGGGCCGGCGCAGGCGGGCGCGCTCGCCGAAGAGCTGCAGATCCGCGAGATCATCGTGCCGGTGCACCCGGGTGCGTTTTCCGCCTGGGGCATGCTGCAAACCGACGTACGCCGTGACGACAAGGAGACGCTCTACTCCTTCTGGGATTTAATGGAGCGCGCCACTCTCGAAGCCGCGTTCGCAGGGCTCGAGGAGAGGGGCCGCCAACACCTGCTGGCCGAGGGAATCGCCGAGGACGCCATCGACTTCGAGCGGGCCATCGACTTCCGCTACTACGGGCAGGAATATGTCCTCACCATCCCGGTGCCGAGCGGGACCATCGACATGGATGCCGTGCGCAAGAGCTTCGATGCGGCCTACGATCGGCAATACGGCCATTCCAGCCCGGAGAACCGTGTCGAGATGGCGAACATCCGCCTGGCCGCGCTCGGCCGGCTGGCGCGCCCGGATTCCGCCCCGCCCGCGCGAGAGCCAGCACGGCCCACACGTAAGCGAGATGTCATCTTCGCCGGCCGGCCGCTGAAGACGCCGGTGCTCGACCGCAACGGGCTCGATATCGGCGATGCCGTGGCGGGCCCCGCGATCATCGAAGAGTCGACGGCAACGACGCTGGTGCCGCCGGGCTGGAACGCCGCGGTGGTCGAGGGGGGCCACCTCTCCATGACGAAGGAGGCGGGATCATGAACGACCCGATGCTGCGCAACATCGCAGACCCCGTCACGACCGAGATCGTGCGCAACTTCGTCGTCTCCTGCGCGGAGGACATGAACGCCTCGCTCTGGCGCTCCGCCCATTCGGCGGTGATCTACGAGGGCCGGGACAGCGCCGTCGGGCTGCTGGACGCGGACGGCAACATGCTGGGCCAGTCGAGCGGCGTACCGCTCTTCATTGGCGCGATCGATGCCAACGTCCACCACGTGATGGAGTATTACGGCGACGACATCGCGCCGGGCGATGTCTTCATCATGAACGACAGCTACATGCAGGGTTCGCACCTGCATGACGTGTCGGTGGTCGGGCCCATCTTCTTCGGCGGCGAGCTGATCGGCTTCGGCGCCGCACGCGCGCATTGGAACGACATCGGAGCCATCGACCCCGGCACGGTCATGGGGTCCACGAACATCTACCAGGAGGGTCTGCGTCTGGGGCCCACCCGCATCGTCGCGCAAGGCAAGCCCATCCGCGAATGGTTCGACCTGCTGCGCCTCAACACCCGCATGCCGGACACGAGCATCGGCGACCTGGACGCCCAGATCGCCGCCGTTCGCACCGGCGAGCGCAGGCTCTCCCAACTGCTCGACCGCATCGGCATCGAGACCTACCGGGCCGCCTGCAAGAACATCTTCGAGCAGGCCAGGCGCATGGACCGCGAGGCGATCGCGGCGATCAAGGACGGCACCTGGTACCGGGAAGGCTGTCTCGACAGCGACGGCGCGGGCGACGACCCGGTCAAGGTGGCGCTCACGCTCACGGTCAAGGGCGAGGAGCTGATCGTCGACCTCGCAGGCTCCTCGGGCATCGTCCCCGGATCGGTCAACTGCGGCGCGAGCCAGACCGTGTCGCTGCTCCGCCTCGCCTACAAGACGATGATCAACCCGGAGCGCGCGATCACCGGCGGCTCCTTCGAGACGATGACCGTCCGCATTCCGGACGCCTGCCTGTTCAACGCCAAGGAGCCCGCGGCCTGCGAGTGGTATTTCACCGGCCTGGGCTTGCTGGCGGATCTCTTCATCTCCTGCCTCTCCGAAGCGATCCCCGAACGCTCGACTGCCGCCCACTACGGGGATTCGATGGTGTCTCTCTTCTTCTCGGTCGACCGCAAGCGGGGCCAGTGGATGTCCATCGAGGCCACCGCCGGCGGCTGGGGCGGCCGCAACGACGGCGACGGGGAGAGCGCGCTGATCAACCTGGTGAACGGCAGCTTCCGCAACATCCCGGCCGAGGTGATGGAGACGAAGTTTCCCGTCCGGCTGGAGGAATTCGCCATCCGCCCCGATTCCGGCGGGCCGGGGCGGCACCGCGGCGGCTGCGGCGTCCTGCGCCGCTACAAGACGCTGGAGGATTGCTACTGCGCTCTTTGGTTCGAGCGATCGCTCACGCCGGCCTGGGGATTGAATGGGGGCCAAGACGCAAGGGGTCCGAAGGTCGAGATCACCCACCCCGACGGCTCCTCCGAAGGGCCGCTCAAGATGCGGGCGCGGCCGGTCGCCGCTGGTACGGTGGTCGAGACCTGGACGGGCGGCGGCGGCGGCAACGGCAATCCCAAGGCACGCCCATTCGAGGAGGTGCAGCGCGACGTGAAACGGGGTTACGTTTCTCCTGAAGGAGCCTGGAGGGACTATGGCGTCCGGATCGCCTCGGACCTCGTCGTGGACGAAGAGGGATCGCAGCCGCGCGCTTGACCACGGTTATGGCTGACGAGCCGGCGCTGCGAGCCAACGGGATCGGCGTCGCCTTCGCAGGCGTCTGGGTCCTCAGCGACGTGTCGGTGGACATCCTGCCGGGCGAAATTCACGGGCTGATCGGCGAGAACGGCGCCGGCAAGTCGACGCTCGGCAAGGTCTTCGGCGGCTACTACGCAGCGAGCGCAGGCACGCTCGATGTCTTCGGCGAGCGGGCGAACGCATGGGATCCGCTCTCGGCGCTCTCCAAGGGCGTCGCGATCATGCACCAGGAGCTCCAGCTCGTGCCCGCACTGACCGTGGCCGAGAACGTCTTCCTCGGCCTGGAGGACCGGCGCTGGGGCGTACTGCGTCGCACCGAGGCGCAGCGCCTCTCGGCGTTGATGGACGCGAGCGGCTTTCAGCTGGACCCCAACGCCATCGTCTCGCGGCTGCCCATCGCCGATCAGCAGAAGATCGAGATCCTGCGCGCGCTCGCCCGCGATGCCCGGATCATCGTGATGGACGAGCCCACGTCCTCGCTCTCGCGGGACGAGGTATCGCAGCTTCACCTCGCGATGCGGAAGCTCAGGGACGAGGGGCGCTCGATCATCTACGTCTCGCACTTTCTCCACGACATTCTCGAGGTGTCCGACCGCATCACCGTGCTGCGCGACGGCAAGCACGTGAAGACTGGACCGGCTGCTGAGGAGACGCGATCGAGCCTGGTCGCGGCGATGCTCGGCGGCGGCAAGAGCGAGACCCCCTTCCCGCCCAGGGTTCGCCCCGAAAAGCCCGAGCCCGTGCTGGAAGTCGCGGACCTGGAGAGCGAGCAGGGCGCCAACGGCGCGAGCCTTTCGGTGGGGCGCGGGGAGATCGTGGGCCTCACCGGCCTCGTGGGCAGCGGCAGGAGCGAGATCGCCCGCGCCATCGTCGGCGCAGACCCGGCGACGGGCGGCGAGGTCCGGCTCCGGGGCGAGATCTACCGCAAGCGCTCCATCCGCCGCTCCGCCGCACTCGGCATGGTGATGTCGCCGGAGGATCGCCGCAAACAGGGTCTGGTCTTGACCATGCGGGTCTCGCCCAACATGACCTTGCCTCACCTCTCCCGCTTCGCGCACCTTGGGGTCATGCGACGCCGCGCCGAACGCACGCGCGCCATGAGCCTGATCGAGCACTTTCGTGTGCGCCCGGCGGACCCCAACGGCAACGTCGCGACCTTCTCCGGCGGCAATCAGCAGAAGGTCCTGATCGGCAAGTGGCTCATGGAGAACCCCGACATCGTGATCCTCGACGAGCCGAGCCGCGGCGTGGACGTGGGCGCCCGCGAGCGCATTCACTTCGCCATCGCGGAGCTCGCGGCGGGCGGCACCGGCGTCCTGCTCATCTCCAGCGAGATCGAGGAGGTGCTGGGTCTCGCCCATCGCGCCTACCTGACGGACGGCGGCCGCATCGTCGAAGAGGTGATCCCGGAGGAAACCAGCGAAGCCGATCTGCTCGCGCTGCTCTTCCAGCACCAGAGCCAGCGGCGGGGCGCCGCATGACCGTCAGGGGCTTCCATGTCGGGCGCTTCCTGCAGACCTACGCGGTCCTGATCATGATCGTGTTCCTGGTCATCGCGCTGAGCATGCTATCCGAGAACTTCCTCACCTTCCGCAACCTGCTGAACATCCTCAACCAGAACGCACCGCTCGCGATCATGGCCTCGGCAATGACGCTGGTAATTATCGCGGGCGGCTTCGACCTCTCGGTAGCGGCGATCTTCTCCATGGGCTCGGTCATGTCGGCCTGGATCGCGCTCCACGTGGACCCCTATCTCGGCCTCTTCCTGGCGCCCTTCATCGGCCTCATCCTCGGCACCATGAACGGCGTGGTGATCAATGCGCTCAGGGTGCATTCCTTCCTCGCCACCATCGCCACGAGTCTGATCTTCAAGGGCGTCGCCATCGTCATCTCCGACGGGCGGCTGATCTCCGTCCGCCTCGACACCTTCACCTGGCTCGGGCGCGACAAGGCGGGCGGCGTCTTCATCGCCGTCTGGATCATGGCGGTCTTCGCCATCATCCTGACCTTCGCGCTGACGCGGACGGCCTTCGGGCGGCGGGTCTTCGCCGTCGGCGGCAACGAGGAGGCGGCGGTGCTGTCCGGCATCCGCACGGACCGCGTGAAGACCGCCACCTTCGCCATCGCGGGCTTCGCGGCGGGGCTCGCCTCGATCATCGCGACCTCGCGCGTCGCACTGGGGCAGGCGGCGGCCGGGCAAGGCATGGAGCTGCAGGCCATCGCCGCGGTGATCCTGGGCGGCACCAGCATCTACGGCGGGGCCGGCGCAGTGTGGCGCAGCCTCGGTGGCGTGTTCCTGCTGGCGCTCATCAGCAACGGCTTCAACATCCTCAACGCCGATCCCTTCTACCGCGACCTCACCACCGGTCTGGTCATCCTCGCCGCAATCGGGATCAGCGCGGGCGGCCAGCGGCGGTGAGCCGCCCCTGCCACGCATCGCAGGCTCTCACTGAAATTCGGGCGGCGATGCGCGCCGCCATACTCGAGGACGAGGCGGTTGCCGTGCATCGGATGGTCGAGGCCGCGAACCTCACGGGGACCGACCGGGAGGCCATCTCCGCGCGGGCGGCCGATCTGGTTCGCACCGTCCGGGAGGGCGGCAGCGCCTCGATCATGCAGGGCTTTCTCGCCGAGTACGGGCTTTCGTCCCGCGAGGGCGTGGCGCTCATGTGCCTCGCCGAGGCGCTGCTCCGGGTGCCCGACACCGAGACCATCGACGCTCTGATCGAGGACAAGATCGCAGCGTCCAACTGGGCGGCGCATCTCGGGCAATCGAGCTCGCCGCTGGTCAATGCCTCCACCTGGGCGCTTCTGCTCACCGGCAAGGTGCTGGGCGAGACGGAGGAAGGTCTCGCCGGAGCTCTGCACGGCGCGGTCAGGCGGCTCGGTGAGCCGGTTATCCGCGCGGCGGTCGCCCAGGCGATGCGCGAGCTCGGCCATCAATTCGTGCTCGGGCGCGACATGAGCGAGGCCATGGCCCGTGCCGCCGAACTGGAAGCGCAGGGCAACAGCTTCTCCTACGACATGCTGGGCGAAGCGGCCCGCACCGAGGCGGATGCGCGCCGCTACCACCTCGCCTATTCCGATTCCATCACCGCGCTCGCCGATGTCGGCCGAGGCGCGAGCATCCGCGACCGGCCTGGAGTCTCGGTCAAGCTCTCGGCGCTCCATCCGCGCTACGAGTTCGCCCAGCGTGCGCGGGTGATGTCGGAGCTCGTCGCGCGGATACGCGCGCTCGCTTTGCTCGCCAAGTCGGCCGGCATCGGGCTCAACGTGGACGCCGAGGAAGCCGACCGCCTCGACCTCTCCCTCGATGTCATCGAGGCGGTGCTGGTGGACCCCGCGCTCAGCGGCTGGGACGGCTTCGGCGTCGTGGTGCAGGCCTACGGCAAGCGGGCCGCGCACGTGATCGATTGGGTCTACGCGCTCGCCGGCGCGCACGGGCGCCGCGTAATGGTGCGCCTCGTCAAGGGCGCCTACTGGGACACCGAAATCAAGCGCGCCCAGGAGCAGGGCCTCGCCGGCTTTCCTGTCTTTACCCGCAAGGCCTGCACCGACGTCGCCTACCTCGCGTGCGCACGGAAGCTGCTCGGGATGACGGACCGCCTCTATCCGCAGTTCGCGACCCACAACGCGCACACGGTGGCGGCGGTGCTGCACATGGCGGGCGACGGAGACCGTTCGCACTTCGAGTTCCAGCGCCTGCATGGGATGGGCGAGGCCCTGTACGCGGCGGTGCGTGAAGTCCACGGCCTCCGCTGCCGCATCTACGCCCCGGTGGGCGCCCATCACGACCTGCTCGCCTATCTCGTCCGCCGCCTGCTGGAGAACGGCGCCAACAGCTCTTTCGTGAACCAGATTGTGGACGAGAGCGTGGCGGCCGAAGAGATCGCACGCGATCCCGTCGCGGCGGTGGAGGAGTGCGACGGCGCGGTCGCGAACCCGGCCATCACGGCGCCCCCCGACATCTTCATGCCAACCCGCCGCAACGCGAAGGGGTGGGACCTCACCGATCCGCTTGCCGTCGATGCGCTCGAGGCGGGGCGCGCACCCTTCGGCACTGCGGTCTGGAAGGCCGAGCCGATAATCGCGGGCGAAGCCGTCGGCGCCGCGCGCCAAGAGGTGCGGAACCCGGCGCGACCGGACGAGATCGTGGGTTCCGTGACGGACACCGCGCCGGCCGACATCGAAACAGCCCTGGAGGCGGCCCGAGACGGGGCGACAGCGTGGTCCGCGACCAGCGCCGAGGAGCGGGCCCACCGGCTCCGCCACGTGGCCGACCTCTACGAAAAGCACGCGACAGAACTCTTCGCGCTCGCTGCACGCGAGGCGGGCAAGACCCTGCCCGACTGCGTGGCGGAGGTGCGCGAGGCCTGCGACTTCGCGCGCTTCTATGCGAGCGAGGCCCTGCGGCTGCGACGCGAAGGCCAATGCACCCCGCGCGGCGTGATCGCCTGCATCTCGCCCTGGAACTTCCCGCTCGCCATCTTCTCGGGCCAGATTCTTGGGGCGCTCGCCGCCGGCAACGGGGTCATCGCCAAGCCGGCGGAGCAGACGCCGCTCATCGCCGCGCGCGCGGTCACGCTGATGCACGAGGCCGGCATCCCGCGGGACGCAGTGCAGCTCTTGCCCGGCGACGGCGCCACGGTGGGCGCGGCGCTTGTCTCCGATCCCTGCATCGACGGCGTGTGCTTCACCGGCTCGACCGTGACCGCCCGGCTCATCAACCTTGCGATGGCTGAACACCTCTCGCCCGAAGCGCCGCTGATTGCGGAGACCGGCGGACTCAACGCGATGATCGTGGATTCCACCGCGCTGCCCGAGCAGGCGGTGCGCGACATCGTCGCCTCCGCCTTCCAGAGCGCCGGCCAGCGCTGCTCCGCGCTGCGCATCCTCTACGTCCAGCGCGAGGTCGAGGCGCGAATTCTGGAGATGCTGTTCGGCGCGATGGACGAGCTTCACATCGGTAACCCGTGGGCGCTGGAGACCGACATCGGCCCGGCGATCGACGCGCAAGCGCGCGACAGCATCGAGGCGCACTGCGCGCGGGCCGAACAGGAGGGGCGCGTTCTCAAGCGGCTCGCGGTGCCGGGTGACGGCACGTTCGTGCCGCCGACGGTGCTGCGCGTCGAAGGGATCGAAGCGCTCCAGGAAGAAATCTTTGGGCCGGTGCTGCACGTCGCGACTTTCGGCGCCGACGAGATCGACGCCGTCGTCGATGGCGTCAACGGGGCCGGCTACGGGCTCACCTTCGGTCTGCACACGCGCATCGACGATCGCGTGCAGCGCATCGTCGACCGCGTGCGCGCGGGCAACATCTACGTCAATCGCAACCAGATCGGCGCAGTGGTGGGCTCCCAGCCCTTCGGCGGCGAAGGCCTGAGCGGGACCGGGCCGAAGGCGGGCGGACCGCACTACGTAAGCCGCCTCACGGCCGGTGCAACCACGGCAAGAGGTCGGCCCTCGGGTGCGACGTTGAACGAGGCGCTGCTTGTCGCCGCCATCGCCGTCGCCGGGCGCGCCCTCGCGGCAGGGACGCATCGCGCGGACGGCGGCCGCTTCGCATCGCCGGAGCTCCCCGGTCCGACCGGGGAATCCAACCGGCTCTCGTTTGCGCCCCGCGGCGTGGTTCTCTGCCTCGGCCCTGGCGCCAATGCGGTGCGCGCGCAGGTCGCGGCGGCCCACGAAGCTGGAAATGCCGTGGTGGCGGTCGCCGAAGGCGCGAGTGCGGCGCTTGCCGCTCACGCAACCGATCCCCTCGTGGTCGTGCTGGACGGTCAAGTTGCGCCGGACGCGCTCACCAGCTTGCCCGGCATTGCCGCCGTCGCCTGCTGCGCGGATCGCGATTTGCTCACCGCGATACGCACCGCACTCGCCAAGCGCGCAGGGCCGATTCTGCCGCTTATCGCGGAGCCCGACGCGCCTGAGCGCTATGTGCTGGAGCGCCATCTCTGCGTCGATACCACGGCGGCGGGCGGCAACGCATCGCTGTTGGCCGAGGCCGGAGGCTGAGCGCCCATGATCGAGGCATGGTCCCCGATCGCGTAAGCTGCGCTCTGGCGACTGACGGAGGTTGAGAATGACCAGCGGCGCGCAGCGCGACCCCCGCTTCGACGTGCTTTTCGAGCCGATCCGGATCGGCCCGGTGACCGCGAAGAACCGTTTCTACCAGGTGCCGCACTGCAACGGCATGGGCCACCGCGACCCCACGGCGCTCGCCTGGATGCGCGGGGTCAAGGCGGAGGGCGGCTGGGCCGTGGTCTGCACCGAGGAGGTGGAGATCCACCCCACGTCGGACGTCAATCCCTTCATCGAGCTCCGGCTCTGGGACGACCGCGATATCCCGATGCTCGCGCGGACCGCGGACCGGATCCACGAGTTCGGCGCACTCGTGGGTATCGAGCTTGCCCACAACGGCCCCCACGCCGCCAATCACTACGCGCGAGAGGTGCCGCTGGCGGCCTCGTCGATCCCGGTCACGACCGCAGGCTACGAGCCGCTACAGGCCCGTGCGATGGACAGGCAGGACATCCGCGACCTGCGCCGCTGGCACCGCGCGGCGGCGCTCAGGGCACGGCAGGCCGGGTTCGACCTCATCTATGTGTACGCCGGCCACGCGCTCACCGTCCTGCACCACTTCCTCTCCCGCCATCACAACCGGCGGAGCGACGAGTACGGCGGGTCTTCGCGCAACCGCGTGCGCCTGCTGGAAGAGATCATCGGCGATACCAAGGATGCCGTGGGAGACACCTGCGCCGTGCCGTGCCGGATCGCCGTCGACGAGTTGCTGGGAACGGACGGCCTGGAGAAGGCGGAGGTGGAGGAGCTGATCGGCCTCGTCGCCGAGCTGCCGGACCTCTGGGACCTGTCGCTGGCGGCCTGGCCCAACGATTCCATCACGTCGCGGTTCGGCCCCGAAGGCGGGCAGGAGCCCTTCGTCAGCGGAGTGAAGGGCCTCACCACGAAGCCGGTGGTCGTCGTCGGGCGCTATACCTCGCCCGACCGGATGGCGTCGGTCGTCAACAAGGGCATTGCCGATTTCATCGGCTGCGCGCGGCCCTCCATCGCTGATCCGTTCCTGCCGAAGAAGATCGAGGAAGGGCGCCTCGACGACATTCGCGAATGCATCGGCTGCAACATCTGCGTCTCGGGCGATTTCACCATGTCGCCGATCCGCTGCACCCAGAATCCGACGATGGGCGAGGAGTGGCGCAAGGGCTGGCATCCGGAGCGCATCCGGCCGCAGGAGTCGGACAAGCCAGTCCTCATCGTGGGCGCGGGGCCCGCAGGCCTGGAGGCGGCGCAGGCGCTCGGCAAGCGGGACTACGAGGTGACGCTGGCGGAGAAGGGCACGGCGCTCGGCGGCCGCGTCGCACGCGAATGCCGGCTGCCGGGGCTCGCCGCCTGGGGCCGGGTCCGCGACTACCGCGAGCAGCAGCTTCATCAGCTGCCCAACGTGAACGTCTATTTCGATTCCGATCTCGATGCGGCGGCTGTGCTGGAGTTCGGCGTGCCCCGTGTCGTCGTCGCCACCGGCGCGCGCTGGCGGGCGGACGGTCTCGGCCGCAGCCGGGCGCGGCCCATGCCCATCGCGGCAGGCGCGCGGGTGCTGACTCCCGACGACATCATGGCAGGCACCGTGCCGTCGGCAGGAACGCGTGTCGCAGTCTGGGACGACGACCACTACTACATGGGCGGGGTGATCGCCGAATTGTTGGCCGACAAGGGCTGCACCACCCACTATCTGACGCCGGCATCCGAAGCCTCGACCTGGACCCAGAACACGATGGAGCAGCACTTCATCCAGGCAAGGCTCCTGGAGAAAGGGGTGACGATCCAGAGCTTCACCAACCTCGACGCCGTCTCGGAGGGCTCCATCACGGCCTCCTGCGTCTTCACCGGCCGCACGGAGGAAATCGAGGCGGACGCGGTGGTGCTGGTCACGTCGCGCGCACCGGAGGACCGCCTCGCCGAAGAGCTTGCGGCGCGCGCGGACGACTGGGGGGACGCAGGAATCGAGACGGTCACCACCATTGGCGACGCGCTGGCGCCGGCGACCATCGCCCACGCGGTCTACGCGGGGCGCCGCTACGCGGAGGAGCTGGACGGCCCGGCGGTGGAGGGCGACGACGTTCCCTTCAAGCGTGAGATCGCCGAGTTGCTGCCCCTCGACTGACCGATCACCGCCTACGCGCGGCGATCAGGAACTCGGTGTTGCCGTCGCGGCCCTTGATCGGGCTTTCCACCAAGCCCAGCGCTGGCCAGCCCGCGGCCGTGAGCCACGCGCTGATCGTTTCGCAGACTTCCGCGCGAACGGCGGGGTCTCGGACGATGCCGCCCTTGCCCACACGCCCGCGCCCGGCCTCGAACTGCGGCTTGATCAGGGCGAGGAGGCAGGCGCCTGGGGCAGCGAGCGCGAGCGGTGCGGGCAATATCGTGCGCAGGCCGATGAAGCTCGCGTCGCAGACGATGAGGTCGATGGGCTCCGGCACCTGCTCCCGCGAGAGGTAGCGGGCGTTGGTCCGCTCCAGCACCGTGACGCGGGGCTCGCCCCGCAGGCGTGCGTCAAGCTGGCCGTAGCCGACGTCGACCGCGTAGACCCGCCGCGCCCCGCGCTGGCGCAGCACATCGGTGAAGCCTCCGGTGGAGGCCCCGATATCGAGGGCAGTCAGCCCGCTCGGGTCGATCCCGAAGTGCGTGAGCGCGTGGTCCAGCTTGATGCCGCCGCGCGAGACCCAGGGATGATCCGCGCCCCTGACCGTGAGCGGAAACGTGCGGTCGACCTGCGTTCCGGGCTTCTCGAGCCGGCGCTCGCCGGAATACACCCGGCCTGCCAGCAGCAGCGCCTGCGCCTTGGTCCTGGTCTCGGCAAGGCCGCGGGCGACCAGCAAGGTGTCGAGCCGCTCCTTGCCGGTCGGTCGGCGGCTCAGTGGCGCCGCTCCACGATATAGCGGGCGACGGCGCGGAGTGGTGCTGCCTTCTCGTCGAAGGCGCTGAGCGCCGCGATGGCATCGTCCGCCAGCGCCTCGGCACGCCGGCGTGCTTCGTCGGCGCCGAGCAGGCCCACGAAGGTCGCCTTGCCGGCGGCGGCATCCTTGCCCACGGCCTTGCCGAGGTCCGCCTCCGTGCCCTCGTGGTCGAGCAGGTCGTCGGCGATCTGAAACGCGAGCCCGATGCAGGCGGCATAGTCGCGGAGCGCCGCACGGGCTGTGCCGTCCTCCCGCGCGAGGATGGCGCCGGCCTCGCAGGCAAAGCCGAACAGCGCGCCGGTCTTGAGCCGCTGCAACGTGATCACCTCGTCGAGTGTGAGGTCCCGGCTCTCCGCCGCAAGGTCGATCGCCTGGCCGCCGGCCATACCGTCCGCGCCGGCGGCCCGCGCCAGCGCGCAGGCGATCTCGGCACGCACGGCGGCGTCGGGATGCCCCGCCGGCGTCGTCACCGCCTCGAAGGCAAGGGTAAGAAGAGAATCGCCCACCAGGATCGCGGTCGCCTCGTCGAAGGCGATGTGGCAGGTCGGCTTGCCGCGGCGCAGGTCGTCGTCGTCCATCGCCGGCAGGTCGTCGTGGACCAGCGAGTAGGTGTGCACCATCTCGATAGCGGCGGCGGTGTTGACGGACCACGCACGCGGCACTTCGAAGAGGTCGGCGCCGGAGAGAACCAGGAAGGGCCTGAGCCGCTTGCCACCGGCGAAGAGAGAGTAGCGCATCGCCTCGACGAGACGCCCGTCGGCACCTTCGGGCGCGGGAACCAGTGACTCGAGCGCTTCGCCTACGGCGTCCGCGGCCTCGCGGAGCGCATCATCCAGCGATCTCACCCGGCGCCCTCAGCCGGTCTCGAACGGCTCCGTGCGGACGGCGCCGGCGGCATCGCTGTCGATCTTCTCGACCCGTAGCTCGGCCTGCTTGAGCTTCTCCTCGCAAAAGGTCTTCAGCTTGACGCCGCGCTCATAGGCCGCGATGGCCGCCTCGAGGCCGGTCTCGCCGGTCTCGAGCTCGTGCACGATGCCTTCGAGCTCGCGCATTGCGCTCTCGAAGGTCTGCACCTCGCCGTCCTTCTTGCCGCTCTCGCCCATGGAACGAGTCTAAGGTGTGCCCCGATGTGCGGCAAGCCGCCGGCCCGGCCTGTGATGTCACTTGTCGAAGAGGTCTGCGTGGGAACCCGTGCGGACCAGTTGCAGTTCATCCCCCTTCACGCGATAGATCAGCAGCCAGTCCGGCTCGATATGGAATTCGCGATAACTTTGCCAGTTTCCCCGCAGCGAGTGAT
The DNA here is from genome assembly GCA_022820945.1 of Alphaproteobacteria bacterium. Taxonomy (GTDB): domain Bacteria; phylum Pseudomonadota; class Alphaproteobacteria; order UBA828; family UBA828; genus WTGU01. The sequence goes on along the minus strand of JAJEEP010000014.1, from coordinate 20,486 downwards.
CGCGATAGCGGGCGGGTAGAGGAGCTTGCTGAATCAACGCTGTCAGCGGAAGTTGGAGCTTTCCCAGGTCTTTTCCGCGCTTCTGGGCCCGCTTTATGTCCCGCCGGAACTGCGTGGACCGAACCGGAATCAGCACGTCAGGCGCCGATGTCCTCGAACAACTCGTCCGCGTTGGTGAAGCGCCTTCCCTTGCCCTCTTCGAGCTCCTTCATGGCCTCGAGAGTGGTGGCATTGGGCACCTGTACCGCGAAAGGCAATCGCTTCTCGTCGGCCACCCGCAGCAGCATGAGGCGGATTGCATCGGACACAGTGAGGCCCATGGCATGAAGAGCTTCCGTGGCCCGCTCCTTGGTGTCGCTGTCGATCCGCGCCCGTACAACGCTATCCGCACTCATTCGCACATCTCCCAGATTGTAGCGCGAATGTGGCTACAATTTACCGCCAAGTCAAGGATCCCGCTATGGATCACCTTGCAGGCCCCAAGCGCCGCCGGCTTAGCCCGCGACGCTCGGGCGGGCGGAGACCTCGGTGTGCCAGCGCCGGGCGTTGGTGTGATCCTCCGGCAAACCGACCTTGGCGCCCCTGGTCGCGAAGTCGACGATGCAGAGCGCGGTGATGTCGGCCACGCTGAAGCGGGAGCCCGCGATGAAGCGGTTGTCCGCAAGCTGCCGCTCGATACGGCCGTAGAAGCGGGTGAGCCGCTTCCTGCCGCGCTCCACCAGGGCCGGGATCTGCTCGATTGGCTCGGCGAAGCCTGGCAGGCCGCGATCCGCGAACGCCGGGGTGGAATTACGGAACACCTCCGCCACGCCGTTGAAGCCTTCGGTCTCGGCGCGGCGCTCCCACATGTCGACCATCGCGCGGTCCTTCCGATTCACGCCGAACAAGGGCGGTGCCGGATACGCCTCTTCGAGAAAACGGCAGATCGCCATCGCCTCGCCGATCTGGGTGCCGTCGTCGAGCTCCAGCATCGGCACGATGCGCCCGTCGTAGCGCGCGAGGTAGTCGTCGGTGAGATGCGCGCCTTCGCCGGCCTCCACCACCGGAATCTCGATGCCCTTCTCGGCCATGTAGATCAGCACCCGGCGCGGATTGGGCGCGGCCCCCCAGCTGTATAGCTTCATCGTCGTTCCTCCTCGATGCGTCCTGCGGCGCTTCACACCCCGATCGCGGGCCGCTTGCCGTGCCAGGGCCGGGTCGCGGCCTCGAAGGCCGCGGACGCGCGGAACACGCTGTGATCGTCGTAGGGGCGCCCCACGATTTGCAAGCCGGTGGGCACGCCGCACGAGGTGAAGCCGGCCGGCACGCTCATCACCGGGCACTGGCTCACCTGGTTGAAGCCATAGGTCGCGATCCAGCCGGCGTAGGCAGAGACCCGCACGCCGTTGATCCGGTAGTCCGGGTCCGCATTGTTGTGGTCGGCCTTCACCGCCGGCGCCGTAAGCGTCGGGCAGATCAGGATGTCGTGGGACTTGAGGATCGGTTGCAGCTGCTGCCACAGCCAGCCACGCACGCCGTAGATCTGGTAGAGGCGGGCGGCGCCGAGCCGGAGGCCGCGCTCCACCAGGCTCACGACGAAGGGGTCCATCTCGTAGTGCCAGCGGGGCAGGTATTGGCCGACGAGGCCCGCGAAAATGCCCTCCCACCAGGTCACGCAGCAGTCGAGAGCGCTGTAGTTCCAGCCGAGGTCAACCTCCTCCACCTCGCAGCCGAGCTCACGGAAGAGCGCCGCCGCGCGCCGCGTGATCTCCGCCACCTCCGGATCGATCTGGAGGTGCCCCAGGTCCATGCTGAGGGCGACCTTCCAGCCGCGGATGCCGTCATAGGTGGCCGGCAGCCGGACCCTGCCCGGCAGGGACCGAAGGTCCTCCGGGTGCCGGCCGGACATGACGTTCTGCATCAGCGCGGCGTCGGCGACGCTGCGGACGATCGGGCCGTAGTGCAGGATTGTCTCGAACGGGTGGTCGCGGTCCAGCGGATTGCGGCCGAAGGGCGGCTTGTAGCCGAAGAGGTTGCAGGCCGCGGCGGGGATGCGGATGGAGCCGCCGCCGTCGGTGCCGTCGGCGAGCGTCGTCATGCCGGCGGCGACCGCCGCGCCCGCACCGCCGGAGGAGCCGCCGGGGGTGTGGTCCGGGTTCCACGGGTTGCGCGTGACGCCCCAGAGCGGACTGTGGGTGGCGCCGGAATGGGCGAACTCGGGCGACGTGGTGCGCAGGTGCATGATGGCGCCCGCACGCAGCAGCCGGTCCACCGTCGGCGCCGTGTAGTCGGGTCGGAAGTCCTCGAATATCTTGGAGCCGAGGGTGGTGATCTCGCCCTTGACCGCGTGGAAGTCTTTGATCGCTACCGGCACCCCTTCGAGCGCGCGGAGCCGCCCGTCGGTCTTGCCGTACTTCGCCTCGGCCCTCTTCGCCTGCTCGCGCGCCCGGTCGAAGAAGTCGTATGTGATGGCGTTGAGCCGGGGATTGACCGCCTGCGTGCGCGCGATCTGCGCGTCCAGCAGCTCCACGGGCGAGAGCGTGCGTGCCTTGAAGCGCGCCAGCGCCTCGCTCGCCGTCAGATAGCAAAGCTCCAGGTCTGCCGATGCCATGACTCGCCTCCCGCCGCAGCCACAGGCCCTGCACCCGAGCGAGCGCCCCTCACGCGCTGGGTACGACCCTTCCCGCCGTCGCCGGCCTCGCTGCTCCCGCCTAGATCGCGGGCCGCTTGTCGCGCCAGGGCTGGGTCGCACCCTCGAAGGCGGCGGCGGCGCGGAACACGCTGAGATCGTCGTAGGGCCGGCCCACGATCTGCATGCCGGTCGGCACGCCGTAGGAGGAGAAGCCGGTCGGCACGCTCATCGCCGGGCACTGGCTCATCAGGTTGAAGGGGTTGGTGCAGACCCAGCCGACGTAGGCCGGCAGGCGGACCCCGTTGATCTCGAAGTTGGGGTCCGCGTCGTCGTGATCGGCCTTGACCGCCGGCACCGCCAGCGTCGGGCAGATCAGGATGTTGTAGGACTTGAGGATCGGCTGCAGCTGCTGCCACATCCAGCCGCGGAACACCTGGCACTGGTAGAGTCGCGCCGCGCTGTGGCCGAGCCCGCTTTCCAGCAGCGTAACGACGAACGGATCCATTTCGTAGCGCCAGCGGGGCAGCAGGTCGCCGGCGATCCCGGCGAAGAGGCCCTCCCACCAGGTCATCCAGCAATCGAGGACGCCGAAGTTCCAGCCGACGTCCACCTCTTCGACTTCGCAGCCGAGCCCGCGCAACGTGTCGGCCGCGCGCCGCGTGTTTTCCTGCACCTCCGGATCGATCTGGAGGTAGCCGAGGTCCATGGAGAAGGCGACCTTCCAGCCGCGGATGTCGTCGTAGGTCGTGGGCAGGCGCACCTTGTTCGGCAGGGCACAGAGATCGTCCGGATGCGGGCCCGACATGACGTTCTGCATCAACGCGGCGTCGGCGACGCTCCGGACCATGGGGCCATAGTGCAGGATCGTCTCCAGCGGGTGGTCGCGATCCAGCGGATTGCGGCCGAAGGGCGGCTTGTAGCCGAAGATGCCGCAGGCGGACGACGGAATGCGGATGGAGCCGCCGCCGTCGGTGCCGTCGGCCAGCGTGGTCATGCCGCCGGAGACCGCCGCACCCGCGCCGCCGGAGGAGCCGCCGGAGGTGTACTCCAGGTTCCACGGATTGGGCGTGATGCCCCAGAGCGGGCTGTGCGTCGCGCCGGAATAGGCGAACTCCGGCGACGTGGTGCGCATGTGCATGATGGCGCCGGCGCGCAGCAGCCGGTCCACCGTGGCCGCGGTGTAGTCGGGGCGGAAGTCCTCGAAGATCTTGGAGCCGAAGGTGGTGATCTCGCCCTTGACCGGGTGGAAGTCCTTGATCGCCACCGTCACCCCTTCGAGGGCGCGGAGCCGGCCGTCGGTCTTGCCGTACTTGGCCTCGGCCTTCTGTGCCTGCTCACGCGCCCGGTCGAAGAAGTCGTAGGTGATGGCGTTGACCTTGGGGTTGATCGCCTCGGCGCGTGCGATCTGCGCGTCCAGCAGCTCGACCGGCGAAAGCGTGCGCGCCTTGAAGCGCTCCAGCGCCTCGCTCGCCGTCAGATAGCAAAGCTCGAGATCAGCCGATGCCATGATGTTCCTCCCCTTGGCCTCTCCAGGTCTCACATTGCGTGCGCGGCCGCGTCGATACGCCCCTCAGCCGAGATGCACGACCTCCCGCCGCTTGATGCTCTCGTCGGCGGCGATGACGATGCGCAGGCTGTTGACCGCGCTATCCATGTGCTCGGAAAGATCGAGGTCCTCGCGGATCGCCTTGAGCAGGAATTCCTGCTCGCGGTCGCACAGCTCCTGGTGGGTCGGCTCGTCGGCCATGTCGACCCACTCGTCTTCGTGCACGAAGTTGTTGGCTTCGTCGATCTCGCTGGAATGGCACAGCAGCGCGTTGGTCTTGGTGTGCGAGTCGATGTCGTCCGAGGCGGCGTGGTCCTGCCCTTCCTGCGGCATGACGATGCTGACGCAGCCCTTGGGCCCTACCACGTCCTTCACGAAGAACGCGACCTCGCTCATCATCGGGCCCCAGCCGGCCTCGTACCAGCCCACCGAGCCGTCGTCGAACTCGACGTGGAGGTGGCCGTAGTTCTGCACCTTGGTCTGGTCGGTAAGCTGGGCGCCGACGCCGTGCACGCGGACCGGCTGGGCGCCGGTCATCTGGCACATGACATCCACGTAGTGGACCCCGCAATCGACGATGGGCGTGAGCGATTCCATCAGATTGCGGTGCCAGTTCCAGGCCGGTCCCCGGCTCTGCTGGTTGAGGTTCATGCGCATGACCAGCGGCTTGCCGAGAGTCTGCGCGCGCGCGATGAACTCCTTCCAGGCGGGGTGAACGCGGAGGATGTAGCCGATGACCAGCTTCTTGCCGGTCGCGCGCGCCTTGTCCACCACCGCCTGCGCACCCTCCACCGTGGTGGCGAGCGGCTTCTCGACGAAGACGTGGCAGCCCGCATCGAACGCCTTGAGGCAGAACTCCTCGTGGGTATTGGGATAGGTGTTGATCGAGACCGCATCGGGCCGGGATTCGGCAAGTGCCTCGTCCACGTTCTCGTAGCGCGGCAGCGACGCGAGCTCGGCGGGCAGGTCGTTGCGCCCGCGAATGCTCCGGCTGCACAGCCCCACGATCTCGAAGCCCTCGATCTTGTCGTAGGCCAGCGCGTGGCTGAGCCCCATGTTGCCGACGCCCACCACGAGCACCCTGATTGCTCCGTTCTGCATGACCGCCTCCCGTTCTGCGCCCGCGCGCCGGTCGGCACGCGTCTATCGCCGTTGCTTGTTGTTCTTGGCGCGCATTGTGCCGCCGCCGGCAGAGCCGATCAAACGGCCGCAAGGCGGCTCAAGCGCCGAGCGGAGTCGCCACCATGCCCTCGATCTCGATCAGCATGCCGGGGTGGGCGAGCTCGGTCACGCCGACGAGGGTGCGCGGCGGCGGGTTCGCCGGATCGAAGTGCCGGGCGGAGATCTCGTTCACGATGTTCTGCCCCGACATGTCGGTGAGATAGATGTTGAGCTTGACGATCTGCGAGAAGTCGGCCCCTGCCGCCTCCAGGATGGTGCCGATATTGCCGAACGTCTTCTCGGTCTGCTCGCGGATGCCGCCTGCCAGCCACTCGGCCTCGGCCACCGGGTCGTGCGGGTGCGCGTGGTAGATCGGGATCGGCCCGCAGCCCGAGAACAGCAGCAGCCGCGCGTCCTCCACCGCAAAGGCGGCGCTGAAGGGGCTGCGGTATTCCGGCTTGAGTGGAATGTGGTGGATCGGCGTGATCGGCATGGCGATGTCCCGTGGTCGGCGAAGGGGCGCCATGCTATCTCATCGCCCGCATGGCCGGAACGGCACATGCGAGCCCCCGGCCGGGCCGTCGACGCAGGACGCATGAGCTGCCCATGCCGACGAAAAACTGGGGCGGTCGCGAGGACCGCCCCAGCTGGAGGACCGACCAGTCGTTATGGGAGACAGCGGGAGGGACGAAGCGCTTCACCGTCGCCCGCATAACGATATGGCGGTCGAATGTGGCATTGATGTGGCAGAATTGGGTATGACGGGCCAGCGAGTGACGGGCGGCGGGAGCGGCCTCGGTCTGCGCACGGCCTCGGCCGCGGTGCTGGCACCCGTCGCGCTCGGCGCGGCCTATCTCGGCGGCCCCGTCTTCATCGCAGCGGTAGGGGCGGCAGGCGTGCTAGCCTGGCTCGAACTGCGCAGGCTGCTGGGCCGATCGACCGTGGACGCCGCGAGCGTGGCCGGCATCACGGGCCTTGCTGCGGTCTGCGTGCTCGCCGCCATGGTCGGGGCGGCGGCAGCGGCGGCAGTCGCTGCGGCAGCCGCGCTTCTCGTCGCGGGTGCGGAACGCGGCGGGCTGCGGGTGCGCGCCGCCGGGCTAGCGGGCGCCGGCATCGTCCTTTTGCTCGTCGCCGCGACGCTGGCACTACGCGGGGACGACGCGGTGGGCCGGGCAACGGTCTTCTGGCTGTTGGCCGTGGTCTGGGCAAGCGATACCGGCGCTTACGCGGCCGGGCGGATCCTCGGCGGCCCGCGCCTTGCGCCGCGCATTAGTCCGGCCAAGACCTGGGCCGGCGCCGGCGGCGGCCTGGCGGCGGCGGTGGGCGCCAGCATCCTGCTCGGCTGGCTGATGCCGCTCGCCGGCTGGGTGGTGGAACGCCCGGCCCTTGCCGTGCTGGCGGTTGCCGGTGCGCTTGGCTCGATCGTGGGTCAGCTGGGCGACCTCGCCGAATCCGGCTTCAAGCGGCACGTCGGCGCGGATGACTCGGGCCGTCTGATCCCCGGCCACGGCGGCATCCTGGACCGGGGCGATTCGTTCGCCGCCGCCGCCTTCGCGTTGATCCTCGCGACCGTGATTAGTGGGGGAGTACCACCCTGGTCTTACTCGCCCTGATCGCGCCGCTTGCTGCGCAACCAGTGCCGGATGCCGATGGCGAGAGTCGCAACCGCGGCGAGGAGCAGGAGAATTGCGAGGATCCAGTCGCCCAGCCGGGCCATCGGCGTCGGAGCCGCGAGCGCGGGCGGCAACGGCACATCGAGCACGCCGATCTCCCCGAGCCCGAGCCGGCCCACGACGCGGCCGTAGGAATCGACGACGGCGGAGATACCGGTGTTGGCCGCCCGCACCAGCGGCATGCCCTCCTCGATCGCTCGCATGCGCGCCGCCTGGAAGTGCTGGTAGGGACCGGCAGTGTGCCCGAACCAGGCGTCGTTGGTGACATTGAGCAGCCATTGCGGCCGCTCGTCCGGTTGCGTGCCGTCCGCCAGCACCTCGCCGGGGAAGATCGCCTCGTAGCAGATCAGCGGGCTGAAGGGCGGCACGCCCGGCAGACTGAGCGTGCGCGGCCCCGGCCCGGGCGAGCTATCGACCGTCCCGGCAGCCGCCAACGCCCGCAGATTGACGATCCCGCGCAGCGGCATGTATTCGCCGAACGGCACCAGGTGGTGCTTGTCGTAGGACGCGGTGATGGCGCCCGCCGGGCTCAGCGCATGGAGGCTGTTCCAGACGGCGACCGTGCGCCCTGCCGAACGCGTGCGCCGGGGTGCGCCGGTGATCACATAGCCGCCAGGGGGAGCGGCCCGCGAGACAAATGCCTGGATCGTTGCGCTCTCGTCCATGAAGAAGGGCACGGCCGTCTCCGGCCAGATCACGATGTCGGTCTCGTCGAGCCCCGGCTCGTGCGAGAGCACGACGTGGTGCGCGAGCCCCGCCTCGCGCGCGCCGTCCTCCCATTTCCGGGATTGATCGATATTGGCCTGAACCAGGCGGAGCGTGACTTCGGTTGGCGCGTGATCGGGCGCCAGCGCGAGGCGCGCCTGCCCGCCGACCCAGATCGCCGCCAACAGCCCGAACGCGACGGCGGGCAACAGCCAGCGCCGGCGGCGGGGGAGCTCGTCCGTGCCGGGCGTCGCCAGCGCCGCCGGCGCCGCCGCGGCGAGAACGGTCACGAAGCTCAGCCCGTAGACCCCGACCGCCGCCACGGACTGGATCATGCCGACCGACGGCATCCAGACCGTGCCCATCAGGTTCATGGGAAAGCCGGTCAGGATATTTCCGCGCAGCCACTCCGCGGCGGTCCAAGTGATGGCGAAGGCGAGCACGCGCCCCGTGATCGGCAGCGGAGGCAACCGCGCCGCGAAGGCGGCGAGTGCCGGAAAGAGCGCGAAGCCTGCGGAAAGCCCGATCACCGCCGGCGCCACCATCCAGCCGAAGCGCGAGGGATCGGTCAGCATGGCGGCGCCGATCCAGTAGATGCTGAAGAGAAAGTGAGCGAAGCCAAACCACCAGCCCGCGACGGCGGCGCGCCACGGCGAGTGGCTGGCGTGGATCAGCCAGACCAGGCCCGTGAACGAGACCACTAGCAGGGGGAGCGCGTGCCCCGGAGGCAGCGCTGTCGCCGAGACGGCGCCAAGACCGAATGCTATGCCCGACCGGCGCCAACCGGAGACGGCGCCGAACCAGTGCGCGAGCGCCGCGAGCCGCGCGGCGGCGGGGCGGCCGAAGCCGCTCACAGGCGACCGTGCGCCGGGTGTGATTCGGTGCGGCTGACCCGCAGCCTCTTGATGCGGCGCGGGTCAGCCTCCAGCACGTCGAAGGCGAAGCCGGCGGGGTGGCATATGCGCTCACCCGTGCAGGGCACACGCTCGGCGAGTGTGAACACCAAGCCGCCGAGGGTATCGACCGCGTCCTCCTCGTCGCCGTCCAGCAGCGGCACCGCCAGATGACGTTCCAGCTCGTCCACGCGCACGCGCGCGTCCGCCTCGATCGCGCCGTCGTCCAGGCGGATCAGGGCCGGCGCCTCGATCTCGTCGTGTTCGTCCTCGATCTCGCCGACGATCTCCTCCACCACGTCCTCGATGGTGACCAGGCCGTGGGTGCCGCCGTACTCGTCGACGATCACCGCCATGTGCAGCCGAGTCTCGCGCATCTCCTTCAGCAAGGCCGGGATCGGCATGGATTCGGGCACGAACAGGATCTCGCGCCGGATTGACTCCAGGTCGAAGGGGCCGTTTCCGCCCCAGTGGCTCATGACGTCGCGGATGTGAATCATACCGACGATGTCGTCGAGATTGTCGCGGTAGAGCGGCATGCGCGAGTGGCCCTGCTCCTTGATGGTGGCAACGACCTCGTCCAGAGGCGCCGTGATCTCCACCGCCGTGATGTCGTTGCGAGGCACCATCGCGTCCTCAGCGGTCAAGCCGCCGAAGCGAAGAAGGTTGAGCAGCAGGTCGCGCTCGTCCGGGCTGATCTGCTCGGCGATCTCCTCTTCCTCGAGGATCTCGCCGAGGGACTCGCGCCAGGAGCCGCCGTTGCTGCGGCCGAGCCCCTTGCGCAGCCAATTGCCGATCAGGCTCACGACCGATGCACGGACCCGCCCGCTTCGATCGCCGCCGGTACTGTCGCTGCTAGATGGAGGTTTGTCGTCTTCGCTCATCGTTCCGCTCCGCGGCCCGTGACCGCGGGGCAACTCTCGCCCTCACAGGTTAACGTAGGGATCGCTTAAGCCAAGTGCCAATAGCGTTCGGGATTCGAGCGCACGCATGCGGTGCTCGGCAACCGGCTCGTCGTGGTCGTGGCCGAGCAGGTGGAGCACGCCGTGGATGACAAGGTGGCTCACCCGATCGGCGAGGCCGACCCCGGCTGACGCGCTGTCGCGCTCGACCGTCTCGCGGGCAAGCACCACGTCTCCGAGCATCAGCGGCATCTCCGCCTCCGGCGCGTCGAGGCGTGGCGGCTCGTGGACGGGGAAGGAGAGCACGTCCGTCGCGCGGTCCTGCCCGCGGTAGTCCCGGTTGAGTGTGCGCACGAAGGCATCGTCCGCCAGAACCACGCCGAGCTCCACGTGGGCGGGCAAGCCGGGCTCGCCCTCCAGGGCCGCAGCGGCGGCACGGCGAGCCACGGCAGCGGCCTCAGGAAGAGCGGTCGACCACGCCGAATCGCGGAGGCTGATCGCGATCTCGATCTCGGTCATCGCCGGGGGTTGCGGCGTCATAGGCCTCGAGGACGCGCGTGACCAGGGTGTGGCGCATGACATCGCCCGTGCCGAAACGGACGAAGGCGACCTCGTTCAGCCCCTCCAGGGTCACGACGGCATGGCGCAGGCCCGACTGCGCGCCAGCCGGGAGGTCCACCTGCGTGAGGTCGCCGGTGACGACCATGCGCGAGCCCTCGCCGAGCCGGGTGAGGAACATCTTCATCTGCAGCGGCGTCGTGTTCTGCGCCTCGTCCAGGATGATGAAGGCCTGGGAGAGCGTGCGCCCGCGCATGAAGGCAAGCGGGGCGATCTCGATCTCCGCCGAGTCGATGCGCCGCGCCACCAGGTCCGCCGGCAGCATGTCGTAGAGCGCGTCGTAGAGCGGGCGGAGATAGGGGTCGACCTTGTCCTTCAGGTCGCCGGGCAGGAAGCCGAGGCGCTCGCCCGCCTCCACCGCCGGGCGCGAGAGCACGACGCGCTCTACCCGGCCGGCGAGATAGAGGGAGACCGCCATCGCCACCGCGAGGTAAGTCTTGCCGGTGCCGGCGGGGCCGAGCCCGAACACCAGATCGTTGCTCTGCATGGCGCGCACGTAGTCGGCCTGGCGCGGCGAGCGCGGACTGACCGGGCGCTTGCGGGTGCGGAGCGTGAGCGCGGGCTCAGGCTCCGCTCGCAGGTTTGCCGTGCCCGCCGTACCGCCGCCACCCGGCCCCATTGCCATGCGTATTGCGCCTTCGACCTCGCCGCCGCCCATGGGCAGGCCCCGCTTCAGCTTGTCGTAGAGCGTCCGCAGCACCTCTTCGGTGGCGGCAACAGCAGAGGGCGGGCCGCTGATCGCGACCTCGTTGCCGCGGGAGCGCAGCACCACCCCGAGCGCATGCTCGATCCGTACCAGATGGCGGTCGTGATCGCCGAAGAGGAGTGGCAGCAACGTATTGTCGTCGAAACGAATCTGCGCGCCGGCCTCGCCCGGCGCCCCGGATGCTGGCCGGCTCACGCGGGAACGCCTCCTGCAGCGACCAGGCCGGCGTCGTGCTCGCGGCCCCCGGTGCTCGCGCCCTTGCCACCCGCCAGCGCGCCTGCGAGGCCGTTGGGCGAGGCGTCGGTCACGGTCGCCTCCGCGACGGTGCCAATCAACGTTTCGTCGCCCTCCACATGGAGCCACTGCATGTACGGCGTGCGGCCTGCGACCTGACCGGGGTGGCGGCCGAACCTCTCGAAGAGCACCGGGAGCGTCCGCCCCACCATGCTCGCGTTGAAACGGCGCTTCTGCTCTTCGAGCAGACGCTGGAGCCTGGTCAAACGCTCGGCCGCGACCTCGTCCGGCACGCGGTCGTCGCGCTCGGCCGCCGGGGTGCCGGGGCGCGGGCTGTACTTGAAGGAGAAGGCCTGCGCGAACTCGACCTTGCGCACCAGCGCCATCGTCTCCTCGAAGTCCGCCTCGGTCTCGCCAGGGAAGCCCACGATGAAGTCGCTGGAGAGCGCGATCTCGGGCTGCGCAGTACGGAGCGCGGCCACCAGGCGCAGGTAACGATCGGCGTTATGGCTCCGGTTCATCGCGGCAAGAATGCGGTCCGACCCCGACTGCACCGGCAGGTGCAGGAAGGGCATCAGCTTCGGCTCCGTGCCGTGCGCCTCGATCAGCGCGGGCGTCATGTCGCGCGGATGTGAGGTGGTGTAGCGCAGCCGTTCCAGCCCCTCGATGGCGGCCAAGCGGCCGATCAGCCCCGCGAGGTCCAGCTCGCTCCCGCCGTCATCAGCGGCACCGTGATAGGCGTTGACGTTCTGGCCCAGCAGCACGATCTCGCGGGCGCCGGCGGCGACCAGGCGGCGCGCCTCGGCCTCAACCGCGGCAGCGGGTCGGGAATCCTCCGCCCCGCGCGTATAGGGCACGACGCAGAAGGTGCAGAAGCGGTCGCAGCCTTCCTGAATCGTGAGGAACGACGAGACGCCCCGCCCCGGCTGCGGGCCGGCCAGTTCCTCCGGCAGGTGGTCGAAGCGCGAGTCCGCCGGCATAGAGGTATCGACCGCAGCGCGGCGCTCGCGCCTCGCGCGCGCCACCATGCCCGGCAGGCGATGATACGCCTGGGGGCCGACCACGATATCCACGTAGGGGGCGCGGGTGGCGACTTCCTCGCCCTCGGCCTGGGCGACGCAGCCGGCGACGGCGAGCAGCATCTCGCCCCCGCTTCGCTCGCGCGCCTGCTTCAGCGCGCGCAATCGGCCGAGCTCTGAATACACCTTCTCCGCCGCCTTCTCGCGAATGTGGCAGGTGTTGAGGACGACCAGATCGGCGTCCTCGAGCGTCGTCGTCGTACCATAGCCGAGCGGTGCCAGGACATCCGCCATGCGGGCGGAGTCATAGACGTTCATCTGGCAGCCGAAAGTCTTGACGTAGAGCTTTTTCGCCACGGCCTCGCCGTGTGTCGGAGCCTTGTCGGAGGTCGCGCGGCCCGCCAATCGTGCCGCTCCCTGCCCCTCTCTAAGGCCGCCGACCCTAGCACCCGCCGCAAGGCTGTCAAGCGGAGGCCCCGTTCAACGTCCTCCGGTCGCCGGGCTCAGAGCGCCGCCGCCACGGCCTCGCCCACGTCCGAGGTGGACGCGCTGCCGCCGAGATCGGGGGTTAGCGGAGCACCTTCGCCGAGCACGGTCTCGATGGCGCCCTCGATGGCCCGCGCCGCATCGCCGTGGCCGAGATGGTCCACCATCATCGCGGCGGTCCAGATCATCGCGACCGGGTTGGCGATGGCGCGGCCGGCGATATCCGGCGCGGAGCCATGGACCGGCTCGAACATGGAGGGATGGTTGCGATCGGGGTTGAGGTTGGCGGCCGGCGCGAGCCCCATGCCGCCTGCCACCGCAGCGCCCAAGTCCGAGAGGATGTCTCCGAACAGGTTGCTGCCCACCACCACGTCGAACCAATCCGGGTGCTGCACGAAATGGGCACTCAGGATGTCGATGTGGAAGCTGTCGGTCTCCACGTCCGAGTACTCGGCGGCATGCGCCGCGAAGCGCTCGTCCCAATAGGGCATGGTGTGGATGATGCCGTTGGACTTGGTGGCGGACGCGACCCGGCCGCGCCGCGTGCGCGCGAGCTCGAAGGCATAGCGCATCACCCGGTCGACGCCCTGGCGGGTAAAGACGCTCTCCTGCACCACCGCCTCCTGCTCGGTGCCGGCATAGATGCGCCCGCCCATCTCGGAATACTCGCCTTCGTTGTTCTCGCGCACGATGACAAAGTCGATGTCGGCCGGGGTGCGGTTCGCGAGCGGCGAGGTCACGCCCTTGAGCAGCTTGATCGGGCGCAGGTTGACGTACTGGCGGAAGGCCCGGCGCAGCGGGATCAGGAGGCCCCAGAGCGACACGTGGTCCGGCACGCCGGGGAAGCCCACCGCACCCAGCAGGATCGCGTCGAACGGGCGCAGCACCTCGATCCCGTCCTCCGGCATCATCCGGCCGGTCTTGCCGTAGGTCTCGCAGTTCCAGCCGAAGTGCTGCCAGTCGAAGGCAATGTCGAAGCGCCGGCCTGCGGCTTCCAGAACTCTCATGGCTTCGGGCATGACCTCGTTGCCGATGCCATCGCCCGGAATCACCGCAATTCGATAGTGCGCCATGGACTGGACCTCCCCTCGCCGGCGAGCGCATGCTAACGGAAGCGTATCGGGACAGCGAGCCGGCACGCGGCATTTGACTCGGGCGCACGCGCGGTGTAATCGAAGCGCCACTCAGGGCGCGCGCAGCAGGCACCGCCGCGCGCCTTTCCCCTGTGCGGAGGCTGCAAGGTGGCGCGTATCGCCGGCGTCAACATCCCGACCAACAAGCGGGTCGAGATTGCGTTGACTTATATTCACGGGATCGGGCGCACCAAGGCCCGGCAAATTCGCGAGACGGTAGGGCTCCCGGCAGAGAAGCGGGTGAGCCAGCTGAGCGATGCGGAGGTCATCCGCATCCGCGAGGTGATCGACCAGAGCTATGTTGTCGAAGGCGACCTCCGCCGCGAGGTCGCAATGAACATCAAGCGCCTCATGGACCTCGGCACCTATCGGGGGCTCCGGCACAGGCGCGGCCTCCCGGTGCGTGGCCAGCGCACCCACACCAACGCACGCACGCGCAAGGGGCCGGCACGCCCGATCGCGGGCAAGAAGAAGTAGAGGGTAGCGAGGATGGCGAAGCCGACGCGCACGCGGCGCCGTGAGCGGAAGAACATCTCTTCCGGGATCGCCCACGTCAGCGCGACCTTCAACAGCACGATGATTACCATCACCGACGTCCAGGGCAATGCGATCGCCTGGTCGTCGGCCGGCAGCATGGGCTTTCGCGGCTCGCGCAAGTCGACTCCCTATGCTGCCCAGATGGCGGCGGAGGAAGCCGGCCGCAAGGCTGCGGAGCACGGCGTCAAGTCCCTCGAGGTCGAGATCAAGGGGCCGGGCTCCGGGCGTGAATCCGCGCTGCGCGCGCTGCAAAGCGCGGGCTTCGTGATCACCGCGATCCGCGACGTGACCCCGATCCCGCACAATGGATGCCGGCCGCCGAAACGGCGGCGCGTCTGACGGCACCGTTCCGGCGCGTTCCTGCGCGCCACCTCGTTCATCCAACGGGCGTATAACCCATCACACGGGACAGTCTGTGTCATGAAGAAGAACTGGCAGGAACTCATCAAGCCGAACAAGCTCGAAGTGACGCCCGAGGGAGACGGCTCCCGCTTCGCCCGCATCGTGGCTGAGCCGCTGGAGCGCGGTTACGGCATGACGCTCGGCAACGCGCTCAGGCGCATCCTGCTGTCGTCGCTGCAGGGTGCGGCGGTGACCTCGATGCAGATCAACGGCGTGCTGCACGAGTTCTCCTCTCTCCAGGGCGTGCGCGAGGACATCACCGATCTCGTCCTCAACGTGAAGCTGCTGGCGCTCCGCATGCACGGCGAAGGGCCCCGGCGGATGACGCTCAGCGCCTCCGGGCCGGGCGAGGTCACGGCGGCGCAGATCCAGGCCGGCCACGGCATCCAGATCGTCGACCCCGACGTGGTGATCTGTACCCTCGACGAGAACACCAACATCGAAATGGAATTCACCGTCGAGAACGGCAAGGGCTACGTCCCCGCCGCCCAGAACCGGCCCGAGGACGCGCCGATCGGGCTGATCCCGGTCGATGCGCTCTACAGCCCGGTGCGCAAGGTCGCCTACAAGGTGGACAACACCCGCGTGGGCCAGGTGACCGACTACGACAAGCTGACCATGCGGGTCGAGACCAACGGCACCGTCTCGCCCGAGGACGCGATCGCGCTGGCCGCGCGGATCCTCCAGGATCAGCTCCAGCTCTTCATCAACTTCGAGGAGCCGCGCGAGCTGCCGCGCGCCGAAGAGGCGGTCGAGCCCGAGTTCAACCCGAACCTGCTGCGCAAGGTGGACGAGCTGGAGCTTTCCGTCCGCTCCGCCAACTGTCTCAAGAACGACAACATCATCTACATCGGCGACCTGGTGCAGTATTCCGAAGCCGAGATGCTGCGGACGCCCAACTTCGGCCGGAAGTCGCTCAACGAGATCAAGGACGTGCTCGCCGGCATGGGCCTCTATCTCGGCATGGAGCTCACCGACTGGCCGCCCGAGAACATCGAGGAGCTGGCCAAGAGGCTGGACGAGCCCTACTAGGGTCCGGACCGGCTCAGGTCACGTTACAGGGGGATACGCCATGCGCCATCGACATGGCCGCCGCAAGCTGAACCGGACGTCGAGCCATCGCCGCGCGATGTTTCGCAACATGGCGACGTCGCTGCTCAAGCACGAGCAGATCGAGACCACGCTGCCGAAGGCGAAGGAGCTGCGCGGCGTCGTCGAACGCATGATTACGCTCGGCAAGCGCGGCGACCTCCACGCCCGCCGGCAGGCGCTGGGCTACCTCGTCGACGAGGCGGTCGTGCGCAAGCTCTTCGACACGCTGGGCCCCCGCTATGCCGAGCGCCCGGGCGGCTACACCCGCGTGCTGAAGGCAGGCCACCGCTACGGCGACGCGGCACCCATGGCGATCATCGAGTTGGTCGACCGGGACGAGGACGAGAAGGGCAAGGATTCGGGCCCCGTGCCGGGCGACGACATGGAGGAGGAAGAGGAGAGCGAGGCCGCGTAAGCAGCTGGCCCGCGCCACGCATCCCTCCACAAGGCCCGGCTCAGGTCGGGAACACCTCCCTCAGTTCGGCGACCTGCCCATCGGTGAGCAGGCGCACCGGCGCGCCGCGCAGCAGCAGGTGCAGCTTTGCCGTCTCTTCCAGCTCCTCGGCAACATAGACCGCCGCATCCAGCGCCGTCCCCGCCACCACGGGGCCGTGATTGGCCAGCAGCACCGCGTGGTGCGTGCGGGCCGCGTCGTGCACGGCGTCGGCGAGTGCGTGATCGCCCGGCCGGTAGTAGGGGATGAGCGGCAGCCGGCCCACGCGCATCACGTAGTAGGCGGTGATCGGCGGCAGCACGTCGGCGGGATCGACGTCGGCGAGGCAGGAGACCGCCACCGAGCAGGTGCTGTGCAGGTGCACGATGGCGCGCGCATCAGGCCTCGCCCGGTACATGGACTGGTGCAGGAACGCCTCCTTCGACGGCGGATCGCCGGAGAGCAGGGTGCCGTCCGGCCCGAGCTTTGCGATTCGCGCCGGGTCGAGCCGGCCGAGGCAGGAGTTGGTGGGCGTCACCAGCATGCCGTCGTCGAGCACCGCGCTGATGTTGCCCGACGCACCGCAGCCGTAGCCCCGCGTGAACAGGGATTCCCCGTGAAGGGCGATCTGCTCGCGCAGCTCGGTCTCGCTCATAGCAGGACGTCGAACGCGCGGGTGAAAAAATCGGACGCGCCGAAGTTGCCGGACTTCAACGCGAGATGGAGCCGGGGCTCGCCGACGCTCATGGTCCACGGCACGCCGGGGTCGATCTCGGCTCCGATGCGGAGCGCCTGAACTCCGAGCGTGCCCACCACGGCGCCTGCGGTCTCGCCGCCGGCCACCACCAGCCGGCCGACACCGGCATCGACGAGGCCCTTCGCGATACGCCCAAGGCAGCGTTCGATCATCGCGCCGGCCTTGTCCGCACCAAGCCGCTTCTGAATCCGCTTGACCCGCGTGGGCGCCGCGCTTGCGTAGATCAGCACCGGCCCGTCGGCGAGCCTGGGCCGCGCCCAGGCCAGCGCCTCGGCCGCGACCCGCCGGCGCGCGGCAAGCGCCTCGGCATCGACGAAGAACGCCGGGCGGGAGGCCGCCATGCGCTCGATCTGCCCGAGTGTCGCGGGTGAGCAGCTGCCGGCTACGACCGCCGCGTAGCCCCCAGCGACGGGAAGCGCGGCCGCTTCTTCGGTCTCGCCGAGCAGGCCGCTCTCCCGGAAGTTCGCCGGCAGCCCCATGGCGACGCCGGAGCCGCCGGTGACGAGCGGCAGATCGACGCAGGACTCGCCGATCGCCATGAGATCGCCGTCGGCGATGGCATCGACGACGGCGTGTCGCGTCCCCGCCTCACGTAGCCTATCGAGCGCGCGGCGGATCGCGCCGGCGCCCTCGCGCACGGTCTCGTGCCCGACCAGCCCCACCGGGCGGGGCGTCTGCGCGCCGAGCACCGCCACAAGGTTGGAGTCCCGCATCGGGGTCAGCGGATGGTTGCGCATGCCCGAGTTCTCGAGCAGCCCGTCGCCGACGAAGAGGTGCCCCTTGTAGACGGTGCGCCCGTTAGTGGGGAAGGCCGGGCAGGCGACGGTGAAATCGGCGCCGAGATCGTCCAGCAGCGCGTCAGCCACCGGCCCGATGTTGCCGCGCGGCGTGGAATCGAAGGTCGAGCAGTACTTGAAGAAGACTTGGCGCGCGCCGCCCTTTCGCAGCCAGGCGAGCGCCGCGCGGGACTCGCGCACCGCCTTCGCGGGCGGTACCGTGCGCGACTTGAGCGCGACCACCACGGCATCGGCATCGGGCACGGCAGTCCCGGCACGAGGAGCCCCGATCACCTGGACCGTGCGCATCCCGCCTGCCACCAGCGTGTTGCAGAGGTCGGTCGCCCCGGTGAGATCGTCGGCAATCGCGCCCAGCAGGAGCTTCGTCTTGTGCTCTTTCCCACCGCGCCGCGCCATGGTCGTCAGGCGAAAGCCTGAATGCCGGTCTGCGCCCGGCCGAGGATCAGGGCGTGGATGTCGTGGGTGCCCTCGTAGGTGTTGACCGCCTCGAGGTTCATAACGTGGCGGATCACGTGAAACTCGTCGCTGATGCCGTTGCCGCCGTGCATGTCGCGGGCCTCGCGGGCAATGTCGATCGCCTTGCCGCAGGAGTTGCGCTTGATCAGCGAGATCATCTCGGGCGTTGCCCGGTCCTCGTCGAAGAGCCGGCCGACGCGCAGGCAGGCCTGCAGGCCGATGGCGATCTCGGTCTGCATATCCGCGAGCTTTTTCTGGATCAGCTGGTTGGCCGCGAGCGGCCGGCCGAACTGCTTGCGGTCCATCGTATAGTCGCGGGCGGCCCGCCAGCAGAACTCGGCAGCGCCGAGGGCGCCCCAGCCGATGCCGTAGCGGGCCCGGTTGAGGCACCGGAAGGGGCCTGCGAGCCCGCTCGCGCCAGGAAGCTCGTTCTCCGCCGGCACGAACACCTCGTCCATCTGGATCATGCCGGTGACCGAGGCGCGCAGCGAAAACTTGCCCTCGATCTTCGGCGCCGCCAGCCCCTTCATACCCTTCTCGAGCAGATAGCCCCGGATCGTGCCCTCGTCGTTCTTGGCCCAGACCAGGAAGACATCGGCGATGGGCGAGTTGGAGATCCAGTTCTTCGCGCCCGAGAGCAGGAAACCGCCGTCGACCGCGCGTGCCCGAGTCGTCATGCCGCCGGGGTCGGAACCGAAATCGGGCTCGGTGAGCCCGAAGCAGCCGACGGCCTCGCCCGTTGCGAGGCGCGGCAGCCATTTCTGCTTCTGCGCTTCGGTGCCGTAGGCATCGATTGGATACATCACCAAGCTTGATTGCACGCTCATCGCCGAGCGATAGCCGGAATCGACGGCCTCCACTTCCCGCGCCGCGAGGCCATAGCAGACATAGCTCGCGCCGGCGCAGCCAAATCCATGGATGGTCGAGCCCAGGAGGCCGAGAGCGCCCATCTCGTTCAGGATCTCGCGGTCGAAGCGCTCGTGCCGATTCGCCTCGAGAATGCGCGGCATCAGCTGCTCTTGGGCGTAGGCGCGGACAGTGTCGCGCACCTGGCGCTCGTCCTCGCCGAGCTGATCGTCGAGCAGGAACGGATCGTCCCACTGGAAGGTCGGTTTCGTGCGGGACGGTGCGGCCTTGGCGGCCGCGGCGCTTTGGACCATGATTCCCTCCTGGACGACGCGTTTTTCTAGCATCCGGGCATAGGCGCACCAAGCCTGCCCTGGCCCGCGAGAGGCCTAGCCCATGCCCGACGATCCGCGCGCTGCGGACGAGCCCGGCTCCGCCACCCGACCAAGCTTCCTCACGATCGGAATGCTCTTCGCCCTTGGCGTCTCCTTCGCGCTGGCGATCTCGCTCAACCGCTTCGCTGCGGACGACGGTGTGCCCTTTTTGCCTTACGTGTTCTGGCAATCGCTCGGCGGGGGCGTGGCACTGATGCTCATGGCCGCCGCGCTGCGCCGCTTGCCGCCCATCGACTTCCGCCATGTGCGGATATTCCTTGTGACCGGCGCGCTCAACCTCTCGTTCCCCTACATGCTGCTCGCCTACCTCGCGGCCAAGGTGCCGGCGAGTCTGCTCACTCTCGGGCTCTCGCTTGTACCGGTGATGATCTACGCACTGGCGCTCACGCTCAGGCTGGATCGGTTCCATATGCTCCGTTTCAGCGGCATTCTTCTGGGGCTCGCCGGCATCCTCGTGGTGCTGCTGCCGCAAGCCAGCCTCCCGGCGCCGGGCATGGCCGGCTGGGTGGCGCTCGGGCTCCTGCCCTCGCTCTCCTACGCTGTCAACGCGGTTCTGGTCGCGCGCTGGCGCCCGCAGGAGACGGGTTCGCTGCCGCTCGCAGGCGGCCTCATGCTCGCGTCGGCCGGCTACGTACTCATCGTCATGGCCGCGACCGGGGAGTGGTGGGCCTTCAGTGGCGCCTTCGGCATCGGTCACGGTGCCACGATCGGCGCCATGGCCAACAATTGCGTCTCGTTCTATCTGGTGTTCGAGGTGATCCGCCGCGCCGGCCCGGTGATTTTTTCCACCGTCAACTATATCGCCACGCTGTCAGGCATGGGCTTCGGCATGTGGTTCTTCGGAGAGGCGCCGTCGGCCTATATCTGGGGCGCCGTGGTGCTGATGTTCGCCGGGCTCTTCCTCGTGACCACGACTGGCCGTCAGAAAGGCGTCACGGGCTAGTGTCCTGATTCCGAAGTTTTGATGATTTGCTTTTGCCGTTCGGCGGTATCGAGGGTTCGCAGAGAGAAGCGTCTGATGGTTGCAAGGATGTCGTCTGCGGACTTGGTCCATCGGAAGGGTCGCGGGTTGGCGTTGACGCTG
>JAJEEP010000077.1 GCA_022820945.1 Alphaproteobacteria bacterium | reverse complement strand
CGAGTATTTCCGCGACAACGGCATGCATGCGGTGATCGTCTATGACGACCTCTCCAAGCAGGCGACCGCCTACCGCCAGATGTCGCTGCTGCTGCGCCGCCCGCCGGGCCGCGAAGCCTTCCCGGGCGACGTCTTCTACCTGCATTCGCGCCTGCTGGAGCGGGCCGCCAAGATGGCGGACGGCCACGGCGCCGGCTCGCTGACGGCGCTGCCGGTGATCGAGACCCAGGGCAATGACGTCTCCGCCTTCATCCCGACAAACGTGATCTCGATCACGGACGGGCAGATCTTCCTGGAGACGGACCTGTTCTACAAGGGCGTGCGCCCGGCGATCAATGTCGGCCTCTCGGTCAGCCGCGTCGGCTCCGCGGCCCAGACGAAGGCGATGAAGAAGGTGGCGGGGCGCATCAAGCTCGAGCTCGCGCAATACCGCGAGATGGAGGCCTTCGCGCAGTTCGCCTCCGACCTCGACGCCTCGACGCAGCAATTGCTGGCCCGCGGCGCCCGCCTCACGGAAGTGCTGAAGCAGGGCCAGTATGCGCCGCGCAGCGTGGCCGAGCAGGTGGTGGCGATCTTCGCCGGCGTGCGCGGCCATCTGGACGGCATCGGCGTGCGCGACGTGACCCGCTTCGAGGAAGGCCTGCTCGGCGAGATCAAGGCCCGGCACGGCGAGTTGATGGCGCGCATCGACGAGACCGGCGACCTCGACGACGAGACCGAGAAGGAAGTGGACGGGATCGTCTCCGCCTTCGCCAAGACGTTCGCCTGAGCGCCCGCCGCCGCCATGCCCAGCCTCAAGGACCTGCGCAACCGCATCTCCAGCGTCCGCGCGACGCAGAAGATCACCTCGGCCATGAAGATGGTCGCGGCCGCCAAGCTGCGCCGCGCCCAGGAGGCCGCCGAGGCCGCGCGGCCCTATGCCGAGCGCATGGAGCGGATGCTGGGCTCGCTCGGCGGCTCGCTCGCAGGCAGCGCCGGGGCGCCGAAACTGCTGGCGGGCAGCGGGGACGACAGGACCCATCTGGTGGTCGTGGCCACGGCCGACCGGGGGCTTTGCGGCGGCTTCAACGGCGGCATCGTGCGCCGCGCGCGCGAACTCATCGAGGAGCTTGAGGCCACGGACAAGACGGTGCGCATCCTCTGCGTCGGGCGCAAGGGGCGGGACCAGCTTCGCCGCCTGCACGGGACCAAGATCGTCGATGTCATCGAGGGCGTCGGGCGCCGCTCGGTCGAGTTCGCAGAGGCGGACGCGATCGCCGAGCGCGTGCGCACCATGTTCGGCGAGGGCGAGTTCGATGTCTGCACCATCGTCTATGCCCGCTTCAAGTCCGCGATCAGCAATGAGGTGACGGTCCAGCAGCTGGTGCCGGCGCCATTGCCGGAAACGGACGGGGGCGCGGCCTCCGAGGGGCCGTCGGCCGTCTATATCTACGAGCCGGACGAAGAGGCGATCCTGGAGGACCTGCTGCCGCGCAATGTCTCGGTGCAGGTCTATCGCGCGCTGCTGGAAAACGCCGCCTCCGAGCACGGGGCGCGCATGGCGGCGATGGACAACGCCACCCGCAATGCCGGCGACATGATCGCCAGGCTCACCCTGCAGTACAACCGCACCCGCCAGGCGATGATCACGAAGGAACTCATCGAGATCATCTCCGGCGCCGAAGCAGTCTAGGAGCAGCAAGAATGGCCAGGAATGCGGTCGGCCGCATCAGTCAGGTTATGGGCGCCGTTGTGGACGTCCGTTTCGAGGGCGACATCCCGCCGATCCTGAACGCGCTCCATGTAGATCGCGGCGACAGGACGCTGGTGCTCGAAGTGGCGCAGCATCTGGGCGAGAACATCGTGCGCACCGTCGCGATGGACACGACCGAGGGGCTCGTGCGCGGCGAGGACGCGGTCGATACCGGCAGCGCCATCGCCGTGCCGGTAGGCCCGGAGACGCTCGGGCGGATCATGAACGTGATCGGCGAGCCCATCGACGAGCGCGGACCGGTGACGACGGCGAAGACCTATCCGATCCACCGCCCGGCGCCGCCTTTCGTGGACCAGTCCACCGAGGCGGAACAGCTGGTGACCGGCATCAAGGTGGTGGACCTGCTCACCCCCTACGCCAAGGGCGGCAAGATCGGCCTGTTCGGCGGCGCGGGCGTCGGCAAGACCGTGCTCATCATGGAGCTCATCAACAATATCGCCAAAGGCCATGGCGGCTATTCGGTGTTCGCCGGCGTGGGCGAGCGCACCCGCGAGGGCAACGACCTCTATCACGAGATGATCGAGTCGGGCGTGATCGACCTGGAGGGCGGCGAGTCCAAGGCCGCGCTGGTTTACGGGCAGATGAACGAGCCGCCGGGCGCCCGCGCGCGGGTCGGGCTGACGGGGCTGACGCAGGCCGAATATTTCCGCGATGAGGAGGGCCAGGACGTGCTGCTCTTCATCGACAATATCTTCCGCTTCACCCAGGCGGGCTCGGAGGTCTCGGCGCTGCTCGGCCGCATCCCCTCGGCGGTCGGCTACCAGCCGACGCTCGGCACCGACATGGGCGCGCTCCAGGAGCGCATCACCTCGACGACAAAGGGCTCGATCACCTCGGTGCAGGCGATCTACGTGCCGGCGGACGACCTGACCGACCCGGCGCCGGCGACCGCCTTCTCGCATCTCGACGCCACCACCGTGCTCTCGCGCCAGATCGCGGAGCTCGGCATCGACCCCGCCGTGGACCCGCTCGACAGCACCTCGCGCATTCTCGACCCGCGCGTGGTCGGCGACGAGCATTACGGCATCGCCCGGCGCGTCCAGGAGGTCCTCCAGCAGTACAAGGGCCTCCAGGACATCATCGCCATCCTCGGCATGGACGAGCTTTCGGAAGAGGACAAGCTGGTGGTGGCGCGGGCGCGCAAGATCCAGCGCTTCCTCTCGCAGCCCTTCCATGTGGCCGAAGTGTTCACCGGCTCGCCCGGCGTCTATGTCGAGATCGAGGACACCATCAAGGGCTTCAACGGCATCGTCTCCGGCGAGTATGACGACCTGCCGGAGGCGGCCTTCTACATGGTCGGCACCATCGAGGAGGCCATCGAGAAGGCGCGCAGGATGGCGGCCGAGGCGGCGTAGCGATGGCGGACGGCAAGGTCGAATTCGAACTGGTCACGCCCGAGCGCCTGCTGCTCTCGCAGGAGGCCGACATGGTGGTGGTGCCGGGCGC
>JAJEEP010000063.1 GCA_022820945.1 Alphaproteobacteria bacterium | reverse complement strand
GAAAGCAGGGCTGGAACATCATCGAAGCCCTGACCAGCCCATCGGATCGGCTCATCGCCACCGTCAAGTGCGCGTAAGCCCGCCCGGCAAGGGCTCTCCAACAGCGGAATTATGCCCATGAACCACCTGGGCAGTTACGGGGATTCGGCCCGGCCTTTACGTCAGTCACGTTGACTTATATGCAGGCCGGTGATAGGCAGCGCAACAGGTTTCTGCCCACCCGCCGACCATCAGTGAGCGCCATGGCCGACCTTATCCCCTACGATGATCGCGACGGAGTCATCTGGTACAACGGCGAACTCGTGCCGTGGCGCGACGCGAAGCTGCACGTGCTGAGCCACGGTCTGCACTATGCGAGTTGCGTGTTCGAAGGCGAGCGGGTCTACGACGGACGCATCTTCAAGGTCGAGGAGCACACCCAGCGCCTCCTCGATTCCGCCGAGGCGCTGGGCTTCGAGATACCCTACAGCCTGGAGATGCTGGTCGAAGCTTCGAAGGAGGTCGTTTCGGCGCACGGCCTCGGCGACGGCTACGTGCGGCCGGTGGCCTGGCGAGGGGCCGAGATGATGGGCGTCTCAGCGCAGCACAACAGGATTCACGTGGCGATCGCCGCCTGGGCTTGGCCGGCCTATTTCGGCGAGGATGCGGTCACGCGGGGCATCAAGCTGAAAACCGCACGCTGGCGCCGGCCCGCGCCGGATACGGCACCGGTGACGGCGAAATGCGCCGGGCTCTACATGATCTGCACCCTCAGCAAGCACGAAGCGGAGAGGGAAGGCTGTCACGACGCACTCATGCTCGACTGGCGCGGACAAGTCTCCGAAGCCACGGGCGCCAACATCTTCCTCGTCCAGGACGGGGTCATTCACACGCCGTCGCCGGATTGCTTCCTCGACGGGATCACGCGGCGCACGGTCATCGAGCTCGCGCAGAAGCGCGGCTACCAAGTGGTGGAACGCGCCGTCATGCCCGATGAAATCCCGAAGAGCGACGAGATCTTCCTCACCGGCACCGCCGCCGAAGTTACGCCGGTCGGCGCGATCGACGACCACAACTTCCAGGTCGGGCCGGTAACCCGCACCTTGATGGCTGACTACGCGGCAACGGTGCGCACGCCGGAGTAAGGCGGCACGGGTCCCTTCCCGCCGGCCTTTCAGCCTTAAGCTGCATCGCTCCCCACGCCGGCAGGCGGGGTTCTGTCGTTCCCCTCGCCCGCGCTTGTCAGGGCAGCGTTACGAGTCCGCCGGAGGCGACACAGGTCTGGCCCGTGATGAAGCCGGCGGCGTCGCTCAGCAGGAAGTAGGTGAGCTCCGCGATGTCTTCCGGCGTGCCGGTCCGGCCCGCCGGCGTGCTCGCGATGATGCGCTGGCGCATCTCGTCGCTCATGCCGCTGGTCATGTCCGTGTCGACGAGACCGGGCGCCACGCAGTTGACTCGGATGGCGGGCCCAAACGCGACCGCGCAGTTGCGCGAAAACCCGATGATGGCGGACTTCGACGTGCCGTAGGCGATCAGCCTGTCCGAGCGCATCTTGGTCGGCGCCAAGCCGTTGATCGAGGAGATGCAGACGATGCGCCCGTCGCCCCGCGCCACCATGCCCGCCTTGGCGCGCCACACGCAGTGAAAGGTGCCGTCCAGGTTGACCGCGAGGATCCGGCGCCAGAGATCGACCGGCATGTCGACATCGTCCTGGAACGAGGCGATCCCGGCGTTGGTGACCAGGAGGTCGACCGGGCCACGGTCTGCCTCGATGCGGCGGAACATCGCGTCGGTCGCCTCGAAGGACGAGACGTCGGCCTTGTAGACCCCGCCCTCGCCGCCTTCGGCCTCGATTCCGGCCAAGGCTTCCGCTGCGGCCTCGCCGCTCGCCGAGTGGTTGATCGCCACCCATACGCCGGCCCTGGCGAGCCGCCGGCAGATCGCGCGGCCGATGCCGCGCGAGCCGCCGGTCACCAGAGCGATGCGCCCTTCGAGGTCTCTCTCGGTCACCCCTGCCTCTGCTCCCGCGCCGGGTTAGAGGCAAGCAACCGGCGGTCCGCCGGACTCAGGCCGCCTCGGACGCCACGAATCCCTCGCCCACATGCGTGGCTTTCCACCAGGGCTGCGTCTCGATCCCCTCCGTCATCCAGCGCACCACGTTGGGGTGATCGTCGAGCGGCAGCTTGGCCCAGCCATGGAGGTGCATCGGCGATGCCACCGCGACGTCGGCGATGGTGGGCTGATCGCTGCAAAGGTAGGCGCTACCGCTCAGGCGCGCGTCCATGATGCCGGCCAGCTTTTGGAAGTTCGGGGCCTCGCCATCGAGCACCGCGGGGTCCGTCTCCGCGCCCAGAAGCGGCTTCACGCAGTTCTCGACCAGATGAACGTAGCAGGTGGAAAACCAGGCGCTGCATTCCCAGAGCAGCCAGCGGTTCACGTCGGCCCTGGTCTTGAGGTCGGTGGGATAGGCGCTCGCATTGCCCACCTTGTCGGCGGCGTACTGCAGGATCGAGTTCGATTCCCAGAGGACCAGGTCGCCATCGCGCATGACCGGGATCGTGGCGTTCGGATTGATCGCCACAACCTCGGGGCTCTTCTGCTCGCCCTTGAAATAGTCGACCTTGGTCAGCGTGTAGTCCGCGCCGATCAGCTTGAGGCCGGCGAGGACCTTGCGGCAGTTCACGGTGATCGGATCGGCGATAATTTCCATCGATATCTCCCTTGCTGAGCCGTGACGCGGGGCGACCGCGCCCGGAGCGGGCGTGTGCCCCGTCGCTGCGTCCCTCATAGCCGATGCGACATTCCCGGTCCAACCGATGCGCGCGATGGTGCGGATTGACGCAGCGAGTATGGCCCGCCTACAAGCCTTGCCGGTTTTGGACATCTTGACATCAACTTTATTGGCATCAAGATGCTATTCATGCGCACCACACTGACGATCGACGCCGATGTCGAGCGGCTCCTGCAGCGAGAGTTGCGGCGCACCAACAGGAGCATGAAAGCCGTCGTGAACGATGCGCTCCGCGCCGGTCTTCGGTCACAGGGCAAGCCCTCGCGCGCGCGTCGCTTCAAGGTGGAGCCCCACGCCTTTGGTTTCAAGCCGGGTGTCGACGTGGACAGGCTCAATCAACTCGTCGACGAGATGGAGGCGGAAGAGACCGCGCGAAAGCTCGCTCGGTGATCGTTCCCGACGTCAATCTCCTGCTGCTTTCTCATGATGCGCAGTCCCGTCGGCATGCGGCGGCACGAGCGTGGTGGGAAGGCCTGATGAATGGAACCGACACTGTCGGCCTTCCCTGGGCGTCGATCCTGGGCTTCATCCGCATCGCGACGAATCCGAGGATACTGTCAAATCCGCTCGACGTAGCCGGTGCATGCTCGCGCGCCCGGTCCTGGCTCGCCAGGCCGCAATCCGTCACCATTCACCCCGGAGACCGCCACGCGGAAATTCTGTTCGGTCTCCTCGAAGCGGCGGGCACTGCCGGCAATCTGACGACGGATGCACATCTCGCCGCCTTGGCGATCGAGCACCAGGCCGAGCTTCACTCGACCGATGCCGACATGGCGCGCTTTCCCGGACTGCGCTGGAAAAATCCGCTCGTCTGATCGATCCCTCAAGCCGGCGCGCCGCGGCTCCTGAGGAAGGCGATGAAGATGAGCGCGGTCCCGAACATGATCAGGCTGTAGGTGGCCGCCGGCACGACGGTAATCCCGCCGCCGAACAGAAGCGTCGCCACGGCGATGGCCAGAGTGCCGTTCTGCAGCCCGCATTCGATGGAGATGGAGATGCGCTGGCGCGGGCCGCTCGCCAGGAACCGCGCGAGCAGGTAGGCCAGCGCCATCATCACGACGTTCAGCACGGCCGTCACCGGCCCGGACTGGCCCATGTACTCCAGCGCGTTCTCGTGCTCCTGATAGATGGCGGCGGCCAGAACCAGCACGAAGAGCAGCGCCGAGATCCGGCGCGCGGTGGGCTGGACCCGTGTCGCGAAACCCTCGGCCAAGCGGCGGACCGCGAGCCCGATCAGCACGGGCAAGGCAACGATCAGGAAGACGCCGAGCGCGGTTTCGGCAACGGAGACGTCGCCCGCATCCCCGCCCACGAAGTGCGCATGGGCAAACAGGACGATGAACGGGATCGTGACCACGCCGAGCAGACTGATGACGGCGGTTAGCGAGATGGACAGCGCCACGTCGCCGCGCCCGAAGGCGGTGAGCAGATTGGAGGTCACCCCGCCCGGCGCCGCAGCGATGATCATGACTCCGAGCGCAAGCTCCGGTGCAAGCGGCCAGATGCTGACCAGGCCGAAAGCCACCGCCGGCAGGAGCACCACCTGCGCCACGGCGCCCACGAGGAAGTCGCGCGAGCGCGTCGCGACCCGTGCGAAATCGCCGAAGGTAAGCCCAAGGCCGAGCGCGAGCATGATGAACGCAAGCGCAATCGGCAGTACAACGTCGACCACGATCCCCATGCTCGCGTCCCCCTCGCTGATGGAACTGAACCGGGGTTCCCGAAGGGTGCGTCATGCCGGCTCGTCGCACAAGCACGACCCGTTCGCGCGAGGACCCTCGCCCTGGAGCGCGTCTGTCCTCGCAGGCCCCGCGATAGACTGCGACCGCCGACCGCTCCGGCCGCAAGACCACAGTTTTGGCAGGCCGAAGCGTGGCGATGCAAGATGCGCGTATTGAGCTTCCGTGATCTCCATCCCAAATTGGTAACAGGATTCGCATAATTGGTGTGAACATTCCCTAACCGGGGACGTCAGTTGCCGAAGCTCTTCACCCGCTCTGCCGTCTGGGGGTCGAGAAAGCGCTGCACCGTCGCCTCGGTCTCCAGCGCCAGCGCGCCTTCGATGTCGAAGCCGCCCGACCGGTTGAGCACCCGCTTCAGTTCGCGCACCGCACCCTGCGGCAGGGCAGCGATACGCGCCGCCGTCTCGTGCGCCGTCTCGAACACCGCACCGTCAGGCACCACCCGCCAGGCCAAGCCCATTTCTTGGGCCTCGGCGGCGCCGAAGGTCTCGCCGAGCAGGAGCAGTTCGCGGGTCTTCGCCAGTCCCACGATGCGCGGAAGGATGGCCGTCACGCCGCCGGTCGGGAACATTCCCCACTTGATCTCAGGAAAGAAACACCTGGTGCCCTCGCCGAAGACGGCGAGGTCGCAGTTGATCGCCCATTCCAGCCCGCCGCCCACGGCCCAGCCGTGGATCCCGCCGACCACCACCTTGTCGCCCAGCACCAACCGGCGCGAGACGTCCTGAATGGCCTTGATGAAGGCCCGGGTCTCCGCTTCGCTGGCGGTCTGGTTCTCGATATCCTTGAGGTCGTCGCCGGAGCAAAAGGCTCGTCCTGCACCGCGCAGCACCAGCGCGCCCACCCGGTCGTCGGCGAGCGCCTCATCCAGCGCCGCGCAAAGGTCGGCGAGCAGCACGCCGTTCAGCGCGTTGAGGCGTTCCGGCCGGTTGAGCGTCAGCGCGGCGACGCCATCCGTGATACTCGTCAGCACCGTGCCTGCCATCGTCAGTCCTCCCGGATCAGCCGCCGCGTCTTGCCGCCCGTACGCGGTAGCGAGGCGGCCGGCAGCAGAGTCACGCTGGCCGAGGCGCGGAGCGTGGCCCTGAGCGCCTTTTCCACGCGCTCAACCAGCGCGCCCGAGGCCTCGGCGCCTTGCGCCATTTCGGCGTCCACCGGCAGGCGGTCGTAGGGGCCGCCGCCCTTGAGCCGGATGCGGAACTGGCCCGAGAGCGCGTTGAACCCGGCGATAACGCCGCCGACGGCCGTGGGGAAGACGTTAACTCCCCGCACCACGACCATGTCGTCGCTACGACCGAGCACGCGGAAGCGGGTCGCCTCGCGCCCGCACGTGCACGCGCCTGTACCAGTGATGACGATCACGTCGTTGGTGCGGAATCGCACCAGCGGCTGCGCCTCGCGCTTGAGGTGGGTCAGAACCAGCTCACCGCTCGCGCCTTCGCGCCAAGGCAGCGGCTCGCCGCTCTCCGGCTCGATCAGCTCCGGATACAGCACGTCCTCTCCCAGGAAGTGCAGGTCGTTGCTGGCCCAGCACTGGCTCGCGAAATTGCTGAACACGTCGGAGACGCCGTAGTTCGCGTTGCGCGCGGTGAAGCCCCAGACAGATTCCATGCGCCCGCGAAAGCTCGGGTTGTCCAGGCCCGCTTCGCCGCCGAAGAGGCCGAGCGTGAGCCCCAGGTCACGAGGCGCGAGGCCGGGGAAGTGCTCCGCGATGGTCTGCTCCAGGGCGGCGGGGTAGGAAGGCGTGCAGTGAATCACACGGATCTTGAGATCGAGGATCGTGCGCACCAGCAGTTGGCTGTCTCCCGCGCCGAAGGGAATGACAGTCGCACCGGCGGCCTCGAGGGAGAGATGGTCGCTCACGCCGCCCATCCACATCCGGTAGTTGAGGCAGTGGACCGTGAGCGTGCCGGTGGTCAGGCCCGCGGCCTGAAAGCAGCGTGCGCCGACCTCGGCCGTCTGCGCCGCGTCGGCCTGCGTCTGGGCGATGTTCATCGCCTGGCCGGTGGTGCCGGAGGTGCGATGCAGGCGGATGACGAACTCGCGCACGGCCGCGAGGTAGTCGCCGAACGGCGGATTCGTGGCCTGGGATTCGCGCAGCATCGCCTTGTCGCAAAGCGGGAGGGCCGGCAGGTCTTCCAGCTGCTCCGGCACGCGACGGCCGGCCCACAGCCGGGCGAAGAAGGGTGACTGCCGGATGACGTAGGCCCGCTGGGCCTGCCACCGCTCTTGCTGGAGTGCGGCGATGTCCTCGGGCGGAACGGGCGCCTCGCTCAGGGGGCTCATGGCTTGCGCGCCTGCGGCGCCTTCGACCCGGCCCCAAATCGGCTCAGGCGATCTCGGCTTGCGCCTCGTCGACCAGCGGGTGGGACAGGCGGGAAATCATCTCCCGCGGGCAAATCTGCCAGAAGTTACCGATCTCCAGGGTCCAGTCGGCAAGCAGGCGTTCGCTGTAACGTGAGCGGGTCTCGGCATGGTGCTCCTCGACGAGGGCGCGGCACTCGCGTTCCCAGTGAGCGCTGGCGATGCGCTGCCAGACCACCGTGTCGGCGTTGACGCGCCGCTCGAAGGTGGCGTCGGGATCGTAGACGAAGGCCATGCCGCCGGTCATACCGGCGGCAAAGTTGTCGCCCACCGGTCCGAGGATCACCGCAATTCCCCCGGTCATGTACTCGCACCCGTTCGAGCCGCAGCCCTCCACCACGGCGCGCGCGCCCGAGTTGCGAACGCAGAAGCGCTCGCCCGCCTGGCCGGCGGCGAACAGTTTCCCGCCGGTGGCACCGTAGAGGACGACATTGCCGATAATCGTGTTCTCGTTGGAGGCGAGCGGGCTCGAGGTCGGCAGGCGCAGGACGATGGTGCCGCCGGAGAGGCCCTTGCCCACATAGTCGTTGGCGTCGCCGCTCACCACGATCTTGAGGCCCTGGACGGCCCACGCGCCGAGCGATTGGCCGGCGGAGCCGCGCAGGCTCACCGTGAAGTAGTCGGGCGGCAACCCG
Source organism: Alphaproteobacteria bacterium (assembly GCA_022820945.1). GTDB lineage: Bacteria > Pseudomonadota > Alphaproteobacteria > UBA828 > UBA828 > WTGU01. Next base: position 31,119 of record JAJEEP010000063.1, on the reverse strand, counting down.
GACATGCCGAACCGGCGGGTCAGGTGGGAAGAGAGCTTGGCCCCGATCGTGCGGTGGGTGTTGCTGATCGTATAGGCGAGCTGCATCTTCTCCGGCACTTCCAGAGCATCGTCGGCGTCGCTGATGATCTGCTCGTCGAGGGTGCCGGGCACCTCGATCCGCCCCTTGCGCGTGGAGTGGCGGGGGTGGCCGCCGGGGTCCGCCTGCGCGAGCAGCGGGTTGAGATCCAGATCGTCGAGATCGGCGCTGCCGCGGCTGACCTGGCGCAGGAGGTCCGTGCGGCCGACGATTTCGTCGAGCGTCGCGACGCCGAGCGATGCCAGGATCTCGCGCACCTCCTCGCCGATGAAGGTGAACAGGTTGACCACCTTCTCCGGTGTTCCCTCGAACTTCGCGCGGAGCGCGGGATCCTGCGTGCACACCCCCACAGGGCAGGTGTTGCTGTGGCACTGGCGCACCAGAATGCAGCCCATGGCGACCAGCGAGGTCGTGCCGATGCCGAATTCCTCGGCCCCCAGCATGGCGGCGGTGACCACGTCGCGGCCGGTCTTGATGCCGCCATCGACCCGAAGTGTCACCGTATGACGCAGGCGGTTGAGGGTCAGAACCTGATGCACCTCGGCGAGACCCATCTCCCAGGGAACGCCGGCGTACTTCACGCTGCTCTGGGGCGAGGCGCCGGTGCCGCCGTCGTGGCCCGAGACCAGGACCACGTCGGCCTTCGCCTTGGCGACGCCGGCGGCGATGGTGCCGATGCCGGCTTCGGCCACGAGCTTGACCGTGACCCTGGCGTGGGGGTTGATTTGCTTCAGGTCGTAGATCAGCTGGGCCAGGTCCTCGATCGAGTAGATGTCGTGGTGCGGGGGCGGCGAGATGAGCGTCACCCCCGGCGTCGAATGGCGCAGCTTGGCGATCTCCTCAGACACCTTGAAGCCCGGCAGCTGGCCGCCTTCGCCCGGCTTCGCCCCTTGCGCCATCTTGATCTCGATCTCGCGGCAGTGGTTCAGATACTCCGCGGTCACGCCGAAGCGAGCGGACGCGATCTGCTTGGTCGCGGACGACGCATTGTCGCCGTTGTCGCGCGGCTCGAAGCGCTCACGTGCCTCGCCGCCCTCGCCGCTGCAGGACGCAGCCCCGATGCGGTTCATGGCGATGGCCAGCGTCTCGTGCGCCTCCTTGGAGAGGGCTCCGTGCGACATGCTGCCGCTGCTGAAGCGCTTGCGGATCTGAGTGATCGATTCCACTTCGTCGAGCCCGATCTCCGGCCTGTCGGACTCGAAGCCGAGGAGGTTACGGATCTGGATCGGCGGCAGGGCGTACACGCCCTCGGCATACTTCTTGTAGGTGGCGTAAGAGTCGGCCGCGAGCGCCGACTGGAGCATATGGATGAGCGGTCCGTCGAAGGCGTGCAACTCGCCCGAGCGGCGGTACTTGAGGAGGCCTCCCACCGGCAGCACCACGGGGCTCTCCTCGTAGGCCTTGCGGTGCTGGCGCAGCACGCGACGCTTGATGCCGCTGAGCCCGATGCCGGAGAGCCGCGCCGTCATGCCGGGGAAGAAATCGGCGACCAGTGCCCGACTAAGGCCGACCGACTCGAAGTTGTAGCCGCTCCGGTATGAGCTCAGCACCGAAATGCCCATCTTGGAGAGGATCTTGAGTAGCCCCGCGTCCACCGCCTTGCGATAGCGGTCCTCGCAATCCGCCAGGCTGCGGTTGCCGAAGAGCCCGCGCTCCTGTCTGTCGGCCAGGCTTTCAAGCGCGAGATACGGGTTGATCGAGGTCGCACCCACCCCGATCAGGACAGCGAAATAGTGGACATCGAGGCACTCGGCGGCGCGCACGTTGATCGAGGTGAAGGTTCTGAGCCGTTGGCGCACCAGGTGGCTGTGAACCCCGCCGGCCGCGAGGATCATGGGAATCGGTGCGCGTTCCTCCGAGACATGCTGGTCGGTGAGGATCAGGTGGGTCGCGCCGCCGCGCACGGCTTCCTCCGCTTGCCCGCGAATGCGCTCCATCGCCTCGGTAAGCCGGCCGCGGCCGGGGGACGCATCGAAGCTGCAGTCGATCCACACAGCCTTGTCACCCAGGTGTTCGATCAGGGAGTCGAACTCGCCGTTGGTGAGGACCGGCGAATCCAGTTGCAGAAGCGCGGTTTGCTCGGGTTCGCCGGAGAAGATGTTGCCCATGTTGCCGAGCCGGGTGAGCAGGCTCATCACGCTGTATTCGCGCAGGGAATCGATCGGCGGGTTGGTCACCTGCGCGAACATCTGGCGGAAGTAGTGGTGCAGGCCTCGATACTGGCCCGAAAGAACGGCGAGCGGCGTGTCGTCGCCCATCGAGCCCGTCGGCTCCTTGCCGGCTTCCACCATGGGGTGGAGCACCAGTTCGAGCTCCTCCATGGAGTAGCCCACCATTCGCTGGCGTAGCCGGAGCTCGTCGCGCGAGTACATGCGTGGCCCTGCCGCGCCGGAGATCAGCGCGCTCGCGTCGACCACGTCTGCGACCCATGCCGCGTACGGCTTGGCCTCGGCGAGCATGTCCTTCATCTCGCGGTCGTGATAGAGGCGGCCTTCGGAGAGATCGACGCAGATCATCTGACCGGGGCCGAGGCGCCCGTTCTCTGTAATCCGCTCGGGTGCGATGGGTACCATGCCGGCCTCGGAGCCGACGACGAGCATGCCGTCGGCGGTGACGCTGTAGCGCATGGGACGAAGCCCGTTGCGGTCCATTCCGGCGAGGATCCAGGTGCCGTCTGTCGCAGCGATGGCCGCCGGGCCGTCCCACGGCTCCATCACGCAATTGCAGAAGTTGTAGAAGGCGCGATGGTGGGCCGGCATGTCCTGCTTCTTGGACCAGGCGTCGGGGATCAGCAGGCTATGGGCCGCCGGCACCGAGCGCCCGGCCCGTACCACGCCCTCAAGCACGGCATCGAGTGCCATGGAGTCCGAGGAGTCCGGCTCGATCAGCGGGAAGAGCTCGCTGTTATAAGGGCCGAAGACGTCGCTTGCTGCGCGCGTCTCGTGATTCGCCATCCAGTTCTTGTTGCCGCGGATGGTGTTGATCTCGCCGTTGTGGGCGAGCATGCGGAAGGGCTGCGCCAGCCGCCACGTGGGGAAGGTGTTGGTCGAGTAGCGCTGGTGGAAGATCGCGAACCGCGACACGAAGCGCTCATCGAGCAGGTCCGGATAGAACGCCGTGAGCTGCTCGGCCAGGAACATGCCCTTGTAGATGAGCGAGCGGCACGAGAGAGAGCAGATATAGAAGCCGGTGATGTGGCGGTCGAGCACCTGCTTCTCGATGCGCCGGCGGATTATGTAGAGGTCGATCTCGAACTGGTCGTCGTCGACGTCGCGCCGGTTGACGATCATCACCTGTTCGATCTCTGGGCGGGCGGCGTTCGCCTTCTCCCCGATCACCGACGAATCGATCGGCACCTGGCGCCAGCCCACGATGCCGTGGCCGAAGCGGAGAATCTCGGTCTCGACGATGCTGCGGCAGATGTCCTGGGCGCCGAGATCGGTCTTGGGCAGGAACACCATGCCGACGGCGAGTCTCCCGCCCTTGGGGCTCTGGCCTGTCGCCTCTATATGCTCGCGGAAGAAGTCCTGCGGAATCTCGACATGGATGCCGGCGCCGTCGCCGGTCTTGCCGTCAGCGTCGACCGCGCCCCGATGCCACACGGCCTTGAGTGCTGCGATGCCAGCCTCGACCACATCGCGCCGCGGCGTGCCGTCGAGCGCGGCAATCAGCCCGACTCCACAGGAATCGTGCTCGAAAGAGGGGTCGTGGAGGCCGAAGCCCTGGCCGGCCTCGGCGGCATGGGGATGGTGCTGTCGCCCCTTCATGCGGCTGCCTCCCTCACGCCGTCGCGTTCGTCCGCGTTCGTCTGAATGTAGCGGTGAATGGAGCGCGCGGCGTCGCGCCCGTCCTTGATCGCCCACACCACCAGGGAGGCGCCGCGCACGATGTCGCCGATGGCGAAGACGCCGTCGAGGCTCGTCATCATGGTGCGCCAGTCGATCAGTAGCGTGCCCCAGCGCGTCGTCTTCAACGTGGGCTCGCCGAAGAGGGTCGGCAGGTCCTCGGGGTCGAAGCCCAAGGCCTTGATGAGCAGGTCGGCGTCGATGGAGTAGCTCGAGCCCGGAATGGGTTGGGGCCTCTGCCGCCCGCTCGCGTCAGCGACACCGAGGTGGATGCGCACCGCGCGCACGCCTTCCACCGTCGCATCGCCGAGCACGGCCTCAGGCGCAGACAGCCAGACGAACTCGACGCCCTCTTCCTCGGCGTGGCGCACCTCCTGCATCGAGCCCGGCATGTTCGCGCGGTCGCGACGGTAGAGGCAGCGCACCGAGCGCGCGCCCTGGCGCACCGCCGTGCGCACGCAATCCATCGCAGTATCGCCGCCGCCGACGACCACGACATTCTTGCCGCTGGCGTCGAGGGTGCCGTCGTCGAAGGCCGGCACCGCATCGCCCAAGCCCTTGCGGTTGCTCGCGGTGAGGTAGTCCATCGCCTGGAAAATGTTGCCGAGGCCGATCCCCGGCAGTGACACGTCCCGCGCCTTATAAGCGCCGGTCGCAATCACCACCGCATCGTGCTGCGTGCGCAACTCTGCGAGCGAACAGTCGCGCCCGACCTCCACGTTGAGGTGCATGTGCACGCCGCCCTCGATGAGCAGGTCGGCCCGGCGCTGAACGATGGACTTCTCCAGCTTGAAGTTCGGTATCCCGTAAATCAGCAGACCGCCGACCCGGTCGTAGCGGTCGTAGACATGGGCCTGATAGCCCATGCGGCGCAGTTCCTCGGCGACCGTCAGGCCACCGGGGCCGGCGCCGACGATGGCCACCGACTGTGGCCGCTCTGCCCTGGGTATTGGCGGCTTGACCCATCCGTTGCGGAAGGCGGTGTCGGTGATGTAGCGCTCCACCGCACCGATGGTGACCGACTCGAAGCCCTTTTCGATCACGCAGTTGCCTTCACAGAGGCGATCCTGCGGGCAGATGCGGCCGCAGATCTCGGGCATGTTGTTGGTCGCCGACGAAATCTCGTAAGCCTCTTCCAGCCGCCCTTCAGCCGTGAGCATCAGCCAGTCGGGAATGTTGTTCGAGACCGGGCAGTGAATCTGACAAAAGGGGACTCCGCACTGGGAGCAGCGCGCGGCCTGGTCGGCTGCCGCCTCCGGGCGAAAATCCTCGTAGACCTCGCCCCAGTCGCGGCGGCGGAGCGCCGGCGCCCGCTTGTCCGGGTGCTCTTGTTCCAGCGTCACGAATTTGAGCATGTCTGCGCCCACGCGCTCTCTCCCCAGGGTTTCGGCGTGGCGGCCGCTTTCGGCACCGGTCTTGCGCTGTTGCCCTGTGTACTATAGCGGCAAGCCGGTACATGGGCCAGACAATTCGGCATTGTAGGACAGTATTACTGTCTAAACAGCGCGCATGCCGCCGAGTCGAAATTCAAGTCGACCGGTCCGACCAAAGTTTCGGAGAATTATGGGACCGAATCGCGACGAAATGTCGCGAGCGGCTCATCGTGCCTGATCGGGCCAGCGATGGTATAAGCGCGCCGCGGCCCGAGTCGGTCGACACTGAGGCAGCAGCACGCCCGTGCCGTTCCTTCATATCGTCGTCATCACGATCATTCAGGGCATCACCGAGTTTCTGCCGGTGAGCTCGTCCGGGCACCTGGTGCTCGTGCCATTCGTCACCGGATGGCAGGACCAGGGGCTGGTCATGGACGTGGCGGTCCATGTCGGCACGCTGGCGGCGGTTCTGGTCTACTTCTGGCGCGATCTCGGGCAGATTGTCCTCGGCTGGATCGGCGGGCGCTGGCGGCGGCGGGACCGGCGCCTGGGCCGGGCGCTCGGCTTCTATGTGTTGGTCTCAGCCATCCCCGTGATCCTCGCGGGCGGTGCGATCTACGTGCTAGGGCACGAAATGCTGCGCAACCCGGAGGTCGTCGCCTGGGCCACGATCGCCTTCGGTATCCTGCTCTATTTCGCCGATCGCATCGGGCTCACCGTAAGAGAGGTCGAGCACATGACGCTCGGCCACGCATTCTTCATCGGGCTGGCTCAGGTGCTCGCCCTCATTCCGGGCGCGAGCCGCTCCGGCGTCACCATGACGGCGGCGCGCTGGCTCGGCTACGAACGGCCGGCGGCGGCTCGCTTCGCGATGCTCATGTCGATCCCGGTGATCGCGGCGAGCGGCGCGGTCGCCGGCTACGAGGTCTGGCAACAGGGCGATCCGATCGTCACCGGCAGCGCGGCGCTTGCCGCGGCGCTCTCCTTCGTGGTGGCGCTCATCGCGATCGCGCTGCTGCTCGCCCTTTTGCGGCGCGTGAGCTTCACGCCGTTCGTGATCTACCGACTGCTGCTGGGCGGGGCGGTGCTCGTCTGGCTCTACTACGTGGCCTGAAGCGACGGCGCCTTAGCTGACGGGGAGGGGTGGCTCAGGTCCCACTCACCGGAGCCGATTCTGTGTTGCCGCGGCGGTAATCGCGCAGATAGGTCGGCAGAATGAGCTCTGCCGCAGTCGCGTCGATACCGAGATCAGCGAGTCCCAGCGCGTCCGAGGCCACGACGTTGTCGATCCTGAGCAGCTTGACCTGGTCCGGCGTCAGCGGCGGAACCGGCGCAAACTGAAGAACCTTAGCCATCGCCGCCGCCGCGAAGAAAGGCACCGGCACGTAAAGCGCCCCGCGACCGGTCTCGCACGCGACCAGCGCCATCAGCTCGGCGTAGCTGTAAACGGTCGGCCCGCCGAGCTCGTAGGTCCTGCCCTGCGCGGCCGCCTTGCCGCCGAGCGCCCGCTGGGCGGCCTCCGCGATGTCGCCGACGAAGACCGGCTGGAACCGCGTGGTGCCCGCCTCGAACTCCGGCGTGAGGAAGAGCCCGTCGAGCTTCATCTTCGGCATGCCGTCGAAGAACAGCGGCAGCACCGGGACCAGGCGCACCATGGACGCGAAGCGGTTGAAGAAGTCGTCCTCGGGCCCGAACACGAGGCTCGGCCTGAAGATGGTGGCGTTGGGGAACGCGTCCTTCACCGCGCTCTCGCCGGCGGCCTTGGATCGTGCATATTCCGACGGTGAGGTCGCGTTCGCGCCGATGGCCGAGACGTGGAGCAGATGCGCAACGCCCGCGTCCGCCGCTGCGCGCGCGATCCGGTCGGCCGACGCCACGTGGACGGCGTAGAAGTTCTGCCGGCCGCGCTCGTAGAGTATGCCGGTCAGGTTGATGACCGCATCGGCACCGGCCACGGCGCGTCGGACCGAGTCCTCATTGCGCACGTTGGCCTGAACCGGAACGATCTGGCCGACCCCGCCGCACGGGCGCAGAAATCCGGCAAGCTCCGGCCGCCGGGTCGCGACGCGGATGCCGTAGCCCTCCTGCGCGAGCCGTTGGACGATGTGGCGGCCGAGAAACCCGGTCCCACCGAAGATTGTGACGACTTTCAAGACCGCTCCGTTCGCTCACCCGTGCCGTCGATGCGCCCCGACTATTAGCCCGGATGTCGCGCCGATGTCACGGCCTGCGTCGCGCCCTCATTCCCCGAGTAAGGGCCAGACAACAGAAACTACGCGGAGAATGAGGTTGTCGCCGTACCCGGTTGAAATCGCCATAGTCCTCACCAATACTCCCAGTGAGGTCGCAGCGCTGCGGCAAATGACGGCACGCGTACGGAACGCACATCCATGCAGGTGCAGATAAACGGCGAGCTCCGCGAGTTCGACGAGCCCCAGTCGGTCCATAGCATCGTGACAGGGCTCGGGCTCGACCCACGCAAGATCGCGGTCGAGCGCAATCTCGAAATTGTGCCGCGGAGCGCCTACGACGCGACCGCCGTCGCCGCCGGCGACCGGCTCGAGATCGTGCACTTCATCGGCGGCGGCACCGACCCTGCGCCGATAGCAGCGGACGACGACAGCTGGGAAGTCGCCGGCCGGCGCTTCCGCTCGCGGCTGATCGTCGGCACCGGCAAGTACCGCGACTTCGAGCAGACAGCCGCGGCGCTGGATGCCTCCGGCGCCGAGATCGTCACGGTTGCGGTGCGTCGGGTGAACGTCACCGACCCCGACGCGCCGATGCTGATCGATTACGTCGATCCCAAGCGCTATACGTACCTGCCCAACACCGCCGGCTGCTTTACCGGCGAGGATGCCGTCCGCACGCTGAGGCTCGCGCGCGAGGCTGGCGGCTGGTCCCTGGTCAAGCTCGAGGTGCTCGGCGATCAGGAGACGCTTTATCCCAACATGGCCGAGACTCTCCGCGCTGCCGAGATCCTCATCAAGGACGGCTTCGAGGTCATGGTCTATTGCAGCGATGACCCGATCATGGCCAAGCGGCTGGAGGATATGGGCTGCGCCGCGATCATGCCGCTGGCGGCGCCCATCGGCTCCGGGCTCGGCGTGCAGAACCCCGTCGGTATCCGCATCATCGTCGAGCGGTGCGCTGTGCCCGTGCTGGTTGATGCCGGCGTCGGCACGGCCTCCGATGCCGCCGTGGCGATGGAGCTCGGCTGCGACGGGGTGCTGATGAACACCGCCATCGCCGCCGCCAGGGACCCGGTGCTGATGGCGCACGCCATGCGTCACGCGGTGGAGGCCGGCCGCCTCGCCTACCTCGCCGGCCGCATGGCGAAGAAGCGCTACGCCGACCCCTCGTCGCCGCTCGGTGGACTCATCTAGTGTCCGGCTTCACAAATAACTAGCCAACTGTGTCGGCCTGTGAGTCGCTGCGCCTCGGATTGTCGATGCGGAGGGGGCCACGGCGTGGGGTAAGGCGGTTGCGATTGTGCTGAGCGATGCCGAACGGGGTGAGCTGGAGCAGCGGGCTCGGCGTCGCAAGTCCTCGCACGGGGCGCGGCGCGGCGTGCGCCGCTCGACCAGCCAGGTAGAGGCCGCCATCGAGCGCTACATCGAAGCCCACAACCGCAACCCCAAACCCTTCCGCTGGACCAAGTCCGCCGACGACATCCTCACCACCGTCGAACGCTTCTGTCACCGAACGCTCAAGGTCCATGCCAAAGTTGGATAGAAACTTCTGAGTCGGGACACTAACCCGCGTACTCATAAAACAACTGTCGTGGAGAGGGGATCATGATTCAAGCTCCCAAATTGCGGGAGCTCGCCCATGAACCGCTACGACCTGACCGACTTCGAGTGGAACGTGATCGAGCCGCTGCTGCCGAACAAGCCTCGCGGCGTGCCCCGTGTGGACGACCGGCGCGTGATCAACGGCATCATGTGGGTGCTGCGCTCGGGCGCGCCGTGGCGCGACCTGCCGGAGCGCTACGGGCCCTACACAACCTGCTACAACCGCTTCAATCGCTGGCGCAAGAAGGGCATATGGGATCGCCTGATGGACGCGATCGTAGAGGCTTACGACGGCGACATACAGATGATCGACAGCTCCAGCGTCCGGGTTCACCAGCACGCAGCGGGCTCAAAAAGGGGGGGCCAGATCGTTGCATGGGTCGTTCCCGAGGCGGACTGACGACGAAGATCCGCACCGTGGTCATCGTGCGCTCCGCGCGCGTGACCGCGCGACGCCACTGGCTTGGCGCTCCGCTTCGCCCTGAGCCCAGGGCAGCACCCTTGCCGGGCCTTTGCTCGCCGACAAGGCCTACGATGCGGAATGAATCAGGGCGACGATCGAGGCCCACTAATGAGTCCACGCCCTAATGCGTCCGAAAACAAATCGCCCCAAAAAGATCTCCAGTCTTCCCTTTATTGCTTGGCTTTCTGGCATTGCTCAATTTAGGAACAACAATTTCCATAAGTCTTCACTTCGCTACTCATCATCCTTCTCCCTGCTTGGGCGGGAGGTCGAGCTTGAGGCTGAGCTCCTTGAGGTGCCTGTCCGGTACCGGCGCGGGCGCTCCCATCATCAGGTCCTGCGCGGTCTGGTTCAGCGGGAACATGATGACCTCGCTGATGTTGGGCTCGTCCGAGAGCAGCATGACGATGCGGTCGATCCCCGGCGCGATGCCGCCGTGGGGCGGCGCACCGTACTGGAAGGCGTGGTAGAGCGCGCCGAAGCGGCGCTTCACCTCGTCCTCGCCATAGCCCGCGATTTGGAACGCCTTGACCATCAGGTCGGGCTGGTGATTGCGGATCGCGCCGCTGGAAAGCTCCACGCCGTTGCAGACGATGTCGTACTGGTAGGCGAGCACGCTTAGCGGATCCTCGCTCTCCAGCGCCTCCATCCCGCCTTGCGGCATGGAGAACGGGTTGTGGCTGAAGCCGATGGCCCCGGTCTGCTCGTCGCGCTCGAACATCGGGTAGTCGACGATCCAGCAAAAGGCGAAGGTGCTCTCGTCGATCAATTCCAACCGCTTGCCGAGCTCCAGCCGCACAGCACCGGCGTAGCGCGCGGCGGCGTCGGGCTTGTCGCAGCTCAGGAACACCGCATCGCCGTCCTCCAGGCCCGCGATGGCGCGAATCTCCTGCTGCACAGCATCCGGCACGAACTTGGCGATCGGCCCCTTGCCGGCGCCGTCCGCAAAGGTGATGTAGCCGAGGCCAGGCGCGCCCAGGTCCTGAGCGAACCCGATCATCCGGTCGAAGAAGCTGCGCGGCCGGTCCGAGATCCCCTTCACCGGAATGCCGCGCACGACGCCGCCCTTGGCAATGGTGCCCTTGAAGGCCTTGAACGTGACCTCGTCGCGCCCGAACTGCTCGGTGAGGTCGACGATCTCGATGGGGATGCGCAGGTCCGGCTTGTCGGTGCCGAAGCGCAGCATCGCGTCCTTGTAGGCGAAGCGCGGGAAGGGCGGCGCGGTGACCGAGCGCTCGGTGAACTCGGTGAAGACGCCGTGCATGACCGGTTCCAGCGCATCGAACACGTCTTCCTGCTCGACGAACGCCATCTCGACGTCGAGCTGGTAGAACTCGCCGGGGGAGCGGTCGGCGCGCGCGTCCTCGTCGCGGAAGCAAGGTGCGATCTGGAAGTAGCGGTCGAAGCCGGACGCCATGACCAGCTGCTTGAACTGCTGCGGCGCCTGCGGCAGCGCGTAGAAGGTGCCCGGATGCAGCCGGCTCGGCACCAGGAAGTCGCGCGCGCCCTCGGGCGAGCTCGCCGTCAGGATCGGCGTGTGGCACTCCATGAAGCCCTGCTCGACCATGTGCCGGCGGATGCTGGCGACGATGGCGCTGCGGCGCACCATGTTCTCGTGCATGCGCTCGCGCCTGAGATCGAGGAAGCGGTAGCGGAGCCGCACCTCCTCGCCGTAGTCGTGCTCGCCGTGGACGGGCAGCGGCAGGGTCTCGGCCGCGTTCTGCACCTGGAGCTCGGCGATCCGCACTTCGACCTCGCCGGTCGGGATCTTGGGATTCACGGTCTCGGCGTCGCGCGTCACCACCGGGCCGGTCAACGTGACCACTGTCTCGGGCTTGAACGCCGTCACCGCATCGAAAAGCGGCTCGCCCGACTCGGCGACGCACTGGGTGATGCCGTAGTGATCGCGCAGGTCCACGAAGACGAGGTGGCCGTGATCGCGCACCCGATGGACCCAGCCGGAGAGGCGCACGGTCGAGCCGACATCGGACGGCCTGAGCGCGCCGCAGGTATGCGTACGGAATCGATGCATGGCGGGAGGCCCCGTGATGCGTGAGGTGGCGGGTGATGCCCGGAGCGGGCCGAGCCGGGCCGGAAAAGCGCATGGAACCGGCTGGCTTGTCAAGCGCGGCCCCTGCCGGCGCCCCACTGCCGCCGAAGTTACCTCAATGCAACGTCGCGATGTCCTCGGCGGTCTCCTCGCCGGGCTGCTTGCCGAGAATGATCATGCTCAGCACCTGGTCCTTGGTGACCTCGGCGGTGCGGTGGGTGCCGATCTGGCGGCCGTTCGCCATCACCGTGATCCGGTCCGACAGGTCGAACACGTCGTGGATGTCGTGGGAGATCAGGACCATGCCGATTCCCTCCGACTTGAGCCGCACCACGAGGTCCTTGAAGACCGCGGTCTCCCGGTGCCCGAGCGCGGCGGTCGGCTCGTCCATGATGAGCACCTTGGTGTCGAAATAGAGCGCCCGCGCGATGGCCACGGACTGGCGCTGGCCGCCGGAGAGCCGCTGCACCGGCTCCCGCAGGTTCACGAAGTTGGGGTTGATGCGGGCGATCACCTCGCGCGCGGCGCGTTCCATGGCGTTGCCGTCGAGGGTCGCCCAGCGGGTCATGATCTCGCGGCCGAGAAACAGATTGGACACCGCGTCGAGGTGATCGGCGAGCGCGAGATCCTGATAGAGGGTTTCGATGCCGAGGTTCCTGGCATCGCGGGGATTGTGGATGGTGACCCTCTCGCCCTGGATGTAGATCTCGCCCCGGTCCATGCGGTAGGCGCCGGCGAGAATCTTGATGAGCGTCGACTTGCCTGCGCCGTTGTGACCGACGACGCCGAGCACCTCGCCGCCCTCGACCGAGACCGAGACATCCTCGACCGCGTGGGTGCCGCCGAAGCTCTTGTAGATGTTGCGCATCTCGACCAGGGGCTGCGCGCTCATCGTATCCCCCTGCGGCTCAGGCAACGTCGTGCTGACGGATCATTCTCGAAAGCGCGCCTCTGGCCGTCAAGCGCCGGCCCCGCCCTGTGGCATGAGGCTCATGCCCGGCCTATTGCGCTGCGGCGCCATCCTTGAATTGCGCGATGGCCTCTGCCAGCTCCTCGGTCTCCTCGCAGGAGGCGCAGATTTCCTGCAGGGTCGCGAGGTGCCCCTCGGCCTTGGCCAGATCGCCGACGATCAGATAGGCCTCGCCGATGTACTCGTGGGCGCCGAGGTGCCTGGGGTCGAGGTCGAGTGCCCGCCCGTAGTTCTCGAACGCGTCGTCCAGCCGGTCGAGGTGGCGATAGCTGTAGGCGAGCAGGTTGAACACGTCGGCGTTGCGCGGGTTGGACTCGGCCGCGCGCTCAAGGAATGCCGCGGCGCGCTCCCAGTTGCCGGCCTCGATCGCCTGCTTGCCGCGCTCGATGTTGCGCTGGTCGGCCTGGGACGCTGCGTTGCTCGTGCTGCTGGAGCTCCCCGCCGCCGTGGCATCCGACGCAGGAAGCAAGGCCAAGGCGCCGCCGAGCAACAGGGTGGCGGCGAAGACTCTGATCGGTGTCGTCATGTCGCACCTCCGGGGCTGAATTGGGTGGACGGCCTCGTCACGTCCGACCACGCCGCCGGCGCTAGTGCGGCGGCTGATAGTTGGGCGGCTCGCGCATCACCCCGACATCGTGGATGTGGCTCTCGCGCAGGCCCGCCGCCGAGACCCGCGCGAACTGGCAGTTGCGCTGCATCTCGGCAAGCGTGGCGCAGCCGGTGTAGCCCATCGCCGCGCGCAGGCCGCCGACGAGTTGGTGGATCACCTGGCTGAGCGGGCCCTTGAACGGCACCCGGCCTTCGATCCCCTCAGGCACCAGCTTGAGCCGGTCGCTGATCTCCGCCTGGAAGTAGCGGTCGGCCGAGCCGCGCGCCATGGCGCCGAGCGAGCCCATGCCGCGATAGGACTTGTAGGAGCGCCCCTGGTAGAGGAACACGTCGCCCGGGCTCTCCTCGGTGCCGGCGAAGAGCGAGCCGATCATGGCACAGTCGGCGCCGGCGGCGATCGCCTTGGCGAGGTCGCCGGAGAACTTGATGCCGCCGTCGGCGATCACGGTGACGCCCTGCGCCCGCGCCACCTCGACCGCGTCGACGATCGCCGTGAGCTGGGGCACGCCCACGCCCGCGATGACGCGCGTGGTGCAGATGGAGCCGGGCCCGATGCCCACCTTGATCGCGTCGGCGCCGGCGTCGATCAGTGCCCGCGCGCCCTCCGCCGTGGCGACGTTGCCGGCCACCACCTGGGCGTAGTTGCTGAGGGTCTTGATGTCCTTCACGGCGCGCGCCACCGCCTCGCCGTGGCCGTGGGCGGTATCCACGACGATCAGGTCGCATTCGGCGTCGAGCAACGCCTCGGCCCGCGCCAGCCCGTCGGCGCCGACGCCGGTCGCGCCTCCGGCACGCAGCCTGCCCTGCGTGTCCTTGCAGGCATGGGGGAAGGCCTGCGCCCGCTCGATGTCCTTGACCGTAACCAGGCCGACGCAGCGATAGTCGCCGTCCACCACCACCAGCTTCTCGATCCGGTGGCGGTGGAGCAGCCGCTTCGCCTCGTCGCGGTCCACGTCCTCGCGCACCGTGACGAGGCTTTCGGCGGTCATGATCTCGCGCACCAGGCGGTTCGGGTTGGTCTCGAAGCGCACGTCGGTTGGTGAGGATGCCCACCAGCCGGCCGCTTCCCTCCTCCACCACGGGGATGCCGGAGATGCCGTGCTCATCCTTGAGGCGGAGCGCTTCGCTCACCGGGCGGTCGGGCGCGATGGTCAGCGGGTCGACCACCATGCCGGCCTCGAACTTCTTGACCCGGCGCACTTCCTGCGCCTGGGCTTCGGGCGGCATGTTCTTGTGGATGACGCCGAGGCCGCCGGCTTGCGCCATGGCGATGGCGAGCCGGCCTTCGGTCACCGTGTCCATGGCGGCGGACAGCAGCGGGATGCCGAGGCTGATCTCGTTGGTGACCTTGGTGCCGACGGCGGTCTCCGTCGGCAGCACCGTCGAGGCCGCGGGGATCAGGGTCACGTCGTCGAACGTGAGCGCCTCTCGCACCTGCATCGTGACCCCTATCGAGTTGGCGCGCACTATACACAAATCGCAGGGTCGGCCAAGCGCGCCGAGGGACGGGATTCGGGCGCGGCAGGCGGGTGTTCAGATCGGCGGCAGGCTCGCGGTCAGACCCTCGTCGGCCACCAGCACGGCGCCGTAGAACGCCGCCGACTCGGGCGTGCAGAGAAAGAGCGCGGCATTGACGATGTCCTCGGGTTCGGAGAACGCGCGGCCGCTCGGATTCTGCCGCTCGAAGCGCCGGATCACGTCTTCGTTTCCCGGCTCTCGCATCCAGGCGTTCATCGGCGTGCGCACGTTGCCGGGCGCGATCGCGTTCACGTGGATGCCGTGGCCGGCGAGCTCGGTGCCGAGCGAACGGGTGAGCATGATCACGCCGCCCTTGCTCGCCGTGTAGGCCGCAGCCTGCGAGAGCCCCGTGACGCCTGCCACCGAGGCGATGGTGACGATGTGCCCGCCGCCGGCCTCGATCATCCCCGGCAGCACCGCGCCGATGACATGAAAGGTGCCCTTGAGGTTGGTGTCGATGATGCGGTCGTAGGCCTCGGCCTCCGTCTCCATCACCGGCGTCGGGTACCAGATTGCGGCGGCGTGGACCGCGACGTCGATCGTCCCGATCTCCCTTGCCGCCCGTTCAACGGCACCGTCCACCGCCACCGCGTCGGTCACGTCCGTGACCAGGCTGACAGCGCGGCCCCCTGCCTGCACGATCTCCTCGGCCACCGCGTCCAGCACGGTCTCGTCCGCCCTGTCGAGCAGCGCCACCCGCGCTCCCTCGGCGGCGAAGCGAACTGCGACGGCGCGGCCGATGCCCGAAGCCGCGCCCGTCACCAGAGCCACACGTCCCTCTAGCCTCATTGCCGCCTCCCTTGCCCCGGCCGGACAAAGCCTAGGCGGGCGGCCACCGCGCGCGCAACGGGGCGCTTGGACGGTCATTGGCGGTGCGCCTATAGTGAAAATCTCGGACGATCGTGAAATTGCAAGAACCTGACGCCGTCCGCGCAAGATTGGGAGGAAAGGAACATGCTAGGGAGATTCGCAGCTCTCGTGGCGCTCGGCGCATTGGTCGCTGCGCCATTGGCTCACCAGCAGCAGGCCGAGGCCGACGAACACGAAGTCGTCATCGGCTTTGCCATCGCGCTCAGCGGCTGGATGAACCAGTACGACGGCCCACCCTACCAGGGCTCGCTGATGGCCATCGACGAATTCAATGCCGCAGGCGGCATCCTCGGCAAGCAGATCCGCGCCGTGGTCTCGGATACCAAGACCGACACGGTGCAGGGCGCCAAGGCCGGCGCCGACGTGGTGGCCCAAGGCGCACAGTTCATGGTCGTCTCCTGCGACTACGACATGGGAGCGCCCGCCGCCACCGTGGCCAACAGCAACAACATGATCTCGATCTCGTCGTGTGCGTCGGACGCCAAGATGGGCGTCCAGGGCATCGGGCCTTACGCCTTCACGCTGAACACCTACGGCCAGGGCGAAGGCGCGGGCATGGCCAAGTACGCCTACGTGGACCGCGGCTGGCGCAAGGCCTTTCTGCTGCTCGATGCCTCCATCGAGTACGACAAGAGCATCTGCCACGGCTTCCTGGAGCAGTGGAAGGACTATGGCGGCGAGGTAATCGGCGTCGACAGCTACATGCAGGAGGACGCCTCCATCGCCTCGCAGATCACCCGCTACAAGGAGCTTGCGGCGGAGCGCGGCGAGCCCGAGTTCCTCTACCTCTGCTCTTACGGCGGCGGCGCGGTGAGCGCGATCCGGCAGATCCGCGCGGCCGGCATCGACGTGCCTATCGGCGGCGGCGATTCCATGGACGGCGACTACTGGGCCGAGGCGGTGCCCGGCCTCAGCGACCACTACGCGTCCTCCTTCGGCTCGATCTGGGGCGACGACCCCCGGCCCGAGGTCAACGAGTTCTTCGACCGCTACCGGGAGAAGTACGGTGAGCCCGAGACCTCGTTCCCGCTCAACGGCTACAGCGTGATCCAGGCGATCAAGGTTGCGGCCGAGCGGGCAGGCTCGCTCGATTCGGATGCCGTGCTGGCGGAGATGAACAAGTTCGACAAGGAGCCGCTGCTCTGGGGTCCGACCACCTATACGGCCGACGCCCACATCGACCTCACTCACGTCCTGACCATCATCCAGATCCAGGACGGCAACGGCAGCTACGCCGGGCAGGGCGGTGCCGAGAACCCGCCGGCGCTGCAGCTCATCTTCCCGGACTTCACCGAGGACCTTTACGAGAACTAGTCTTTTCCGTGTCAGGGCCGGTCCGCTGCGCGGCGGGCCGGCCTTCGGCACTTCAGTGATTGTCTTTCAGGGGCCGCCGTGACCGGACTGGTCCAGAACGCCATCGACGCGCTCGCGCTCGGCAGCCTGTACGCGCTCACCGCGCTCGGTATCGGGCTGATCTTCGGCGTCATGCGGCTGATCAACTTCGCCCATGGCGACCTGATCATGATCGGCGGCTACGCGCTGATCGTGCCGTCCAGCGCGGCTGCCGCGGTCGCCTTCATCGGCGCCTGGCCGGCGCCTGCGATGGTCGCCGCCATCGTCTTCATCGTCATGCTGTTCGCGCTCGCCTGCGAGCGTCTGGCCTTTCGGCCGCTCCGGCGTGCCAACCCCTCCGTGCTGCTGATCACCTCCTTTGCGCTCAGCTTCTTCCTCGAGCACCTGGTAGTGATGATCTACGGCGGCCGGGTGAAGGCAGTGAGCATCTGGCCCGAGTTGCTGGAGGCGCTGCCCATCAGCGGGGTGCGCATCCCCTACCTGCAGATCGTCACCATCGGGGTCACCATCGGGCTGCTGGTGCTGCTGGTGCTCTTCCTCAAGCGCACGGCCATGGGCATCCAGATGCGGGCCGCGTCGGAGGACTTTTCGACCGCGCGGCTGCTGGGCGTTCGTGCCAATAGGGTCATTGCCGTCGCGTTTGCCATCAGCGGGCTGCTCGCGGCCGTGGTCTCGCTGCTCTACGTCTCGCAAGTGGGCGCGCTCACATACAGCATGGGCATTCCGCTGGTGCTGTTCGCCTTCGTCGCGACCGTGGTGGGCGGCATGGGGAGCCTGACGGGTGCGGTGCTGGGCGGCTTCGTGGTGGGGATTGCGAGCGTGGTCCTTCAGGTGGCGCTCCCGGTGGCCATGCGGCCCGACCGCGACGTCTTCGTCTATGGGCTGATCCTGCTGATCCTGCTGCTGCGGCCCTCCGGCCTCGTGAAGGTCAAGTCGATCGAGGAGAAGGTCTGAGATGGCCGGGCCGGGCCAACGCGACCTGATCCTGCGCCTGCCCATGATCGGCCTGCGCGCCTTCTGGACGCCCATCGTGCTTTCGCTCGGCGTGCTCGTGATCGTGCTCGCGGTGTGGGCGAGCGGCGACACGGTGCTGGCGCTGGCGGTGACCGCGGCGCTGATCCGCGCGGTGATGGTGATCGGCCTCTACATCTTCATCGGCAACTCGGGCGTTCTGGCCTTCGGCCACGCCACCTTCATGATGGTGGGCGCCTACGGCGTGGCGTGGCTGACGCTCCGCCCCTTCAACAAGAGCTTCGCGCTGCAGCTGCCGGAGTTCCTGGCGGCGCACCAGTACCCGCTGCTGCCCTCTGCGATCGCGGCAGCTCTGCTCGCCGCCATCGTCGCCTTCGTGGTCGGCATCCCGATCATGCGGCTCTCAGGCATCGCCGCCGCCATCGCGACGCTTGCCGTGCTCGGCATGTTCAAGACCTTCTATTCCAACTGGAGCGAGTGGACCCTGGGCGCCGCGACCATGCCGGGCATTCCGATCTACGTGGATATGTGGATCGCGCTCGCCTGGGTGGTGGTGGCGCTCTTCGCCGCCTACATCTACCAGCGCTCCAAGTACGGCCTGGCGCTGCGCGCCTCGCGCGAGGACGAGTTCGCGGCCCGCGCGGCGGGGATCAACATCCCGCGCCAGCGCCTCGTCGCCTTCGTGCTGAGCGCCTTCTTCATGGGCATCGGCGGGGTGCTGGAGGCGCACTACCTCGGCACCATCGCGGTCAAGAATTTCTGGCTGACCATCACCTTCATCCTGCTCGCCATGCTGATCGTGGGCGGCCAACGCAGCCTGAGCGGCGCCGTCGTGGGTGTGGTGGTGATCTCGACCCTGATCGAGATCCTGAACTCCCTCGAGGCCGGCATGAACGTGGGCGTCGCCGTGCTGTCCGTGCCCATCGGCGCGCAGGAGCTCACCATCGCAGGTATCATGATCATCATCCTGGTGTTTCGGCCGGACGGGATCATGGGCGGGCGCGAGGTCCCTTGGCCCTTCGGCAAGGCGGGGCGGATCGTGCGGGATGCCGGCGCGGCCGAAGCCGAGCACGACCCCCTGCGGCGGGGTGTCGCGCAGCGGGACGGCGCGCCATGATGGAGCGCCTCGCCCGCAGGCTGATGCCGGCGCGGCCCGGTGCTGCGTCCATGGCCGTTGCCGGCACCGCCGACGACACGCTGGAGGCCTTCGACGTCACGGTTCACTTCGAAGGGCTCGCGGCCGTCGACGGGGTCTCTATCTCCATGAGGAACGGCGAGGTGTTCGGGCTGATCGGCCCCAACGGCGCCGGCAAGACCACGCTGGTCAACGTGCTCACCGGCTTCCAGCGGCCGACGCGGGGCCGCGTCATGCTCGGCGGCGAGGACGTGACGGGTTTGTCGGCCCACGAGCTGGGCCGCCGCGGCCTCGCGCGCACCTTCCAGGCGGTCCGGCTCTTCCGCGACATGCCGGTGATCGAGAACCTGGAGGCTGCGGCCGTGGGCACCGGGCTCGGCCGCCGCGAGGCCGCGCGCCGCGCCTCGCGTATTCTCGCCTGGATGAGGTTCGCGCACCGGGCGGACGACTGGGCGGACACGCTCCCCTACGGCGACGAGCGCCGGGTCGGCATCGGCCGCGCGCTCGCCATGGCGCCCCGCTTCGTGCTGCTGGACGAGCCGGCGGCGGGGCTCAGCGATGCCGAGTGCGACGAGCTCATGGGCCTGATCGCCGAGATCCCCCGCGTCTTCGGCTGCGGCGTGCTGCTGATCGAGCACAACATGCGGGTCATCATGGGGGCCTGCGACCGCATCCACGTGATCGAGAGCGGACGCACGGTGGCCGAAGGCTCGCCGGAGGAGATCCAAGTCAACCCCGACGTGCTGCGCGCCTATCTGGGGACCAAGTCGGCCGATGCTGGAAGTTGAGGACCTGCATGTCCGCTACCGGCGGCTGCGCGCGGTGCGCGGCGTCTCGCTCACCGTGGGCGAGGGCGAGATCGTCTGCCTGGTGGGCCCCAACGGCGCCGGCAAGTCGAGCACGCTGCGCGGCATCGCGGGCCTGCACCCGCCGGCCCAGGGCGACATCCGGCTCGCGGGTCGCTCGGTCACGGGGCTTGCGCCGGAGACCATCGCGCGCCTGGGGCTATCCATGGTGCCGGAGGGCCGCCACGTCTTCACCCAGCTCACGGTGGAGGAGAACATCCTGCTCGGCAGCCAGATGCGTCGCGACCGCAAGCAGGTGCGGGCCGACTTCGAGCGCATGCTGGAGAGCTTCCCCTTCCTGCGCGGGCGGCTCTCCACCCCCGGCGGCAAGCTCTCGGGCGGCGAGCAGCAGCAGCTGGTGATCGCCCGTGCGCTGATGACCAGCCCTCGCCTCATCCTGCTGGACGAGCCTTCCCTCGGCCTCGCGCCCATGGTGGTGGACACGGTCTACGAGATCCTCAAGGGACTGCGCGACGAGGGTATCACGCTGCTGGTGGTCGAGCAGAGCACCCACCGCGCGCTGGAAAACGGCGATCGCATCTACATCATCCGCTCCGGCCAGATCGAGCTGGAGGGCGATTGCAGCGAGCTCACGGACGAGCGGGTGGAGCAAGCCTACTTCGGCTTCGGGGAGGCGGAGGCCGAGGCGGATCACCGCTCGCGCTTCTGAGCATCCGGTGAATCGCGCGCTATACAGCCGGGAGAACAATACGGTGGGATATCACGAACGCTTTATCGAGAAGGGATCGGGGCCTGCGGTGCTCTTCAGCCACGGGACTCTGATGGACGCGACGATGTTCGAACCCCAGCTCGACCACCTGGCCGAGCGGGGCTACCGGGCCATCGCCTACAACAGCCACGTGCTCACCGCCGAGCCGGCCGCGCATACGGTTGGCGATCTGGTCGAGGATTGCCGAACCGTCATGGACGACCTCGGTATCGGCACGTGCGTCCTCGCAGGCATGTCGGTGGGCGGCTTCATGGCCCTCGAATTCGCCCTCGCCTATCCGGAGCGGCTGCAGGGGTTGGTCGTCATCGCCGCCAGCGCGAAGGACTATTCGGCGGAGGAGCGGCAGGCCTACCACCATCAGTTCGACAAGCTCGACATCGACGGCATGGTGCCGCGCGACTTCGCCGAGTGGGTGGCGCCCTTCTGCTTCGGCGAGGCGACGATGGCCGGCAACAAGGCGCTCGTGGAGCACTGGATCGAGCGCTGGTCAACGACGATGCCGGCGCGCGCGGTCCACTTTCAGGGCGGCTCCTGGATCGACAAGGAAGACACGTCCGAACGCCTCGCGGCTGTGCGTCTGCCTGCCCTGGTCGTGCACGGCGAAGAAGACGTGCCGCTCCCCATCGACCGCGCACAGGCAACGGTGGACGCGCTCCCCGACGCGACGTTTGTGCGCGTTCCCGAGGCAGGGCACTCGGTCAACCTGGAGCAGCCTGCGGTGGTGAATGCGGCCATCGCGCGCTTTCTCGGTCCCCTCGATCTGACGTAGAACGAGCAAATCGAACGCGATTGCAGACTTGCGACGAAAGGAAGACCAGCCATGTCAGACTCCGCATTTCTCGTGTTGCACTTTCAGAACGGCGTCGCCCATCCTGACGGCGTCTGGGGCAAGTACCTCCACCCGCAAGTGGAGAAGAACGGATCGGTCGGCAATGCCCGGCGGGCGCTGGATGCCGCCCGGCAGCGCGGCATGCTGGTCATCTACGTGAACATCGCCTGGCGGCCGGGCTTTCCCGAGCTGCCGGACGACACCTGCGGCCTGCTCAAGGAGGCCAAGGACAACAACGAGTGCCTCGTCGGCTCGTGGGGCGCCGACGTGATCGACGAGCTCAAGCCGGAGGGCAACGAGATCATCGTCATCAACTTCGGCTCGGACAGCTTCGAAGGCACCGATCTCGACCTGATCCTGAGAAACCGGGGGATCAAGCGTGTTTGTGTGGTCGGCCAGTGCATCGAGCACGTGGTGGCGACGACGGTGAAGCGCGCGGTCAACATGGGCTACGGCGCGACGGTGCTGAAGGATTGCACCAGCGGCTTCACCGACCAGAACTACGACGCCATGGTCGAGATACTGCCGCTCTACGCCGATCTGATCTCGGCGGACGACTTCGTCGCCATGAACTGAGCCCGCGCCCGGCCGCGCCGCGTCGTACGTGATCAGTGGTGTGGACCAAACTGAGCCTGTTCCCGACATCTGAATCGGCTCAGACTGGACGGCATGTGGAATTGCCCCGGCGTAAAATTGGTCGGCGCGCTGGAGCAAGACCTGCCGCCGGCCTGTAGGCGACCCCACCGGGGCATTTTGCCTTTGCACGTCGGTTCGTCAAGTGGAAGTCGCTCCGGAGCACGATTTGAGGCGCCAATTCCGCGAGGCGAAGACGTTTTGCATTCGGTGCAAGCACTTGAACACTCAGCAATGCTGTCGCGACTGGACATGCAAGTTTGCTATATCTTCATACCTTGAATGACTGACTAACGCCGGTTAAGTAGCAAAGAAGACGCCACTATTGGACAAACGAGGCCGAGCGTCCGAACAAGGTCGCCTCGCCTACAACTGATCGATGGACGGTCGCCATCGCTGTGCTATGCCATGTGACTTGCCGATCTCC
Organism: Alphaproteobacteria bacterium; assembly: GCA_022820945.1. Classification (GTDB taxonomy): domain Bacteria; phylum Pseudomonadota; class Alphaproteobacteria; order UBA828; family UBA828; genus WTGU01. The sequence goes on along the minus strand of JAJEEP010000063.1, from coordinate 8,628 downwards.
ATCCACCGGATTGCAAGAGATCAAATAATGCCGATCAGACTGCGTATCTTTACTTCTGCATCAATCGTCACGCTCGCCTGCATGACAAGTTTATTGCTCTTATCCAGTTTGGCAGAGTCTCAAGAAACCGATCGTCAAATATGCCTGGAAGCAACCTCCTGTGCCTCTGAAATTCTCGATGCTGCGGTAGAACAACGGCTTGTTAGTCAGTTTGAGGTCGATAAATATACGAGTGAGATTACTGAACTACTGGCCCGAGCGGAAGAAGACGAAGGAGGCAACGACGCAGCTAAAATCTACAATATGTGTGCCATCTTGTACCCGAAGGTTATCGCTCAGTTGAGATTCGGACAAGAGATGCCAACCGTGGTGGCGTGCGCAGAACGATATATCAAGTAGTTCCAGAAGTGTCGTCAATCTCCGGGCAGGTCTCCGGCCAGGCGGGTGGGCTGGCCTTCGACGCGGGGCTTCTGGATTGGGGAGCCGCCCGCCCGGATCGGCCTCGGGCTGCGCGCGGCGTGAAGGCTCAGACCGTCTCGATGCTCGCCTCTGCGATGAGCCGGTTGATCGCGCGGCGCTTGTCCTGCGCCTCGTCCACGGAGACGGCGCTGAAGCGATAGACGTCCCCCGGCTTCGACTGCGCGAGCTTCCAGAATGCCGCCGACGGCACGGTGTAGGGATTGATGAAGCCGCCGGTGCTGGGCCCGTCGTTGACCAGGATGATCGGGGTCTGCCCGCACAGGTTGACCGCGCCCACGGGATAGCCGTGGTCGAGGATGTTGGAGGGGTCCTCGCCGTGCTCGGAGCGCTTGTCGGTGGCCTTCGCGGCAAAGCTCCAGGCCGGCCCGTCGAGGCGGAAGCCCGTGCGGTTGCTGCGTGTCTGCACGGTCCACTCGCTCTCCAGGAACATGCGGTGGCCGGCCTCGTCGATCCAGTCGTCGTTGGGGCCGGGCACGGCCTCCATCCGCCACACCCGCTCAGCCGTGAGCGGCGGCCGACACTCAGGACGCACGCGCCGGCCGGGCGTGCCGGTGCCGTCGCCGAGCGGCAGGTTCTGCTCCGCCTTGAGCGCGTAGCCGTCCAGACCACCGATCCCGGCCTGGTGGAAGGTCGCGCGCGAGCCCAGCACCGGCGTCGTGTCGATGCCGCCGGCCACGGCAAGATAGGCACGGGCGCCGAGGCGCGCGTAGCCCAGCGTCAGCACCTGCCCGGCACGGACGACGAAGCTCTCCCACATAGGCGCCGGCGCGTTATCGAGAGTGGGCTGCATGTCCGCGCCGGTGACCGCAACCACTGCGTCCCGGCCGAAGCGCAGCGTCGGGCCAGTGAATTGGCATTCGAGGCCGGCGGCATCCGCCGGGTTGTCCACCAGCAGGTTGGCGAGGCGGAAGGACCAGTCGTCCATCGGCCCGGAGAACGGGAAGCCCTGCTCCCAGTAGCCGATCCGCCCCGGCCAGTCCTGCACGGTGGTCTCGAGGCCGGGCTTGATCACCTCCAGCATGGCTAGAATCTGACCGTTTCGTCGATGGTGCCGAGCCAGCGGTGGTAGTTGCCGATGGAGAAGCGCTGATACTCGGCCACGTTGTGGAGGTAGGTGCCGGCCTCGACCTGGGCGGCGACGTGGTCGTATTCCTCGGCACTCGCGGGGATGAAGCGCACGCGGTCGCCGGGCCGGAAGAGCGCGAGGCTCTCGGCGAAGGCGGCGAGCCGTTGCGCCGGGTCCCAGATCGGCACCGGGGTCCGCGCGATCATTTGGTAGCCGCCCGGCGTCCGGTCGGGATATATCGAGCAGAGCGCACCGCCGATGCCGATGGTGCCCTTGTAGGTCCAGGTGCGCGGCGGATCGTACTTGGGTGCGGTCAGCCGGCAGCGCGGGTCGAGCGGCATCAGCGAGACCAGGCCGGGATAGAAGCCCAGCGCCGCCACCCAGTAATCGGTGCCGGAGTGGACGCGGGCGAGCTGCGCGAGATCGGCGAGGCCGTTGAGGCGCGCCACCAGCTCCGGGTCGCGCTCCTTGGGCGCGATCTTCTCGCAGTAATCGTCGTAGCACGCGCGGGTCCACGGGTCGAAATAGCGGATCGGCAGGTAGAAGATGCGGCTGTCCAGCTCCAGCCCGTCGAGCGGGCCCACGGCGTGGAACAGCGCGGTCACCTCGGCCACGACATCCGCGTAGGAGATGCGCTCGAAGTCGTAGCTGATCATGATCGAGGTGAGCTCGGGCACGATCTCGACGATGCCGGCGGGGCCGCTCTCGCGGATCAGCCGGGAGACGCTGTGCACGCGAAAGTTGAGATTGAAGCTCATCTCGTCGCCGAGCTCCATCTCGATGAAGCGGTCGCCGCCGGGCCTGAAGACCGGCTCCGCAAAAATCATGAACGCGCCTCCCCGCCTACCCGCACCGGCGGGTCATGGCGCGGTCCGAACGGTCGTCGCGCCCTCCGCGATCCGGCAGAAGGCGCGTCACCCGGCGGGCTCCCGTCCACCGTGGGTGAGGCGCCAAGCGTAGGCACCGAGCGCCATGCCGATCAAGGGGCCGGCGACGTAGATCCAGTAGTGGCTGAAGTCGCCCATCGCGACGTAGGGGCCGAGCGCGCGCGCCGGGTTCATCGCAGCACCTGCCACCGGGCCCATCAGCATCACCTCGATGCCGACGACCGCGCCCACCGCGACGCCCGCGAAGGGGCCGTGAGCCCGCTTGTCGAGGCCGACGCCTGCCACCACCCACATCAGCAGGAACGAGAGGAAGAGCTCGATCAGGAAGGCCGTCAGCGGCGTGATGCCGATCGCCGCATTGGGCAGGTTCGCGCCCATGGCGCCGTAGTCGCCGAGCGCCCAGAGCAGGCACATCCCCGCCAACACCGAGCCCCCGAGCTGGGCCAGCGCGTAGCCGGGCACCAGGCGCCAGTCGAGATGGCCGATCAGCGCCGCCGCGATCGAGAGCGCCGGATTGACGTGCGCGCCCGAGACGTGGCCGAAGGTATAGATGACGACGGTGATGATCAGGCCGGAGATCAGGCCGGGGCCGACGGCGCCGAGCGTGCCACCCATCTTGGCGTCCACCACTACCGCACCGGCCGCGAAGAAGACCAGCGAGAACGTGCCGATGAACTCGCAGCAATAGCGGCGCAGGTCGGCGGGTCGCATCCCTGCGGGCAAGTTCGAACGCGGCGCGGCCTCGTCACTCATGCGACGGGAGAATAGCCGGAAATGCCGCCCCGCCAATCCGCCAGCCGGGGCGGCCGGGGCGGATCGGTGCCCGACGCTCAGGCGGCGTCTGCCAGCGCCTTCTCGATGGCCTTGAGCGCGTCGTCCAGGCGCTCGCCGTCGGGGCCGCCGGCCTGCGCCATGTCGGCCCGGCCGCCCCCGCCCTTGCCGCCGACCGCCGCCGCGCCCGCACGCGCGAGATCGACCGCGCTCACGCGGGCGGTGAGGTCGTCGCTGACGCCGACCGTGAGCGCGGCCTTGCCGTCGGTCCGGCTCACCACGGCGTAGACGCCCGAGCCCATGCGCTGCTTCAGGTCGTCGACCATGGCGCGCAGCTCCTTCGGCCGCGCCCCGTCGAGCGAGCGGCCGACGAAGGCGACCCCGGCGATGTCGCGGGCGTTCTCCGTGGCGCCTCCGCCTCCGGTGGCAAGCGCGTGGCGGGTCTCCTCCAGCGTGCGTTCGAGCTTCTTGTGCTCGTCCACCAGAGAGCCGATGCGCCCGGCAAGCTCGGCCGGCGGCACCTTGAGCACTGCCGCAGCCTCCCGGAGCGCGGCTTCCAGGTCGACGCCGTGGCGCCGTGCCGCCTCGCCGGTGAGCGCCTCGATCCGCCGGATGCCGGCCGCGCTCGCCGATTCGCTCACGATGCGGAACAGCCCGATGTCCCCGGTGCGCTCCACGTGGGTGCCGCCGCAAAGCTCGACCGAGTAGGGCGCGTCTGCGCCATTCTCGTCATTGCCCATGGAGACGACTCGCACCTCCTCGCCGTATTTCTCGCCGAAGAGCGCGAGCGCACCGGCGTCGGTCGCCTCCTCGGGGCTCATCAGGCGCGTGACCAGTGGCGCGTTTTGGCGGATCAGCCGGTTGACCTCCGCCTCGATCTCGTCGAGTTCGCCGGGCGAGACCGCGCCGGGGTGGCTGATGTCGAAACGCAGGCGGTCGGGCGCGACCAGCGAGCCCTTCTGCGTCACGTGATCGCCGAGGGCGCGCCGGAGCGCCGCATGCAGCAGGTGGGTGGCCGAGTGGTTGGCGCGGAGCATGGTGCGACGGGCGCCGTCCACGGCGAGCACCACCGCATCGTCCACGTGGATCGTGCCCTCTTCGACGACGGCATGGTGGACGTGGAGCCCGTCCGCCTCGCGTCGCGTGTCGGTCACGCGCGCCCGGCCGCCCTCGGTCGAGACGATCGTGCCGGTGTCGCCGACCTGGCCGCCGGCCTCGGCGTAGAAGGGCGTCTGGTTGACGACCAGCGCCACCGAAGCGCCGGCCCCGGCGCGTGCGGCCTCGGCGCCGCTTACCAGCAGCGCCTGGACCACGCCCTCCGCGCTCTCCGTGCCATAGCCGAGGAACTCGGTGGCGCCGACCCGCTCACGAATGCCGAACCAGACCGCATCGCTCGCCGCATCGCCCGAGCCCGCCCAGGCCCGCCGCGCCGCCTCGCGTTGGCGTTCCATGCAGGCCTCAAAGCCCTCGCGCTCGACCGCGCGCCCCTGCGCGCGAAGCGCATCCTCGGTGAGGTCGAGGGGAAAGCCGTAGGTGTCATAGAGCTTGAATGCGGTCTCCCCCGGCAGTGGCGCGCCAGCGGCAAGGCCCGAGGTCGCGTCGTCAAGCAGGCGCAGGCCCCTGGCGAGGGTTTCCTTGAAGCGGGTCTCTTCCAGCTTGAGAGTCTCGGCGATGAGCGGCTCGGCACGCACCAGCTCGCCAAAAGCCTGGCCCATCTCGCGCACCAGCGTCGGCACCAGGCGCCACATCAGCGGCTCGGCGCAGCCCATCAGCTGGGCGTGGCGCATGGCGCGCCGCATGATCCGCCTCAGCACGTAGCCGCGCCCCTCGTTGGACGGCATCACGCCATCGGCAATCAGGAAGGCGCTCGCCCGCAGGTGATCCGCTACCACGCGATGGGAGGCGCGGTGCGGGCCGTCGGCCGGCGCGCCGCTCAACTCGACGCTCGCGGCGATCAGGTTCCTGAACAGGTCGGTCTCGTAGTTGTCGTGGGTGCCCTGCAGGATCGCGGCGATGCGCTCCAGCCCCATGCCGGTATCGATCGAGGGCCTTGGCAGATCGATCCGCTCGTCAGGCGTGACCTGCTCGAACTGCATGAACACCAAGTTCCAGATTTCGACGAAGCGGTCGCCGTCCTGATCGGCGCTGCCGGGCGGGCCGCCGGCCACGTGCGGCCCGTGATCGTAAAATATCTCCGAGCAGGGGCCGCAGGGGCCGGTTTCGCCCATGGCCCAGAAATTGTCCGAGGTCGGGATGCGTATGACGCGCTCTTCGGGCAGGCCTGCGATCTTGCGCCAGAGCCCATGGGCCTCGTCGTCCTCGGCAAAGACCGTGACCGTGAGACGCTCTGCCGGCAGGCCGTAGTCCTTCGTGACCAGCCGCCAGGCGAGCTCGATGGCGCGCTCCTTGAAGTAGTCGCCGAACGAGAAGTTGCCCAGCATCTCGAAGAAGGTGTGGTGGCGTGCGGTGTAGCCGACGTTGTCCAGGTCGTTGTGCTTGCCGCCCGCGCGCACGCACTTTTGGGAGGTGGCGGCGCGCCGGTAAGGTCGAGATTCGTTGCCGGTGAAGACGTTCTTGAACTGCACCATGCCGGCGTTGGTGAACATCAGGGTCGGGTCGTTGCGCGGCACGAGCGGGCTCGACTCCACGACCTCGTGCTCGTTACCGGCGAAATAGTCGAGGAACTGCGCGCGAATTTCGTTGACGCTCGGCATGGGGCGACCCTGCACGGTTACCCGGGCCGCTGGCGGCCCGGGGCTCGGATGCGTGCTACTTAGTGCGCCTTAGGCGGGCTGTCCAGATTGGCGCGCGTCCTGCCGCCCGCCCTGACCGTGGGCGGCCTACTGCTCCTGTCCGACTGGCGCGGCGTAAACCTCGGCCACGGGCGGCGTCTCTTCTGCGCCATCGAGACCGGCATGTCGGCGGATGGCACGGTTGATCGCGTCAGCCGCCTCCGCGTTCTCGGTGAGAAAGCGCTTCGCGTTCTCGCGGCCCTGGCCGATGCGCTCACTGTCGTGGGAATACCAGGAGCCCGACTTCTCGATGACGCCGGCCTGGAGGCCGAGATCGATAAGCTCGCCGGCGCGCGAGATGCCCTCGCCGTACATGATGTCGAACTCCACCTTGCGGAAGGGCGGCGCCAGCTTGTTCTTGACCACCTTCACCCGAGTCTGATTGCCGACGACCTCGTCGCGATCCTTGACGGCGCCGATACGGCGAATGTCGAGCCGCACCGAAGCGTAGAACTTCAGTGCGTTGCCGCCGGTGGTGGTCTCGGGGCTGCCGTACATCACGCCGATCTTCATGCGGATCTGGTTGATGAAGATAACGCAGCAGCGCGAACGCGCGATCGAGGCCGTGAGCTTGCGCAGCGCCTGGCTCATCAGCCGCGCCTGCAGACCTACGTGGGAATCGCCCATCTCGCCTTCGAGCTCGGCGCGGGGCACCAGCGCGGCGACGCTGTCGATCACCACGAGATCGATGGCGCCGGAGCGGACCAGCGTGTCCGCAATCTCCAGCGCCTGCTCGCCGGCATCCGGTTGGGAGATCAGCAGCTCGTCCACGCCGACGTCGAGCTTGCCGGCATAGATCGGATCCAGCGCATGCTCGGCGTCGATGAAGGCGCAGGTGCCGCCGAGCTTCTGGGCCTCGGCGACGCAGGAGAGCGCCAGCGTGGTCTTGCCCGAGCTCTCGGGCCCGTAGATCTCGACGATTCGCCCCCGCGGCAGCCCGCCGATGCCGAGCGCCACGTCGAGCCCGATGGAGCCGGTCGGGATGGCCTCCACCTCGACCGCGGCGCCATCGCCGAGCTTCATGATCGAGCCCTTGCCGAACGCCCGCTCGATCTGGCCGAGCGCCGCGTCTAATGCCTTCTGCTTATCCATGGAACCCTCGGACACCACGCGAAGCGCCGTACTGGCCATCACCGCCTCCTTATTTCACACGCCTAGAACCGATGCAATGCGACTCCGATTTGGCCTTTGTACCCTATTTGTTCTCCATGTGCAACCCCTCATTCCATCGCCGCCAGTGCTCAGGCGCGCTATGATGGATGCGGCATTCTGCCGACCGGGCCCGTAGTTCAACTGGTTAGAACCCGCCGCTCATAACGGCGTTGTTGCAGGTTCGAGTCCTGCCGGGCCCACCAACTCCCTTTTATTGCGCCTTATAATCAACAAGTTACTTCTCAAAATTGACCAACCTCGGCGAAAGGTTAGTCAATTCTGTTCCCTCTTCGCTCCTCAGCTTCGCCATGCCGGAGTCCGCGAGCGTCGCTCGGTTCGCAGCCGCCACATAACGGCTCGCCTCCTTCGCGCTCGCGTGCCCGAGGAAACTCATGCCCTCAAACTCAGTTGCGCCGGCCTCTGCCAAGCGCCGGGCCCCGGCCTTCCTCAGCCCGTGGGCGCTACCCGGCACGCCGGCCTCGTTGCACCAGCGGCGAAAGAGAATGCCGAAGCTCTCGACCGCGTAACCCGTCTCTCCGTCGTTGCGTGCGAGCAAGACCATCTGCGCCGACGGGAGAAGCGCCAATTCTCGCCCCAGCTCAGGCAGGAGCGGCAAATCGACCGCCACGGACGTCTTGGCCCGACGAAAGGTGATCCGACCTCCCCGGATGTTCGCTCGCGTGAGCCCGACGGCATCCAGACGCGATGCGCCCGTGGCGAGCAGCAGTTCCAGTGCCAGCCGTGCCTTGGAGCCGGTGGGGAACGTCTCTCGGAAGCGCTGAATTTCTGCATCGGTCCATGTGTGATAGCCGCCGCGCTTCGTCTTGTGCGGATCGGCGAGCGCCGCTGGCTTCTGTCCCGTGTACCCAAGCCGCTTTGCCGCAAAGCGGTAGAGCTGGCCCAGGTCTTTCCGCAGGCGATTCGCCGCCGCCGGACCGCCTTTTTTCTCCATAAGCAGTGCGACGTGCCGGGGTTTGTTGTTAAGCGTGGAAAAGTGCCCCCCTATTGGGGGTGATCGGCGTCCAAAATTGACCCCCCATGGATTTGGCCCATGAACGCGCCTCGTCGTTGGACGGACGGGGCGAGGGGGAGATGCTGGTTGTGGAGACGATTGCGCGGATTCGTCGGGATCATCTGGTGAAGGGTGTTCCGATCAAGAAGCTGGCCCGGGATTTGAGGGTTTCGAAGAACACGATACGCAAGGTGGTTCGGGGCGATGCGAGCTCGCACGCCTACGTGCGCACGATCCAGCCGATGCCGAAGCTTGGGCCCTGGGTTGAGGATCTGGAGCGGCGTCTGGAAGCCAACGAGAAGAAGCCGCGCCGTGATCGGCTGTCTTTGCTGCGGATTTATGAGGCTCTTGGCGAGGCGGGCTATGAGGGCGGCTACGACGCGGTGCGTCGCTATGCCAAGGCCTGGCGTCGCCGTCGCCGTCTGTTGGCGCCCTCGGAGGCCTATGTGCCGCTGAGCTTCGACCCCG
>JAJEEP010000092.1 GCA_022820945.1 Alphaproteobacteria bacterium | reverse complement strand
CTAGTGTCGTGTCCCGGAGATATATGCACAAAGTCGTTGGAGTTTGGCGAGAATCGATTCGGCGGTTGCGGTCCACATGAAGGGAGCGGCGCTGGCGTTGTAGTGCTTGACGAAGAGTTCGATCTTGTTGACGAGGTCGCTGACATTGGAGAACGAGCCGCGTCGGATGGCCATCTGGGTGATGATGCCGAACCAGCGCTCGACCTGGTTGAGCCACGAGGCATAGGTGGGTGTGTGGTGGATGTGGTATCGCGGGCGTCTTGCGAGCCAGGCTCTGACCCTGGGGTGCTTGTGGGTGGCGCAGTTGTCGACGATGAGGTGAACGTCGAGCGCTTCGGGGACGTTGGCGTCGATGTGCCGCAGAAAGGTGAGGAACTCCTGGTGGCGATGGCGCTTCTTGCACTGGGTGATGACGTGGCCGGTGGCGATGTCGAGAGCGGCGAAGAGCGTGGTGGTGCCGTGACGGACGTAGTCGTGGGTAACCCCTTCGACGTAGCCCAGCCCCATGGGCAGCATCGGTTGGGTGCGATTGAGCGCCTGGACCTGAGTCTTCTCGTCGACACAGAGTACGACGGCGTGATCGGGCGGGTTGAGATAGAGGCCTATGATGTCGCGCACCTTCTCGACGAAGAAGGGATCGTTGGAGAGCTTGAGGTGACGCTGGCGGTGGGGTTGGACGGCGAACAGGCTGAACCAGCGTTGCACGGTGCTCTTGGAGACACCGGTGTGCGCGGCCATGGCGCGTACGCTCCAATGGGTGGCGCCGTCGGGGGGTCTGGTCTGCAGCGCGGCGTTGATGACCTCGGCGACGCGTTCATCGTCATGGGTCCTCGGCCGGCCTGAGCGCAGTTCATCGTGCAACCCCTCGATCCCCTGCATCAGATAGCGTTTTCGCCACTTGCCGACGGTGGCATTGCTCAGGCGCATGCGCCGCGCGATCGAGGTGTTCGCCTCGCCTCGGGCACAGGCAAGAACGATCTGTGCGCGTTGGACCAGCCCATGGGGCATGGAGCGGGAGCCGGCAAGGCTGAGGAGTTGAGCTTCCTCGGCATCGGCGAGAACGAGGGGTTCCATGGGGCGACCGCGGGGCATGGGCGAACTCCTGGCAGGGGTCACCCCATACATATATCACTTACTTCCGGGACATGACACTAGACAGGGAGTTCATCAATAGCCAGCTTGAATCACATTCCCTAACTGATGGAAATTCCTAACGATTCTCCCAATGAAGGGGGCTTATATACGTGACTTGACAACCTCCCACCTGTTGGGTGGCGGGCCAATTTGAAGTTTGCGCCTCCCGGCTAGGCGTCGAGCCATGCCGTATGCGCACCCAAGGGGCGATTTTGGGGCATGTGGGGAATCGTTGAATCAGGCCAATACAAAGCCATATAGGGAATGTGTCTATACATGGCGGCGACATCGTGGGAGTATCACCCTGCCATGGTGATGGTGACAGGGGGACACATCTCCGGCGGTCACGAGTATGCATTCGATTGCTAGAAGGGTGCGGCGGTTTGCGTCGCGCCAGCCCCGACGTACCTCTCGGCAATATGCGTACTGCGGCTATGGCCAGAGTCAATCTTATTGTCGACTAGGTAACAGGCTAATGCAAGGAGAGCCTCACGGGCGAGCCGGTGTGAACGAGTTTGCGCGGGCAGGCGTCCACAAAGGAGGCGAGGCACACGCAAGGGCTGTCACCTGAGTGGCGGCGCGAGCTTGCGCTGGCGGCGGATCGAAAGCAGTGGCAGGCAAATGACAGTGAATAAGAAGGTAAAGAAATACGCAAACAAGGTGTCTAAAGATTTAGATGCCATGGTGTTTGTATATAGCGGGGCAATTGACCAGAAGGGGCTGGGCAGCCTAATTAAGAGCATGCAACTGTCTGACCATCAGCCTATAAAGCCGAATTCACTACTGTTTCTCACTACTCTTGGAGGCAACGCAGAGCACGCTTATCAAATCGCACGTTTAATGCAAACTATCTCGCAGAACTTTTACCTTTGTGTACCCGCGAAATGCAAGAGTGCTGGCACACTAGTTACCTTGGGTGCAAGCGAAATGAAGGATGTGCTGTAAGCTTCGGGTCGCAGGTTCGAGGCCTGCCGGGCGCGCCGAACCCGCCGCCGTGCCGCGCGGCTAAACGTGCTCGCCGCCGTTGACGTGCAGCTCGCCGCCGGTGATGTAGGCGGCGGTATCCGAGCAGAGGAAATAGATCGCGGACGCCACCTCTGACGGTTTGCCGAGGCGCGCCATGGGAATGGCCGGCAGCAGGTCGTTGGCCTGGGGCGAGAGGATGGGCGTGTCAATCTCGCCCGGCGCGATGGCGTTGACGCGGATGCCGAGCGGGCCGAAATCCGCCGCCATTTCGCGGGTGAGCGATGCCAGTGCTGCCTTCGAGGTCGCATAGGCGCTGCCGGCGAAGCGGTGCACCCTGCCGCCGGCGATCGAGGTCACGTTGACGACGCTGCCCTGGCCCTGCTTCAGCTCTTCGAAGAGGCCGCGCGCCAGCGCCAGCGGCGCGTAGAAGTTGACCTGGAAGACCTCACGCCAGAGGTCGAGATCGGTGCTCAGGCTGTCGAGTCGGATGCCGTTATCGCCCTTGGGCGAAATGCCCGCGTTGTTGACCAGCGCGGCGAGCGGCGCGCCGCCCAGCCGCTCCCGCATCTCTTCGATGCCGCGCGCAACGTCCTCGGGGTCGGAGAGGTCGATCCTGATGTGGTCTTCGGGCCCGGCCTCCCACGGGCAATCCTCCGAGAAGGCCCGGCGCGAGGCGGTGATGACCCGCCAGCCCGCCGCGCTGAAGCGCTTGACCGTCGCGTGCCCGATCCCCTGGCTCGCGCCGGTGAGGATCAGGGTCCTCCGTTCGTCCGCCATGGTCGCGCTCCCTATCCGTCGCCCTCCACAGGCATGGTGTAGTTGAGGCGCATGCGCCCGCCGTCGGCGTAGATTACCTGCCCCGTGACGTATGAGGAATCGTCGCTTGCGAGAAAGACCGCGATGCCCGCGACTTCTTCCGGCTGGCCGACGCGGCCCATGGGGGTGCGGGAGAGGACCCGCCGCCGCGCCGCCTCGTCGGTGAGCAGCGAGCCCGAGAGCTCGGTGAGGATCGTGCCCGGGCCAATTGCGTTCACGCGGATGCCCTTGGGCGCCAGCGCCAGCGACATGACCGAGGTGAGCTGGTTCACCCCGCCCTTGCTCACGACGTAGGCCGCGATCGAATCGATCGCCATCTCCGCGTTGACCGACGACATGTTGACGATGCTGCCCGAGCCTGCCTCCACCATGGCCCGCGCCGCCGCCTGGCCCACCAGGAAGTAGCCCCGCAAGTTGACGCGGAGCACGCGGTCGAAGTCCTCCTCGGTCACGTCGAGGAAGTCCGCGATGGTGAAGATGCCGGCGTTGTTCACCAGAACGTCGACGCGGCCGTGGTGCGAGAGAGTCTTTTCGATCAGCGCGCGTGCCTGCGGGCCGTCGCCCGTGTCGCAGGCGACGAAGGTGGCGCTGGCGCCTGTGTCGCGGATCGACTGCGCCGTCGCCTCGCCTTGCTCTTCCAGGATGTCGGCGATGACAACCGCCGCGCCTTCGGCGGCGAAGCGCCGGGCGCAGGCGGCGCCGATGCCGCGGGCCGCGCCGGTCACCACCGCGATCTTGCCTTCGAGCCTCATTCCGCCTCCGCCGCCGGCCGGAACAGGTTGACGATGTGGCGTGCGATCTCCTCGGCCGTATCCTCGCCCGGCCTGTACCACGCGATCGACCAGGCCATGGCGCCGATCAGGGCCAGCCGAAAATACTTGCGGCTGGTGCTCTCCGGCAGCGGCAGGTCGTCGATCAGCGTGCGAAAGACGTTCTCGTAGTCGTCGCGCTCCTCGATCATGCGCGCGGCCAGCTTGGGCGAATGCCGGCGCGGGAACTCGGTCGCGATGACCGAGCCGTAGTCCTTGCTCGCGTGCAGGGTCTCGACGTGGGCAGCGCAGGCGGCCTCCAGCCTGCCCCAGGGGTCGTCGGCGGTCTCGATGGCCGCGCGCACGCGCTCCTTGATCCGCTGGATGCCGGCGGCATGGACCGCGGCCAGCAGGTCTTCCTTGGAGGCGAAGTGGTAGTACATCGAGCCGGGCAGGATACCGGCTGCGGCGGCGATGTCGCGGACCGAGGTGGCGCTGTAGCCGGAGCGTGCGAACTCGATCGCGGCCGCGTCCAGAATGCGGCCCCGGCGGTTGTCCCTGCGCTTCCCGTCGGTTTCCGCCACGACCAAGGATCATTCCGGACTCAGGCAGTTTGGGCAAGCGTTTGTTCGATTGGATCGACCGGGTCTGGCGCCGCTCCCCGCGCGCCCGCCGATTGTCGCCGGGGTTGAAGGTAGCTACCATCGTCGGTGTTGCGCTGGGCAAGGAGGCCGGCGCCCGGCCGCGCCGCGTCCGGCACGGACGGCAGGATTGTTCGACAAAGGGAGGCTACCGATGAGCAAACTCAATCGTCGCACGTTCCTCAAGGCGGCCGGGATCGGCGGCGCGGCTATGGCCGCAGCGCCGACCGTGATCGTGAAACCCGCACGCGCCGATACCATCAGGGTCGGCGGACTGCACGACCGCACCGGCGTGATCGGCATCTACGGCAACGAGATGGCCGATGCGCTCGTGTTCGCGGTGGAAGAGATCAACGCCGGCGGCGGCGTGCTGGGCCAGCAGCTCGAGCTCATCGAGTACGACGCCCAGTCGACCATGGCCAACTACTCGCAGTACGCGCAGCGGCTGGCGACCAGCGACCAGGTCGACGTCATCTTCGGCGGCATCACCAGCGCGTCGCGCGAATCCATCCGCCCGGTCTTCGACCGCTTCCGCAAGCTCTACTTCTACAGCACCTTCTACGAGGGCGGTGTCTGCGACCGGACGGTCTTCTGCAACGCCGAGACGCCGGCGCAGATCAACGGCCCGCTGCTGAAGTACGCGATGGACAAGTTCGGCGCGAAGACCGTCTACACCATCGCCGCCGACTACATCTACGGGCAGATCACCGCCGACTGGATCAAGAAATACGCCAAGGACTTCGGCGGCGAGGTGATCGCCGAGGAGTTCTTCCCGCTCGATGTCGGAGACTTCGCGTCGACCATCACCAAGATCCAGCAGGCCGATCCCGACCTGGTGGTCTCGGCGCTGGTGGGCGGCAACCACATCGGCTTCTACCGGCAATGGCCGGCAGCGGGGATGCAGGACAAGATTCCGGTCGCGTCCACCGTGTTCGGGCCCTGGGAGAACGCCTTTGTCTCGGCCGCGGAGTCCGAGGGCATCATGTGCTCCTACCACTACTTCCAGAGCATCGACACGCCGGCCAACGCGGCGTTCCTGGAGAAATGGCGCGCCCGCTACGGCGAAGATGCCCAAGAGATCGGCACGCTCGCGATCTGCACCTACAACTCGGTCAACATGTGGAAGAAGGCCGTGGAGCAGGCCGAGACCATCGACCGCATGGCTGTGATCGAGGCGCTGGAAACCGGTATCTCCGTCGAGGGGCCGGGCGGCACGGTGACCATGGATCCGCCGACCCACCACACCATCATGAGCGCGGCGATCGCCGAGCTGAATGGCGGCAACTTCAACATCGTCGAGGTGGCCGAGAACCGGACGCCGGACGACACCGCCACGGTGTGCGACCTGATCTCCAATCCGGATCAGGCGACCCAGTACCGGATCGAGGTCGACTGACCCTGACCGCGTGTCGTGTCCCGGAAGCGCGGATGAATAGTACCGGCGTCCCCCTCGCGTCATGGCCGGGCTTGTCCCGACCATCCGCGGGGGAGCCCCGGCCCCTGCCGGCCCAAATGGATGCTCGGATCAAGTCCGGGCATGACGGTGGGGGAGGAACGTTACGCGTGCGCTCCTTGGGGACAGGGCGCTAGTCGTTACCGATCATGGATCTCGCCGGCATCATCGCGGTCCAGATCGGCTATACCGTGGCCAGCCTCGCGCTCATCAGCGCGGGGCTGGCCGTCATTTTCGGCATGATGCGGGTCATCAACCTGGCCCACGGCGAGTTCCTGATGCTGGGCGCCTACGCGGTGGTCGTCTCGACCAAGGCCGGCATCAACTTCTGGGTCTCGATGCTGGTGATCGCGCCGCTCTTCGTCGGCATCGTCGGCGTCATCGTCGAGCGCTTCATCGTCCGCTTTCTCTATGGCCGCATGATGGACACCCTGATCGCGACCTGGGGGCTCAGCCTGCTCTTCATCGGCGTCATCACGACCATCTTCGGCAATGCGACCGAGAGCGTGGTCTCGCCGCTCGGCAGCTTCGAGGTCGGCGAATTCGTGGAGAGCCAGTACCGGCTCTTTATCATCTTCCTCGGCGTGCTCGTGATCGCGGTGATCTTCGTCGTCCTGCGCTACTCGCGCGCAGGGCTGATCGCCCGCGGCACCATGCAGAACGCCGACATGGCAGCCGCGCTCGGCATCAGCCCCCAGCGTGTCTACACCATCACCTTCGGCGTGGGCGCCGCGCTCACCGGGCTCGCGGGTGCCGCGCTCGCGCCGGTGACCGGCCTGCTGCCGACCATGGGCGCGGCCTTCATCGCCAAGGCTTTCATCACCGTGATCGGGGGCGGCGAGGCGATCGTCACCGGCACATCGTCCGCATCGGCCTTCTTCGGCACCGTGAACCAGGTCACCACCTTCCTTTGGACGCCGGTGATGGGCGACGTCGCGCTGCTCATCGCCGCGGTCATCCTGCTCAGGCTGCTGCCGCAGGGCATCACCGGCCGGTTCTTCCGCCGATGGCTCTGAACCTGCGACTCAATTCCGACGGGCTCACGGTGGGGCGGCTTTCGCCGGCGCTCACAGGCCCGATCGCGCTCGTCGTCGCCATCGCGATCGTCATCGGCATTCTGCCGCTGGTGATCTCCGACATCTTCATCCTGCTGCAGCTCACGCTCTTCATGGCCTACGGCATCCTCGCCATGAGCCTCGGCTGGGTCTGGGGCTACGGCGGCATCTTCAGCTTCGGCCAGGCGGCGTTCTACGGGCTCGGCGGCTACACCTATGCGGTGGTCTCCATCAACATGGGGGGCAGCACCACCGCGCTCTTTGCGGGCGTGGCCGTGCCCGCGGCCTTCGCGCTCTTTCTCGGCTACTTCATGTTCTACGGCCGCATCAGCACGGTTTACGTGGCCGTCATCACCCTCGTGGTGTCTCTGATTTTCTACAAGTTCCTGGGCCACACGGCGGGCTACGAATACACGATCGGCACCGCCCATCTCGGCGGCTTCAACGGCATGCCCGCGCTGCCGCCGATCAACACGCCGGGCAATCCCATGAGCATCATTTGGCCCGAGGACATGTTCGTCATCACCGGGATCTGCCTGCTGCTGGTCTACGTCGGCCTGAAGCTCGCGATGAACTCCAGCTTCGGCCGCGCGGTTGCGGCGATGCGCGAGAACGAGCTCCGCGCCGAGTTGCTGGGCTACGACACGCGGCTCTACAAGATGGCCGTCTTCGGGATCGGCGGCGCGGTGGCGGGGCTCGCAGGCGTGCTCTACGCCAACTGGAACTCCTACGTGAGCCCCACGGTGTTCGATCTCGGCTTCAGCGCGCAGATCATCATCTGGGTGGTGGTCGGCGGGCTCGGCACCCTGGTCGGGCCGCTGGTGGGCGCGATGGCGTTGGGCTTCGTCACCATCGAGCTCGGCACGCAGCAAACCGTGGACGTCAACCTGATCCTGGGCGTGATCCTCGTGGTCTTCGTGCTGGCGGTGCCGGAGGGCGTCACCGCCCAGGCCCGCGCCCTCTACGCCCGCCTGATGGACCGGGTGCAGGGCCAGGCGCAGGCGTAGGCTGCCCCCTATTCGGCAGCCGCCTGCGCGGCGGGTCCCGCATCAAGTCGCGCGATGGCGCGGGCATAGACTCCGGGGTCCACGTTGCCGCCCGAGAGGATCAGTCCGACCTTCTTGCCCGCCATGATGTCGCGCTCCTGCATAAGCGCCGCGAGCGGGGAGGCGCCCGCGCCTTCCGCCATGTTGTGGGTGTCGGCATGGTAGGCGGCGATGGCGTCCAGCATCTCGTCGTCGGAGACGCTGACGATGCGCGCGCAGCCGGCAAGAATGAGGTCGAGGCCCTCGGGCGAGGGCACGCGGGTCGCGATCCCATCGCCCACCACGGTGGTGGACCGGTTGATCGAGACCGGTCGCCTTGCCTCGAAGCTGAGCGCGTAGCAGTTGGCGCCTTCCGCAACCACGCCGACGATCTCGGTCTTGAGCCCGAGCGCATCGCGTACGCCCATCAACCCGCAGATGCCGGAGCCCAGCCCGACCGGCACATAGACCGTGTCGAGATCGGGCACCGCGGTGAAGAGCTCCAGCGCATAGGTGCCGACGCCCCGGATGAGGCGCTCGTCGAAGGAAGGGACCATCTCCAGGTTGCGCTCGGCCGCGAGCGCCTTGGCGTGCTCGTAGGCGGCCTCGAAGTCCGCGCCGTGCACCACCAGCTCCCCGCCGAACGCGCTCATCGCCGCGTTCTTGCCGGCGGCATTGCCTTCGGGCACTACCAGGGTCGCGGCGAGGCCGAGGCGGGTGGCGGCGAAGGCGATGCTCTGGCCGTGGTTGCCCCGGGTGGCGGCGATCACGCCCGAGGCCGTGCCGCGCCGGCGCAGATCGTCCATGTAGACCAGGCCGCCCCGCACCTTGAAGGCGCAGATGGGCGTGTGGTTCTCGTGCTTGACCCAGACCTGGCACCCGGTGCGCTGCGCCAGCAGCGGCCACGGGATTTGCGGCGTGGGGTCGAGGGTCTCGTGGACGAACGCGGCGGCCTCCTGGAATTCGGCCAGCGTTGGCAGGCGCATGGCGGTGCTCCCCTGGGTCGGTGACGGCGCACTATAACAGGCGCGCGCGACCTTTCAGGCGTGCGCGACGCCAAGCGCGCGATCGTGTCGGGATGGCAGGCCCCGGCCACCTCCCTGCATCGCGTTCCCCCGCCTCACCTTGGCCCTCTCGGATCGCCGGGGCGGAGAGCTGCCGCGGCTGGGTTCTGTGGCCGGCCACGTGCTCGCAGGCTATTGTTCCTACGTGAGACTGGGAAGGTATGGCGATGGAGGTGACCAGCGAAAGGCGGGACGGTGTCCTGTGGTTCTACGTGAGCGGGCGCATCACTATCCTCAATGCCGCGCAGTTCGAGGAGACGGTCGCAGACGCTATCGAGGATGGCGACCGGACGGTGATAATCGACCTTGAGAACCTGGTCTACATCAGCAGTGCAGGCCTCTACGCCGTTCTCAGGGTCGCAAAGAGCTTGTGGCAACGCGATGCGGCGTTCGCGCTATGCGCACTGTCGGATTCCGTCCAACTGGTTTTCGAGAGGGTAGGGTTCGCCAAAATTATGGCAATCCATTCGACCAGGGCCGAGGCACTGGCATCCCTCGAAGATTGAAGCAGCAGCCCGGCCCCGTCTCACGCGGCTCGCGGGCACGGCCGAACGCGCCCGTCGCCGTGTTCTTGTCCTTTGCGATCCATATCCGGGCGTGGGGCCTTCGTTCCGTGCCGGCGCGACGGTAGTTGCATCGCGGCCGACCGGTTGTACCTTGGCAGAGCCACTTAGCGAGGGGGCGATGGAGGTTCTGCGCTCGACGGTCGATCCGGCCTCGGACAAGTTCAGGAGCAACGAGGCGGCCATGCGGGGGCTGGTGGACGACCTCGCTACGCGCCACGCGCGGGTGCTGGAGGGCGGCCCTGCGAGTGCGCGCGAGCGGCACCTGGAGCGGGGCAAGATGCTGCCACGCGAGCGGGTGGCGGCGCTGATCGACCGGGGCTCGCCTCTCCTGGAGCTCTCGGCGCTGGCGGCGGACGGGCTCTACGGCACGGACGTCCCGGCCGCCGGCATCATCACCGGCATCGGGCGTGTCGAGGGGCGCGAGTGCGTCGTGATCGCCAACGACGCGACGGTCAAGGGCGGCACCTACTACCCGATGACCGTCAAGAAGCACATCCGCGCCCAGGAGATCGCCGAGGAAAACCGGCTGCCCTGCGTCTACCTGGTGGATTCCGGCGGGGCCAACCTGCCGCACCAGGACGAGGTGTTCCCCGACCGCGAGCACTTCGGGCGCATCTTCTATAACCAGGCGCGCATGTCGGCGAAGGGCATCGCCCAGGTCGCCGTGGTGATGGGGTCGTGCACGGCAGGCGGCGCCTACGTGCCGGCGATGTCCGACGAGACCGTCATCGTCAAGGAGCAGGGCACGATCTTCCTGGGCGGCCCGCCTCTGGTGAAGGCCGCGACCGGCGAGGAGGTGAGCGCCGAGGAGCTGGGCGGCGCCGACGTGCACACGCGGCTCTCGGGCGTCGCCGACCACATGGCGGCGGACGATGCCGACGCAATCCGCCGTGCACGGGCCATCGTCGCCCGCCTCGGCGCCGCGCCGCCGGCACCGCCCGTGCCATCGGCCGATCCCGTCTACGACCCGGCCGAGATTTACGGCGTCGTGCCGCAGTCGCTGCGCACCATGTTCAACGTGCGCGAGGTGATCGCGCGCATCGCGGACGGCAGCGAGTTCGACGAGTTCAAGGCCCGCTACGGCGCCACTCTGGTGACCGGCTTCGCGCACATCGGCGGGCACCTCGTCGGCATCCTCGCCAACAACGGGATCCTCTTCTCGGAGTCCTCGCTGAAGGGGGCGCACTTCATCGAGCTTTGCTGCCAGCGGCACATCCCGCTGCTGTTCCTGCAGAACATCGTGGGCTTCATGGTGGGCAAGCGCTACGAGCAGGGCGGCATCGCCAAGGACGGCGCCAAGCTGGTCACTGCGGTCTCGTGCGCGGCCGTGCCCAAGCTCACGGTCATCATCGGCGGCAGCTACGGCGCGGGGAATTACGGCATGTGCGGGCGCGCCTACGGGCCGCGCTTCCTCTGGATGTGGCCGAATGCGCGCATCTCCGTGATGGGCGGCGAGCAGGCGGCGAGCGTGCTGGCCCGCATCCGGCGCGACCGGATCGAGGCCGGCGGCGGCGCATGGAGCGAGGACGAGGAGGCCGCGTTCAAGGCGCCGATCCGCGCCCAGTACGAGGAGCAGGGGAATCCCTACTACGCCGCAGCCCGGCTCTGGCACGACGGGGTGATCGACCCGGCCGAGACGCGGCAGGTGCTGGCGCGGGCTCTCGGCATCGTCGCGAGCGGGCCGGCCGAGGCCACGCGCTTCGGCGTCTTCAGGATGTAGCGGGGGGCGCAGGGCCATGGCCGACGACACCGTGCTGGTCGGATTCGAGGGCGCCGTCGCCACGGTCACGCTCAACCGGCCCAAGGCGCACAACGCCTTCGACGATGCGCTGGTTGCCCTGCTCACGAGTGCGCTGGAGGGGCTGGGCGCGCGCTACGACGTGCGCGTGGTGGTCCTCACCGGGCGCGGCAAGTCCTTCAGCGCGGGTGCCGACTTGGCCTACATGAAACGGGCCGCGGGCTTCTCGGAGGCGGAGAACATCGTCGACGCCCGCGCGGTCGCGCGCCTCCTCATGGTGCTGGGCAGCCTGCCCAAGCCCACCGTGGCGCTGGTTCAGGGGCCGGCCTACGGCGGCGGCGTCGGGCTGGTCAGTGCCTGCGATATCGCCGTCGCGGCCGAGAGCGCGGCCTTCGCATTGACCGAGGTGCGCCTCGGTCTGATTCCCGCCGTGATCAGCCCGTTCGTGGTCCGCGCCATCGGCGACTCCTGGAGCCGGCGCTACATGCTCACGGGCGAGCGCTTCGATGCGGAGACCGCGCTCCGGATCGGGCTGGTGCACGAGGTGGTGCCCGCCAAGGCCCTCGAAGCGCGCGGCGCGGAGATCGTGCAGACCCTGCTGAAATGCTCGCCGGACGCGCAACGCCGGGCCAAGTCGTTGATCGACGCGGTCTCGGGCCGGCCGATCGACGATGCGCTGGCCGACGACGTCGCGCGCCGCATCGCCGCCGCCCGGGCCTCGGACGATGGGAAGGAGGGCATCGCCGCCTTCCTCGAGAAGCGGCCGCCCAGGTGGTGGGACTAAAATCGAAAGTGTGGTGGCACTGCATCTTCTAAAGCTGGCGGTCGGGATCGAGGGCGTCGACCACCTGCGCGCGGTGCAGGCGGCGCGGCTGGAGCGGCTCGGCCGGCTCATCCACGTCACCCGCTTCACGCCCCGCCGGGCCGAGGAAGTCCTGGCCGGCGGTTCCATGTACTGGGTCATCCGGCACCGCATCCGCGTGCGCCAGCGCATCCTGGCGTTCGACCGGCACGAGACGAAGGCGGGCGGCAAGCCCAAGTGCGCGATCGTGCTCGATCCCGAGCTGATCGCCACCGATCCGGTTCACCGGCGCCCGCACCAGGGCTGGCGCTACCTGGAGGGCACCGCCGCGCCACGCGACCTCGGCCCGGTGGGAACGGTCGAGATACCCGAGGATGCCTTCCCGCCGGACATGGCGGCCGAGCTCCGCGCCCTCGGCCTTCTCTGAACGCCGTGCGCGCAGGCCGTGCTATGCTGATGCGGTGAAGCGATGGAGGGCACGGCGATGAGCGGGGCGGACTGGCACATCAAGGGCGACTACTTCGAGACCTGCAGCTGCGACTACCTCTGCCCCTGCATCTTCACAAACATGACCGCAATGCCGACCGACGGCGTCTGCGAGGTCGCGATCGTGCTGGACATCGCGGAGGGGCACTACGGCGACACCCGGCTCGACGGCGTGGCCTTCGTCACCGCGGCGATGGTGGCGGGGCCCATGGGCGACGGCAACTGGACCGTGGGCCTGATCGTCGACGAAGGCGCGAGCGACGCGCAGGTGGACGCCATCGGGCGCATCTGCTCCGGCGAGGAAGGCGGGCCGATGGCGCTGATGGCGCCGCTCATCGGCACCTTCGCCGGCGTGGCGCGGGCGCCGATCAGGATCGAGCGGCGGACGATGGGCTTCTCGATCACCGCCGGCGACCTGCTGAGCCACGGGGCCGAAGGCGTGCCCAGCCTGCCCGATCCCGCCGAGACCATCATGATCGACAACACCGGGCATCCGGCCAACAAGCGCCTGCACCTCGCCATCGGGACCCACAGCCACCTGAACGCGTTCGGCATCGAGTGGAACGACGCGGAGGGCGGCCATAACGGCCACTACGCCCCGTTCGACTGGCGGCCCAACTAGTCACGCGCCAGCAAAGCACTCCAGGAGCCGGCGCGAATCCCTCGCCGCCTCCGATCGGCATTCGATCGGTGTGGCGGATCTCGACGCTTGAGCACCTGCGCAAGGGGTATACCTGGGACGATCGGGAGTTCCCGCAAGTCCCCGAGGAGCAAGATTCGTGACCTCCGGTGAGTTGATCTTTCTGGTCTGGAACGACCTTGTCGGGCTCTCGCGCACGCGCGGCGTGCCGGTGGGCGAGTACGAGCGCCGCAAGGCTCACGGTCTCGGTTGGGCGCTTGCCGGGCAGGCGATGACCCCGTTCGAGGACATTGCCGAAAATCCATGGGGGCCGATGGACGAGGTGCGGCAGATACCCGATGACGCGACGCGTCGACGGCTCGTGCTGCGGCCCGAGCATCCGCCCCTTCATCTGGTCCTGTGCGACAGTCTCAACCTCGACGGCAGCCCCTGGGAATGCTGCACGCGCAGTTTCCTGGCGGCGGCGCTGGCCGATCTGAAGGCGGAGACGGGTCTTGACCTGCACATTGCGTACGAGAACGAGTTCGCGCTCTACGGCGAGGAGCTTCGCTGGGCGGCGCCGTTCTCGCTGGATGCCGTGCGCCGGATTGCGCCGTTCGCCGACCTCTGCGTGGCGGCCCTGATCGACGCCGAACTGGGACTCGAGACTTTCGAGCCCGAATACGGTGTCGGGCAGTTCGAGGTGACCAACGGCCCGGCCCCCGGCCTCGCCGGTGCGGACCGCGTGGTGTTCACTCGCGAAGTCGTGCGCGAAGCCGCACGCCAGAGCGGGCTGCGTGCGACATTCTCCCCCAAGCCGGCCCCCGATGCGGTGGGCAACGGCTGCCATCTTCACCTGAGCCTTTGGGACGCCGACGGCAACGCCGCCGCCTACGACGCCGATGCGCCGGGGGAGCTCAGCGCAGTCGCCGCCAGCTTCTGCGCGGGCGTGCAGCGGCACCTCGGCGCCCTTTGCGCCATGACGGCGCCGAGCCCCATCTCCTATTTGCGCCTCGGCCCCCACCACTGGAGCTGCGGCTATGACATCGTCGGCGTCCAGAATCGCGAGGCCGCCATTCGCATCTGCCCGTCGCCGGCCACCGATCCGGCGGACCGTGGCGAGGCCTTCAACATCGAGTTCCGCTTCACCGACGCCACCGCGAGCCCGTATCTGGCCATCGGCGTCATCGTGCGCGCAGGGCTCCAGGGCATCCGCGACGGGCTGCCGTGCCCGACCCTGGTAGACGGCGAACCGGACGACCTGAGCGAAGACGAGAGAGAGGCGCGCGGCATCGGCAGGCTCCCCACCTCGCTCGAACAAGCTCTCGACGCGTTCGGTGAAGACGAGACCGTGAAGGGCTGGTTCACGCCCACCATGGTGGAGGCCTACATCGCCCTCAAGCGGCACGAGGTTCGGCTCTACGCGGAGTCGAGGCCTCAGTACATGTGCGAACGATACATGCAGGTTTACTGACCGAGGCAACTGCCGGCCGTCGTGAAACGGCCTGAGAAACAGGAGACGACACACATGGAGCGCAACGAGATCGAAGCCATTCCCCTGGAAGGCGACGTGTCGTTCAGGCAGCGGGCGGTCGAGCCCGAGCGCACGGCGCTGCTCGTCGTCGACCTTCAGAAGGGCGAGTACGACGCGGAGAGACGCGCAGATAACCCGGCCGATCAGTACCTCTACGATCGAATCCGCGACGTGGTCATTCCGAACGGACAGCGCTTGATTGCCGCATGCCGCGAGGCCGGCATCGAGGTGATCTACACGGTAATCGAGTGCCTGACGCGGGACGGCCGCGACCGCGGCCTGGACTACAAGATCTCCGGTATCTTCGCGGCCAAGGGCTCGTGGGAGGCAGAGGTCATCGACGAATTGGGTCCGGGAGACGACGACATCGTCATCCCGAAGACCTCTTCGAGCCTGTTCAACTCGACCAACTGCGAATACGTGCTGCGCAACCTCGGCGTCGAGTATGTGATGGTCATGGGAATGTTGACCGACCAGTGCGTCGAGACCGCCGTGCGCGACGGCTGCGATCGTGGCTTCCTCATGACCCTGGTCGACGACGCATGCGCCACGCATTCGGATGAGCGCCACCGCGAGGCCCTGAAGGGCTTCAAAGGCTATTGCCGGATCCGCACCACCGCCGAACTGCTTGAAGAGCTGGAGCACCTACGCCCCGCGCGTCCGGCGGCGGTTTCTGCCTGAGGCGCTCCCGGCATGTAGTTCAAGTTCGGTTCCGGCTCCCATCCACAGGACCTACTTCGTCCGCATGAAGGACGCCCCCAGGCAGGCCATCGCCGACGAGGCGGTGACCGGCTTGAACGTCGTGGCGCAGGCATGACTGAGGCGGACGTCGTCATCGTGGGTGCCGGGTCGGCAGGCTGCGTGCTTGCCGCGAGGCTCACCGAGCGGCCGGACCTCCGCGTTCTTCTGCTGGAGGCGGGCGGAGAACCCGAGAACCCCGACATCTCCGATCCTGCCGCCTGGCCGCTTCTGCAAGGCACCGAGATCGACTGGGATTTCGAGACCGTGCCGCAGCGCTTCACGGCGGGACGCGCGCATCCCTGGCCGCGCGGGCGCGTGGTGGGCGGGACGAGCGCGATGAATGCGATGGGGCATGTGCGCGGCCATCCGAGAGACTTCGACCGCTGGGCCGAGTCAGGCGCCACGGGATGGGACTGGGCCGCGCTCCAGCCCTACTTCATTCGTTCGGAAACCTCGCCCTTTGCCCCCGAAGAGGGGTACGGCGGCGAGGGTCCCGTGCGCCTTTGCCAGCCCGCCAGGCCGCACCCGCTCACCCGCGCTCACTGCGCGGCCGGTAAGGAGCTCGGGCTCCATTCCATCCGCGACCACAATGGGCGGGACCTGGCAGGGCCGACGCTCAACACGCTCACGATCGTGGAGGACCGGCGCCAGAGCGTGGCCGATGCCTACTTGACCGAGGCCGTTCGCGCCAGGGCGAACCTCGATTTGCGGACGGGCCTGCTCATCGACCGGCTGGCCTTCGACGACACCGGATGTGTAACCGGGGTGCATGCCCGGGAAGGCGCCACGGCCCGCCGATTCTGTGCCCGGCGCGCCGTCGTCCTGTGCGCCGGAGTCATCGGAACGCCTGCCATCCTGATGCGATCCGGTGTGGGGCCGGGCGCCCGGCTTGCGGCTCTCGGCATCGGCGTTCGACGCGACATGCCCGGCGTCGGAGAGAACCTGCAGGACCACCTGCTTGCCGCGGGCAACGTGTATCGCGCCCGCAGGCCGCTGCCGCCGACCGCGACGCAACATTCGGAAGCGCTCACCTATATCCACGCGCGCGGGCAGATGCCCCGGGACGCGCCGGACCTCGTGGTGGCGTGCGTCACGCTTCCCGTGATTTCGGAGGCGCTTGCAGGCATGATTCCCGCGCCCGGCGAGGGCTACACGTTGATGTTTGGCATCACGCACCCGCGCAGCCGGGGCCGTCTGACCGTTGCCTCGGCGGACCCGCACGACAAGCCGATCATCGATCCGGCCTATCTCAGCGCAGCGGAGGACCGCTCGCTGTTTCTGGAAGCGCTCGGGTGGGCGCGGCGCCTCGGCGGAGCCGACGCCTACGCGTCGTGGCGCGGCGAAGAGCTGTTGCCGCAGCCCGGCGATCTCGCGAGTCGGGACACGCAAATGGCGTTCGTCGAGCGCGCCGCGTTCACGCACCACCACCCGATCGGGACCTGCAGGATGGGGACCGATCCCGGCACCGTCGTCCGCCCCGACCTTTCAGTCGCAGGCGTGCCAGGGCTTCATATCGTTGACGGCTCCATCCTCCCTAGCCTCACGACGGGTCCGGTCAACGCGGCCATCGTCGCTGTCGCGGAACGGGCCAGCGATCTTCTTTCCGGTCTTTGACCGGCGCCGAGGGTCAGACGCTGGATGGGTTGAAGGCGTCGCACAGCACCGCGCGGCCGTCGACGGAATTCAGGCGAAGATCGATGATGGCCTGGTACTCCGGCATCATCGCGTCCGCCATCGCGTACAGGAACTCTTCCTCGGTGTCGTAGTGGACGTTGCCGAGGAACATCGAGACCAGCCCCGGCGATGCGGCGGTCATGAAGGCATCTTCGGGCGGAGCCAGCTCCAGCGCATTCCGGAACCATGTGATGTCCGTCTCCGCGCCCTCGATGCCCTTCGACTTCACCGGCCCGTTGCAGGCGGGACGGTTCTTGTTCAGGCTTTGAACTCCCGGATCGGTGAACCACACCTTGGCGACGTTGGGGTATTCCAGGATATCGCTCAGCTTGGGAAGGTTCGAGGTGCCGCCGAAGCCCGTCAGGCGCTCGGTGACATTGGTCGCGTAGCTCGGCTTGCTCATCTCGCCGTCGCTGACGATGTCGATGCCCACCTCGCGCTGGCGGGCAACGACTTCGACCACCGCGTCTTGAGTCTTCCGCTCGAGCAAGGCGGCATCCACCGCTTCGCCTTCGGCCTTGGCGAACATCAACGCGACGAGATCGTCTGGTCGCGGCAGGCTGCCGACATGGGTGGTCAGGATGCGCTCGGTGCTCTTCTTCACGGCGGCCTCCCAACCGGCTCCGGCTGGGCTGGCGTTACTTCTTGAAGCCGCCCCAGGGGACCCGGAACGCCGTGTTGATGCCTGCAAGGTGCTCGCGCAAATCATCGGGCCTGTCGGTGAGCACGGTCAGGAGAGTGAAGTCGGCCGCCGCAACGAAACGGTCGGCATGGGCTCCAAAAGTCTTCAGGTGGGTAACCGCTGCATCGAAATCTGCGTAGCGCTCGTAGATGTAAACTTCCTTGCCCTCCTCGCAGATGTACCACTCGTAGTTCAGCGCGCCTT
The DNA here is from genome assembly GCA_022820945.1 of Alphaproteobacteria bacterium. GTDB lineage: Bacteria > Pseudomonadota > Alphaproteobacteria > UBA828 > UBA828 > WTGU01. The sequence goes on along the minus strand of JAJEEP010000092.1, from coordinate 32,662 downwards.
CCTCTTGCGACGTCGCCGCGACGAGATCGTTCCTGACGGCCTCGAATTCCTCGCGCTTGCCCGGCTTGATCGTGGCTTCGGCGATCCAGGTAACGTTCATGGACATCGGTTGCTCCTGCGTCGTTCGTGTTTGCCTGTGCGTCGCGGCTCGGATCGCGATCGCACGCGTCCAGTCGGACTCCTGCGACAGGATGGCAGCGCCTTGTCGACACGAGTCGGCGACATCGTGCTGTCGGGTGGGCAGCTTTCAATAGCGCCGATCGGCAACCGTCATAGGTCTGGCCGATAAGGGCGACGGAAGCGTTAGCGGCGACGCGCTCCGGGTTTGCTGGTATGCGGGGCGGCCTCGTCCCAGCCGAGGGCGCGGCGGCCGAGACCTACTTGTATTCGACCAGCACTTCCCGATAGGGCGTCGTGCCGACGTTCTTGGCCTTGTGACGGGCGGGGACGCGCATGCCCTTGCCTGGCTCGGACAGGACCTCGATTTCGTCGCCGTCCACCAGCAGCGAGAAGATCCCGCCGGTCGGTACGTCGATTGTGCCGATATCGTTGCCGTTCTCGTCGGTCACCTGCAAGGGCGCGCCCGAGATTGCGTACCACATGTAACTGCGCTCATGTGTATGCAGGGGCGTTTCCTCGCCCGGTGCGAGCTCGAAGTTCCAGACGGCGACCTTGTCGTTCTCGAAGACCAATTCAGTTCCCACGCCGGCCATTGTCGATTCTCCCAGGTTGAATCATCCGTTCCGAACGTACGCAGCGATTTCCGCCCGTCAAGCGGCAGCCGGTCCCGGCCCCTCCGCGGCGCCTGCCATCGCCGCCGGCGTGACACGGTCGGCAACTCGGATAGACTTCGCCGCCCGAAGGCGCGGTAGGAAGGACGGCGATGAAGGCAGCCTATTTCGAGCGGCATGGCGGACCCGAGGTCATCCGCTACGGCGATGTGCCGGACCCGGAGGCCGGGCCGGGCGAGATGGTCGTCGACGTTCACGCCGCCAGCGTCAACGGCGCGGACTGCAAGGTGCTGGCGGGCCGCTACAGCCGGATCGCCGACTTTCCCTATGTCCTCGGGCGAGATTTTTCGGGCGTGGTCGCCGCGCTCGGAGACGGCGTCGACGAATTCTCGCCGGGCGACCCGGTGTTCGGCGTCTGCGACGTAGGGCAGGAAGGAGCCCATGCCGAAAAGATCGCGGTGAAGGCGGCGCTGGTCGCGCGCAAGCCCGACAATCTTTCACACACGGATGTGGCGGCGCTCGCGCTGATCGGTCTGACGGCGGTGGTTTCAATCGAGGACACGCTGGCGCTGCAGCCCGGCGAGACGATCCTGATCCAGGGCGGGGCCGGCGGGGTCGCCGGATTCGGTATCCAGCTCGCCAAGCACATCGGCGCGCATGTCATCGCCACGTGCAGCGCCCGCAACATGGACTACGTGCGCGGCCTCGGCGCCGACGAGGTGATCGACTACAAGGCGCAGGACTTCACGGAAGCCGTCTCGGATTGCGATGCTGTGTTCGAGACCGTGGGCGGCGATGTGGCCCGGCGCTCCTTCGCCGTGCTCAAGCCAGGAGGCCGCGCGGCGTTCATCGCTTCGGGCCCGGGCGCGCCGGAGCCGCCGCGCGACGACGTGGCCGCGCTCCGCCCCAGGGTCGGGCGCGACCGCCCGCATCTGCTGCGCATCCTCGAGCTGGTGGAGTCTGGCGCCGTCCGGGTGCCCGAGATTCGCACCTTCCCGCTCGAGGATGCCGCTTCCGCGCTCGCGACCAGCGCGTCCCGCCACCTCAGGGGCAAGCTCGTCCTGACGGTTCGCTAGTCTGGATACGTTTGGGCAGACGCTTTCGGGAGGATCGCTCGGAGCGTCACGTGCGATCGCGCCGCCAGGCCTCGAACGCCTTCAGTGTTGCCTCGTTGGGTGGGTAGGTGCCGGGCACCGGCGCACCGTCCCGAACTCGCTCCAGAATGAATTCTTCCATCAGCTCCTGCTCGCCGGCAGTGCGGGCCACGTCGTCGGCGATGCCGCGCGGAATGACGCACACACCGTCCGGATCGCCGACCAGCACGTCGCCGGGGAATACCGCGACGCCGCCGCAGGCAATCGGCTCCTGCACGGCGACGGCAAAGTGGGCGGCCAGGCTGGCGGGCGCGGCGCTGCCGGTGCAGAAGGTCGGAAACTCGATGGCGGCGACTGCGGCTGCGTCGCGCATCGGGCCATCGGTTACGAACGCCGCGACCCCGCGCACCATGAGCCGGGTAGTCAGGATGTCTCCCAACATTCCGGCGCGTTGCTCGCCCCGACTGTCGCAGACCAGCACCTGGCCGGGCGGGCAGGCCTCGATGGCCTTGCGCTGGGGGTATTCCGGATCGGCCAGAACCGCCAGGGTGCCGAGGTCCTCACGCATGGGGACGGTGCGCAGCGTGTAGGCCTCCGCCGCAAAACGGGCGTGCTGCGGATTCAAGGGGCGGGAGCCCTGAATGAAGGTGTGGCGCAGGCCGCGCTTGAGCAACTGCATGGTGACCGTGGCAACGCTCACGGCGCGCAATTGCTCGAGAGTGTCGTCGGCCAGCGGCTCATCCGATGGCGGCGGCATGCGGCTGTCTTCCCTTCCCCCAGCCGTGCGACCCGGGGCTTTCCTTGTCGGGCGCCGTTCGAGACGGATGATGATGTCTTATCGGCCAGACCTATGACAAGCGCCGATCAACGCTATTGATGGATTTTCGTGGAGCACTACAATAAACATGTGAGAAAATGGGTTTTTGTTTTTGATACTCCGGTGTAGCTCCTGACAAGAGGAGAACAAATTACAAGTCGGAGTGGAACTGCGAGAACGATTGTAGTCCTTGGCGCGTTCGACACGAAGGGCGAAGAATATGCGTTTCTTCGCGATCAAATTGCATCCGAAGGCGTGAATACTCTTTTGGTCGACACGAGCATTATCCATGCGCCGAATATCCAGCCCGACATACCGGCGCGGGACGTGGCCGCCGCCGCCGGCGAGAGCCTCGACGAGTTGCGCGCGGCGGGGGATCGTGGACGCGCCGTCACGGCCATGGCTGCCGGTGCGAGCGCCATCGTCAAGAAACTCCACCGCGAGGGCAGGCTGGACGGCATCATCGGCCTCGGCGGTTCCGGCGGAACCACCGTGGTCACATCCGCCATGCATGAGCTTCCCATCGGCGTGCCCAAGGTCATGGTCTCCACATTGGCGTGTGGCGACACCAGCCGCCTCGTCGCAGGCCGGGACATCGTCATGATGTATCCGATCGTCGATATCGCCGGCCTCAACTCGTTGTTTACGCGGGTGGTGGGTAATGCGGCCGGCGCCATCGTCGGCATGGTCAACAAGTCGACCGCCCCGGTATCCGAAAGCGAGAAACCCGTTGTGGGCGCGTCGCAGTTCGGCGTCACGACTCCCTGCGTCGACGTCGCGCGGAAGCGCCTCGAGGAAGAGGGCATCGAGGTGCTGCCCTTCCACTCGGCCGGCACCGGCGGGCGTTCGCTCGAAGCGCTTGCCGCGAACAAGGCCCTGGATGGGGTTCTCGATGTCACCGTGTCGGAGATCGTCGATGATCTGCTCGGTGGCATTCACAGTGCCGGCCCCACGCGTCTGCAGGCTGCCGGGCAGGCCGGCATCCCCCAGGTGGTTTCGGTCGGCGCACTCGACGTCTGCGATTTCGGGCCGATGGATACGGTGCCCGAGAAGTATCGCTCGCGGACCCTGTACCGGCACAACGCGAACGTCACGGTCATGAGAACCAACGCCGAGGAGAACAGAGCCCTCGGCAAGCGTCTCTGCGAGAAACTCAACCAAGCTCATGGGCCGGTCCATCTCTATCTTCCGCTCAAGGGCATTTCGGGAATCGACGCACCGGGAAAACCGTTCTTCGACCCGGACACCGATGGCGTTCTCTTCGCGACGATTCGCGACAACCTGAAGCGCGATGTCGTCACGTTGCATGAGAGAGACCTGCACATAAACGATCCCGAATTTGCCTTGGAAATGGCCGAACGACTGATCGGCCTACTCAATGTCTGAACGAACAGAAGAAGATATGTGGGGGCGTCCAATGAATCGAAAATCGATACTCGCCATGCTCAGAGCCGAAGTCGATGCAGGCCGTTACATCACGGCGGCGGGCTGTGGCACGGGGCTCTCGGCGAAGTGCTGCGAGGCGGGCGGATGCGATTTGATATTCGGCTACAACACGGCGAAATACCGGATGGCCGGGGTGAGCTCGCTGGCGGGCCTCTTGCCTTACGGAGACGCCAATGCACTGACCCTGGAGATGGCCAATGAGATTATCCCGCGGCTGAAAAAGGCACCGTTTCTCGGCGGGATCAACGGGACGGACCCATTCCGCTACATGCCGGCCTATCTTCAGGAGCTGAAGAACAATGGTGTTGCCGGAGTCATGAACTGGCCTTCCGTCGGGCTGATAGACGGAGTCTTCAGGGAAAACTTGGAGGGGTCGGGCCTGTCTCTCGCCAAGGAAGTTGCCGTGATGAAACTGGCGCACGAGATGGACATGGTCACAGCACCGTTCGGCTACGACCCGGAAACGACGACGGACATGGCCGAGGCCGGAGCGGACATCATCGTTACCCATATGGGCTTCACCGTCAGCGGCGACATCGGCGCTCGCAACGCACGGTCTCTGGATGCGGCGGTCGAGGACGTGCAGGCCATCGCCGATGCGGCTCGCGCCGTGAATCCGGACATCTTCGTTCTCGCGCACGGCGGCCCGATCTCGACCGCCCGGGAAACGGAGTACGTGCTGCATCGGACGACGCACGTGCACGGCTTCTTCGGCGGCTCGGCGATGGAGCGGTTGCCGAACGAAGTCGCGCAGACGGCAGCCGTCCGCGAGTTCAAGGACATCAGGCCGGTCGCCGCTTGAACCGACCATGTCACAGGGAACGTGCGAAAAGACATGCAAATCAGGTTCGCCACGTTGGACGACTGCGACCGGGCCACAGGCGCCGTGGTGGTCGTTGACGTGCTCCTTGCATTCACGACTGCGGCATTCGCCTTTTCGCGCGGTGCCTCGAGCATCGTTCTCACCTCAACGGTCGAGGAGGCGCTCGCCGTGAAGGAGCGGTTTCCCGGCGCTCTGGCGATGGGCGAGGTCGGCACGTTGCCCGTTCCGGAATTCGACCTGAGCAACTCGGCTGCCGAGCTTCTCGATCGGGATCTGAGCGGTCGTCGGATCATCCATCGGACCAGCAACGGAACACAGGGCGTCTATCGCGCACGCAACGCGAGGGCCCTGTTCGTCACGGGCTTTCCGACGGCCACTGCCACGGCGGCGCAGGTGCGAGATGAAGAGCCGGACGACGTGACCTTCGTCATCACCGGAATCACGGACGACCGCGAAGGCGATGAGGATCGCTCGTGCGCGGACTACATTGCCGAAATTCTAACCGACGGCGCGCCGGACCGCCGGGCACACGTCGAGCGTGCGTTCAACTCGGCATGCGGACAGTGGTTCGTCGATCCCGAGAAGCCGCAATACCGGCTTCGCGACCTCGAGCTGGCGACCGACGTCGATCGGTTCGACTTCGCCATGCCGGTGAGCCGCGAAGACGGGTTGTTGATTGCCAGACCGGCAAGATCGCGCGAGTATGCGTGAGTGGATCGGCGTGGAGAACGCGACCATGCCCTTGGAAAACCTCAACCACGTGCTTGTGCTGACCAGGGATCTAGAGGCGACGCGGGACTTCTACGTCGAAGTCCTGGGCCTTGAGGACGGCTACCGGCCGCCCTTCCCGTTCGACGGGCATTGGATCTACCTGGGGGACCGCGCTGTGGTCCATGTAGCCGAGGACAGGGACTATCTGGGCAAGCGCGACTGCGAGCGGGGCGGTTCGGAGGACGGTGCCACCGGCTCGATCGATCACATCGCCTTCGAGGCCACCGGGCTCAAGGCCATGATCGTGAGGCTGGAGAAACGCGGCATCGCCGCCCACCACCGCAAGGTGCCGGATCTAGACCTGCACCAGGTCTTCGTCCACGACCCGAACGGCGTTCGCATCGAATTGAACTACCCCGCAACTGAAGGAGCGGAGGTGGAGCTATCGGGCTAGGGCAGCCCGGCAATCATGATCTCGAGGCACGAACGACCACGGCCGGCTCCGGTCGTCCGGAGTGGATCGGATTTGTGACGAGTGTACAGCTGGAAGAACAGGGGAGGCGATTATGAAAAGGAAACCAGCACTCTGTACCCTTCGCACATGGTGGAAAAAGGGAGATCGAATCATGACACTACGACGTAAACTGCTCGCAGCGGCCTTTGTCGCGGTTCTCGCGGTGCCGGGAGTCGCCAAGGCCGAAGACAACATCCATCTCACATATCATGCAGCCTTCGGCATAGCGGCGCTCAACGAGGCGTCCCGCGTGTGGATGGACGAAGTTGAGGCCCGTACCGATGGAAGGGTGACATTCACCCGACTATTCGGTGGGGCGCTCGGCAAGTTTGCAGGACAGCCGGACGGTCTAAGGGCACGTTCGTTCGACGTCGGGCAACTCTCGGCCGTGTACAATCCCGGTTTGTACCCGCGCGCGACGACGACAGTCATAACGTTTTTGACCGACAACGCAGAGGCGCACAATCTGGCGGCGCACGAGTTCTTCAAATTGCCAGAGGTTCAGGCGGAATTCGATGCGCTCAACCAGAAATTCATGTTCGTCGGTCAGTGGTCCCGGATCGAGATGCTGTCGTATGATCATTACAATACTATGGATGAGCTCAGCCAAGCCAAGATTCGTGCCCACGGTGGCGCAGGCGATGCTCTCGAGGCCGCCGGCATCGCGGGCTACGCGATCCCCTGGGGTGAGCTTCCGGCAGCGGCGGAGAGAAGGGTTGTCGACGCCGCCATCATGGGCGCTCCGGCAGCGGCATACGACTTCGGATTCGGCGACATCTTCGAATACTGGTACGCGTACATGCCGTTCTACTACTTCCCCATGACGCTGGTCATGAACAAGGAGGCCTGGGAGGAACTGCCGGCGGATGTCCAGCAGATCATCGAAGAGCTCAACGAGGAAATGGTTCCCCGAGCCCAGGCGATAACCGTCATGCGAGACGGGGAAGCCGAGGCGAAGCTGACGGAAGAGCTTGGCGTAAAGAAGGTCAGGTTCGGCGAAAGAGACAAGCTGGAAGCAGCCGCAGCTGGCGCCAGAGAAAACTGGAAGGCCGAAATGGCAGAAAAGGGGATCGACGGCGAAGCTCTCCTCAACAAGTACTTCGAGCTGCTTAAGAAGCACGGCGGATAACCAAGAGAAGCGTATGCCGGCTTCACAGGCCGAGTAGCATGTCGTTCAACTTGTGCGGGAAGCATTCGACGATGGGAACAGACGTCTCGCAGTCGAATGCTTCCCTTTTCTTCGAGTAGAAGTCGCGGGGTCGGGGCCGCGCACGGACGACCGATCGAGACCCTTCGTGACCCGGCCAATTCTGCGACGGCACGGATCGACAAGAAGAAACAATGGGCTCTAACGTGAAAAGAGCGCTATTGAGTGCCCAGAGGCACATCGAGGACATACTAACGTATGTCTCGGCTGCGGCCGTTGCAGCCATGATGGTGATCACCATAGCGGACGTGATCGTCCGCTACCTTACGCCCACGAATGTGCCGGGATCGTACGAATACGTCAGTCTATTGTTCGTATTGGTTATTTACCTCGGCCTTGCGTATGCACAGCGCGAGAATTCTCATATCGCGATCGACGCGCTATATAGCAGGTTACCGAGACGCTACCGGAAGTTGCTCCAGCTGTTTCAGCTGGGTACGTTCTTGGTCTTTGCCGCGGCATTGACCTGGTATACCGCGGCCGTAACCTGGGATAACTATGTCTTTGGGGATACGATTTTAGGGGCAATTTCAGTCGTAACGTGGCCGTCACGACTGACGATTTCGATAGGCTTTCTGTTCCTGTCGTTTCGCTTCCTGATTCAGCTGATGAATTTGATAATTCTGGACAAGCTCATCGAAGAAGAGGCGCCGACTACGCTCGTCGAAGAATCTTGACCGATCCAATCATCCCAATTCTCATCATCGCAGGAGTCGCGGCTCTGCTGGCACTAAGAGTGCCGGTCGGATTTACGTTGCTCTTCATGGGTGCAATCGGTTTCGCATCCAGCCGCGGCCTCGACTCAACCCTGAACACGCTTGGCGGGCGCCTCTTCGATATCGGTTCGGGCTATTCGTTGAGTGCCGTACCGCTGTTTCTGCTGATGGGCCACATGGCCATCGCGTCCAGGGTGACGGAAGACATGTTCGGCGCCGCGCGCGCATGGGTCGGGCACTTGAGAGGCAGTCTGGTGCTCGCAACGACCTTTGCTGCCACCGGATTTGCCGCCTGCTCGGGCTCGACGACGTCCACGACCGCAGTGTTCGGTCGGGTCGCTCTGCCCGAAATGCTCAAGAACAACATCGATCGCAGGCTCGCCGCGGGATGCATCGCGACCGTGGGCACGCTCGCAGGCATGATCCCCCCCAGCGTCGTTCTGATCGTCTTCGGTATCATCGCGCGGGAATCGATCCCGCGGCTCTTTATCGCCGGCATCGTTCCCGGAATTCTCACGGCCTTCTGCTTCTCGGTGATGATTTACGTGCGGGTGCTCCGCAATCCCAAGCTGGCGCCTCCCTTGCCGCCGGCACCGAGGTCCGAAAAGCTCCGCTCTCTCAAGGACGTCTGGGCCGCGTTGCTGCTGGCGGTCGTGGTGATCGGCGGCATCTATGCGGGCATCTTTACGCCGACCGAGGCCGGCGCCATGGGGGCGGGAGGAGCATTTCTGATTGCGCTTTTCAGAGGGCGTCTGAGCTTCCAGGTCCTTCGGTCCGTCTTCACCGAGACGGCGAAAACGACCTCCGTGATTTTCATTATCCTGGTCGGCGCTTTGATCTTTACGTCCTACCTGGCCGTCAGTGGAACGTCCTCGGCCATTACCGAGGGCATCGTCGGCATGGATGTGCACCCACGGGTGCTGTTGCTGTTGTATCTGCTTCTCATGCTCGTGCTGGGTCTTTTCATCGACCCGATTTCGGTCATGTTCCTGACAGTGCCGATCTTCCTGCCGCCTCTGGCGAGGCTCGGGATGGATCCGATATGGATCGGCGTTCTTGTCACGAAGTCGCTCGAAATAGGCCTGATCACTCCGCCCGTCGGGCTGAACGCATTCGTCCTAAAGAGCGTATCTCCCGGTTTTAATTTCAAAGAAATTTATCATGGAATCTGGTGGTTCCTGCAGGTCGAACTCATCGTGCTCGGAATCATTTTCGCATTCCCGGAGCTGGCCCTCTGGCTTCCGAATCTCATGTACAGGTGATCGGTCGCCAAGCGTGAGCCGCACGTTCACCTTGCGGAGACATCGCAGCGACGGAATGCGTGTCACGGTCTCGTCACGTTCCACGTCGAGTTAATCTTCGTGCCGGCCTGGGTGAGGATGACCGTCACTGGGCAGCGCTTCTCGAGGTCTTCGCGAAGCCGCGCGATCTCCGCGTCCGAGGCGGACGTCGTGATGTTCGTCGTCAGTGCGATTTCCGGGAACGGCAGCGTCGCCTGCTGATCGCCGCGGACCACCGCTGTGTCGAAGGCGGTGTCCAGGGACATGGAGAGATCGTCGATCTCGATCCCCATCTCGTCGCCAATGAAGTGCGCAATGACGTTGAGGCAGGCGAGGAGGGACGACAGCATCGTCTCCAGCGGTGTCGCGGCGCTGTCAGTGCCGCCGCGAACCTCAGGCTCGTCGATAATCACCTTGTGGTGGCGCACGCGGGCTTCCACGCGGCTTTGGCTTGTGGCGTCTGCCTCGATCGCGATGCGAATGTTGGCCGGCAAATCAAAGCTCACGATTTTCCCTCCGCGGTCGTGGTTCACTCACGGAACGCCCGGCCATATCGGCACGGCGCTCCCTGCACGCTCAGGGCCTCGTGACGTTCCAGGTCGCGTTAATCTTCGTGCCGGCTTGGGTAAGGATGACCGTCACTGGGCAGCGCTTCTCCAGGTCTTCGCGCAACTGCGCAATCTCGGCGTCCGAGGCCGACGTCGTGATGTTCATCGTCAGATCGATCTCCGGGAATGGGAGCGCCGTCGGCGTAGTGTTGCGGATGCCGTCTGTGTCGAATGTGGCGTCGAGGGACATGGAGAGATCGTCGATTTCGATCTCCATTTCGTCGGCAATCAGGTGCGAAATGACGTTGAGGCAGGCGAGGAAGGAGGAGAGCATGGTCTCCAGCGGAGTGGCGCCGCTGTCGGTCCCGCCGCGTACCTCCGGCTCGTCGATGATCACGGTGTGTTGGCGTGTGCTGGCCTCGAGCCGGCAGCGGCTGGTGGCCTTGGCGTCGATTACGAAGTGATGGGTGGGCGGCAAGTCGAAGGTCACGGAGTCCTCCCGCAAGTCGCAGTTTGAGTGCCGGGTACCGGGTCATGTCACCACGGCGCGCCCGGTCCGCACAAGGGGCGGCCTAGGCCGATAAGGGCGTGTCTGTCGGCTAACGCCCGCAGGCCTCGATCAGCGAGCGGAAGATACGTGCGTCGCCGGGGTCGATCGCGTACTCCGGGTGCCACTGCACGCCGATGAACCAGCGGTGCGCCGGGTCCTCGATGCCCTCGATCACGCCGTCGGGCGCGAGCGCGTTGACCACGAGGCCGGGGGCCGCCTCGGCGACCGCCTGGTGATGGGCGCTGTTCACTTGCATGGCCTCGCTGCCGACGATGGCCCGGAGCACGCTGTCGGCCGCCAGTGAGACCGGGTGGCCGGGCTCGGTGCGGGGGTTGGGCTGCTCGTGCGCCAGCGCATCGGGCACAGCGTCCGGAATGTGCTGGATGAGGCTGCCGCCGAGCGCCACGTTCATCAGCTGCTGGCCGCCGCAGATGCCGAGGGAGGGCACCGCGCGCGCGTGCGCGGCGCGGGTGATGGCAAGCTCGAAGGCGGTGCGCCGGTCCTTGGTGGTGACGGTCTCGTGCCGTGTGGCGGCGCCGAAGAGGGCGGGGTCCACGTCGAAGGCGCCGCCGGTGACGATGAGGCCGTCCACCGTCTCCAGATAGCGCTCCGCAAGCTCCGGCTCGTGCGGCAGCGCGACCGGAATGCCGCCCGCCGCCGCGACCGCCGCGCAGTAGTTCTCGCGGATCGCGTACCAGGGCTCGCCGGAATAGCCGCCGGGCGGCTCGGAATCGAGGGTGAGGCCGATGACGGGCTGCGCCATCGGCGGACTCTAGCGTGCATCCGGCGGCGGGGGGAGGGTCGCGCCCGCTATGGTTGTAGGTTGGGGCCAATCGGCTTATTTGAGCCATCCGGGCCATCAATGAAATTGAGGTTGTTATGTCTCGCATCCTCGACGACGAGATGTGGATGGTCGCTGAGCTACTCCACCGCGAGGACGCCCGCGCGGATAGCGGAAGCGATGCCGATCCGATCCTGGCCCTGCGCGGGGCGGGCAGGGAAATGTGGGCAAACGAGGACGCCGACACTTACGTCGAACGCCTGCGCCAAGGCTGGTAATGAGCAAGGTCTATTGGGGCACAACTGTCCTTGTGTCCGTGTTGGGAGATCACGGCATTCAGTTCATCCAGTCACTCGGCAAGGCGACGCCGTGACCGCGTCGCCCTCTCCGATGGACCTCGCCATGGCGGAAGCTGAGGCGGCGCGCGACAGGGGCGAGGTGCCGGTGGGCGCCGTCGTGGTCGACGGGCGAACGGGCGCGGTGCTGGCGCGGGCCGGCAACGAGGTCGAGGCGGCGCACGACCCCACCGCGCATGCCGAGATGCTGGCGATCCGCAAGGCTGCGGCGGCGCGGGGCACGGCGCGGCTCGTGAATTGCGACATCTACGTCACGCTGGAGCCCTGCGCCATGTGCGCGCAGGCGATCGCCTTCGCCCGGCTGCGCCGGCTCTACTTCGGCGCTGCCGACCCCAAGGGCGGCGGGGTGGAGCACGGCGCCCGCATCTTCCGGCAGCCCACCTGCCACCACCGGCCCGAGGTCATCGGCGGCGTGCAGGAGACCCGCGCCGCGGCCTTGCTTCGCGAATTCTTCGAAGCGCGGAGGTAGAGCGCGGCCGTCTACCCCCGGCGTTGCCGCTCGGGTGCCCAGTCTCTATAAGGGCCAGCCTACCGAACGGGGGAGAACCCATGGCGACCCAGCGCACCCTTTCGATCATCAAGCCCGATGCCACCCGCCGCAACCTGACGGGCGCCATCAACAAGCGCTTCGAGGAGTCCGGGCTCTCCATCGTCGCCCAGCGCCGGGTCAGGCTGACGGAGGCGCAGGCGCGCGCCTTCTACGCGGTCCACAAGGAGCGCGCGTTCTACAACGACCTCTGCGCCTACATGACCTCCGGCCCCGTGGTGGTGCAGGTGCTGCAGGGCGAAAACGCGGTCGAGGCCAATCGCACGATCATGGGGGCGACCAACCCGGCCAACGCCGACGAGGGCACCATCCGCAAGGAATTCGGCGAGTCGGTGGAGGCCAACTCCGTGCACGGCTCGGATTCGCTGGAGAACGCGGCCATCGAGATTGCATTCTTCTTCGCGGAGACCGATATCGTCGGCTGAGGCGGCGGTGCCTGTGCGCGCGGGCCTGCGTGCTATAGTGCGGGCCGGCACGCGCGGTGGACGCGGGGTGTCGTTCGCGTGGCGAACGCGGGATGAATCGAGCGATGTCGGATCAACGGACAGGCGGTCGGCCCGGCGACGATTCATCGGTCATCACCAAGTCGCGCAGCGAGACCAAGAAGCCCTCGATGTACAAGGTCCTGCTGCTGAATGACGACTACACGCCGATGGAATTCGTGGTCATCGTGCTGATGCGGTTCTTCGGGATGGACGAGCAGCGCGCGACGACGATCATGCTCCACGTGCACAGGCGGGGCGTGGGTGTCTGCGGCGTCTACTCCTACGAGGTCGCCGAGACCAAGGTGAAGCAGGTCTGCGAATTCGCGCGGCGCAACGAGCATCCGCTACAGTGCACGATGGAAAAGGAGTAGCGGACGCATGCTCTCGCGCGATCTCGAAAAGAGCCTGCATCGGGCGCTGGCGCTTGCGGTGGAGCGGCGGCACGAGTTCGCGACGCTCGAGCACCTGCTCTATGCGCTGCTGGAGGATGCCGACGCCATCGCGGTGCTGAAGGCCTGCGGCGTCGATCTGGAGCGGCTGGAACGCGAGCTCGAGACCTTCATCGACGAGGAGCTGGAGAGCCTCGCCACCGACGAGGCGGTGGAGGCCAAGCCCACGACCGGCTTTCAGCGGGTGGTGCAGCGCGCGGTCCTGCACGTGCAGTCGTCCGGCCGTTCCGAGGTCACCGGCGCCAACATCCTGGTGGCGATCTTCTCCGAGCGCGAGTCCCACGCGGTCTACTTCCTGCAAGAGCAGGACATGTCGCGCTACGACGCGGTCAACTACATCTCGCACCGGATCGCGAAGGTGCCCGGCCAGTCGGCGCAGGGCGGCAGCGTCTCCGGCACCGACGAGGACGCCCAAGAGGAGAACATCGTCAAGGAAGGGCCTGCGGCGCTGGACGCCTATTGCGTCAACCTGAATGCCAAGGCCCAGGCCGGGCGGATCGACCCGCTCATCGGCCGCGATGCCGAGATCGAGCGCACCATCCAGGTGCTCTGCCGACGCACCAAGAACAACCCGCTCTATGTCGGCGATGCGGGCGTGGGCAAGACGGCGCTCGCCGAAGGGCTGGCCCGGCGCATCGAGCACGGCGAGGTGCCGCAGGTGCTCGACGGCGCCACGATCTTCGCGCTGGACATGGGCGCGCTGCTCGCCGGCACGCGCTATCGCGGCGACTTCGAGGAGCGGATCAAGGCGGTGCTCGCCGAGATCGAGGCGCACGAGAGCGCGATCCTCTTCATCGACGAGATTCACACGGTGATCGGCGCGGGCGCCACCAGCGGCGGCGCCATGGATGCGTCGAACCTGCTGAAGCCCGCGCTGCAGAGCGGCACGCTGCGCTGCATCGGGTCGACCACCTACAAGGAATATCGCAACTACTTCGAGAAGGACCGCGCGCTGGTCCGGCGCTTCCAGAAGATCGACGTGAACGAGCCGAGCGTCGACGAGGCGGTGAAGATCCTGCGCGGGCTCAAGCCCTACTACGAGGCGCACCACGGCGTGCGCTACACGGCGGAGGCGATCCGCACCGCCGTCGAGCTTGCGAGTCGCTACATCAACGACCGCAGGCTCCCCGACAAGGCCATCGACGTGATCGACGAGGTGGGCGCCTCGCAGCGCCTGCTGCCGGAATCGAAGCGGCGCAAGACCGTGGGCGTGAAGGATGTCGAAGGCGTGGTGGCGAAGATCGCCCGGATTCCGCCCAAGAACGTGAGCCGGGGCGACAAGACCATCCTGGAGAGCCTGGAGCGCGACCTGAAGACGGTCGTCTTCGGCCAGGACGAGGCCATTGCTGCGGTGGCGACCGCGATCAAGATGTCGCGCGCCGGTCTGCGCGAGCCCGGCAAGCCGGTCGGCTGCTACCTGTTCAGCGGGCCCACCGGCGTCGGCAAGACCGAGGTCGCGCGCCAGCTCGCCCATGTGATGGGCGTGGAGCTCGTCCGCTTCGACATGAGCGAATACATGGAGCGGCACTCGGTCTCGCGGCTGATCGGCGCGCCGCCCGGCTATGTCGGCTTCGATCAGGGCGGGCTGCTCACCGACGCGGCCGACCAGAACCCGCACATGGTGCTGCTGCTGGACGAGATCGAGAAGGCGCATCCCGATCTCTTCAACATCCTCCTGCAGATCATGGACTACGGGAAGCTCACCGATCACAACGGCAAGACGGTCGACTTCAGCAACGTCATCCTGATCATGACCACCAACGCGGGCGCCGCCGAGCTCGCCAAGCCGCCGATCGGCTTCGCCCGGACGGAACGCGAGGGCGATGACGAGGAGGCGATCAAGCGGATGTTCGCGCCGGAGTTCCGCAACCGCCTCGATGCCGTGATCCGCTTCGCCGCACTCACGCCGGAGGTGATCGCGCGCGTGGTGGACAAGTTCATCATCCAGTTGGAGGAGCAGCTCGCCGACCGCAACGTCGGGATCGAGCTGAGCCCGGCGGCGCGGACGTGGCTCGCGGAGAACGGCTACGATCCCACCTACGGCGCCCGGCCGCTCGCGCGGCTGATCCAGGAAGAGATCAAGAAGCCGCTCGCCGACGAGCTGCTGTTCGGCAAGTTGGCCAAGGGCGGGCGCGTGGCTGTCGGCCTCGAGGACGGCAAGCTCACCTTCAGCTTCCCGGCATCGGACACGCCCGGCCGCAAGGGCGGCGGCGGTTCCGGCCGGCGCGGCGGGTCCGGCAAGCGCCCCCGCGTGCCCGAATACGCGTCCTGACCGACTGCGCTCGGCGCGGTGCCCATCCCCTTCCTCACCGGGTTGAGGGTCCTCGACCTCAGCCAGTACATCCCTGGGCCGTACGGGAGCCTGATCCTCGCCGACCTGGGCGCGGAGGTGATCAAGGTCGAGCCGCCGGGGGGCGAGCCTATGCGGGGCGTCGGACCCAAGGACGAGGCCGGCGTCTCAGTCTGGTACCGGATGGTGAACGGCGGCAAGACCGTGGTCGAGATCGACCTGAAGTCGGAGGACGGCAAGCGCGACTTCCGCGCCCTGGTGGAGCGCTCGGACGCCTTTCTCGAGTCCTACCGGCCGGGCGTGCTCGACCGCCTCGGCTTCGGTCACGAGGCGCTGCACGAGATGAACCCCGGCATCGTCTCCTGCTCGCTCTCCGGCTGGGGGCTTGAGGGGCCCTACCGCCTGCGGGGCGGGCACGACATCAACTACATGGGGCTGATGGGTGGGCTTGAGCGCTCCGGCGTGCCCGAGCGGCCCATCGTCGCCTTCCCGCCCACCGCCGACTTCGCGAGCGGGATGCAGGCCGCGCTCAGCATCATGGGCGGGCTGCTCGGCCGCAGCCGGAACGCGGATGGGCGGGGTGCGACCATCGACGTCAGCATCGCCGAGACCGTGCTGCCCTGGCAGGTGTGGGCGCTGAACGGGCTCTTCCACAAGGAGTGGGACGCCGCGCGCGGCGCGCAGTTCCCGAACGGCGGCGCGGCTTTCTACAACATCTACGAGACTCTTGACGGCCGTTTCATCACGCTTGGCGCGTTGGAGGACAAGTTCTGGGCCAACTTCTGCACCGCCTGCGACCGGCCCGAGTGGATCAGGCGCCAGTGGGAACCCCGCCCGCAGGAAGCGCTGATCAGGGAGGTCGCCGCCTTCGTCAAGGCGCGGACGCTCGACGAGATGAACGGGCTGATGGAAGGCGTCGACTGCTGCTACGAGCCGGTGCATCGCCTGGAGGACGTGCCGGAGCACCCGCAGGTCAAGGCGCGGCAGATGCTGCGCCGGCACGACGACCCGACGCCGGCCTACGAGATTCTCTTCCCCGGCTGGATCGACGGCGAACCCCCGCCGCCGCGCCCGCCTGTCGAGTACATGAGCGCGCCGGACGTGCTCGCCCGCTGGCAGGCCTGAGCGGGAGCGGTGCGGCAATGAGCATCGACAGGGAGACAGTGGTGCGCATCGCGCGGCTCTCGCGCATCGCGATGGAGGACGACGCGCTGGAGCCCATGGCGCAGGAGCTGAACGGCATCCTCGCCTGGGTCGAGCAGCTGAGCGAGGTCGATACCGAGGGCGTCGAGCCGATGACCGGCGCCATCGCCGCGACGCTGCCGCAACGGGATGACGACGCGGTGGCGGGGACCGCCACCGACGATCTGCTGGCGAACGCGCCGGAGGCCGACGACGGCTTCTTCGTCGTGCCCAAGGTGGTCGAGTGAGCGCGCTGACCCGGCTCACCATCGCCGAGGCCCGCGCAGGGCTTGCCGCGCGCGAGTTCTCGGCGCGCGAGCTGACGGACGCGCATATCGCGGCCGTCGAGGGCGCGCGCGACCTCAACGCCTTCGTCGCCGAGACCTTCGACGCTGCGCGGGCCGATGCCGACGACGCCGATAAGCGCCTCGGGGCGGGCGAGGGGCGGTTGCTGGAAGGCATCCCGCTCGCGGTCAAGGACCTCTTCTGCACCCGCGGGGTGCGCAGCCAGGCCTGCTCCAACATTCTCGACGGCTTCAAGCCGCCCTACGAATCCACCGTCACCGCCAATCTCTGGCACGCGGGCGCGCTCATGCTGGGCAAGACCAACATGGACGAGTTCGCCATGGGCTCGGCCAACGTCACCAGCGCCGACGGCCCGGTGATCAACCCCTGGCGCCGGCGAGGCGAGGACAAGCCGCTGGTGCCGGGCGGAAGCTCCGGGGGCTCGGCGGCGGCGGTGGCCGCAGGGCTCTGTCTCGGCGCCACCGGGACCGACACCGGCGGCTCGATCCGCCAGCCGGGGGCCTTCTGCGGCATCGTCGGCATGAAGCCCACCTATGGGCGCTGCTCGCGCTGGGGCATGATCGCCTTCGCCTCCTCGCTCGACCAGGCCGGGCCGCTCACGCGGACGGTCGAGGACGCGGCACTCATGCTGCAGGCGATGGCCGGCCACGACCCCAAGGATTCCACCTCCATCGACCGCCCGGTGCCCGACTACGCGGCGAGCCTCACGGGCGACGTGCGCGACCTCACCATCGGCGTGCCGGCGGAATACCGGATGGAGGGCATGCCGGCGGAGATCGAGGCGCTCTGGGCCGAAGGCGTGCGCTGGTACCGCGAGGCGGGCGCGAGGGTGGTCGATATCTCGCTGCCGCTCACCAAGTACGCGCTGCCCACCTATTACATCGTGGCGCCGGCGGAGGCGTCCTCCAACCTCGCGCGCTACGACGGCGTGCGCTACGGGCTGCGCGTCGAGGGCGACGACCCGACCGCGATGTACGCGCGCACGCGCGCGGCGGGCTTCGGGCGCGAGGTCCGGCGGCGCATCCTGATCGGCACCTACGTGCTCTCCGCCGGCTACTACGACGCCTACTACCTGAAGGCGCAGAAGGTGCGTACCCTGATCGCGCGCGATTTCGAGAGCGCGTTCGAGACTGTGGACGCGGTGCTGACGCCGACCGCCCCCTTCGCCGCCTTCGCCATCGGCGAGAAGATGGACGACCCCATCGCCATGTACCTGAACGACGTGTTCACGGTGCCGGCGAGTCTCGCGGGGCTGCCGGCGATCTCGGTGCCGGCCGGGCTCACGGGCGACGGGCTGCCGCTCGGCCTGCACCTGATCGCGCGGCCCTTCGACGAGCCGACGCTGTTCCGCGCCGCCGGCGTGCTGGAGAGCGCCGCCGGCTTCAGCCACCGCCCCGACCGAAGCGGGACCGGAGGCGCGGCGTGAGCGCGGGCGGCTACCGGATCGGGGGCCGCGACGGCGAGTGGGAGGTCGCGGTCGGGCTGGAGGTCCACGCCCAGGTGATCTCGGAGGCGAAGCTCTTCTCGTCCGCGCCCACCGCCTTCGGCGCGGAGCCCAACACCCAGGTCTCCCTGGTCGATGCCGCGATGCCCGGCATGCTGCCGGTCATCAACAGCCAATGCGTGGCGCAGGCCGTACGCACCGGGCTCGCGCTGGAGGCCGAGATCAACCTGACCTCGGTGTTCGACCGCAAGAACTACTTCTATCCCGACCTGCCGCCCGGCTATCAGATCTCGCAGTACTCGCGGCCCATCGTGGGCGAGGGGCGGGTGGTGCTCGACCTGGAGGACGGCTCGCAGCGGACCATCGGCATCACCCGGCTCCACCTGGAGATGGACGCGGGCAAGAGCATCCACGACCGGCGCGCGGACGCCACCTGCGTGGACCTCAACCGCGCCGGCGTCGCGCTGATGGAGATCGTCTCCGAGCCCGACATCAGGAGCCCGGAGGAAGCCGGCCTCTACCTGCGCAAGCTGCGCTCGATCCTGCGCTACATCGGCACCTGCGACGGCAACATGGAGCAGGGCTCGCTGCGCGCCGACGTCAACGTCTCGGTGCGCCGGCCGGGGGATGAACTGGGGACGCGCTGCGAGGTCAAGAACCTGAACTCGGTCCGCTTCGTGATGAAGGCGATCGAGGTGGAGGCCCGCCGCCAGGTCGCGGTGCGCGAAGGCGGCGGCGAGATAGAACTGGAGACGCGGCTCTTCGATGCGGAGCGGGGCGAGACGCGCTCCATGCGCTCCAAGGAGGAGGCGCACGACTACCGCTACTTCCCCGATCCCGACCTGCTGCCGCTGACCCTCGACCCGGCCTGGGTGGAGGCCGAGCGCGCCCGGTTGCCCGAGCTGCCGGACGCGAGGAAGGCGCGGTTCATCGCGGACTACGGGCTTTCGGCCTACGACGCCGGCGTGCTGGTGGCGGAGCGCGAGATCGCCGAATATTTCGAGGCGGTCGCGGAAGGGCGCGACGGCAAGCAGGCTGCGAACTGGGTGACCGGCACGCTCTTCGGCGCGCTCAACCGGGCCGGCATCGGGATCGAGCAGAGCCCGGTCTCGGCGGCGGCCCTCGGCGCGCTGATCGACCGGGTGGCGGACGGTACGGTCTCCAACCGCGCGGCCAAGGACGTGTTCGAGGCCATGGTGTCTTCCGGCAAGGACGCCGATACCGTCATCGAGGAGCAGGGGCTGCGGCAGGTGAGCGATATCGGCGCGATCGAGGCGCTGGTGGACCAGGCGATCGCCGAGAACCCCGACAAGGTGGCCGACTACCGCGGCGGCAGGACGAAGCTCATGGGCTGGTTCGTCGGCCAGGTGATGAAGGCCTCCGGCGGCAAGGCCAACCCGAAGGCGGTCAACCAGGCACTGCGGGCCAAGCTCGACGGCTGAACGCCGGGCGCGGGCCGAAGGCGTGGCCCCGGTAATGCTGTAGACTCCGGCGCGGCCTCCGCACGAGGGCCGGCCCCGCTGCCGGGGCAGGAGCTGACCGATGTTTCTGCCGCTCAGGGACGACAACCCGCTTCACCGGATCGGCTTCCAGTTCGTGACGGTGGCGCTGATCGCCGCCTGCACCATCGTTTGGGTGGTCCAGTGGCTGGGCGGCGATCAGTTCGATGCCGAGCTGGTCTTCCGCCTCGGCATGATCCCCGTGACCGTGCTCGGCGAGCTTCGGCGCGAGCCGGACATGGTGACCGTGACGCCCTGGCTCACCATCGTCACCTCCATGTTCCTGCACGGGGGCTTCATGCACCTGTTCGGCAACATGCTCTATCTCTGGATTTTCGGGGACAACGTGGAAGACGCGATGGGCCACTGGCGCTTCGCGATCTTCTATCTGATCTGCGGCGCGGTGGCGGGGCTCGCGCATGCCGCCGTGGAGCCGGCCTCGCAGGTCCCCACCATCGGCGCGAGCGGTGCGGTCTCCGGCGTGCTCGGCGCCTACTTCATGCTGCACCCGAAGCGGGGCGTGTGGATCCTGGTCTTCTTCATGCCGATCCGCTTTCCGGCCTGGGGCGTGCTCGGGCTCTGGATCGGCTACCAGGTGTTCAACGCGCTGGTCGCCGGCCCGGCCGGCGGCGGTGTCGCCTGGTACGCCCATATCGGCGGCTTCGCTGCCGGCGCGCTGCTGGTGGTGCCGCTGCGCAAGCGCGGCGTGCCGCTCTTCGACCGCGGCTACGTGCGCTCCCGCCGGCGCACGGCGTACCGGCCGCCGCCCGAGGCCGAGACCCCCGGCGCGGGGCCGTGGGAGGAGCCGCCCGCCGACCAGACCGTCGATCCGGCTGCCGACGGCGATGCGCCCTGGCAGGAGCCGCCCCGAAGCCGGCCCAACGGCGGCGATCCTCAGGATCATCGCACCGGCCCGTGGGGGCGGCGGCCCCGCAGGCCCTGGTCGCGGAGGGACTAGGCCATGAGCGCGGGGAAGAAGAGCGACTACTTCGCCGACCGCATCCGGGCCGAGCTTGCGTTCGCGCGCTCACGCGGCGCCTGCGATCCGGAGGCGCTGGCGGAACACCTCAACGCCCGCGGCTTCCTCACCCGCGACGGCCGGCGCTGGACCGCCGAGGATGTCGAGGCCGCAACCCGCCGGCCGCCCAAGGCGAAGCCGGGGGCGTAGTTCCGCTATTTCGCAGCCTGAAAACCCCCACCTCACCCCGGCCCTCTCCGCCCCCAGGGGCGGAGAGGGAGAGAAAGCCGGCGCAACCTGCGTTCCCCCTCCGCCTTTGGGGGAGGGGGACAGGGGGAGGTGGAAATCGTTGGAGCCAATGGGATCCGGTTAGGTCGGATCGTGCCCTACTCCGCGGCCTGGGCGGTGTGGCCGTAGCGCCGGGCGGCGGCGGACGATGAGACGAAGCCCTCGCGCACGTCTTCGTCGACCATCTCCTGCGACCGCTCGGTGACGGGGCCGTAGCCTCCGCCGCCGCCCGAGAGCAGGCGGACCCGGTCGCCCCGGCCGATGGAGACGTTGCCGAACTTGCTGGGCGAGACCTTGTCGTAGCCCTCGCACACGTCCTTCCAGTCGTTCTCGTTCGCCTTCTTGACGAGCAGCGCGGCCGATCCTCCGGAATCGCCGCCGAGCAGGCCCCAGGGCGCCTTGCGGTGACGGTCGGCCATGTAGCTGATGATGATTTCGTCGGCCGTGCACTCCAGCGTCTTGGTCGAGCCGAGCCCGCCCCGGTACTTGCCGGCGCCGCCGGAATTTTCGGTGAGCGAGAGGTTCTCGACGATCCACGGGTAGCGGCTCTCGTAGACCTCGACCGGGACGGTGCGGCAGTTGCCGTTGATGCAGTTGCAGGTGTCGTTGCCGTCCGCAAAGGGGCGCCCGCCCCAGCCAGCGACCATGAAGTCGTAGCAGACGTAGAACTCGTCGTTCTCGGGATCGTGGCCGCCGAAGAGGAAGTTGCCGTGGGTGCCGGCGTCAGTCGCGAACGCGCGCTCGGGCAGGCAGCGGGACATCGCTCCGATCACCGTGAAGCAGATGCGGACGTGGGTCTCCGTGTTGCCGCCCACCTCAGGCGCCGGGTAATCCACGTTGACCACGGTGGCCGGCCGCGCCAGCACGCGGATCGGCCGGTAGCAGCCCGCGTTGCGCGGAATCGACGGATCGGTCAGGTGCAGCATGGCGTTGTAGGTGGCGGAGCAGGTGACGCCGAGGGTCGCGTTGATCGCGCCTTTGGCCTGGGCGTCCGAGCGGCCGAAGTCGGCGATAATCTCGTCGCCCTGCACCACCATGTCGACGGCTATCTTGTAGGGCCGGGCGTCGATCCCGTCGTCCTCCATGTAGTCCTCGAAGGAGTACTGGCCGTCGGGGATCGCTGCGATCTCGGCCCGCATCCGGGCTTCGGAGTAGTCCATGAGGTCGGCGATGGTCTCGCGGAAGAGTGGTATGCCGTACTTCCGGATCAGCCCGGCCATGCGCGCGGCGCCGAGCTCGCAGGCGCTGATCATGGCGCGGTAGTCGCCGTAGTTGTAGCGGGGGGTGCGGACGTTCGCGAGCAGGAGCTTCCAGACCTCGTCCACGTCCTTGCCCTGCTTCTTGATCTTGACCGGGGGGACGCGCAGGCCCTCGTGGAAAATCTCGGTGGCCTCGCTGGCGAAGCCGCCGGGCACCATGCCGCCCACCTCGGCGACGTGGCCGATCGCCACCGCGTAGCCCATGAATTCGCCCTCCACGAAGAAGGGCGTGAAGAAGGTGTGCTCCGGCGTGTGCAGCCCGCCCCGGTAGGGGTCGTTGTGCATGATGACGTCGCCCTCGTGCACCGGCTCGTCCGCCATCTCGCGGATGCAGGTCTTGATGAGCAGCGACATGCCGCCGATCTGCGCCGGGCAGTAGTCGGCGACCGCGATCATGTCGCCGTTGGCGTCGGCGACGGCGCAGCTGAAGTCGAGCGATTCGTTGAAGATCGTCGAGTAGGACGTCTTCATCATGGTGATCCCCATCTCCCGGCAGATGGAGAGCATCGTCGATTCGACGATGTTCATCGTGACGACGTCCATGGCTCCCTCCCTGGTCGCATGCCCATTCTAGCGGGCGTCCGGGGCTGCTCCCAAGGACGGGAGATTCGTCAAACAGTGTGCGGGCTATACAGCGCCGTCGCCGGCGGGGCATGGTAGGCCACGTTTTCGTCATCGAGGCAGGCAGCATGGACGCCTCTTCCGAAGCCCGGCAGGAGAAGGACCAGCTGCGGTTCGTCATTTGCGGCTCCGAGAACGGCGGCAAATCGACCCTGCTCGGCCGTCTTCTGGACGAGATGCGGATTGCGCCCGAGGACGGCCCGCGGGCGGATCGGGAACCCGGCATCGCCATGGATGTCGCCTGGCACCATTTCGAGACGGCCAGGCGCCAGTTCATTGCAGCGGACATACCCGGCGGCGAGCAACACACGGGCAACGTGGCGATGGGCGCTGCGTCGGCGGACCTGGCAGTCATCCCGGTGGACGCGCGCAAGGGCATCCTGACCCAGACCCGGCGCCACAGCCATATCGTCGCCCTCATGGGCGTCCGTCAGGCCGTTCTCGCGGTCAACAAGATGGACCTGGCGGGCTACGCACAGCCGGTCTTCGAGGCCATAGCGGAGGAATACGAGGCCTTCGCCCAGCAACTCGGGATCGAGAGAGTCCGTGCGATACCGCTTTCTGCGTCGACCGGCGAGAACGTGCGCGCGGGCACGGGGGCCATGCCCTGGTATGCCGGCCCGACGCTCTTGGAGGCACTGGAAGCTGCCGACCCGCGCCGCGACCCCGTCCGCGACCCCTTCCGCCTGCCCGTGGAGCGGGTAGACCTCTCAGAACCGGACTCGCGCGGTTCGGCCGGCACCATCGCATCGGGGCGCATCGAATGCGGCAAGGCGGTCTCGGTCTTTCCGTCCGGTGTGCGGACGACAGTCGCCCGCATATGCGGCCCGTCGGGCGACGTGCGAAGCGGGGTCGCCGGCCAGGCGGTCACGCTGGTTCTGGCCGACGAGATCGATATCGGGCAGGGCGATGTCATTGCCGACCGGGACCGGCCGCCGACCGCCGCCGATCAGTTCGCGGCCCATCTGCTCTGGTTGGACGGATCCGCGATGCTGCCCGAACGGACCTACGCCATCCAGATCGGTACCGCGTCGGCGACGGCGCAGGTCACCGATCTGGTTCACAGAGTGGACGCGGACACGCTGAAGCACCTTGCGGCGAAGAAGCTCGAAGCCAACGAGATCGGCTATTGCAAGTTCGCGCTCGACCGCCGGCTGGCCTTCGACCCCTATTCCGAGAACCGCCGCACCGGCGCCTTCGTACTGATCGACAAGTACACCGGCGCCAGGGCCGGTGCGGGCGTGATCCACTTCCCGCTGCGCCGCGCCACCAACGTCGTCTGGCAGACGACGCGGATCGACCGCGCGGCGCGGGCGCATGCCAAGGGCCAGGTGCCCCGTCTGCTGTGGATTACGGGCCTGCCGGCCGCGGGAAAATCGACGGTCGCCGACCGGCTCGAGCAGAAGCTGCATGCTGCCGGCGTCCACACCTATCTGCTGGATGGCGACAATGTGCGGCACGGCCTGAACCGGGATCTCGGCTTCACGGAGCAGGACCGCGTGGAGAACGTCCGGCGTGTTGCCGAGGTCGCGAAGCTGATGGTGGACGCCGGACTCGTCGTCATCGTGTCCATGATCTCGCCGTTCAAGTCCGAACGTCGGATGGCGCGGGATCTTGTGGGTGACGGCGAGTTCGTCGAAGTCTTCGTCGATACGCCGCTTGCGGTTTGCGAATCGCGCGACCCGAAGGGGCTCTACAAGCGGGCGCGTGCGGCCGAGCTGATCAACTTCACCGGCATCGATTCGCCCTATCAGGCCCCCGAGGCCCCCGAGATCGTCCTGAAGGGCGCGGAAGAGGATCCCGACACCCTTGCAGACCGGGTCGTCGACTACTTGAACGCCAATCGAAACATCGCGCACGACGCATCCTGAGGGGCCGTCACGCATAGCAGCCCCTACGGATAGGTATACGCACAACTGTTGCCCGCCTCTCGGTCATAGGCGTATACAGGGCCGGCCATGGGCCACGCGCCGGGGCTGGCCATGTCAGACCAGCGAATTGCCATCGCTTCCGACCATGCAGGCGTCAGCCTCAAGGCGGTGCTGCGCGCCGAGCTTGAAGCTGCGGGACGCGAGGTCGTCGACCTGGGGCCAGACGGCGACGGCCCGGTCGACTATCCCGACTATGCGCAGGCGCTGGCGAGTGAAATCGAGAGCGGGCGCGCCGACCGTGGCGTCCTGATCTGTGGGAGCGGCATCGGCATGAGCATCGCAGTCAACCGCAGCCGCGCGGTACGCGGCGCCCTCTGCCACGACGCAGACGAGGCGCGGCTCGCGCGCGCCCACAACGATGCCAACGTTCTTGCCCTGGGTGCTCGGCGCGTGTCCGAGGAGACCGCGCGCAGCTGCCTGCAGGCGTTCCTGGACACCGACTTCGAGGGCGGCCGCCACAGCGCGCGCGTGGCCAAGCTCTCCTGACCGGGCCGGACGAAGAGAGGAAAACGTACATGGCCGTCTCCACGCGCCCCGAGAGCGGGGCCGGGACTTCGTTCTTCACCAGCTCGCTGCAGGAGGCAGATGCGGCGGTGTACGCGGCCGTTGCCGGCGAGATCGAGCGCCTGCAGACGACCATCGAGCTGATCGCGTCGGAGAACATCGTGAGCCGCGCCGTGCTGGAGGAGCAGGGCTCGGTGCTCACCAACAAGTATGCCGAGGGCTATCCCGGCCGGCGCTACTACGGCGGCTGCGAGAACGTCGATATCGGCGAGAGCCTGGCCATCGAGCGCGCGCTCGCGATCTTCGGCTGCGGCTTCGCCAACGTGCAGCCGCACTCCGGCGCGCAGGCCAACCAGGCGGCCTTTCTCGCGACGCTGGAGCCCGGCGACGCCTTCCTCGGGCTCTCGCTCGCGGCCGGCGGGCACCTCACCCACGGGGCGCCGCCCAATCTCTCCGGAAAGTGGTTCAAGGCGATCCAGTACGGCGTGCGCCGGCAGGACGGGCGGATCGATTACGACGAGGTGGCGGCGCTGGCGGAGGCCGAGAAGCCCAGGCTGATCCTCGCCGGGGGCTCCGCCTATCCGCGTATCATCGACTTCGCGCGCTTTCGCGAGATCGCGGACTCCGTGGGCGCGGTGTTCATGGTCGACATGGCGCACTTCGCAGGCCTGGTAGCGGCCGGGATTCATCCTAACCCGTTCCCCCACGCACACATCGTCACGACCACCACGCACAAGACCCTGCGCGGCCCGCGCGGCGGCATGATCCTGACCGACGACGAGGCGCTGGCGAAGCGGATCAACTCGGCGGTCTTCCCCGGCCTCCAGGGCGGGCCGCTGGAGCACGTCATCGCGGCCAAGGCGGTGGCGCTGGGCGAGGCGATGACGCCCGCGTTCAAGGACTACGCCCGGCAGGTGGTGGACAACGCCAAGGTGCTGGCGAGCGCGCTGATGGAGCGCGGCTACGACATCGTCTCCGGCGGGACCGACACGCACCTGATGCTGGTGGACCTCCGCGCCAAGGAGCTCACCGGCAAGGTGGCAGAGGCGGTGCTGGAACACGCCGGCATCACCTGCAACAAGAACGGCGTTCCCTTCGACCCGCAAAAGCCGTGGATCACCTCCGGCATCCGGCTCGGCACCCCGGCAGCGACCAGCCGCGGCTTCGGTGCAGCCGAGTTCCGGCGGATCGCAGGCTGGATCGCCGATCTGCTCGACCGCGAGGCCGACGCGGCGGGCAGCAGCGAGGAACTCGCGGCAGAGATCCGCGAGGAGGTCCGCGCGCTCTGCGCCGCTTTCCCCGTCTATCCCGGCCACGCCTGAGAGGAGGCCCGCCGTGCGCTGTCCGTTCTGCGGCAATGAAGACACGCAGGTGAAGGATTCGCGGCCGACGGAGGACAACACCGCGATCCGACGCCGCCGGCAATGCACCAACTGCGCCGGCCGCTTCACCACGTTCGAGAGGATCCAGCTGCGCGAGCTCTCGGTCATCAAGAGCAACGGGCAACGGGTGCCTTTCGAGCGCGAGAAGATGGCGCGCTCGATGCAGATCGCGCTGCGCAAGCGGCCAGTGGAGCCCGACCGGGTCGATCACATCGTGACCGGCATCGTGCGCCGGCTGGAGAGCCTGGGCGAGACCGAGATCCCGAGCACGGTGATCGGGGAGATGGTGATGGAGGCGCTCTCTGGCCTCGATCAGGTCGCCTACGTGCGCTTCGCCTCGGTCTACAAGAACTTCGGCGAGAAGAAGGACTTCGAGGAGTTCATCGGCGGCCTCGCCGACGAGCGGGACTGAGGGCGTGACGGCGGCCGACCCGGCCCTCGACCGCCGCTTCATGGCGCTGGCGCTGGCACTCGCAGGCCGGGGGCTCGGCAACGTGTGGCCCAACCCGGCGGTGGGCTGCGTGCTCGTGCAGGACGGGCACATCGTCGGCAGGGGCTGGACTCAGCCGGGCGGCCGGCCCCATGCCGAGACCGAGGCGCTCGCCCGCGCGGGCGACGGCGCGCAAGGCGCCACCTGCTACACCACGCTGGAACCCTGCGTCCACCACGGCGAGACCGGCCCCTGCGCGGACGCGCTGGTGAAGGCCGGGATCGCGCGCGCCGTGGTCGCGACCGAAGACCCGGACCCGCGCGTCGCGGGCCGCGGCAACGCCATGCTCGAGGCGGCGGGGATCGAGGTCGCGCGGGGCTGCATGGAGGCCGAGGCCCGGGCGCTCAACGCGGGCTTCCTCTCGCGCGTGGAGAAGGGCAGGCTGCACGTCACGCTCAAGCTCGCGAGCACGCTGGACGGGCGGATCGGGACGCATACGGGCGACAGCCGCTGGATCACCGGCCCGCTGGCACGGGCGCGCGGGCACCTGATGCGGGCCCAACACGACGCGGTGGTGGTGGGGGCTGCGAGCGCGGTGGCCGACGACCCGGCGCTCACCTGCCGGCTTCCGGGCCTGGACGGCCGGAGCCCGGTTCGCGTCGTGATCGACGGCAGTGCCCGGTTGCCGGCGAGCCACGCGGTCATCGCCGGTGCCGGCGAGCAGGCGACGTGGATCGTCTCGACGGAAGCGCTCGGCGGCGACGGGCGCCACGCGGCCTGGCGAGAGGCGGGCGTCGAGATCGTCGAGGTGGCAGCGCAGGCCGACGGGCGACCGGCGCTCAAGGCCGCGCTGGAGGCGCTGGCGGGGCGCGGCCTCACCCGCGTGCTGGTGGAAGGAGGCGGCCGGCTTGCGGCGGCGTTGCTCTGCGCCGGCCTGGTGGACCGCATCGAGTGGTTCCGCGCGCCGGGCGCCATCGGCGGGGACGGCGTGCCCGCGCTGGCCGCGCTCGGCGTGGACCGCGCCGACGACATGCCGCGCTTCCACCGCGTGTCCTCAGCCGCGCTCGGCGAGGACGTGCTGGACACCCTGGTGCCGGCGGACTAACGAACGCGCCATGTTCTCCGGGATCGTCACAGACGTGGGCCGCGTGCGGTCGGTCGCCGAGGCCGCCGGCGGCGGTCTCCGGCTGGAGATCGGCACCGCCTACGACACCGACACCATCGCGCTCGGCGCCTCCATCGCCTGCTCGGGCCCGTGCCTCACCGTGGTGGACAAGGGGCCGGGGTGGTTCGCGGTGGACGTCTCCCGCGAGACCGCGGACCGCACCACCCTCGGCGACTGGCGCGCGGGCACGGGCGTCAACCTGGAGCGCGCGCTCAGCTTGGGCGACGAGCTTGGCGGCCATCTGGTGACCGGCCATATCGACGGCGTCGCGCTGGTCGAGGGCGCCGAGCGGGAAGGGGAGTCGCTCCGCCTCACGATCCGCTGTCCCGCAGAATTCTCGCGCTTCGTCGCCTCCAAGGGCTCGGTCGCGCTCGACGGTGTCTCGCTCACGGTGAACGAGGTGGCGGGCGATGTGTTCGGGATCAACCTGATCCCCCACACCCTGGCCGAGACCACCTTCCAGGAGTGCGCCGCCGGCCGCAGGCTCAATCTTGAGGTGGACCTGATCGCGCGCTACCTTGCGCGCCTTCATTCCGAGCGCTGAAGGGTCGAGATGTCGCGCGCCGCGTCGTCCTGCAAGCTCATGTCCGTCGAGGAGACGGTCGAGGAGTTCCGCAACGGGCGAATGGTCATCCTCGCCGACGACGAGGAACGGGAGAACGAGGGCGATCTGGTCATTCCGGCCCAGATGGCCACGCCCGAGGCCATCAACTTCATGGCCCGCTACGGCCGCGGGCTGATCTGCCTCGCGCTCGGCAGCGACCGGGTGCGCGACCTGGGCTTGGAGCTGATGCCCAAGCGCAACGAATCCCGCCACGACACGGCGTTCACGGTCTCCATCGAGGCGCGCGAGGGGATCACCACCGGCATCTCCGCCTCCGACCGCGCGCGCACAATCGCGGTCGCTATCGATCCGCGCTGCGGGCAAGACGACCTGACCTCGCCGGGCCATGTCTTCCCGCTGCTCGCGCGCGACGGCGGCGTGCTGGTGCGCACCGGCCACACCGAGGCGAGCGTGGACCTGGCCCGGCTCGCCGGCCTCAACCCGTCCGCCGTGATCTGCGAGATCATGAACGATGACGGGACCATGGCGCGGATGCCCGATCTCGAGGCCTTCTCCCAGCGCCACCACGTCAGGATCGCCACCATCGCGGACCTGATCGCTTACAGGTTGCGCCACGACAGCATCATCCGGCGGGTGCGGGAGACCACGTTCAGCTCCCATCACGGCGGCGCCTTCCGCATGTACGTCTATGCCGACACGGTGCAGAAGGCCGAGCACATCGCGCTGGTGAAAGGCGACGTCTGGGACAACGAGCCGGTGCCCGTGCGGGCCCACGCCTTCAGTATCCTGGACGACGGTCTCGCCGATACGGCGAGCGAGAACACCGGCAAGCTCCAGGCCGCGCTCCGGATGATCGGCGAGCTCGGACGCGGCGTCGTGGTCGTCGTTCGCAACCCCTTCCCCGTGCGGCTCTCCGAACCGGCGGAGCCCGACGCGGACCACGAGGACAACGAAGGCCTCAGGGACTACGGCGTGGCCGCCCAGATCCTCATCGACCTCGGCGTCCGCGACATGATCCTGCTGCACAACACGCACTGGACCATCGTCGGGCTCGACGGCTACGGGCTCCGGGTCGTCGACCAGCGCCCAATCTCGGATGAGGCGCGTCGCGCGTGGATGGCCGGAAGCCATGACTGAGGGGCGGCGGGTCCTCATCCTGGAGGCGCGCTTCTACGAGGATATCGCCGACCAGCTGGTGGCGGGCGCGGTAGGCGCCCTCGACGAGGCCGGCGTGAGCCACGAGCGCATCGCCGTGCCCGGCGCCTTCGAGCTGCCGGCGGCGCTCGCCGTGGCGATCGACAGCGGCCGCTACGACGGCTTCGTTGCGCTCGGCTGCGTGATCCGGGGCGAGACCAGCCACTACGAGCATGTCTGCGGCGAGTGCGCGCGCGGTCTCGCGATGCTCGCCGAGCAGAACCGCATCGCGCTTGGCTTCGGCGTGGTGACCGCCGAGAACCGCGCGCAGGCCTGGGAGCGGGCGGCGACGGACCGCAAGAACAAGGGCGCCGATGCCGCCCAAGCCTGCCTTGCGATGATGGCGATCCGCGCCTCCCTCGGCGCGGCCTCACAGGGCTAGGCGCGATGACCGCCGCCCCCGGCACCGCACAGGCTAGTCCGCCACGGGGCCAGGGGCGGAGCAGCGCGCGGCTCGCCTGCGTCCAGGCGCTCTATCAGATCGAGATGTCCGGCCAGTCGGCGGACGACGTGATCGAGGAGTTCCTGAGCCACCGCGCCGGCCACGAGATCGACGGCGAGCGCTATGCGGCGCCTCACCGCCGCCACTTCGAGCGCACGGTGCGCGAGGCGGCGGCGCGGGCCGACGAGTTCGACGCTCTGGTGGCGGCGACGCTCGCGCAGCACTGGAGCATGGAGCGGCTGGGCACCGTGGTGCGCGCGCTCCTGCGGGCCGCCACCTGCGAGTTCGCGACCTGCCCGGACGTGCCGGCGCGCGTGGTGATCGACGAATACGTGGAGCTTGCGCGCGCCTTCTTCTCCGAGCGCGAGCCGGCCTTCGTCAACGGCGCGCTCGACAGCTTGGCGCGGCGGCTGCGCGCGGCGGAGATGGCGGACGGAGCGGACCATGACCGGCCGGCCCAAGAGCGGTGAATTCGACCTCATCGCCCGCTTCTTCGAGCCGCTGAGCCGCGCTGCGCCGGGCGCCTTCGGGCTCGGCAACGACGGTGCGCTGCTGACACCGCCGGCAGGCGCCAGCCTCGTCGTCACCAAGGACCTGATGGTGGCCGGCGTCCACTACCCGGAAGGTGAGAAGCCTGCGGTGCTCGCGCGCCGGCTGCTGCGCGTGAACCTCTCGGACCTCGCGGCCATGGGCGCGGACGCCACGGCTTATGCGCTCGGCCTCGCGCTGCCTGCGGATGTCGGGGACGGCTGGGTTGAGGCGTTCGCCGGAGGCCTCGGCCTGGACCAGGACGCGTTCGGCGTCGCGCTCATCGGCGGCGACACGGTGGCGACCGCGGGGCCGGCGGTGCTCTCGCTCACGGCCTTCGGCACGGTGGCGGGCGCTGCCTGCCTCACCCGCTCCGGCGCACGCGAGGGCGACGATATCTACGTCTCCGGCACCGTCGGCGACGCGACGCTGGGCCTGCGCGCGGTGCAGGGCGGGCTCGCCCCGTTGGCGCCCGAAGACCGCGCGGCGCTTGCCGCACGCTTCCGCCTGCCCGAGCCCCGGCTTGCGCTGGGGGCGGCGCTCGTGGAGATCGCCTCTTGCGCCATCGATGTCTCGGACGGGCTGGTGGCGGACCTGGGCCACCTCTGCGCCGAATCCGGGGTCGCGGCGCGCATCGAGGCGGATGCCGTGCCGCTGTCTGATTCCGCCCGGCGTGCGCTCGCCGGGGGCGAGGCGGCGATCGCCGATCTGATCACCGGCGGGGACGACTACGAGCTCCTGTTCTGCGCGCCGCCGCCAACGCGCAGCACGGTAGAGGCACTCGGCCGCGCCCTCGGTGTGGCCGTGACCCGCATCGGCGCGACGGCAGCGGGGCAGGGCGTCACCGTCGTTGATGCCCGCGGCCGACCGCTCACGCTGGGGCGGACGGGCTACCGGCACTTCTGACCGCAGCCGCGAGCCGAGCAGACTCCCCGGACCATGGTGCGGTGCACAGTGTGGGCGGCGTGGGCCAGCATCGCCGGATGAGCCAGGAACCATCCCGCGAGAACAGCCACGCCATGCAGAACGTAACCCCCAAGACCGCGACGAGCGTGAACTGCGGCCGATCCTCCATCAAGCGCTTGCCGCCCGAACTGCGCGAGGCCGTCGATCGGGCCATCGCAGACGGCGCCACCATGGACGAAATCACCGCCCGCATCCGGGCCGAGGGCGAGACATGCTCGCGCTCGGCCGTCGGCCGCTACGCCAAGAACATGCGCGACATGATCCGCCAGCAGCAGGAGACCGACCGCACCATCAAGGCGTGGGTGGATGCCCTGGGCGAGCGCCCGGAGGGCCAGGCGGGGCTCGTCCTGATCGAGACCCTGCGGACCATGGTGCTCGCCACCATGGCCGATCTCAGCGGGCGGGACGAGCCCGTGTCGATGCAGGAGCTTGCCCGTATCTCCCTCATCCTCAAGCGCATGGAGAGCATCGACAAGCTGCGCGCGGACCGGGAGCGGGCGGCAAGGAAGGCTGCGCAGGCCGGCCAGGCCAAGCCCCGGGGCGGGCTCTCGCCGGAGGCTGTCGCCATCATCCGCGCGGAGGTGGAGGGCCCGCCAGACCGGCCGCACCCCCGCACCGTCACATCGGTGCCGGTGGACCCGTGGAACCCCGCA
>JAJEEP010000118.1 GCA_022820945.1 Alphaproteobacteria bacterium | reverse complement strand
GGGTGCCATCGGTAAGACGCGGGCCGCTCAGACCCTCGGAGAGGCTGTGCACGTGCCGAGGCCCAAGCAGCAGCGAATGGATCGCCACTCGATGCGGGACCGGCGAACCGCCAGCCCTCTTCCGCTGCGAAGATCCTCCCCCGCCACATCGCGGCACCATCGCTTTTCCGATAACCTTCCCGGCGGGCGATCCGGGCGCGGGAGGCGGGGGCCATGAACGAAAGTGAGCGGCAGACCTTGTCGGTCGTGGCCAAGCTGATGGCCCTGACCTGCGTCCGCAACACCAAGCTCGAGGACATCCACGCCGGCATCGTCCCGGTCACCCGCACCGGCGACTACTCCGACGTGACGGTCGTCGACGCCGACGGGCATAAGATACCGTGGCCGCGCGTGTCCCATTTCGACGACGATGCGATGCGCGATCTCATGCGGCAAGTTGTCGACCGCCTCTACACGTTCCATGCGAAGATCGACGATCCGCGCTTTCGGGCCATGCTGGAGTTCTGGCGCTCCTCCGTCCGGACGTGGGATGAGCCGAAGCTGGACGCCGACCTGATGGTGGCTCTCAAGCCTCTCGGAAAGGTGGACGGCGATGAAGGTTGACGCGACTCACGACGCTGCCCCCGCCAACGCCTGGCACTCCGGTGCGATGATTCCCGCCCTGCGCCCGCTCGGCGGACCGACCCGTCGCTCCACCGCTGGTCGGTTGGGTTGCGCTACGTCAGTTCAGGGCGAGAAGCGGATCAGCAATCCAATGTTCCCGGCCGATAGTTCGCGTCCCTTCGCAAACTCGGGGTCGAACGATATTGCCAATTCCCATCCCGTGCAGGCGCCCCGCAAATGATCGCGGGCACGGTCATTCAACTTTCGCGGTCTCCTACATTCTCATGTGTCCGGGAAGGTGGCCGATCACGACCTGCCGTGTCGTCTCGTCCCAGGTGAAGTACACACGAAGGCAGTGTCTTGGATCGCGCGTCCTCGTGTTGTTCTTCAGGTGGCGGTCCAGCATGAGCCTGCGGCCGTCCCACTCCATCGAGAAGTCGTCGCGCGCCTTGCCCTGCCGGTCCCTGCCGATGCTCTTCGTTTCCTGCAGCCGCAGCTCGCGTAGTTCGTCCTCGAAGGCATCGCGCAGCGCCTTGCCGCCGCCACCGCTCTTCATCCGCCAGTAACTTCCTGCCAGCACCCCGACCGCCCTGCCGACCAAGCCCACGTCCTCGAACCCCGCACTCTTGAGCGCCCTGAGCGCGCGTCCGGCGAGCACCACGCGCCCCTCAAAATGCCGCTCCGCCCAGGCCGGAAGATCGGCATAGCTCTCAAGCGCAGGCACGGTCTCGCCTTCCGCCGGGGAGGGAGTCCCTGCGCCATCCACGGCGGCGAGCCGCCGCTGCAGCCGGTGCCTCTCGCGCCGAAGCCCGTCGTTTTCCTGCCCGGCGTTGGCGAGAGCCTGTTCCAGGACGGAAATCCGCTCCTCTGCCGTCCGCTTCGCAGCCTTCAGCTCGGCGATCTCGGCGCGCAGCGCGCGCTCCCGATCACGCGTCCTGCCGCCGATCGCCTCCCGGCCGTCCACGTCCTCCTCTTCCGCTCCCTTGCCGTCCGCCAGGGAGCCAAAGCGCTGAACGAGATCTCCGAGACAGGCGGCAACCTCTTCCAGCGCCTTCTTCGCCGGATCCAGCGAGCGGGGGTTCTCGCGCTCGGCCGCTGCCGCCGCGTGAAGCGCCTCGAGATTCTCCGTGCTGGGGTTCTCCGCGTAGCGTCCGGACGCCTCCCGCAGGGCAAGCTCGTGCGAGCCCGGCTCGACCATCGCGCTACGGAAGCGCTCCGCCTGCTCCCGGCACATCTCCCACTCGGGATCGGGGATGCAGCGCGGCAGGGCGGTGTCCAGCAACAACGCTTGGATTTGCCCCGTCAGCGCATCCGCCTCCCCGGCAGGCGCCGTTTGCCCCGCCGCCTCGGCGGCTCCCTTCAGCAACGTGCGCAGCGCCACGTGGCGGATGCGGGCCAGAGCCTCGTTGCGCACCGTCTCGATCTCGTCGAGTTCGTCCGCGAGAGCCGCAAACTCAAGGACCATGTACGACAGAACGTTCGCCGAGGGCCGATCGTCGTCATGCTCGACGACATACGTCTTCAGCCGGCCGTAGGCATCGGCCATGTCCTTGCGCAGCAAGGCGCATTCTGCGTCGGCACGCGCGGCCAGCCTCTCCAGATGCGGCCCGCCCGCCTCGCGGGCCAGACGATCCACCAGATCGTCGCGCCCACCGAGTCCCCGGAATCGGCTGCGATGGACCGCGTGCCCCACCAGGCGCTCGATCTCGGGCTCATCCAGCCATGACGACATCATGTAGGCGGATTCGGGACCTCCGGAACACCACAGGACCCAGACCGATTGTGCCACCAGGACACGCTCACCCTCCTCCCAGAGCGCCTCCAGGTGGTCGAGAATGAAATCCTCGGGGCCACCCGGCGCGGCGGGCCGCAGCGCCAGCGCCCGCCGGGAGGCCGACTTGAGAATCTGCCGGCCGAGCTGCTTCTTGCGCCCCTTGACCCGGCCGAACAGTTCGAGGATCCGCTCCTCGAACAGCCAAAGAAACCACGCCCAACGCTGCGCGAGGGTGTGAACGGCGCGCCAGAACGCCGCGT
The DNA here is from genome assembly GCA_022820945.1 of Alphaproteobacteria bacterium. Taxonomy (GTDB): domain Bacteria; phylum Pseudomonadota; class Alphaproteobacteria; order UBA828; family UBA828; genus WTGU01. The sequence continues at coordinate 22,952 of JAJEEP010000118.1, read as the reverse complement.
CGTCGCTGCCGTCCACCGCCGCCGGCCAGTCCGAATACTCCTCCGCCATCGCCGACGCCAGCTTCCGCAGGTCGGCCCGCATCAGGTGGTGGTTCTCCTTAAGCCACTCCGGCGTCGCGAACTCCGGAAGCATCCCCGGCAGCAGACCGTCTTTCGCGGCTGCCTCCGGCACGCAAGCAATGGGTTGCACCAGGATCGACCCTTTCTTCCGTTCGAGACCGCCGTCGCCCGCCGGCGCGCCTGCGTTGCTCGATGCGGACCGACGACGGTGAAATCACTCCGCGTCAGGATGAGAAGATTCCGGACTGCGTTCAAGCCCGGCAGGACGACGTCGCCGGACCGTCAGCGCCGTTCGTGACACCCCGCAAGCCCGACTGGCTCGCAACCATTGCCTCCTCCGCGTCGGCTGCCTCGCCGGCGGCACCCCTCTGGCGGGAACCGCGCCGCAGCGCGCCTGATCGCCCCTCGCCACTCTCATCGCGCGCTCTCGGGCACTCGCCCCAACGCCGACAAGGGCTAGTGGGCAGCCTCTTAAAAGTGTGGCGTGGCACCCAGAGGTGTCCACGCCGTCTCCCCGCATTCAGGAGCCGCCCATGCCCGACCCCGACACCATCTCCGCCGACTACACGCTGCGCCCCAGCGAGCTCGCAGCCACCCTCAAGGTCCTTGTCGAAGCCAGGCAGCCGGTCATGGTCTGGGGAGGTCCGGGTTGCGGCAAGAGCGAGGTCGCGCAGCAGGTCGCCACCGAAGGCGGCCGCGCCTACTACGACGTGCGCGCCCTGCTGCTCGATCCCGTCGACCTGCGCGGCATCCCCTGGCGCGACAGCGACAACCGCACCCGGTGGGCGCCCCCCGACTTCCTGCCGCCTACCGACAGCACAGATCTCTACCTCGTCAACCTCGAGGAGCTCCCCTCCGGCGTGCCGATGGTGCAGGCCGCGCTGTTCCAGCTCGTCCGCGACCGAAAGTGCGGCGAGTACCAGCTCCCCGAAGGCGCGTCACTCATGGCCTGCGGCAACCGCGAGGGCGATCGCGGCGTCACCCACCGCATGCCGACGCCGCTCGCCTCGCGCTTCGTCCACCTCGAGATCAAGGTCGACCCGTCGGACTGGTGCGAATGGGGAGCCGCCAACGGAATCGCGCCCGAGACTCTCTTCTTCATCCAGCTCAGGCCGGAGCTGCTGAATGTGTTCGATCCACAGTCGCGCGAGGCGGCTTTCGCATGTCCCCGCACGTGGGAATTCGTCTCAAACGTCGTGAACCAGCGCGGCAGCCTCGAACCGGCCGCGGAGCGGGCGCTGTTCCGGGGCGCCGTCGGCGAAGCGGCCGCGGTCGAGTTCTCGGCCTTCCTCAAGGTCTGGCGGGAGCTGCCCCACCCGAGGGCCGTCATCGACGATCCCGAGAACGCGGACGTGCCCCAGAACGCGAGCGCGCTGATCGCCCTCTGCGGCTCGCTCTACCGCATGGCCGACGACGTCAATCTCGGCTCGATCGTCTCTTACGCGATGAGGCTGAGGCGCGAGGTGGGCGAGTTCCTCGTCGGCTCGTGCGTGCGCCGCGAGCCCGCGCTCCAGCACACCGACGCCTTTATCCGCTGGGCCGCCGCACGGACCCAGTGACCCCCAGCCCAACGGGAGAACACCGACCATGAACCTCACCCACGACGCCATGCTGGTCAGCCTGCGCATCACTGCCTGGTCCGGCCGGCTCTACGACCGCCAGGCCTCCAACCACGTCGCGGCCCACCACGATGCCTCCGCCAGCGCCGGGCGCTACAACAAGCGCCTCTTGCCCAAGGCCGCCTTCGCCGCGCTCACCGCCACCGTGAGCGAGGCACGCAGTTCACATTACGCCAACTCGCTTCCCTGGGACGACCAGGGCAGCCGGCTGCTCACCGTCGCCAACTACGAGGCCTACACCGAGCTGATGGACGGGCTCAGGGAGCGCATGGTGCGTGAGCGCGCACGCTTCATCGAGGATTACGACGACAACATCGACCGGGCCCGGCTCGACCTGGGGCGGCTTTTCCGCATCGGGGACTACCCGTCCAAGGAGGCGCTGCAGGGCAAGTTCGGGATCCGCTACCGCATCGTGCCCGTGCCCGACGCCGACCACTTCATGGCCAGGCTCGCGAGCGACGACACCGAGCGGGTCAAGCGCGGTATCGAGCGCGAGATCGAGGAACGCCTGCACGACGCCGTGGGCGATCTTTACCGCCGCCTCGGCGAGGCGGTGGAACGGGTGTCGGAGCGCCTCACCGAGGACGGCGAGGGCAAGCCGCTGGTGTTCCGCGACACGATGATCTCCAACGTCCGCGACCTGGTCGACGTCGTGCCCCGGCTCAACATTTTCGGGGACGATCGGCTCGCCAGCCTGTGCCAGGAGGTGAAGGACAGGATCGCCCACGCCGATCCCGCCACGCTGCGCCCGTCGCCCAACTTCAACCCGAACGTGCGGCGCCAGGTGAAGCGCGACGCCGACGCGCTGATGGAGAAGTTCGCGGGGTATTTCGGGACCCCTGCCGTTGACCGGGAGGCCGCGTGATGGCCACGCGCGCCCGCCGGGAGTCTGCCCGCCGTGTCAGCGACTGCGTGACCGCGCTGCTGCGCGACCAGCCCTTCTTCGGCAGCCTCGCTCTGCGCCTGCCGATCCGGCCGGACGCGGCCCGCGAGACGCTTGCGAGCGACGGGCACGAGATCCGGTATTCCCCCGACTGGGTCGCGCAGGCCGACGCGGATCTCATCAAGACGGCGATCGGACGCGTGGTGCTCGCCTGCGCGCTCAAGCACCACACGCGGCGGGGCGAACGCGAGCCCGGGCGCTGGCAGCACGCTTCGCAGCTCGTGACGCACGGGCTCTTGCGCGACGCGGGCTTCAAGCTCCCGCCCGACGCGGAGGCGTGGGACGGGATCAGCGTCGAGCAGGCCTACGACCGCCTGCCCGAGCCACAAGAGGACGGCGGAGAAGGGAAAGACGGCCCGCCATCGGAAGGGGGCGGAAGCGGCGCAGCCGGTCCGCAACCTGACAACGACAATGACGACGGCGGCCCCGACGACGATAACGGCAACGGCTCCGCCGACGCATCCGACCACGGCGATCCTCAGGCCGACGACGATGGCGATGCCGGTCACGGCCAATCCGCCGATGACGGGGACCCGCAGCCCCGAGACGACTCATCCGGCGACAGCGACTCCGGCACGCCGCCGAGTTGCGATCCGTCCGGCACCGGAGAGGTGATGGACGCACCGGCCGGCAGCGGCGACGACGCCGGCACCGGCCAGGCGCCGCCCGACGTCTCCGCCGAGGAGCAGGCCTGGGACGAGGCGATGCACCAGGCCCTCAACCTCGCCAAGGCGCAGGGCAAGGCGCCCGGCGCGGTGGAGGAGACCATTTGCGACGCCCACCGCAGCACCCTCGACTGGCGCTCGCTCCTGCGCCGCTACCTGACCGACGCGGCGGCCCGAGACTACAGCTGGAGCGTCCCCAACCGGCGCTTCATCGACTCAGGGCTCTATCTCCCCTCGATCCGCTCCGAGGGGATGGGCACGCTCGCCGTCATCATCGACACCTCGGGCTCCGTCGACAGCGACGCCCTCGCAGCGTTCTGGTCGGAGGTGCGCGAGGTCGCGGCCGAGGTTGAGCCCGAGCGCATCGTGGTGCTGCAGGTCGACGCCGCCGTGCAGGACGAAGAGCACTACGCGCCGGGCGAGCTGCCCGAGCAAATCGTGGTGAAGGGACGCTGGGGCACCGACTTCCGGCCGGGCTTCGCCCGCCTCGCGGAGCAGGGCATCCGGCCCGCCGTGTGCCTGTATTTCACGGACTTGGACTGTGACCGATACCCCGAGGTCGAGCCTCCGTTCCCGGTCGTGTGGGCTGATTACGGCGAGGGCGTTGGCCTTTGGTGCCAGCCGCCGCCCTGGGGCGAGCACATCAGGATCGACGGCTGACGTCGGGGGAGCGGCGCCTACGCCCCTCCGCCGAGCGCCAGACCACCAATCAAGGAGCACGCCATGATGCCCACGGCCACCTGCCAGTATTGCGGATGGAACGGGCCGGCGGATCAATGCGGCCCGCTCAAGAACGCTTGCGAGCGCGTCGAGCCCGGTACTCCGATGCCCGCCGGCGAGTGCCCCAAGTGCAGCGCTTCGGCCTTGCTCGACGAAGCCAGGCAAGAACCCAGCGCCACCATCGTCACCACGCTGGTGCCGGAGCGCGCCACGAAGTTCGGCGTCCGCTCGACCGCGCAGGCCCTCGCCGACGTCATGTGGCTTGCCGCCAACAGGTACAGCTACCGCGTCGAGGACCTCGGATCATCCGGCTTCCGCGTCGCGGTCTACCGCGAGACACCGAAGCGCGACACCGCTCCGCGCGGCTACCTGCGCATCGAGGCGGGTTGAGAACAAGGACGCCATCGGGGCGTGAGCCTCCGGAGAAAGTGTCAACGCGCTTCGCGCGGAAGTAGCCGGAGTCAACTGGAGGGAACGACCTCGCGGGTTCGAATCCCGCCCGCCCCACCGGTTCCCCCCCACTTCAAGGAGCAGCACCATGACTGAGGTACAAACCGTCACCTGTCGGGAGTGCGGATGGAAGGGGACCGTCGCGCACTGCGAGCCGATCGCGCCCCGCTATCTGCCGGAGCGCGTCGCCGTGGGCGACGTCGTGCCCGCGGGCGAATGCCCTGAATGCGGCGCGAACGCCATGCTCGACGAGAAGCGCGAGCGCATGGGCGACCTGCGCCCCGAGATGGAAGCCCTGATGCTGGATCTCGACCGGCTCCATCGAAACATCTATTCGGGCAGGCTGCGCGCTCCCATCGGCGCGTATCTCAAGCAACTCGCGGATTCCGCCCGCAAGGCGCTGGCGGCAGGGCCGCCTGTTCGCCCCGTCTGCAATGCCTGCGGCGGCACGAACGTCCGGGTGGACGCCTGGGCGCGCTGGGACACTCACTGGCAGCGCTGGGAGCTGCACTCCACCTGCGAGGCGGTCGCCATCTGCGCGGATTGCGACCTCGAGTGCAGCTACACGATGAAGCCGTTCACGGAGGCCGCGTGATGCGGGAGAGAAGCGCGTTCGAATTCGGCGGCAACCGGATCGTCCGCCAGTCGAATCCGATGAAGATCGGCAAGCACGAATGGCGGCTCACCCTCTACCGCTCCCCGCATCACGAGCACCCGCTGATCGGCTACGAATGGCGCCGCGCCGATGGCGCGCCCATCCGCCGCAGGTGCCCCGGCGGCGCCTACTGGCTCGACGGCTCCACCTGGATGCGCGACCGGGACTGGCCCTCCTACAACCACAACGACGGAGAGTGGGGCGGCATGCCGCGCACGCTGCGCACGCTGTGGGAGAGGTGCCCGTGGGCGCACACGCGCGAGACCCGCCCCGCCTGACGCTCCCCGATAGCGCGGCGCACCCTCGCCGCCTGCAGCACGGCCCCGTCTCCCGCCGCCGGGAGGTCCGGGCAGCCCCGCGCGGGGCAGCCGGCCGGGGCCTGGAGCGGGCAATCCCTCCCCGTCCCACCGGGCCGCACTGCCGCCCTGACGCGCCCCCCTGCGCGAGCCACGGAGGAACTCCGCATGATGCCTTCGACCGAGACCCTCGGCCGCCACACCGTCCTTGCGGCCATTCTCGTCACCGCCCGCGCGATCGTCGCCGATCCCGCGCGCTGGTGCCACTACCACCACGCCAGGGACGCCAACGGCCACACCTGCGAGGGACGTTCGGACCGCGCCGCCGCGTGGGGCGCCGTCGGCGCCCTCGACCGCGCGGCCGCTGACGCCGGCGCGGCGCACGTCAACTTCCTCGACGCCCAGCAGCACATGAAGGACGCGTCCGTCCTCTTGGCCCGCAAGTGGACCGGCACGCCCTGGCTGCTCAGCTCCGAGGCCGCACACGCCATGACCGTGGCGTGTTTCGACGAAGCGCTCGACATCCTGCGCAAGCCGCCCGCTCCCGGCCCGCTCCACGCCCTCGCCGTGGCCCGCACCCTGATCGCCCGGCCCGAGCGCTGGGCGCAGGGCGCCATCGCCCTCGACCTGCGCGGCCGCGCCCTCGTCACCTTCGACGGCGGCTGCCGCTTCTGCGCCGCCGGCGCGCTCGGCCTCGCCAGCCACGTGCTGACCGAGCGGCCCCCGGACGGCAAGCTCGCCGGGTCCCCCTTCGACCAGGCCGAGCGCCTGCTCGACTCCGCCGCCTACGCGCTGGGTGAGCACCAGAGCTACATCGGCCTCAACGAGCACGACAGCCACGCCAAGGTCGTCGCCATGTTCGACCACGCCCTCTACATGGCGCGCGCGGACTCCGCCCCAGACAAGGAGGCAAGCCGGCCATGACCGCCACCGCCCCCTCTCCGCGCGATCTCCTCGTCGAGGCGCGCACGCTCATCGCCAGGCCCGAGGACTGGACCCAGGGCGCCGCCGCGCGCGATGCCGAGGGCGAGCCCGTCGGCGTCGAACACGAGGACGCCGTCTCGTGGTGCGCCACCGGCGCGATCAACTGCGCCATGTACCGCCACGTCGATTCCCTGGAGGTTCCGCCGCCGCTGCAGCGGGCCCGCAACCAGGCCGGGACCATTCTCACCAAGACCGTGCGGGCGCTGACCCTCGGCCACTACACGGAGGCCACCACTTACAACGACCAGACCAATCACGGCTGCATCGTCCATGCCTTCGACATCGCGATCGCCGACGCCGACAGGCATTGCGGCAAGAACTCGACCGGCCGCGCCGGGGGCACGGAGTCCGCACGATGACCGCCACCGCCCGTCTTCCCCGCACCCTCCGGAATCCCTACCGTGTGCCGCTCCCTGCCGTGATCAGCTTCTCGGGTGGCCGCACCTCGGGATTCATGCTCAAGAAGATCGTCGACGCCTACGGCGGTCGGTTACCCGATTCGGTGGCCGTTATCTTCGCGAACACCGGCATCGAACGTGAAGAGACCCTGCAATTCGTGGACGTGTGCGGCCGCGAGTGGGGGGTCGATATCGTCTGGCTCGAGTATCTGTGGGACGCGCCGCACCGCACCCGCGTCGTCGACTTCGCCACCGCCTCCAGAAAAGGCGAGCCTTATGCGGCGCTGATCGACCGCAAGGGATTCGTCCCGAATGTTAAACTCCGCGCATGTAGTAGCTTTCTGAAAAGAGACCGCATCGAGTCCTACGCCCGTCACTGGTTGGGCCTGAAACGCTGGCACTCGGTGATCGGTCTGCGGGCCGACGAGCAGCGCCGCGTGTTGAGAATGCGCGCGATGAACTGCGGCTCGCGCACGGGCGCCCGCGCCGTGCTGCCGCTTGCCGATGCCGGGGTCCGAGAGGCCGACGTCCTTGACTGGTGGAAGCGCCAGCCCTTCGACCTCGGCATTCCTTCCTACGCCGGAAACTGCGACCTCTGTTACTTGAAGGGCCGGGCCAAGCTGATCCGCCTCATCCGCGCGGATCCATCCCGCGCCGATTGGTGGATCGAGCAGGAGGCGAGGGTGGCGAACCGCACCGCCCCGGACGGGCGCGCCTGCGAATCCATGAGGCGCTTCCGCCTCGCCGAGACCTACGCCGAGCTCAAGGCCGCGGCGCTTGCCCACCGCGACCTGTTCGACGATGCGGCGGCATCCTCCGGCGAGAGCGCCGAATCGGCCTCCTTCGACTGCCACTGCACCGACTGAATCTTTCCCACATGTCCCCGCCGATACGGCGACGAGTGTCCCGGTCAGCCCGGCCGCGTGGCGAGGATCGATTTCCGTGGAGGGAGTCGCTCCTCTCCCCATCCACGCATTCCCGGAGACCGTTTCATGCACGACCCCGTCATCCGATCCATCCCCCTCGACCGGCTGGAGCGCTCGCCCGCCAACGTCCGCAGGACCGAGGCCGGCAAGACCGCCTTCACCGAACTCAAGGCATCCATCGCCGCCCACGGCCTCATCAAGAACCTCGTGGCCCGCTCCATCGGTCCCGGAGAGGACGGCGGCGAGCGCTTCGCCGTCATCGCCGGCGCGCGCCGCCTCGCCGCGCTGAACGACCTCGCCCGCGAGGGCAGCATCGCTGCCGACTTCCCCGTGCCCTGCCGCATCATCGAAAACGGCGTGAGCGACACCGAGATCTCTCTCGCCGAGAACGTGCTCCACGTCGCAATGCACCCCGCAGACCAGGTCCAGGCCTTCGGCGCACTGGCGCTCGCCGGCGCCACCGTTGCCGACATCGCCGCCCGCTTCGGGGTCTCCGAGCGCATCGTCGAGCAGCGCCTCCGCCTCGGCCACGCCGCGCCGGAGCTGCTGGACGCCTACCGGGAGAATGCCATCGACCTGGCTACCCTCAAGGCTTTCGCCGTCACCACCGACACCGCGCGCCAGATGGCGGTGTGGGAGCAGGTCAAGGACCAGGGCTACAGGCCCACCGACTGGCAGATCAGGCGCATGCTCACCGAGGACCGGGTGCCGGCCGGTGCCGCGCTCGCCCGCTACGTCGGCATCGACACCTATGAGGCGGCAGGCGGTCCGGTGCTGCGCGACCTCTTCGCCGACGAGCACGAGAACGGCGTCTGGCTGGAGGACCCCGCGCTACTGATGCAGCTCGCCATGGACCGGCTCAAGGTGGCGGCGGACGAGCTCGCGACTCGCTGGAAGTGGGCCGAGGCCCGGCTCGACGTCGAGTGGTCCCATCTCGCCCGCTTCGGGCGGGTGCGCCCCACGCCGGCCGAGCAGACCTGCGAGGAGAAGGCCGAGATCGAGCGGCTGCACACCCGACAGGGCGAGTTCGCCGAGTTGGACGACGACGAGTGGACCGAGACCCTGGCCGAGGAAGCCGAGGGCATCGACACCCGCCTCGCGGAGATCGACGAGGCCATCAAGGCCCGCGCGGTCTTCAAGCCCGAGGATATCGCCATCGCCGGGTGCATCGTCACGGTCGGCAGCGACGGCACGCTCCAGGTCGTGCACGGCCTGGTGAAGCCCGAGGACATGCCGGCCGATACCGACACCGCCAACTCGGGCGCCGCCTCCCATGACGGTGGAGGGCAGGACGACGGCCAGCAGGCCACCTCCGGCATCCAGTCCCCCTCCATCTCCGGCCCGGCCATGCCGCCCGCGCGGCCCGACCCGGAGGCCGAGGCGCGCAAGGAGGCCGGCGTGGGCATCGGACTCGCCGACGATCTCCGCGCCGTCCGCACGGTGTTGGTCAAGGCGCACCTCGCCGACGACTTCGGTGCGGCCTTCGACCTCATGCTGTTCCAGATGGGACGTGCGGTGTTCACCCCCGGCTATCACGACCACGCGCTCGACATCGCCATGCGCGAGACCCCGGACCGTCCGCCGCTCCGTGCCAACGACGACACGTTCCACGAGTCGAGCCCCGGCGAGGCCATGCTGGAAGATCGCTCCTCGCTCCGCTTCGACTGGCTGGAGATCGAGGACGGCGCGGAATCCTTCGCCGCGCTGAGGGCGCTTGCCCCTAAGGACAAGAAGCGGTTGTTCGCCGCCTGCGTCGCGCGCACGCTCAAGGGCCAGCTCGCCTTTGAGGCCAATGCGCGGCCCGAGACGGAAGCGACGGTGGCGCGGCTCGACATCGAGTTCGCGGAGCATGTCCGGCCCGGCGCCGAATTTTTCTGGTCGCGGGTGCGCAAGGACAGGATACTCAAGGTCGCCCGCGAGACCCTGGGCATCGAGTGGGCGCACACCCACCGCAAGGACAAGAAGGCAGCGCTCGCCACGGCGATGGAGACCGCCTTCGCGGCTGGAGACGCGGTGCCTCTGGGCGTCCCGAAAGAAGGACGCGCGGCTGCGCTGGCCTGGGTGCCGCCCGGCTTTGCCGCCTTCGACACGGGCCACGTCGACGACGGCGATGCGGCGACGCCGGCCCAGGCCGAGGGCGCAGCGTCCGGTGAGACGGTGACCGAGCCCGCGCCCGGTGCGGCCGAGGCCGACTCCGCGCAGGAGACTTCACCCGTGGACGCGGAACCTTCGGACGACGCGCAGTCCGGCGGACAGCAGGAGGCCCAGGCGGAGCAGCCCGAGCCGGCCCCCGACGCCGAAGCACCCGAGGGCCGGACGCCCGACGCGGACGATGCCGAACAGGCTGCGCCATCTGCGCCGTCCAACGGCGTGCCCGACGGGGAAGCCATCGCCCCCACCGGCGTTGAGGCGATCGACACCATGAACGCCGTGCCCGTCGCGGGCGGCGGTCCCAGGGTGATGGTCAGCACCGTCGGCTTCGAGAACGGCGGTGACGGCGACGGCGATACGTCCGCCGAAGACGCCCCGCCCGCGCCGCCCGTCCCCGGCAACGGCCACGATACCGCCAGCGGCGACGCGCTGGATATCCCCGCCTTCCTGCGCCGCACGTAGCCGCCGCGTTCCTTCCCTGCGCCCCGCCGGCCGATCCGGCGGGGCGCCCTTCCGTCCAACCCATCAACGGGAGATCACCGCCATGACCGATCCTTCCCATCTGCCCGGCACGAGTGTCCCCGCCACGATCCGGGCCCGCGTTCACGACGGCGCCATCGACCGCGTCACCCGCTTCTTCGATGCCGGGCTCGCCCAGGCGTTCACAGAGCTCATCCAGAACTCGCGCCGCAGCGGCGCCACCCGCATCGCCGTCACCGCCGAGGTCGTCAATGACGACCAGCCTTCCGCCGCCATCCGCGTCACCGTCAGCGACGACGGCGACGGCATCGCCGATCCCACCGTCCTCCTCTCCTTCGGCGAGAGCGGCTGGGACCAGGACACCGCGCAGCGCGAGGACCCCGCTGGCATGGGGGTCTATGCGCTGTCCAAGCGCGGCTGCACGGTCTCCTCGCGTGCGCGCGGGCCTCTGCTGGATCTCGCGCCTGGCTGGCGGGTCGCGCTCACGCCGGACTGCTTCCTTGGCAAGCAGGAGGCCGCCGTGGTCGAGGGCGACGCCCCCTGGCCCCACGGCACCGCGATTTCCTTCATGGCCCACGAGAGCCTCCCCACGATCGAAGGCGCTCTCGCGGACGCCGCCCGCTATTGCCCGCTGCCCGTCACCTTCAACGGCATACCCTGCAAGCGGAAGGCCTTCCTCGACGGTGCCGTCCACGCCGAGCGCTGGCGCGGCCTCGCCTTCGGCGTCTTCAGGAACAGGCTCACCGGCTTCAACCAACCCGACCTCAACTTCCACGGCCTCACGCTTTCCGTGCGCCTGCCTTCGGTCGATGCGGTCGAGAGCGGCACCTGGTCGGTGCGCGCCGACATCGAGGCCTGCCCCGAGCTGGAGCTGGTGCTGCCTGCCCGCCGCGAAGCCGTCGAGACGGAGTTCCTCAAGGAGATGCGCCAGGCGGCCCGCCTCGCGATCTACCGCGCCATGGCCGCGTCCGATCCCGCACCGCGCATCGCCTTCAAGGATCACAAGAGGGCGGCCGAGGCCGGTATCGCGCTGTCCGTGCCGCCGGCCGAGCTCCGCCCCTGGCGTCCCGGCATCGCCGATATCGACGACTGGCGCGATACCCCGGCCTTCGCGCCCGTCGACAGCCGCACGCTGGTCATGGCCCTCGATCCGGAGACGCAGGATCAGCAGGCGTTCTGGCGCGCGGCGGACAAGGCGGGAATCGCCGGCGCGGGATCCCTGTTCGAAGCCGACACGCGCTTCGAGGGATATGCCTGGTACGACGCGCTCGCACGCGTGACCGATCTCCGAATCGAGGTCATGGAGGCCGGCGTGACCCACGCCATCGACGTGCTGCGGGAGGCGCCCGACCCCGTCTCCGGAATGCCTACCGCGCCGGGCCTCCCCGACACGCTCGCCCGGCCCGACAGGATCGACATGCACCTCCGCATCGAGCGGGGCGACGGGGCGCCCGAGACCATGACCGTGCCGGCCGACGTTGCCTTCCTCGGCGAGGACGGGTCCTGGGTCGAGGACGCCCGTCCTCTGGTGACCAGGGACAGCAAGCTCACGCCGATGCAGCTCACGCGGCTGCTGCACGCGAGCTACTTCTCGGCATCCGACGACGCCGACGCCGACAGCTACGACACGCAGTCCGCCCGCTTCGACCAGGACGCCATGCACATGGCGATCAAGCTGCTTGCCACGGAGGACGAGGCCAGGAAGCACACCATCGCCGAGGCCGTCTGGCGCGAGATCCTCTGGGTGATGCCGCGCGACCGCGAGGTCTCCATCAAGGTCCGCGAAGGCAAGGTCGCGGTGGAGTTCGGGCCCGCGACCCCGGCGCCGAAGGGGGTGGCCGCATGACCTGGTACACGGTGCAAGCCTCGTATCCAACCTGGTACGCCAACACCGTCTCGGTCGAAGCCGAGACCCTCGAGGAGGCGCTGGAGAAGGCTATCGAGGCGACCAACGACGACCCCAACTGGAAAAGCGTGGATCATTGTGGCCCCACTCATGTCGATGCTTGTTGCATGGGCCGGGACGAGGATCCGTGGGACGACGGCAAGTCTCTGCCCGTGCCGGCCAGGTTCACGGAGAAGGGCGAGCCGCCGGTCGTCACTCTCACCGGCCCCCGCCCGCCCGGCGTCGTCGAGGTGACGCGCGGCACGGTCCACTTACGCTTCGTTGACCCCGCTGCCACCGTCACCACGGAGGTCTCCGATCCGCCGCCGCCGCCCGGCAACAAGCCGGTGGTCACGGTCCGTCCCCGCCCCGATCGCGCCCCCGAGGTCGAGGTCGTCGGCGGCAAGGCAATTGTCCGCGTCCAGGGTTGGGAGGGAATCGACCATGCCCAATGAACCCGGCAACGCCGCCGCATTCGGTCCCGTCATCTCCACCTATTCCCGCGCCCAGGCGATCGAGGACGGCGTCCTCGTCGACGTCTCCGACACCGCGCGCGAAGCGGGCTTCAACATCCCCGTCGCGCTCACGCGCACCGTCTGGACCCGACTCGTCGCCCTTCCCGAGGGGTACCGCGGCTTCCAGGACGAGCGCGGGCGCCTCTGGGACGTCCTCTGGATGGCGCGCCACTACGCGCTCCGCGCCTCCGACAGCGACCGCGTGACCATGTGCGTGCTGGTGCGCGACGTCCGCAAGGACCTCCGCGACAGCAACCGTCCGCCCCGCAAGCACTTCCCCATCGTGGCGATCGGCGCCGGCGACGAGGGTCGCGCTGCCATCACCATCATGTTCCCCGAAGACGACTGAGCGCGCCTTCCCCCAGTCTCTCCGGCGCCGCCAGGAGCGGAGGCCGGCTCCTGTCGGGCGAGCGGTGCGGAACCTGGAGGACTCCGGCGCCGCCTCCCGCTCTCCTTCGGCGCCCCGCCGCGGTCTCTCCTCCCGCGGCGGGGCGTTTCCATTCCCCGCCATGGAGCCGTGCCATGCCCCATTCCAGCGCCGCCCTCGCCATCCCCGACCTGCCTCCCGCACCGTCTCCGGCCATGCACCCCATGGACCCGCGCCGGGGCGAGAACCTCTCGCCGATGTTCGCGGCCTTCCTCTGCTGGCTGCTGGTCCTGGAGCCGATGACCGACCCCGCCATCACCGGCATTGCCGTCTCCGGCAACTCCGTCCTCGCGGCCACGTCCGATGATCCGCTCTTCGACGCCCATCTCGGTGCGCTGGAGGAATTCGAGCGCAACCTGCGCGGCTGGGGCAAGGCATGCCGCGCCGATCCGAATATGGTCGACGCGCTCGTGGCCAGGCTCCGGAGCGCAGGGCGATGAGTCTCTCCGATGCGCCCGCCCCCGGCCTGCGCGACGTGACGTTGTTTCCCACGCCCTCCGTGCAGCACCCCACCGACATTGGCCACGACGAGCTGCGCGCGCGCCTTCTCCGTGCCGGGCGCGAGGCGGTCGACGACCGGGAGCTGCTTCAGCTCCTGCTGGCGGGATTGCACCCCGCCGCTGAGGCCGAGAGACTCGCCGCTGTCCTGCTCGACACCTTCGGATCGCCCGCCCGCGTCCTCGCGGCCCGGCCCGACGCGCTGCGGGCGGTCGCCGGACTCGGCGAGGCCGGCATCGCCGCCGTCAAGACCGCCGAGGCGCTCGCCATCGCGATGGCGAAAGCCGCGCTGCCCGAGAGCTTCCATCCCCAGCTCGCGACCTACGAGAAAGTCGTCGAGTACAGCCGCACCCTGGCGGCGCACCGGGACGTCGAAGAATTCCACGCGTTGTACCTCGACACCAAGAACCGGTTGATCCGCGATCAGCTGCTGCAAACCGGAACGGTCAACCACACGCCGGTCTATCCCCGCCAGGTCTGCGTCCGCGCGCTGGAGGTGGGCGCCGCCGCCCTCGTCGTCCTGCATAACCACCCCTCGAACGACCCCACGCCGTCGAGGGCGGACGTAGAGATGACCGCCCGCCTGCGCGACGCCCTCAAGACCATCGACGTCGACCTCCACGACCATATTGTCGTCGCGCCGAGCGACGCCTTCAGCTTCCGCACGAAAGGCCTGCTCTGAAGCGCCCCGGCCCCATCATCCGCCCGACGCACCGTCCGGGCGACCCATGCCGCAGCCCCGACCGCAGCCCTCCGACCGGCCTGCCTCTTCCTTCCCGAACCTGTCCACCCCGCCCCGTTGCCGATCTGCTCCCCTGCCGCGCCCCACCACGGAAGGAGGTCGGCCAGTCGGCCGGGGGCAGTCCGGCGGGGCGGGGCGAGAGTGATGCTTCGCGTCCAGTCCGCGCCGGTTCCACGCCTTTCCCGCACGGAGCCTGCCCATGCTCGACGCCCATCCGGCGCCGGCCGTCTCTGCACGTCCGCTTGCCGCCGCACTCCCCGCCACCACGATCGCCGAGCCCACGGCTCCGCAGTCACCGTCGCCTCCCACCGCGCTGTTGACCGCGGCCCGCACCCTGCTGCCCGTCCTGGAGGTCGGCAAAGCGCTCGATGCCCGCACCCTGCGCGAGGCGATGACCTCCGCCTTCGGCGCCTCCGACGCGGACGGCGCCTGGCTCTGGAAGGATTCCTACGAGGCGGTGGAAGCGGCGCTGGTGCTGTTCCTCCAGCGCTACGGCCGCGCCATGCGCCGAGAGGCCGGCGCCGGTGCCGGCGGCCCCGCCGCCATGCTGCGGATGCTGGAAACCCTGGCGGCCCTGGAGCCATCCCAGACCCGGCGCTCGGAGGAGCAGCTCAAGTATCAGCAGTTCTCGACGCCGCTGCCGCTGGCCTACGCCGCATTGCAGGCCGCCATGATCCGCCCCGGGGACGTCGTGCTCGAGCCCTCGGCAGGCACCGGCATGCTGGCGGTGATGGCGCAGCTTGCGCTCCGCGACGACGCCGCCGGCGCGCTACACCTCAACGAGATCGCCGCCGTCCGCGCGGGCCTTCTCGCCGGACTCTTCCCCGGCAGCTCCGTCACCCGCCACAACGCGGAGTCGATCAGGGACCGCCTGCCCGAGCTCAGGCCCACCGTGGTGCTGATGAACCCGCCCTTCTCGGCCAGCCCCGGCGTGGAGCGCATCCGCCATCACGTCGATCTGCATCACATAAGGTCGGCCGTCTCGATGCTGCCGCCGGACGGGCGCCTGGTGGCGATCTCGTCGGCGCACTGCGTCCCCGGCGACGCCGCCTGGGCGAACGCCTTCGCATCGCTCGACCCGCCGGCCCATGCCGTGTTCACCGCGCCCATCGACGGTCGTGCGTATGCGCGGCGCGGCACCACCTTCGACACCCGCCTCACCGTGCTCGACAGGGGAGGCGAGAAGCACGCGCGGGTCTATGCCGGCCATCCGGTGCGCGACGCCAACCACCTCTTGCAGGCGGTCACCGGTACCGTGCCGGCGCGCCGCCCCATCGAGCCCGTGCCGGGCACCGACCTGTTCGGCCAGGCGCCGACACTGTCGAGACGGTCCCGGCCCACGCGAGCGAAGCGGACCCGCACCGCGCCGCAGGAGACGACAACGGTCGAACACAACTGGGGGTGTGTGTCCGAGCTTGCCTACCAGGCGGTGCCTGCCGGCGGCGGTCCCGCCGGGGCCGCGCAGCCCTCCGGTCCCTACGCGCGCTGGCGGGCCTCCAGCATCCACGTACCCGGCGCAATCGACCACCCGACGCCGCTGGTGCAGTCCGGCGCCATGGCGGCGGTGGCGCATCCCATGCCGTCCTACCGCCCCATGCTGCCCGAGAAGGTGGTGGCCGAGGGGCAGCTCTCCGACGCCCAGCTCGAGAGCGTGGTCCTCGCCGGCCAGGCTCACCAGCGCCACCTCGCCGCCGAGTACCGCATCGGCGCCGGCTGGGAGACCGTGCAGCGCGTCGACGCCGACGGCGATGACGACAGCGATGAATCCGCTCCGGCCTCCGAAGACGACGGCAAGACCGTCGACGCCGACGAGCCGCTGTCCGATCCGGTCCGCTTCCGGCGAGGCTGGATGCTGGGCGACGGCACCGGCTGCGGCAAGGGAAGGCAGGTCGCCGCCATCATTCTCGACCAGTGGCTGAGGGGACGGAAGCGCGCGCTCTGGCTCTCGCAGTCCGACAAGCTGCTGGAGGACGCGCGCCGGGACTGGTGCGCCGTCGGCGGACGCGCCGAAGACGTCATTCCCCTCGGCAAGGTGCGCCAGGGGGCCGACATCCCCCATGCCCAGGGAATTCTCTTCGCCACCTATGCCACGCTGCGCTCCCCCGCGCGGCAGGGGAAGCCCTCCCGCCTCGACCAGATCGTCGCCTGGCTCGCGGACGGTGAGGGCGAGGAGGAGCGCCACGCCTATCAGGGCGTGATCGTCTTCGACGAGGCGCACGCCATGGCCAACGCGGCGGGGTCCAAGGGCTCGCGCGGCGAGGTGAAGCCCTCGCAGCAAGGCCGTGCTGGACTGCGCCTGCAGAACGCACTGCCCGACGCCCGCATCCTCTACGTCTCCGCCACCGGGGCCACCACCGTGCCCGGCCTCGCCTACGCGCGGCGCCTCGGGCTCTGGGCCTCCGGCGAGACCCCCTTCGAGACCCGCACCGCCTTCATCGCTGCCATGGAGGCCGGCGGCGTGGCCGCCATGGAAGTCGTGGCGCGCGACCTCAAGGCTTTGGGTCTCTACCAGGCCCGGGCCTTGAGCTACGACGGAGTCGAGGTCGACATCCTGGAACACCCTCTGACGCCGGAGCAGCGGCGCATCTACGACTCCTACGCGGGCGCCTTCAAGATCATCCACCAGAACATCCAGGAGGCCCTGAAGGCGACCGGCATCGAGGACGGGGAGTCCACCCTCAACAAGAACGCCAAGTCCGCCGCGCTCTCGGCTTTCGAGGGCGCCAAGCAGCGCTTCTTCGGCCACCTGCTGACCTCGATGAAGTGCCCCTCGCTGATCCGCGCCATCGAGGCGGACCTGGAAGCGGGGCGGTCGGCGGTGGTGCAGCTGGTCTCCACCGGGGAGGCGCTGATGGAGCGCCGCATCGCCGAGATCCCGGCGTCCGAATGGGACGACCTCTCCATCGACCTGACCCCAAGGGAATACGTGCTCGACTTCCTGGAGCACGCCTTCCCGGTGCAGCTGCAGGAGCCCTTCGAGGACGACGACGGCAACCTCATGTCGCGGCCCGTCTTCGACGCCGACAACAACCCGGTGCTCTGCCAGGAAGCCCTGGCCAAGCGCGATGCGCTGATCCAGAAGCTCGGCGCGCTGCCCCCGGTGCAGTCGGCTCTCGACCAGATCGTCCACCGCTTCGGGCACGATGCCGTGGCCGAAATCACCGGCCGCTCACGCCGCGTGCTAAGGATCGAGGACGCCAGGGGCGAGCGCCTGGCGCTGCGCTCGCGGCCGGGATCCGCCAACCTCGCCGAGACCGCCGCCTTCATGGACGGGGAGAAGCGCATCCTGGTGTTCTCGATGGCGGGCGGCATCGGCCGCAGCTACCACGCCGATCTCGGCTGTCCCAATACCGAGCGTCGCATCCACTACCTGCTGGAGCCCGGCTGGCGGGCCGACCAGGCGATCCAGGGGCTGGGCCGGACCCACCGCACGCACCAGGCCTCAGCACCGCTCTTCCGTCCTGTCGCCACCGACGTGAAGGGCGAGAGGAGGTTCATCGCCACCATCGCGCGGAGGCTGGACTCGCTCGGCGCCATCACGCGGGGACAACGGGATTCCCAGACCGCCATGGGGGGCGACGACACAGCGCTGTTCAGGCCCAGCGACAATCTTGAGAGCCTCTACGCCAAATCGGCACTGCGGCAGTTCTACATCGCACTCTGGCGGGGCCACATCGCGGGCTGGTCACTCAAGGACTTCGAGGAGGCCACCGGCCTCAAGCTCACTTACGAGGGCGGCCTCAAGGAAGACCTGCCGCCCATGCCGCAGTTCCTCAACCGGCTGCTGGCGCTCCCCATCGACGAGCAGAACCAGCTCTTCGGCGCGCTGGAGACCCGCATCGAGGCCAACATCGAGATCGCCATCGAGGCCGGGACCTTCGAGCGCGGCGTCGAGACCATCGCTGCCGACTCGCTCTCGGTCGCCTCCCGCGAGTCCGTGTTCACCCACGAGGGCTCCGGCGCCGAGACCGAGATCGTCGAGATCGCCCGCAAGGACCGGCTGGAGCCGCTGAGCGCCGATGCCGCCATCGAGCTCCACGCCGCCACGTTCGGCAACCCGCCGCTGCTGATCGTCAACGGCCAGTCGAAGCGGGCGGCGCTGGTCATGGACGCGCCGTCGCGCACCCTCGACGACGGCGACGTGCAGGAGCGCGCGCGCCTGGTCCGTCCCGCTTCGCGCGAGACCGTCGCGCAGTCCGCCCTCGATGCCTCCAACTGGCGGAGGGCGCACGGCAACGAATGGCGCGCCCTCTGGGACGCCGAGATCGCGGGGCTGCCGTCGCACCGCGAGTCACGCTTCTGGCTGGTGGCGGGCCTGCTGCTGCCGATCTGGGACCGGCTGCCTGACGAGAGCATGCGGGTTCGCCGCCTCGTTTGCGACGACGGCGAGCACCTGATCGGTCGCGTCCTCGGCCCCGCCGAGGTCACCGAGTTCCGTGCCGCCCTCGGTCTCGACGGCGGCCCCGGCCTCACCGCCGCCGAGATCCACGACGAGATCATGGTGCGGGGCGCGTCCTTCCCCCTCGCCAACGGCTGGAAGCTTGCGCGGCGCCGCCTGATGGGGGCCAACCGCATCGAGATCGAAGGCCCCGCGGACGGAGATACCGACGCACTCAAGCGCATGGGCTGCATCGCCGAGATCGTCTCGTGGCGCACCCGCCTGTTCGCGCCCGACCGCGACACGCTGGAGCGCGTCATGGACCGCTGGCCCATCGCGGCGCCGCAGGCGTCCTGACATCCTGCCGCCGGCGCCGATCCGCCGCTCGGCGCACGTTGCCGCCCGCATCCGCGTGGGCGGCTCCGCCCCACTGCAACAAGGACATATTCGATGACCACGCACGAGCTACCCGAAGAGCCGGTCTACGCCTTCGCGCCCTCCTACGAGCTGCCCGACCAGCCGCAGCAGATCCGCATCGTCTTCGAGGGGATGGACGGCTACATCCCTACTGCGCTCGTTGCGCTCACGCTGGCCGATGCGGAGCGCCTGTGCGACAGGCTTAACCGGCGCCTCGGACTCGACCGCGACGCCTGGAGCAGGCTGGTCGCCCGCTCCATGGCCGCGGGTCCCCGCGACGAGACGCTGCACTGAGAATTCGATCGTGGCCGATCGTGCGCCCGGTCATGGCCCCGCGGGCAAGCGAAAGAGAATTCAGTCACCTGGACGCCGCTGCTCGACAGCCGCCGCAGCGCTACCCGCTTGCCCGATGTCATGTGCAGAAGTAAAAATGTACGAAATTCCAACTCATGCCGCGCGAGGACGCCATGCCCCTGGTCACCGTCAAGTCGAAGTTCCAGGTCACCATTCCCGCCAGGCTGCGAAAGGGCATCGATCTTCGTGAAGGCGACATCATGGAGGCGACCCTCGTCGGCGACGGCATCCTCTTCCGCCCCAAGCAGTTAGTAGACCGCGACGCGGCCGCCGACCGCATCGCGGCCGCGCTCGCCTCGCGACCGCCCTTGCCCGAGGACATCGGACGCTCCGAAGACGAGGTTATGCAGGACGTCATCGCCGATATTGACGAATCGCGCCGGGAACGCCGCAGCCGTGAGACATGACGGTCGTCCTCGACTGCAACGTCATCGTGTCCGCGGCGCGCATCGACGGCACCTGCCGGGCGGTCGTCGACAACGTGGTGCGGAACCACGATATCGTCCTCTCCGATCCAATACTGGCGGAGTATGAGTCCGTCGCCGCACGGCCCAAACACGCCGCCTACCGCGATGACTTGAAAGCGATGATCGGCGACATCGAGCGTGTTGCCGTCGTCGTCGAGCCGGCCGATACCCTGTTCGGCCTGCGAGATCCTGACGACGAGATCTATCTCGCCACCGCGATGGCCGGCGGCGCCGTTCTGATCACGGGCAACGCGCGCGACTTCACCGAGCCGCGATACGCGACGGTCGAGGTGCTCTCTCCACGCGCCTTCCTCGATCGGACCGCGTGAACGGCTCCGCTGCGGACTCACGCCCCCTCCCTGCCAGCTTCTGCCCGCCGCGCCCCTACCGGTGCGCTCATTCTGCGCTTTGGCGGTCTCGTTCCTGCACGCAGGACACGCATTGCCGATCCGTGACCCGGCCGTGCCGCACCTGTTCCACCTGCCGGCGGCCGCTGCTTCCCTCCCCGGCGTTCCGACGAGCGCCGTCGCCGCTATCCCCGACCCGGAAGGAGAGTGGGTGACGAGCTTCCTTTGGGTGAAGCCATCCGAGGAGGGAGAGGACCCGTGACACAGCTCGTCTATGCCGGCATCGGATCGCGCGCCACGCCATCGTCCGTGCTCGAAGTCGTGACCACCATGGCCGCCTGGCTCGCGCGCCGGGGGTGGCACCTGAATAGCGGCGGCGCGGCAGGGGCCGACTCGGCATTCGCAGCGGGAGTCCCGGCCCAGTGCCGCACCGTGTTCCTGCCGTGGCCCGGATACCGCGGGAACGCCGGGCCCGACTGCCGCACCCTCTCGCCCGACCGGGTGCGCACATGCCTCGGCATCGCCGCCGATCTGCATCCCGCATGGCACCGCTGCTCGCCCGCGGCGCGGAAGCTCCACGCCCGGAACGTCAGCATCCTTGCGGTGGACACCGACACGCCCGTCCATGCCGTGGTCGCGTGGACCGAGCGGGGCCTGATCTCCGGAGGCACCGGCCAGGGTATTCGCATCGCCCGCCGTTACGGCATTCCGGTGCTGAACCTGGGCTCCATGCACCCGCGCACAGTGTGCGAGCGGCTCAAGGAGATCCGCGCCGCACCGTCCCCCGGCACTCGTCCGGCCTGATTCGGCCCCCCGGAAGATGGGAGCATCTCATGATCCGTTTCACGCACGGCGACATCTTCGCCCAGCCTGCCGAGGCCATCGTCAATCCCGTCAATTGCGTCGGCGTCGCAGGCGCCGGCCTCGCCCTCCAGTTCAAGCGCCGCCACCCCGACGCCTTCCACGCCTACCGCCGCGCCTGCGCTGAGGACCGGCTGCGGCCGGGCCGCATGTTCGTGTTCGACACCGGCCGCGACACGCCCCGGTGGATCGTCCACTTCCCCACCAAGCGTCACTGGCGCGACCGCAGCGCGATCGGCGACATCGAGGCCGGGCTGCGCTGCCTCCCCTCAATCCTCACAAGTCACGGCATCCGCTCCATCGCCATCCCGCCGGTCGGGTGCGGCCTGGGCGGACTCGACTGGCGGGCGGTGCGCCCACTCATCACCGCCTGTCTCGCGGACATGCCGGGCACGGTCATCGTTCTCGAGCCGGCGCCGGAGGCGGAGCCATGCGCAGGTGCGGGCGTCCGCTTACACGAGGAGAGGGAGACCATGACCCGCGACACCGCGAGCATCTTCGACCATGGCGCCACGCTGGTGCCCGACGTCGTCACCGAGGCCGAGGAGGAGCGCATCCTGCTGCGCATCTCCCAGGCGCCCTGGATGACCGACCTCAGCCGCCGCGTGCAGCACTACGGGTTCAGGTACAACTACCGCGGCCCCGCTAACGGCCGCCACGACCCGGCGCCCCCGTTCCCTCGCTGGGCCGAGGTCATCGGGGCCAGACTGGCACCGTACTTCGACGGGGCCATGCCCGAGCAGTGCATCGTCAATGAGTACCGGCCCGGCCAGGGGATCGGCATGCACGCCGATCACCAGTCCTTCGGCGATATCGTCGTGTCGCTCTCGCTCGCCGACGCCTGGACCATGAACTTCCGGCCCCGCTCGGCCCGCCCCTACCTCCGCGAGGGGCTGGCGTCCGACGAGGTCGCCCTGTTGCCTCGCCGCTCCGCACTCGTCCTGCGAGGACCTGCCCGCAGCGGGTGGATGCACGGGATCGATCCCGCCGCCAACGCCGGCCGCAGCGAGACGCGCGTCTCTGCGACGTTCCGGACGCTCTCCCGGTGATTACCGCCGGCGTTTTCGTCCGTGCCGCAGGCAAGGTCGTCGGCCACCCGGCAGGCCTCGGGGCGGACGGCGAAGGAGAGGTGGTGAAGAGCTTTGAGAGGGGTGAACGGGGAAGGGATCGAGAGCGGTTCCCGACCCGTTCGTCAACCCATCGTCATCAACCAGGAATGACAGGAGACTAATCATGGCTTTCGGAGAGAACAGGGTGCAACTGATCGGGCGCCTCGGCGACGACGTCGCCATCAACCACCTGCAGAGCGGCGGGCGCGTCGCCAACATGAGCATCGCCACCGACGAAAGCTACATCGACCGGCAGAGCGGCGACCGGGTGGATCGGACGGAGTGGCACCGCGTCGTCACGTTCCAGAACGGTCTGGTCGACATGCTCGAGAAGCACGCGAAGAAGGGCCGCTTGGTCTACGTCGCGGGCAAGCTCCAGACCCGGCGCTGGCGCAAGGACGGCGAGGACTCCGACCGGTTCTCGACCGAGATCCTGCTGGTTCCCGGCGGGCGCGTCCAGTTTTTGGACGTGCGACATGAAGCTGCGTGAGTGACTGTTTTGCTTGAGGTCCTACAACCTCACGACAGAACCCGCCGTTCCTTCGGCGGTAGCCTAGGGGTGCGTGCATTGCTGGCAACGGCGATGTTCGAAGCCATCCCGACAA
>JAJEEP010000011.1 GCA_022820945.1 Alphaproteobacteria bacterium | reverse complement strand
GTACATGAGATCGCCGATCAGATTCACGACGAGGCCGAGCAGGGTGAAGAAGAAGAGCGTGCCGAAGATGATCGGATAGTCCCGCTTGAGCAGGGATTCGAAGCCGAGCAGACCGAGCCCATCGAGCGAGAAGATGACCTCGATCAGCAGCACGCCGGTGAACAGGATGCCGATGAAGGCGCCGGGGAGCCCGGCGATGATGATCAGCATCGCGTTGCGGAAGACGTGGCCGTAGAGCACGCGGCGTTCCGTGAGCCCCTTGGCGCGAGCGGTGATGACGTAATGCTGGCTGATCTGGTCCAGGAAGGAGTTCTTGGTCAGCATCGTGGTGGTGGCGAAGCCGCTCACCGCCATGGCCAGGATCGGCAGCGCCAGGTGCCAGAAATAGTCTTCGATCTGGCCGAGCAGGGAGAGTTCGCCGAAGTCGTTGGAGACAAGTCCACGCAACGGGAACCAGTCCAGGTAGCTGCCGCCGGCGAAGAGCACGATCAGCAGGATGGCGAAGATGAAATTGGGGATCGCGTAGCCAACGATGATGACCCCGCTGGTCCAGACGTCGAAGCGCTGGCCGTCCCGCACCGCCTTGGCGATGCCGAGCGGGATCGAGATCAGATAGGCCAGCAGCGTGGTCCAGAGCCCGAGCGAGATCGAGACCGGCAGCTTGTCGAGGACCAGATCGACCACGCGGTCGTCGCGGAAGAAGCTCGACCCGAAGTCGAACCGCACGTATTGACCCATCATGTGGAGAAAGCGCTCGAGCGGCGGCTTGTCGAAGCCGTATTCCTTCTCCAGCCGCTCGATCAGCTCGGGGTCGAGGCCGCGGGCGCCGCGGTACTTGCTGGTGTCTGCGCGTTGCGAGATGTCGAACTGGCTCTCCGTCCCCACCTCGCCGGGGCCCGCGCCGGAAATGCGCGCGGTGGCGCCGACCGCGCTGCCGGTGAGCTCCGCGATCGCCTGCTCTACCGGCCCGCCGGGCGCAATCTGGATGATCGCGAAGTTGATCACCATGATCGCGAAAAGCGTCGGGATGATCAGCAGCAGGCGGCGGATGATGTAGGCGAACATGGCTGTCGCGGCGTGTGCGGGGCTACCGGATGCCCCGGTTCTCCATCAGCACTCGCCCTCTCTCGGGTTCGACCGGTCGGGTGGCGAGCAGGTCCAGGCCGGGTGTGATCGCCGGCGGCCCTTTCCGGCCGTCACGCTGAGCCGTCGCGGTAGGCCCTCAAGGCGTCGTCCTTCTCTCGATCGACCCACCAGGTGTCGATGATGCCCCGCGCGTAGCGCGGCTTCAGCGCAGGCCGGTCAAACTTGTTCCAGTATACAAGATGATGTGCCCCCTTGTACCACTGCGGGATCATGTAGTGGCCCCAAAGTAGCACGCGGTCGAGCGCGCGTGTCGCAGCGATGAGGCCCGGCCGGTCGGTCGCGGCGGCGACCTCGGCGATCAGCGCGTCGACCACTGGGTCCTTGATGCCGGGGATGTTGAACGAGCCGATCTGGTCCACGGTGCCGGACGCGAAGAAGGAGTTGAGTTCGGCGCCGGGCGAGAGGCTGAACACGAAGCGCATCGTCGTGATTTCAAAATCGTGGGTCTTCAGCCGCTCTTCGTATTGCGCGCCGTCGACGAGGCGGAGGGTCACGCCCACGCCGAGGCGTTCGAGGCTGCGGGCGAAGACCGCATAGATACGCTCGAAGGTGGGCTCGAAATAGAGAAACTCGACGGTCATCGGCTCGCCGGTTTCGCCGTTGACGAGCTTCCTTTCCTCGGTAACCCAGCCGGCCTCCTTGAGCAGGGCGCGTGCGGCGCGCAGGTTGCCCCGGTTGTTGCCGGAGCCGTCGGTCGCGGGCGGCACGAAGGCCTTGGTGAAGACCTCCTCCGGCACGGCGCCACGGTGGGGCTCGAGGAGGGCGAGCTCGGCGTCCGACGGCAGGCCGCGCGCCGCGAGCTCCGAGTTCTCGAAGTAGCTCGCCATGCGGTCGTAGAGGCCATAGAACTGGTTCTTGTTGAGCCATTCGAAGTCGAAGGCGTAGGCCAGCGCCTCACGCACGCGGCGGTCCTGGAACTTCGGCAGGCGAGTGTTGAAGAAGAAGGCCTGCACGCCCGACGGTGTGTTGTCCTTCAGCACGTCCTTGACGAGCCATCCTTCCTCGACCGCCGCGATATCGTATTGCGTCGCCCAGACCTTGGACGTGAACTCCTCGTGGAGGTCGAACTCGCCCGCCTTCAGCGCCTCCACCAGCACCGTGCGGTCGCGGTAGTAGTCGTAGACGATGGTCTCGAAATTGTAGCGGCCGACATTGAGCGGGAGCCGGGCGCCCCAGTAGTCCGCGACGCGCTCGTAGGTGACCGAGCGTCCCGGATCGACCTTGGCGACGCGATAGGCGCCGCTGCCGAGCGGCGGCTCCATCGTCGTCTCGCCGAACGCGCGGTCCCGGTAATAGGCCTCGGAGGCGATGGAGAGCCCGCCCACGATCAGCGGCAGCTTGCGGTTGTCGGGATCGGCGAGATGGAACGTGACCTCGCGATCGCCGGCGGTCTCGACCCGGTCGACTCCGGCCAGCTGGTTGGCGAAGGCGGGATGGCCCTCGGTCGTGAGAATCTCGAACGAGAACGCCACGTCGCGGGCCGTGATCGGCGTGCCGTCGTGCCAGCGCGCCTCGGGCCGCAGGAGGAAGCGGACGCTGCGCCGGTCGGGCGCGAGCGCGACGCTTGCGGCGACCAGTCCGTAGGCGGCGTCCGCTTCGTCCGCCGAGCCTTCCAGCAGGCTCTCGAAGGGCAGGACCGCACCCGCCGCGCTCGTGCCCTTCAGCGTGAACGGATTGAGCGTGCTGTAGGTATCGACCGTGGCGAGGTGCAGGACGCCGCCCTTGGGCGCGTCGGGGGCCACGTAGTCGAAGTGTGCGAATTCGGGGCCGTACTTGAGGTCGCCGAAGAGCGAGAGCCCGTGCGCGGCGGATGCCGCCTCCTCCGCGACCGCGCTCCCGATGAAGTGCGGCACCGGCGCCATCGACGACGCGGCGGCTATGGCAGAGGCCTGAACGAAGCGTCTCCTGCAGAGTCTCACCGGTCCATCTCCTCCTGACGTTGGCGCGCGGTCCCTGCGCCGCGCGCACGCAGCGGGCCGGCATCATCGTGTCTGGCCGGTAGGGCATAACATGAGTCGCGCCATTCGGTATCGCCAATCACGACCTCGTGTCGTTCGGCCGGCTGGCCGAGGCGGCTTTCGACCCCCGACCGGCGACCGGATCTCTGGACTCGCGGTGAGCGCGAGCCTCATACTCGGCTCATGGGGCGCTATCCGAACAGCGGCGGCCCGATCGTGCGCAGGGTGCCCGAGGGGGACGACCGACCGCGCCTGGTCTGCGACGCGTGTGGCTTCATCCGCTACGAGAACCCGAAGATCGTCGTCGGCTCGGTCGCGACCTGGGAAGGGCGTATCCTCCTTTGCCGACGGTCCATCGAGCCGCAGGCCGGCTTCTGGACGCTGCCGGCTGGCTTCCTGGAGTTGCACGAGGAGCCCGCCGAGGGCGCCCGGCGCGAGGCCGAGGAGGAAGCCTGTGCCGAGATCGCGATCGACGCGCTGCTCGCGGTCTACACCATTCCCCGGATCAGCCTGGTACAGCTCTTCTACCGGGCTCACCTGGTGCGGCCCGAGATCGCGCCGGGATTCGAGAGCCTGGAGGTGGAGCTCTTCGAGCCGAACGGGATCCCGTGGGATTCCCTCGCCTTCCCCTCGGTGACCTGGGCGCTTCGCCATCATGCGGAGGCGCCCGATAGCGGCGACTTCGCCCCCTTCACCAATCCCGTGGGCGACGTCGGCGACTACCGCCCGGGCATCCCCGCACACCGCTGAATTCGGCGACTCATTCGTCGAGGCCCATCAGGGCGGCGGCGAAGGCGCGGGCCTCGAAGGGGCGCAGGTCGTCGATCCCTTCGCCGATGCCGATTGCCACCACCGGCACGTCGAAGCGTCGTGCGAGCGCCACCAGCACACCGCCCTTCGCCGTGCCGTCGAGCTTGGTCATCACCAGGCCGTCGACGGCGATGGCCTCGCGAAAGACATCGACCTGATTGAGCGCGTTCTGGCCGGTGGTGGCATCGAGCACCAGGAGGCGGCTGTGCGGCGCGCGCGGATCGAGCTTCTTGAGCACGCGGTCGATCTTCTGCAGCTCGGCCATCAAGTGCGCCTTGTTCTGCAGCCGGCCGGCGGTATCGATCAGGAGCACGTCGATGCCTTCCGCCCGCGCGCGCTCCAGCGCGTCGAAAGCGAGGCCGGCGGGATCGCCGCCGTCCTGACGCGCGACGACCGGCGCGCCGGCCCGTTCGCCCCAGATCGTGAGCTGCTCCACGGCGGCAGCGCGGAAGGTATCGCCCGCGACCAGCATGACGCTGCGGCCCTCGCGCGTGAGGCGTTGGGCGAGCTTGCCGATGGTGGTGGTCTTGCCGGTGCCGTTGACGCCGGCCACCAGGATCACGTGAGGCCTGGCGTCCGCATCGACGGCAAGCGTACCCTGGACCGGGGCGAGCAGGTCGGCGATCTGGCCGGCGAGCGTTTGGCGCACCTCGGCAGCGGTCACTTCCTTGCCGAAGCGCTGCTGGGCGAGCTCTGCCGTGAGCTCGGCCGCCGTCGCCGCACCGAGATCCCCGGCGATGAGCAGCTCTTCCAGCTCTTCGAGCGCGTCGTCGTCGAGGCGGCGGCCGGTGAAGATGGCCCCGATGCCGCCGGTGAGGCTGTTCGAGGTGCGTCTAAGGCCCGCCTTGAGGCGCGCGAGCAGGCCGCGCCCGCCGCCCCCTTTCCGCGCCATCAGGCCGCGGTCCCGACCAGGCGATCGCCCGCCACGCCGGTGATACGCGCCTGCACCAAGGCGCCCGGCTCGCCCGCAGGACGATCGAACGCGACCTCGGCGAAGCACTCGTCGCGCCCAGTCTCGGGCGTCTCCAGCAGCACGCGGCTCTTATGGCTGATGCGGCCCTTCAGGAAGCGCCGGCGCGGGCCGTCCGCAGCACGGCGCAGCGCGGCGGCGCGGGTGCGGCGCTCGGGCCCAGGCACCTGGGGCATGCGCGCCGCCGGCGTGCCGGGGCGGGGCGAATAGGGGAAGACGTGGAGCCAGACCAGCCCGGCGTCCTCGATCAGGCGCCGCGTGTTCTCGAACATCGCGTTCGTCTCGGTGGGGAAGCCCGCTATCAGGTCGGCGCCGAAGGCGATCCCCGGCCGGAGCGCGCGCAGCCGTTCGCAGAGTGACAGCACGTCGGCGCGGCTGTGGCGACGCTTCATGCGCTTGAGCACCAGGTCGTCGCCCGCCTGGACGCTGAGGTGGAGGTGCGGCATCAGGCGCGCCTCCTCGGCGAAAAGCCGCTCCAGCACCGGGTCGACCTCCACCGGGTCGATGGAGGAAAGCCGGAGCCGCGGCAGCTCCGGCACCGCCTGGAACAGTCGGCGCACCGCCTCGCCGAGGCTCGGCTGTCCTGGCAGGTCGGCGCCGTAGTGGCCGAGGTCGACACCGCTCAGCACCACTTCGCGATGGCCGGCCGCCACCAGCGCCCGCACCTCGGCCGCGATGGCGCCGAGCGGCACGCTCCGGCTCGGGCCCCGCGCGAAGGGGATGATGCAGAAGGTGCAACGGTGGTCGCAGCCGTTCTGCACTTGAACGAACGCGCGCGAACGAGCCTCGTAGCCCGCGATCAGATGGCCGGCGGTCTCGCGCACCGCCATGATGTCGCCCACTGCGACGCGCTCGTGCGCCTCCGGTGCTAGGCCTTCAAGCGTGAGCTTCTCCCGGTTGCCGATGATCCGGTCGACCTCCGGCATCGCGGCGTAGCCTGCGGGGTCGAGCTGGGCGGCGCAGCCGGTGGCGATGATGGTGGCATCGGGATTGCGCCGGCGCGCGCGGCGGATCGCCTGGCGCGCCTGGCGCTCGGCCTCGCCCGTGACCGCGCAGGTGTTGACGATAACGCCCTCGGTCAGCCCGGCAGCCTGGGCACGGGCGCGCATGACCTCCGACTCGTAGGCGTTGAGCCGGCAGCCCATGGTGATGACTTCGAGCCCGCTCATGCCGGCAGCACGCCCGTGAAGCTCGCGGCGGTGAGGCCGGTCATCTCGACATGGCCGTCTCCGCGCCAGACGATCCCCAGTTCGCCGCCGTCGAGGGCGACGGTGACATCGCGCCCGGTGAGCCCCCGCCGCGCACCCGCGACCGCCGCGGCGCAGGCGCCGGTACCGCAGGCCTGGGTAATGCCGACGCCTCGCTCCCAGACGCGGAGCCGCAGGCGGTCGTCGGTGAGACGCTGGGCGACGCCGATATTCGCGCGCTCGGGGAAGAGCGGATCGGTCTCCAGTCCGGGCCCAACTTCGGCCAGCGGCGCGGCCTCGGCGTCGTCCACGAAGAACACCGCGTGCGGGTTGCCCATGTTGATCGCGACTGCGTCGGAGAGCGGTCCGGCGCCCACGGCGACGTGGAGCGTGTCCATCGCACAGGAAAGCGGGATCTCCCGCCAGTCGAGCCGCGCCGGCCCCATGTCGACGCGCACCTGGCCTGCGCCGGCCTCGTGCGCAGCGAGCGACCCAGCATCGGTCTCTAGGATCACGCGGTCCGCGCCGGTTTCGTCCAGTAGCAGCCGGGCGGCGCAGCGGGTGCCGTTGCCGCAGGCCGCGACCTCGCCGCCGTCCTGGTTCCAGAAGCGCAGGTATGCGTCGGTGCCGCCGTTGCGCGGCGCCTCCAGCACGACCAGCTGATCGCAGCCGACACCGGTGCGCCTGTCGGCGATGGCGCGCACGCGCGCGCCGTCGAGCGCGAGCGGCACGCGCCGCGCGTCGAACACGACGAAGTCGTTGCCGAGTCCGTGCATCTTGGTGAAGGGAAGCCCCGTCATGGGCGGGTTTATAGGCGCCGACGGCATGAGGCGCCACCGATTCCGGCAGAGGCCGGCAGTACCGGGCTACCCCTTGCCCCGGTAGATGCCGATGACGGTATCCAGCATGGCGAGCGCTTCGGTGCGCGGGCGCTGGAAGCTGTTGCGGCCAATGATCGAGCCGCTGCCGCCACCCGCATGGATCGCGCGAACCTCTCCGAAGAGCCCTTCCAGCCCCTTTGCCGCGCCGCCGGAAAAGACCACGAGCCGACGACCGGCGAATGCCGCCTGCATGACGTGAGCGATGCGCCTCTCCAGCGTCTCGCCGTCGATGCCTGCGGCGTCGTAGGCCTTGGCGGCGGCCTCCTGCTCCAGATGAGCGGTCGGCGGCTTGACCTTGATGATGTGGGCGCCGGCGAGCGCGGCCATGTGCGCCGCATAGGCCACCACGTCGAGCGCGGTCTCGCCCTCCCTGGAGAGCGCGCCGCCGCGCGGATAGGATCAGACCACCACCGCGAGCCCGTGCGCCTTGGCCTCCGCCGCGAGCTCGCGGATCTCCTCGATCATCTCGTACTGACGGTCGGAGGCGGGATAGACGGTGAAGCCGATAGCCGAGCAGCCCAGCCGAAGCGCGTCCCGCACCGAACCGGTCACCGCCTGATCCTTGGCAGAGCCCAGCGAGTTGGCGTTGTTGACCTTGAGGATGGTGGGGACCGCGCCGGCGAAGCTCTCGGCGCCCGCCTCGATCATGCCGAGCGGGCTCGCGAACGCGTTCAGGCCCGCGTCGATAGCAAGCTGCCAGTGATAGTGGGGGTCGTAGGCGGGCGGGTTGGGCGCGAAGCTGCGTGCCGGCCCGTGCTCGAAGCCCTGATCCACGGGCAGGATGACCATGCGCCCGGTGCCGCCGAGGCGGCCGTGCATCAGGATTCGGGCGAGGTTGGACTTCGTGCCCGGATTGTCGCTCTCGTACCAGGAGAGAATTTCTCTGACGCGCCGGGTGATTCGCATGGCCTATCCTGACTGACGCGCGGCTCGTTTGCCAGAGGTTATGAACGTCTGGCATGCCCTTTTGCGAGATAGGCGGCGCTGTCGCGCTCTGGGTCCGCGGAATGGACGAGATCGAGCGTGCCCCGAGCCGGCCCGATTGTAATCAGCGGGACTCCCTGCTCGTCCGCGATGGCCTGGAGGGGCTTGCGCATGGCCCCGCGGCCGGTGAATGCGACGTGCGCGAAGCCGCGGCTCAGCGCCTCGTGGGCGAGCACGGCGCTGCCCCTGCAGTCGACCACCGCGTCGTGGTCGGCCCCCGGCACCGCCTCCCTGGCCTGCTCGAACACCGCACGCAGGAAGCCGAGCCCGGCGTAGGACACCGCGCCCGGCGCGGACCAGAGCGTCACGGGCACCCCGGCCGCAGCGGCCGCGCGGAGCGCGCCAACGGCCTGGTCGAGATCGTGAACGACGATCGCAGGCCGCCGCGCGCTCATGGCCGGTTCACGGTTTGCGCGCGGCTTCGAGCGCTGCCACGCCCGGCAGGGTTCGCCCCTCCAGCCATTCCAGGAAGGCGCCGCCGGCGGTGGAGACGTAGCTGAAGGCGCCGAGCACGCCTGCGCCCTGGAGCGCCGCGACCGTGTCCCCGCCGCCGGCGACGGAGAGCAACTTGCCCGCTTCGGTGAGCCGGGCGGCGGCGCGGGCGCAGGTCGCCGTGGCCTGGTCGAAGGGGGCGATCTCGAAGGCGCCGAGAGGCCCGTTCCAGACCAGCGTTCGCGAGTCTGCAAGCGCCACTTCGATGCGCGCGCAGGTCTCGGGGCCGAGGTCGAGGATCATGCCGTCCTGCGGCACGTCGGCGGTCGGGACTGCCTCGCTCGCGGCGCCCTCCCGGAACTCCCGCGTTACCACCACGTCGGTGGGCAGGACGATGGCGCAGCCGGCGCCTTCCGCCTGACCCATGATGCGGCGTGCGTCCGCCGCGAGATCGGGCTCGTGGAGCGAGGCGCCGATGGCGATGCCCTGGGCATGGAGGAAGGTGTTGGCCATGGCGCCGCCGATGACGAGGCAGTCCACCTTCTCGATCAGGTTGGCGAGGAGCGCGAGCTTGGTGGAGACCTTGGCGCCGCCAACAACGGCGATGACAGGCCGCTCGGGCGCCTGCAGCGCCTGGCCGAGCGCCTCCAGCTCTGCCTGCATGAGCCGCCCCGCCGCGCTCGGCAGGC
The DNA here is from genome assembly GCA_022820945.1 of Alphaproteobacteria bacterium. Classification (GTDB taxonomy): domain Bacteria; phylum Pseudomonadota; class Alphaproteobacteria; order UBA828; family UBA828; genus WTGU01. Next base: position 26,926 of record JAJEEP010000011.1, on the reverse strand, counting down.
GCTCGGCCACGGCGGTGGTGGACGCATGGGCCCGGTGCGCGGCAGAGAACGCGTCGTTGACGTAGAGATCGGCGAGGCGCGCGAGGGCATCGGCGAAGGCGGCATCGTTCGCCTCCTCGCCCGCGTGAAAGCGCAGGTTCTCCAGCAGCGCCACCCCGCCCGGCGCGAGGCCTGCAACGGTCGCCTCTGCCTCCGAGCCGATGCAGTCGGGAACGAAGCGCACCGGGAGACCACGGAGCGTACGGGAGAGCGGCTCGGTAAGCGGGCCGAGCGACATGGCCGCCACGGGCTTGCCCCTGGGCCGGCCGAAGTGCGAGGCGACGATGACCCTGGCGCCCCGCCCCGCGAGTTCCGTGAGCGTCGGCGCCACCCGGTCGATCCGCGTGGCATCGCCTACCGCGCCGTCCCGCATCGGCACGTTGAGATCAACCCGCACCAGCACGCGCTTGCCCGCGACCTCGATATCGTCGAGCGTGCGAAACGCGGTCATGCCGCGTGCGCAGGGCTGGAGGGTTGCGCGGGACCCCTCACAGGCTGCCGAGATGGGCGGCGACATCGCCCATCCGGTTCGAAAAGCCCCATTCGTTGTCGTACCAGGAGAGCACGCGGCCAAGCGTGCCATCGACCACGGCGGTCTGCCCGGCATCGACGATCGAGCTTTCCGGCCGATGGTTGAAGTCCACCGAGACCAGCGGCTCCTCGCTGTAGGCCAGTACGCCGGCCATGGCGCCGGTGCCGGCGCTCGCCACCGCCTCGTTGATCTCGGCCACCGAGGTCGCCCGCCGGGCGACGAAGTTGAGATCGACCATCGAGACGTTGGCGGTCGGCACCCGGACCGCCGTGCCATCGAGCTTGCCGGCGAGCGCGGGCAGCACGAGGCCGACGGCGCGCGCAGCCCCGGTGGAGGTTGGGATCATCGAGCCCGCCGCACCGCGCGCCCGCCGCAGGTCCTTGTGCAGCGTGTCGAGCACCGGCTGGTCGAGCGTGTAGGCGTGCACCGTGGTCATGAAGCCGCTCTCGATCCCGATTGCCTCGTGCAGCACCGAGGCGACGGGGGCCAGGCAGTTGGTGGTGCACGACGCGTTGGAGACGATGCGGTGCTCGCTCGTAAGCGCGGTGTGATTGACGCCATAGACCACGGTGAGGTCGGAATCCGTGCCGGGTGCGGAGATCAGCACCGCACGGGCGCCGGCGTCCAAGTGTGCCTCAGCCTTCTCGCGCGCGGTGAAGATGCCGGTGCACTCCAGCGCCACGTCGATGCCGAGGTCGGCCCAGGGCAGCCGGGCCGGGTCGCGCTCGCTCAGCACCTGGATCGGCCCCGCGCCGATGTCGATGAAGTTTTCCGCCACCTCGACGGTGCCGGGGAAGCGTCCGTGGACCGAATCGTAGCGCAGCAGGTGGGCGTTGGTCTCCACATCGCCCAGGTCGTTGAGGGCGACGACGGTGAGATCGGCGCGGCCGGACTCGTGGATCGCGCGCAGGATATTGCGGCCGATCCGCCCAAATCCGTTGATGGCGATGCGAACCGTCATGATCCCTCCGCTGCGTGAGATGCCGCGTCTTGCTATCGGCTCGGCCTGCGGCGGTCAACCGCCGTAGCGGCGGGCACGGACCGCGGCGTTTACAAGCGCCCTACAGCCGCGCCTTCGCCGCCGCGACCACGGCGTCTGCCGTGATGCCGAAGTGGGCGTAGAGCTCCTTGGCTGGCGCCGAGCCGCCGAAGCTGCGCATGCCGACGATGGCGCCGGCGGGGCCCACGTAGCGCTCCCAGCCGAGGGGACTGGCAGCCTCGACCACGACCCGCACCGCTTCCGAGCCGCCCAGCACGCTCTCGCGGTAGGCGGGCTCCTGCTCGTCGAACAGCTCCCAGCAGGGGAGCGAGACCAGCTGCGTTGGCACGCCGTCGGCTTCAAGCGCTTGACGCGCCTCGTCGGCGATGGCGCATTCCGATCCCGTCGCGAGCAGGACGACGCGCGGCGTCCCCGACGACGCTTCGCGCAGCACGTAACCGCCGCGCGCGCAGGCGTTCTCGGAGCCGTTCTCGGCCGCCCGCAGGTAGGGCACCCCTTGGCGGGTGAGCGCGAGCACGGACGGGCGCTCGGCGTTGGCCAGGGCAAGCTCCCAGCACTCCGCCGTCTCGATGGCATCGGCCGGCCGGAAGAGGAGCAGGTTGGGCATGGCCCGGAGGCTCGCGAGGTGCTCGATCGGCTGATGGGTCGGGCCGTCCTCGCCGAGGCCGATGGAATCGTGGGTCATCACGTAGATGACGCGGAGCTCCATGAGCGCGGACAGCCGGATCGCCGGCCGACAGTAGTCGGTGAAGGTGAGGAAGGTGCCGCCGAACGGGATGACGCCGCCGTGCAGCGCCATGCCGTTCATCACCGCACCCATGGCGTGCTCGCGCACCCCGTAATAGAGGTAGCGACCGCCGTAGTCGCCGGATGTGATCGGGGTCAGTTCGTCGCTCTTGGTGCCGTTGGAGCCGGTGAGATCGGCCGAGCCGCCGATGAGTGACGGCAGGGCGTCGGCGATGGCGCCGATGACCCGCTTGTTGGCGACCCTGGTGGCGATGGTGGGGCGCTCTTCCGCAAGTGTGGCTTTAAGAGCCGCGAGAGCGTCCGTCAGTGCCGGGGGCAACGCACCCGCGGCCGCACCGTCGAATTCGACCCGTTGCTCCTCGTCGAGGGCAGCGCGGCGCGCTTCCCAGGCTTCCCGCGCCTCCCTGCCCTGCGCGCCAGCAGAACGCCAAGCGGTGAGGATTGCGTCGGGCACCGAGAAAGGTGCGTGCGCCCAACCAAGCGCCTCGCGGGTACCCGCGATCTCGTCTGTCCCGAGCGGCGCGCCGTGGCTCGCGGCGGTGCCTGCCTTGGTCGGCGCGCCGTAGCCGATGACCGTACGGCACTCGATCATCGAGGGCCGGGCCTCGTCCCTGGCTGCGGCGATGGCCGCGGCCACCGCGTCGGGATCGTGGCCGTCGATACGCTGCGTGTGCCAGCCGGCGGACTCGAAGCGCGCCTGTGCATCGTCGGAGCAGGAGAGGCTGGTGGGGCCGTCGATGGAGATGTCGTTGGAGTCGTAGAGCACGATCAGGCGGTCGAGCTTCAGGTGGCCGGCAAGCGAGATCGCTTCCTGGCTGATGCCCTCCATCAGGCAGCCGTCGCCGCACACGACATAGGTGCGGTGGTCCACCAGATCCGCGCCGAAGCGCGCGGCCATGCTGCGCTCTGCCAAAGCCATGCCGACCGCGTTGGCGAGGCCCTGGCCGAGCGGGCCGGTGGTGGTCTCGATCCCCGCGGCCAGACCGTACTCCGGATGGCCCGCCGTGCGGCTGCCGAGCTGGCGGAAGTTGCGGATCTCGTCGATGTCGATGTCCGGATACCCGGTGAGATAGAGCAGCGAGTAAAGCAGCATCGAGCCGTGACCGTTCGAGAGCACGAAGCGGTCCCGGTCGGGCCAGTCGGGGCGCGCGGGGTCGAACTTGAGGAAGCGGCCGAAGAGCACGGTCGCGACGTCGGCCAAGCCGAGCGGCATGCCCGGGTGGCCGGAGCGGGCCTGCTCCACCGCATCCATCGAAAGGGCGCGGATGGCATTGGCCATGTCCGCGTGATCGACGCGCGCTGCGCGCCCTTCAGCCGTCGTGGAAGGCATGGGCCCTCGCCTTGTGCCGCGCCGTCGCGCCGAAAAGTGGGCGCAACATGCCCCCCGCCGGGGTGAGCGTCAACCGCGCGCTCCCGCGCGTTAGAAGGAGGAGTTCGGCGTCTTGAGGAAGGCGATTTCCTCCGCCGTGGAGGGGCGCGAGAGCGCCTTGTTGCGGTGCGGATAACGCCCGAATCGGTCGATGATCGCCTTGTGCTGCAGCTCGTACTTCAGGCTTTCGGGGTCGTCGAGGGACTCGAAGAGGGTAACGGCGATTTCGTGGATGCGGGGCGATTCACTGTGTTCGTAGGGCATGTAGAAGAACTTCCGGCCCTCCTCCAGGACCGCCCGGTCGGCGCCAAGACGCACGGCCTCCTGCGCCAGCGCGAGTGCCATGCCGTCGCAGGCGAAGGCACGCGGGTCTTCGCGGTAGAGGTTTCGGGAGAACTGGTCGAGCACGATGATCTCGGCAAGGCGGCCCTCCGGCGTGTCGCGCCAGTCGTGGAGCTCGCCGAGCGCGGCGCTAGCGTGCAGCGCGCCGAACTCGGTGCGGATCGCCTCGTCGAAGGCGGGGTCCTTGGCCCACCACTGATCGGGGCCGTGGCGTTCAAACCAGAACGAGAGAACCTGATCGATCATCCTTTCCTCACTCCTGACTGCCTGAAATCAATGCCCGCGCCTGCTCCAGTTGCGCCGGCGTATCGACGCCGAGCGGGACCGTGTCCACGAGCGCGACCTCGATACGCATCCCGTCCTCGAGCGCGCGAAGCTGCTCCAGACGCTCCCGGCGCTCTAGCGGGCTGGGCGGGAGCGCGACGAAGCGGGCGAGCGCCTCGCGCCGATAGGCATAGAGGCCGATATGGTGCCAGAGCGGGCCCTCGCCCGACGGCGCGGTCGCGCGGGTGAAATAGAGGGCCCGGCCGTGCGCCTGCCCCGGCCGATGCGAAACCACGGCCTTCACCACGCTGGCGTCGTCGCGCTCCGCCGGGTCGGCGATCTCGGCCGCGAGTGTGCCGACATCGACGGCGGGATCGGCCAGGAGCGCGAGAGCCTGAGCCGGCAGCGCCGGGTCGAGGGTGGGCAGATCGCCCTGCAGGTTGACCGCCGCGTCGTGCTCGCCGGCCGGGTCGATTGCCTGCAGCGCCTCGAAAATCCGGTCCGAGCCTGACGGGTGATCGGGGCGGGTGAGAACCGCGCGACCGCCGGCGCTCTCGACCGCCTCCGCAATGGCAGGCTGGGCGCAGGCGACCACCACGGGGCCGATCGCCGCTGCGCGCGCCCTCTCCAGTACGTGCACGATCATCGGCCGACCGCCGATGTCGGCGAGCGGCTTGCCGGGAAGCCGCGTCGAGGCCATGCGCGCCGGGATCAGCACGATGGGGCTCCGGGGCGGCGGACGAGAGCCCGCCATAGCGCTCATCGGCCTCCCCTCGCCCGCACGTCCGTCTTCGTTTGCACCGTCATTCATGAGCGAGATAAGCCGCCCAGCCGCACTTGTCGAGGACGATGCTAGAGGGGCCCGAGGATGGTTGGACATGGCCGGTTGAAGCGGCTAATCTCGCGCCCCGTCGGTTTCCGACGACCCGGTTTCATCCACCCCAGCGGTCGGCATGAACACTTACGAGCTGAACAAGATCTTCGGCGCGATTCTCTTCGCGGGCTTGACCGCGATGACGGCGTGGCTCATCTCGCTCGCAGCCTTTGGCAAACTTGAACATGCCCACCACGAGCGGGTGATCCACTACGTGGTCGCGGGTCTTGAGCAGGACGACGCCATGCACGAGGAAGCGGTGGCGGACGAGCCCGAGATGCCGGCGCTGTCGCTCGCCGAGCTGCTGGCCGATGCCGACCTCGCCAAGGGGCAGAAGGTCTTCAAGAAGTGCGCCGCCTGTCACACCGTCGACGACGGCGGCAAGAACAAGGTGGGCCCCAATCTCTGGAACATCGTCAACCGGCCGATCGCGACCCACGAGGGCTTCAACTACTCGGGCGCCATGGCGGAGCTGGAGGGCGTCTGGGACTTCGAGCGACTGAGCGCGTTCATCGCCGACCCCAAGGGCGACGTGCCCGGCACCAAGATGGCCTTCAAGGGGGTCTCCAAGGACGGCGACCGCGCCAACGTGCTCGCCTATCTCCGCTCCCTCAGCGCCGAACCGGCGGAGCTGCCTACCGAATAGGCCGCGCGCTGCGGCCCTTCACCCTTCACCCGGTCTGAATCAGGCGATAGCGGTCTGCCTCCAGCACGAGGCAGGTCAGCACGTTCGTGGCGAAGGCGCCGGTATCGATGCCGATGCGGTTGGAACAGACTTGCGCCTCGTTCACGATCGTATGGCCGTGCACCACCACATGGCCGTGATCTTCGTTGGAGAGCAGGAAGGCGTCGCGAATCCAGTAGAAGTCGTCGAAGGCCTGTTCGGCGAGCGGAATTCCGGGCCGAATGCCGGCATGGACGAAGAGGTAGCCGCCAATCTCGCGGTAGGGTTCGAGCTCGCGCAGGAAGGCGCGGTGGGATGCGGGAAGCGCCGCCGCGAGATCCGCCTGCAGCGCTTGAAGCCGCATCGGATCGTCCTCACCGGACGCCGCCCGGATGCCGTAGCTCGCGAGGGTCTGCACCCCGCCGCAGTAGAGCCAGCTTGGCCCGACGGACGTATCGCTACGGAAGCTCTCGAACCAGTCCTCGTGGTTACCGCGCAGGTGCGCCCGCTCGAAATCGGGCAGCGGACGCTCCAACAGCCAATCGATGACCCCGCGCGACTCAGGCCCTCGATCCACATAATCGCCCAGGAACACCACGGTGGGGCGTAACGGCGGCAGGCTGCGCTGCTCCTCCTCGATCGCCTCGACCAGCATGTGCAGCAGGTCGAGCCGGCCGTGGATGTCGCCAACGGCGTAGACCCTCTCGCCTTCGGGCACCCGCGCCGGCGCAGGGGCCCACTCCGAGCGCCGGACGGAGGGCTCCCGCCGCTTCGAGAAGCGTCGCATGGTTACGGTATTTGGCTACTTGTCATGGCCGCGCCTAAAGCCAGCCCTGCTCCTGATAGTAGCGCGCAGCACCAGGATGAAGGGGCGCCGTGAGCCCTTCCAGCATCGCCGCGGGATCCAGGCCGTTCAGCGCCGGATGCGCTCTCCGCAACGCGTCGAAGTCTTGGAACACGATTCTCACCACGTCATGGACCAGATCGTCGGGGACATCGGCATTGGTCACGAGCTCTGTCGTCTCGGGGGACAGGCTGAAGACGGCTCTGAGCCCCGCCACCGGCTCGCCCTCCCACGCGCCCGACCCGACGACGGCCTCGTGGACGCGCTCGGATCGGGCAAAGCCGAACTCCACCAGTCCGATATCGATCGCACGAATGTTGAAAACGGAGCCCGGCGCCGTGCGACCGATGCAGCCGTAGTCCTTGCCGGCGTGCTCGTCCACCAGTGCGCAGATCCGGTGCGCAGCAAGGGTGTGAGCGCTGCCCTCCGCGCCGCCGCCGATCAGGATGGTCTGCGTCGCCGTGGCGCCCGCCACCGCGCCGACGAGCAGCACCGCCGCGGCCGCCATGCCAAGCACCGTCCGGCGTAGCAGCATCGGCCCCGTTTCCCTGCGATCCCGCGACCGTTGCGCGCGCCGGCCTACTTGACGAGCCGGGAGACCGCCTTGAACTCCGGCGTGCCGGCGACCTCCAACCACTCGAACAGCGCCATCTCGGTGGTCACCCGTGAGATCCCCAACGCCCCGAACCGCGCCAGCGCGGCATCCTTGCTGGCAGGCGCGCGCGAGCCACAGGCATCGGCCACGATGTAAACGGTGTAGCCCTGCGCGTCGAGATCGGCGGCCGTCTGCATCACGCAGACATGGCTCTCCACGCCGCAAATTACGATGTGGTCGCGCCCCCCGGCCTTGAAAACGTCGATCTTCGACGCGAAGTCGTAATTGCGCGCGGCGCTGAAGGTCATTTTCTCGACCACCGCCGCATCGTTTGGGAGACGGCTCGCGATGGTATCGACAGTGGAACCGAGGCCCTTGGGATACTGCTCGGTGACGACCACCGGCACCTCGAGCTGCCGCGCCGCCTCAATCAGGATGCCGGCCGAGTGCGTCACCGCCTCGCCCTCCGCGATCGCCGGCATCAGCCGCTCCTGCATGTCGATGACGACCAGGGCCGAACGATCCCGTTGCAGCAGGGCGGGGCTGAATTGCCGTGCCATGTCGAACCGTCCCGTTGCTTCATCGTCGCCCGGCACGGTGGCCCAAGCGACCGCCAGTCGCAACCCTGCGCGGGCTGTGGGGCGCTGGCGTGCCGCCCGTTCGCGGTGATAGGGTCCGCGCACCGTAAGGGGAACGCGAACCATGCCGAAGAGCCGCCGGAACGCCGTACGAGCCGGTGCCGCCGCCCGGGCGCTGCTCGCGATAGCAATGCTTCTCTTCGGCGCGGCCGGCCCGCTGGCGGCAGCCGAACGGCTCGGCACATACGAGACTGCCAAGCAGCGCTTCCACTTGGTCAAGCTGACGGACGGGCTGGAGCACCCCTGGGGTCTCGCCTTCCTGCCGGACGGGCGGATGCTGGTGACCGAGCGCCCCGGCCGGCTCCGCATCGTCAAGGACGGCTGGCTCATGCCCGATCCGGTCGCCGGCGTGCCCGAGGTGTGGGAAGACGGCCAGGGCGGGCTTCTCGACGTGGCCCTGCACCCGGACTTCGCCGAGAACGGCCTCGTCTATCTCTCCTACGCGAGCCCCGACGACGATGACGAGGGCGCCACCGCAGTCGCCCGCGGCCGCTTCGAGGGCAACCGCCTGGAGGATGTCGAGGAGATCTACATCGCCCTGCCCCGCGATGACGGTGGGCGCCACTTCGGCTCGCGCCTTGTCTTCGCCGACGGCTATCTTTTCGTCACGGCCGGCGAGCGGGGCGAGCCCGACCGCGCGCAAGACCTGGGCGACCCGGCGGGCAGCATTATTCGCCTCCATGACGACGGGCGCGTGCCCGACGACAACCCCTTCGTCGGAACTCCCGGCGCTCGGCCCGAGCTCTACTCCGTCGGCCACCGCAACCCGCAAGGCATGACGCGCGAGACGGCGACGGGGCGCATCTACGCCATCGAACACGGACCCAAGGGCGGTGACGAGCTGAACCTGATCGAGGCGGGGGTGAACTACGGCTGGCCGGTAATCACCTACGGCAAGAGCTACATGGGCTTCAAGATCGGCGAAGGCACCCACAAGGAAGGGATGGCCCAGCCGGTGCACTACTGGGTGCCGTCCATCTCGCCTTCGGGGCTGACGATCTACGACGCAGACCGATTTCCCGCCTGGCAGGGGAGCTTCTTCGCCGGCGCGCTCTCGGCCGAGCTCCTGGTCCGCCTGGAGGTCGCGGGCGGCAGGGTCGTGATGGAGGAGCGCATGCTCGAAGACCTGGAAGAGCGCATCCGCGACGTACGCCAGGGGCCGGATGGCCTCATCTACCTGCTCACCGACCACCCCGACGGAATGCTGCTCAGGCTGGAGCCGGCAGACTGAGCCACAGGATGTCTCAACCCATGAAGATTACCGCCGTCACGCCGATCTCGATCGGCCAGTTCCTCTTTGTCGAGATCGAGACCGACGCCGGCATTACCGGGCTGGGCGAGTCCGGCACCTGGGGGCATCTCGGAGCCTCGCGCGCCGCCATCGAAACCTACGCCGAGCATCTGGTGGGCCAGGATCCGGGGCCGATCGAGCGCCACTGGAACCTGATGCACCGCTTCAGCCACTTCCAGGGAGCGGCGATCAACGGCGCCATCGCGGCAATTGACATCGCGCTCTGGGACATCAAGGGCAAGGCGTTGGGCGTGCCGGTCCATTCCCTTCTCGGCGGCCCGTGCCGAACCCACGCCAGGGTCTACGGTCACGCCTACGGCAAGACCACGGACGAGCTGGTGGAAAACTGCGTCGCCCTCAAGGAAGCCGGCTTCAACGCGGTGGGCCACATCAACCCCTTCCTCGACGAGCGCGAGGAGGAGCCCTTCTTCGCCTCCCACGTGGTCCACATGAGCCGCGCGGTCGAGACCGTGCGCCGGGTGCGCGAGGCGCTCGGCGGCGAGGTCGACATGCTGCTGGAGCTGCACCGACGCCTCACGCCTGCCGAGGCCATCGACTTCATTCCGCGCATCGAGCCCTATCTGCCCTATTGGTGCGAGGATCCGATCCGGCCCGAGAACCCGGACGCCATGGCCGAGGTGGCGCGCCGCGTGCACGCACCCATCGCGACCGGGGAGCGTTACGCCTCGCTGCACGACTTCCGTGCCCTCTTCGCGCGTGACGGCGCGGGCTTCGCGCGCGTCGATGTCGCGCTCTGCGGCGGCATCACCGGCGCGCGCAAGGTGGCGGCGATGGCCGAGGCCCACCACGTCATGGTGGCGCCCCACAACCCGCTCTCGCCGCTCGGGCTTGCCGCCTGCCTCCATCTCGCAGCCGCGATCCCCAACTTCGCGATCCAGGAATACACGACCGGTTTCGAGGCGCTGAAGATGGAGACCAGCCTCGCGCTCCTTGGCTCGGACGTGGTCCTGGGCGTGCCGCCGATGGAAGACGGCTTCGTCGCCATCCCAAACGAGCCCGGCCTCGGCGTCTCGATTGCGCCCGGCGCGGCGGAGAGCCGCCCACCGATCCAGCGCCCGGTCACCATGCGCCCGCACCGCGACGGCTTTGTCGTCGACCAATAGCCCGCCTAGCAACGCGCGCGCAGTCGCGGCCCATGCGCTGGGCGCGGTCCTGCGCCGGGGCCGCACCCTCGACCAGGCGCTCGGCGCCGCGCCGGGGCTGGAGGCACTCTCCTCGCGCGATACCGCCTTCGCGCGCCTGCTGCTGCTCACGACGCTCCGACGCCTGGGCCAGATCGACGCCTTTCTGTCCGGGCTCATGGACCGTCCGCTCCCGGCGCGGCGCGGGCCGGTGCAGGACGTGCTGCGCCTCGGTGTCTGCCAGCTCGCCTTCCTCGAAACGCCGGCGCACGCGGCGGTGGCAAGCGCGGTCGCGCTCGCGCAAGGACCGCGGCTCTCGCCCTACCGCGGGCTTGTCAACGCGGTGCTGCGCCGCGCCAGCCGCGAGCACGGTGCCATCGCGGCACTCGACGCGCCCCGCCTCAACACCCCGGACTGGCTCTGGCAGAGCTGGACCGAGGCCTACGGCGAGGCACATTGCCGCGCCATCGCCGAGGCCCACCTGGGCGAGCCGCCGCTCGACCTCTCGCCGGTCTCCGACGCCGAAGACCGCATCGAGGCGCTGCGCACCACGCTAGACGCGCAGCGTCTGCCTGGAGGCAGCCTCCGGCTGCGCGGCGCCGGCGACGTGACGCGGCTAGCGGGCTACGAGGCGGGCGCGTGGTGGGTGCAGGATGCCGCGGCGGCGCTGCCGGCCCGCCTGCTCGGCGCTGTCGCAGGCAAGCGCGGGCTGGAGATCGGCGCCGCGCCCTGCGGCAAGACCGCCCAGCTCGCCGCCGCCGGCGCACGCGTAACCGCAGTCGACCGCTCTCCCTCCCGCCTCGCACGACTCAGGGAGAACCTCGCCAGACTCCGCCTCGAAACCGAAATCGTCGAGGCCGATGCGCTGGAGTGGCGGCCAGACGAACCCTTCGACACGGTGCTTCTCGATGCACCGTGCACGGCAACCGGGACCATTCGGCGCCATCCGGACATCCCGCACCTTCGCGGCCCCGCCGACGTGGAACGCCTCGCGGCCCTGCAAGGCCGGCTGCTTGCCCGCGCCGCCGCCATGGTGGCGCCGGGCGGCCTGCTGGTCTACGCGAGCTGCTCTCTCCAGCCCGAGGAATGCGAGCGGCGTGTGGAAAGTTTTCTCTCTTCTGCGCCCAAATTCTCGCGTCTGCCCGTGCGCGCGGACGAGCTGCCGAGCCTCCGCGAGGCCGTCTCCCCGACCGGCGATCTGCGCACGTTACCGTGCCATTGGGCGGAGCACGGCGGAATGGACGGCTTCTATGCCGCACGCTTGCGGCACCATCCCTAAGCTGGTACCAGACCTCGCCATGCAGCAGGAGCCCCGGATCGCAGCGTCCATTCTAGCAGCGGACTTTTCGTGCCTTGGCGAGGAGGTGCGGGCGGTGACCGACGCCGGTGCGGATTGGCTGCACGTCGATGTGATGGACGGGCATTTCGTGCCCAACCTGACCATCGGCGCGGGTGTCGTTGCGGCGCTCAGACCGCACAGCGCGCGTCCCTTCGACGTGCACCTGATGGTCTCTCCGGTCGACCCGTGCATCGAGCCATTTGCCGAAGCGGGCGCCGACAGCATCACCGTTCACGTCGAGGCAGGCGCCCACCTGCACCGGACCCTCCAGCGTATCAAGAGCACGGGCAAACGGGCCGGGGTCGCGCTCAATCCGGCGACGCCGGCTCACGCTATCGAGCCCGTGCTGGGCGATGTCGATCTCGTGCTGGTGATGAGCGTCAACCCGGGATTCGGGGGCCAGCGCTTCATCCCGAGTCAGCTCGGCAAGATCGAGGCGCTGAGGGCACTGATCGACGCGAGCGGGCGTACCATCGACCTTTCCGTCGATGGCGGGATCGACGAACAGACGGCCGGCCTTGCCACGCGCGCCGGCGCCGATGTGCTGGTCGCGGGCTCCGCAAGCTTTGCCGGCGGCCGGGCGGACTATCCCGGCAATATTGCGCGATTGAAAGCGGCCGGGGAGGCAGGGCGCACGGCTTCGCTCGGCGCCCGGACGGGGCCGCGCGCGATCGGCGCGGCGACCTCCTAACTCAACCCGGCCCCATGGGTGCGCTGGACGGGCAGACCTCGACGGTCTTTCTCGGCGCCCTGCGCTGGCTCCGCCGCCGCACCTCGGAGCCGCGGCGTCGCAATGCGACCCACCGGCTCGTACACCGCTCGATGGACCCCGTGCCCGGTGTCGCCGGGCGCGGCGATGCGCTGGTTGCGGGCCTCTACGACTTCAGCGGCCAGGCGGTCCGCGCCACCGACGTGGGGGAGCACGGCGAGACGCCCTGGCGCTATCGGGAAGCCGGCGACCACTGGCTTGCTGAGCTACATGGCTTCGATTGGCTGCGCGACTTGCGTGCAGCGGGCACGGGCCTAGCGGCTGAGCGCGGCCGCACCATGGTGCTCGACTGGCTGCAGCAGCATCGCTCGATCGAGAACGCGGCGACATGGGCGCCCGAAGTCCTCGGGCGACGCCTCTCGGCTTGGCTCGCCCACGGCGAGTTCTTGCTGCAGGGCGCCGATGACGAGTTCATCCAGCGCTTCCATCAGGCGCTCGACCTTCAGGCTCGCCATCTGTCGCGGACCGTCCGCAACGCCGCAGAAGGGCTGCCGCAATTGATCGCCTATCGGGGTTTGATCGAGAGCGGTCTATGCCTTCCCGACGGCGAGCGCCGTATCTCCCAGGGCCTCAAGCACCTCGAAACGGCACTGTCGGAGCAGGTGCTCGGCGACGGCGGTTATGTCGAGCGCAACCCGTCGACGCACCTGGCAGCAATCTGGTGCCTCGCTGGACTGCAAGCGACCCTCGATGCGAGCGAGCGCCCGGCGGGTCAGACCATCTCGGAGACGATCACCCGGCTCGCTCTGGCCCTCCGTACGTTCCGCCACGGCGACGGAGGTTTCGCTCTCTTCAACGGCGGTGTCGAGGAGGAGCAGGGCCCGATCGATCTCGCCCTCAGCCGGGCAGCGGTCAGTGGCGGCGGCGCCATCGATGCGCCCTATACCGGATTCCGGCGCATTGAGGGCAGACATGCCACCTTGATAGCGGACACGGGCGCGCCGTCGACCACCGGGCGCTGGGCCCATGCCGGCACGTTGAGCTTCGAGATGAGCGCAGGCCGAGAGCGCCTTATCGTCAACTGCGGCGGCTGGCGTGGCGATAACGCCGGGTGGCGAGAGGCACTGCGCGGCACGGCAGCTCACAGCACACTCGTGGTCGACGACACCAACACCGCGACCCTCGGTGCGAACGGCACGATTGCCGACGGTCCAAGTTCGGTGAAGGTCGAGCGGCGCGATCGGGACGGCGCGACGTGGATCGACACCAGCCACGACGGCTATCTCGACACGCTCGGCCTGATTCACAAGCGCAGGCTCTACGCGGCCCGCGAAGGCGCCGATGTACGCGGTGAGGACACGCTCACGCACATAAGGCGACGGCGGCAGCGGGGCCGGGAATTTGCGCTGCGCTTCCACCTGCATCCCGAGGTGACTTGCGCGATGACCGAGGATCGGCGGGCCGTCCTTCTACGGCTCCCCAGCGGTGCGATATGGCAGATGCGGGGCGCAGGCGCGTCGATCAGCATCGACGAAAGCGTCTACGCGGGAGACGGCGTAACCCGGCGGCGCTCCTCGCAGATCGCGCTCACCGGCCCGATCGAGGACACCACCACGGTCAAATGGGCGATCAAGCTGCTGCCGAAAGGGCACTGAGGACGATTCTCGCGCCGCTGGCAGGACGCGAAATCCCCTTGCAAACCGAGCGACAATGGACCAACAAGGGGGCGGTCGGTTGCACGTGACCTTGATGTATCTTCGCTGACTGGCTCCAGCCGGGCCAAGCTACTCTAGAGACACGCTGCGCCTCGAAAACCCGCGATGCCGCCCAGCGCGGCGCGGGCGCTAAACTTTGTGAAAGGAGTAGTCATGGCGACTGGAACGGTGAAGTGGTTCAACTCGGTCAAAGGCTACGGCTTCATTCAGCCGAGCGATGGGTCCAAGGACGCGTTCGTCCATATTTCCGCAGTGGAGCGGGCGGGGCTAACCAACCTGCGCGAAGGCCAGAAGGTCGAGTACGAGCTGACACCGGGGCGCGACGGCAGAGCGTCGGCGGAGAACCTGGTCGTTCTCGATTAAGTCCCGGCGGGACTCCCCCAACTGGCCCCGGCAGCAAATGCTGCCGGGTGACATAGCGTTTCCGGTCGCCGCGGGTGAGCCGCGGCGCGATGCTGAACGGGCGCGCCCTGCGGGCGCGCCCGCCAAGCCAAAAGGAATGGAATGGCACGCAAGCCCAACTACCGCTTCGCCCGTCTCGAACGCGAGCGCAGCAAGGCCGCGAGAAAGGCCGAACGCGCCAAGCTGAAGGCCGAGCGGGCAGAGCAGCGGCGGCGGGAGAAATCTGGCGAACCGGCCGAGGTCGAAGCCGCCGACGGCGCTGCGGCGGGCTTGGCTAACGGGGGTGAGGCTGCTGCGAGCGATAGTGATCGCGCGGGCGACGAGGACACCGCTCTGCCGTAACGACGGTGCCACGCCTCACCCTACATCAAGTTTTGGCTTTGTGCGCCTTGGAGAGCTTGTCGGCGAGCCGCGTGGGCTCGGGCAGCCGATAGCGCGTGGCGCAGGCGAGCGTCAGCGCCACTGCCGTTCTCAACGAGACCCGGTGCCCGACCGAGACGTAGACCGGCTTCACCCATTCACGTGTTCGCAGGACGGCGCCGAGGCGCTCGTGGGGCCGCTCGCCCTTGCCTGCGAGAAGCCACGCGACATCGCCCTTCGACGGACCGGGCTCGTCGTGAGAGCCGGTAAGCCGCGACTTCGCGACCCCGATGGTGGGCGTGTCCAGCCAAAGCCCGAGGTGACAGGCGAGCCCGAAGCGGCGTGGATGGGCGTAGCCGTGGCCGTCGCAGAGGATCAGATCGGGCACCGCGGGGAGTTGCCCGAGCGCTTCCAGCAGTGCCGGCACCTCGCGGAAGGAGAGCAGCCCCGGCACGTAGGGAAACGTCGTCGGACGCTCGATAAGCACCTCATCCGTCCGGGATAGTCCGGGATAGTCCAGCATCACCGCCGCGGCGCGGATGATCCGCCCGTCGTCGGCAAAGGCAGCATCCACACCTGCCACCCGTTCGATCGCCCGACGGCCGCCGGGGCCGAAGCGATCCGAGCGGATCACGGCGCCGGCGAGCGCCTTCTGAAGCGCGATGGCCTCTTTGGGCGACAGGCCCCACGAGTGGAGCGGCGTGGCTGCGCTCCCACTCACTCCGCACTGGTTCCGCGCGGCGCGGGTCGATCCAGGGTCGTGTCCAATCTCTCGCGCCTGCGCTGCTGGCGAGTTGCGACAACTGCCAGGAGTGGCGGGACGATCAGCAGCGTGAGCACGGCGGAGAGCGCCAAGCCGCCGATCACCACCGAGCCGAGACCCCGGTAGAGCTCGGAACCCGCACCGGGGAACAGCACCAGCGGCAACATGCCGAACACGCTCGTGAGCGTCGACATGAAGATGGGCCGAATCCGGTTCCTGGTCGCCGTCGTGATCGCATCGGCGACCGCCATCTGCTCTTCCCGCATGTGGAACAGGGTCTGATGGACGAGAAGGATGGCGTTGTTGACGACGATGCCCACCAATATGACGAAGCCTAGCAGCGTCAGCATGTCGAGCGGCTGGAACGTGTAGGTATTGACCGCCGCAAGCCCCAACACCCCGCCTGCGGCAGCGAGCGGCACCGAGAGCATAATGACGAAGGGATAGACGAAGCTCTCGAAGAGCACGGCCATGATGAGGTAGACGATCGCGATGGCGACCACCAGATTGATCGCCATCGCATCCCACGTGGCCTCCAGGTCGTCGGCGGTGCCGGACAGCCTGATCTTCACTCCCGGTGGCAGACCGCGTCCCTCCAACGCCTGAACGACGCCCGTCTCCAGCCTCTCCAATGCGATCTCGAGCGGTATGTCCGCGGCGGGGCGGACTTCCAGGGTGATGGTGCGCTCGCGTTCGACGTGGCGAATCTTGGTCGGCCCCGCCGTGACCACGATATCGGCGAGCGAGCTGGCCGGCACGATGGCGCCCGCTCTCGTGACCACCGGCAGGCTCTCGATGCCCTGCGTGCGATCGACCTTGGCGTCGGGTCCCGCCAGAATCAGGTCGAACCGCTTGGCGTCGATGGTCACCTCATCCACCTTGAGGCCGTCGTTGTAGGCCTCGATCGTGGCGCCGAACTCGCGCGCGGAAACCCCGTTGTCGCCGAGCTTGACGGGATCGGGCAGCAGGCGCACCTCCGGCGCGCCGAGCTCCAGGCCCGGTTTGGGTCGGAACTGGTTGCCCTGGTCGAAGGGCAGCGCCTGGGCCACAAGGCCGGTCGCCTGCAACGCAATTCCGAGCACGGTCTCCAGATCGGGACCGGAGATGTCCACGTCGATCTTGCGCCCGCCGCCGATCCCGCGGCCGAACAAGGATGCCTGGCTGACGAAGCCGAAGGTGCCCGGCTCGAAGAATACCGGGCGCCTTATGGGATCGATCAGCTCACCGGCCCGGTCGGCCTCGACTGCAATTGCGCCGACGAAGGCCTGATCGCGGAAGGTCACGAAGAAGAAGCGCTGCATCTTGGGCGGCTCGCCCGGCAGGGCGTCCGGCCCGGTCTCCGATCGCCACAGAGGACGCACCGCGTCCTCGACCGAGCGCGCAATGCCCATGGTGGTTTCGAGGTTGTAGCCCGGCGGCGGCAGGAGAACGCCGAATACCAGGTTGCGGTTGCCGGTCGGCAGATAGTCGAGCCGGGGCAGCAGCAGCCACGAAACGAAAAGAGCGCCGCCGCAAACTACGACCGCCACCGCGGCGGCACGCAGCCGGCGGCGCACGACCCATCCGGTGAAGGCCAGGACGATGCGGACGAACAGCGCGGCAAAATCGTCGATGATGGGCAGGCGAAGCCGGTACGGCGCTTCCTCCGTGGCGGCGATTGACGCGGAGGCGTTGCGGTCTCTCCGGCGCCAGCGCCCGAGGATTCGGCTCGCGAGCGAGGGAATCACGGTGCTCGCCACGATCAGCGACAGGACGACCGAAACCGAGATCGCCACGGCAATGTCGCGGAACAGTTGGCCGGCTTCCAACTCCATAACCAGAATCGGCACGAAGACGAGCACCGTGGTTGCGGCCGAGACGAACACCGCGCCCCAGACCTGCCGCGCGCCGTGGTAGGCAGCCTGCAACCGCCCGTAGCCGCTCTGCCTGAGACGGTAGATGTTCTCCAGCACCACGATCGCCGCGTCCACCACCATGCCGACCGCGAACGCGAGGCCCGCGAGGGAGATCACGTTGATCGAGCGCCCGAGCAGCGCCATCGCCACGAACGAGCCCACGACCGAGACCGGGATCGCAATCGAAACGATCAGGGTCGCGGAGAAGGAGCGCAGGAACAGCAGCAGGATCAGCGCCGCCAGCGCGCCACCGACGAAAATGTTCTGCTGTACCAGATCGATGGCCGAATCAATGTAGACGGTCTCGTCGTAAACCTGCTCGAAGACGAGCCCCGCCTGAGGGATCGACGCGGCATTCAGTTCCGCCACGGCCGCCTTCACGCTCGCCATGGTCTCGATCACGTTGGCGCCGGTCTCGCGCACTGCGTTGACAGCCAAAGCGGCCTCGCCGAGCTGGCGAATGCGGGCGACCGGCTCCTTGTAGCGGTAGGCGATCGTGGCGATATCGCCCATGGTGACCCGGCCGAGCCGGCCCGAGAGCGGATCGCTGTCCGAGCGCAGCACCACGCCGGCAACGCGCTCGGGCGTGTTGAGCTCGCCGTCGGTGCGCACCACGTAGCGGCGCTTGCCCTCCTCGACATCGCCGGCAGAGATCGAGGCGTTGGACCGCCTGAGCGCGTCCGCGATTTCGGTTACCGTCAGGCCGTAGCGGGCCATGCGCTCGGGATCGACCGTGATGCGAAGCTCCCGCGTCGTACCGCCGAACATGTTCACGCGTGCCACACCCGGGACCCGCTCCAGGCGCTCCTGGATCACGTCTTCCACGAAGTCGCCGTAGGTGTGGATCGGACGGTCGTTGCCGGGTTGGCGAGAGAGGATGAACCACGCGATGGGCTGATCCTCCGAGCCGGCGGAGCTGATGATCGGCTCGACGGCGTCGCTCGGCTTGTTGGGCACGCGATCCAGCCGGTTGGCCACCAGCACGAGCGCCTTGTCCATGTCGGTACCGACTGCGAACTCCAGCTCGATCTCGCCGACGCCGTCGTCGGCCGATCCGATCATGCGGTTCAGACCCTCAAGGCCTTTGAACACCTCCTCCTGCTGCGTGATGATCTCGCGTTCGACCTCGGCGGGCGCCGCGCCGGGCCAAAACGTTTCGACGGTAAGGAGCGGCTTGCGGACATCTGGCGTGAGCTGAATCGGGATCGTCTGCAGCGCGACGAGCCCGAACATGACCACCATCAGAATCGCGGCGACGACCGCGATCGGCCGGTTGATGGCCAGCCTTATCAGGTTCATGGCGTGGGCGCGCCCTTAGCCCGCCCCGCCGACGGTGATCGCCTGGCCGGGGCGCAGGCGCTCGTTGCCGCGCACGACGACGGGTTCGCCGGGCCCCAGGCCACCCAGCACCTCGAAGCGGCCGCCGACGGCGGCGCCCAGTTGCACCGGGCGAATCTGTGCCTGTCCGTCCTTGGCGACATAGACGAAGGCCTGACCCTGATTGCGGACGATAGCGTCCTTGTGCACCGTCAGCACGTCGCGGCCTCGCCCGGCCGGCAGCACCACCGTCGCCGACTGGTTGATCGCGAGCGGCCTGCGAAGCGCCGAGAAGCGCGGCGTGAAGCGCACCTGGCGGGTCCGGGTCAGCGCGTTCTCCTCCGGCACGACGGTACGCACGACCGCCGAGTGCTCGCTCCCGTCGTCGAGGACGACCGAGACCTGCGTGCCGGTGTCGAGAGCCCCGATGCGGCTCGACGGCACATCGGCTTCGACCTCAAGATCCTGGTCGTTGATCATGGACACCACCCCCTCGCCGACCCCAAGCCAGGCGCCGACCTCGGTGTGAACCAGAGTGATGACGCCGGGGTAGGGCGCCTTGATCGTGGCCCATGCGAGGTCAATCTCGGCGAGCGAGAGGCTTGCCGCCGCGCTGAGCCGGGCGGCGTCGGCCGTGCCGATGGCGCTCTCGGCAATGATGACCTGCTGCCGGGCATCTTCGAAGCGGCTCTGGCTGAACGCGGCCGAGTCCCGGAGCCCTTCCAGCCGCCGCAATTCCTGGCGGTGAAGGGTCGACTGGGCCACCAGGCGCTCCACCTGAGCCTGCGCTTCATTGACGATCGCCGCGAGGCGATCGCGCTCGGCCCGAAGCCGGACCGTGTCCAGGACGGCGATGGAGTCGCCCGTCTCCACGCGATCGCCGACGGAGACGTGGAGGGCGGCGACCGGGCCCGCGGTGCGCGCAGCGACCTCGCCTGCACGTTTGGCGACCAGACGCCCGATCACCGGCACGGTCTGCGCCATGGCCTCCATGCGTACCTCGTCGACGGAGACCACGGCCGGCGGCTGCTGGGCCGCGCCCTCGCCCGCGCTCGTCCCCAGCCAGAGCGCGGCGGCGACGGCAGCGGCCAGAGCCCAAAGGCCGTGCCGAGAGAGACCGTGTCTCCGTCGGCGTCCGCTCACAGAGACGGCCTCCCTTCGCCCCGACCGGCGCGGGGTCGCCGCTGAGCAGCCAGCGCACGATCGATGGCGACGATTTCAGGCGCCGCCATTCGTCCGCTGGCCACTGCCTCGCCGGGCTCCATGAAGCGCAGAACGAGCGGCTCGTCCGGTGGCGTTGCCGGCTCGCCGGCCCCATCGACCGCGTAATAGATGGGCGTGTACAGCCCGTGAATCCAGTGGCTGTAAAGGGTGCCCGGCACGTGGAGCAGGCGGGTCGGCTCGACCTCAAGACGCCCCTCCTCCATGAATTCGCGGCAGAGCGCCTGTTCCGGCGTCTCACCTGCCTCCACCGCGCCGCCGGGGAGCTTGAGCACGTCGCGCCCGCCGACCTGCTCGTCCGCGATCAGCACACGGCCGTCGCGCAGCAGCACGCCGTAGACGCGCACGTTCGCCGGGCCTTGCCGAGTCACGGCGTATCTCCCCTCCTCATGCGTTGCGCGGCGCGCGCTGCCTAGCCTTCAGCCTGCCGTTTCTACACGAAGCGGATGCGCCGGTCACAGCGAACGCGACACGCGCGAGCCGGGGCGAGAGGCGCATGGCGCCGCGTCGCTGGCCGGGCTATAAGCCCTCGCGGAGGGACGATGGCAAGAGAAACCCGGAGCGACGCGGCGGTCGGCATCATCGCCAACCCCGCCGCCGGCCGAGACATCAGGCGCTTGGTTGCCCAGGCATCGGTGTTCCCGATCGCCGAGAAGCGCAACATGATCACGCGCATCTTCTCGGCCCTGGGCGCGGTCGGCGTGGGCACCTGCTACATGATCCCAGACGAGAGCGGCATCGCCGACCGGGTGAAGCGGGCGATCGACCTGGGTCCGCCCGATGGCCAGGTCTGGCCTGACGTGGTGTTCCTCGACATGCCGATCGAGGAATCGCCCGCCGACACGCTCGAAGCCACCGCCCGCATGGTTGCGCAGGGCGTCGGCGGAATCATGGTGCTCGGCGGCGACGGCACCAACCGGCTCGTCGCGCAGGCCTGCGACGGGGTGCCGCTGACCTCGCTCTCGACCGGGACCAACAACGTCTTTCCGATGATGCGTGAAGCGACCATCGCCGGCCTCGCGGCGGGGCTGGTCGCGACCGGTGCGCTGCCGCGGGATCAGGCGGCGCGGCGCAACAAGGTGCTCCGCGTCACGGTCAACGGCGCGCCGCGCGATATCGCGCTTGTCGACGTCTGCGTCAGCGGCGAGACGTGGACCGGGGCGAAGGCGCTCTGGCGAGCGGAATCGCTCGACCAGCTGTTCGTGACGTTTGCCGAGGCCGACGCCATCGGCCTTTCGTCGGTCGCGGGCCTCGTGCGCCCGGTCTCGCGCGACGAGCCGACCGGCGTCGCCGTCGATCTGGCGCAAGCGCCGGGCGCGGCGCGGACGGTCTCGGCACCGCTGGCGCCGGGGCTGATGGCGGAGATCGGGGTCGAGCGAGTGGTCGATCTGGTGGCCGGCGTACCCCATCCCATCAGGCTCGAGCGCGGCGTGGTGGCGCTCGACGGCGAGCGCGAAATTGCGTTTGGGCCGGATGACCGAGTGGCGGTGGTGCTGCAGCCCGACGGTCCGCTCACCGTCGAGATCGCCCGGGCGATGGCGCTCGCGGCAAAGGAAGGGCTGCTGGAGCAGCCCGCTGCGGCGCGCGTACCCTCGTAACGGCGCCATTACCGGCCAGGACGGGTCGTCACGGGCAGGAAGGGCTTGCCCAACGGCCGGCTTTGGCTAACATGCCCGGCGACAACTGACGGGGAACGGCCGTGGCTATCTTTGACGAGCATCGTAAGCGTCGACTGCGCCAGCTCTGGTACTCGGGCGAAACGCCTGCGCTGTTGGCCGCGCTGATCTTCTGTGTCGTCACTGCCTACCTGATGGTGAGCGCGGAGCTTCTTCCTGCGGAAGACGGATACGGCATCGCCGGGGTGCTCTTCATTTACGTCACCGTGTTCGTGTTGGCGGGCGGAATCTTCAAGATGTTCCTGAGGCCGGCGTTACGGTGGTGGGCGAAGTCCCGCACCGGGAGCGGCGACGCGGCCTAAGGCCCCGGGCGGCGGAGCCCGTCGCCGAGCACGTGTCCCTTGTCCGTTCGGGACTCCGATCCTTCTGACAGTTCGAGCGCCATACGCGTGGGCCGCGCCCGCCGCTGGGCCGCGCGGCCGGCGGGGTTCTGGGTCGCGGTCGCGCTGCTCTTCCTCACTGGTGTCCTTTACGGCCTGAGCTACTCGCTCACCGGGGTCTCCGTCGCCAATGGCGTCCCCTTCACCAGCTTCGTGCTGTTGATGGGCATGGGCGGGGCCGCGGTGAGCCTGCTGCTGTCGCTCGTCTATGGGCAACCGCCGCCGCTTTCCCGCGCTCACATAAGCTCCTACGCAGTCGCCGGCATCTCCGGTTATGGCGTGCCGTTCCTGACCGTGGGCTTCGTCAGCGGTGAAGGCGTGCCGGCCGGCATCATCAGCATGCTCGTGGTGCTGTCCCCCATCCTCACCTACATGGGCGCGGTCGCCTTCCGGCTGGAGAAAATTTGGTGGGTGCGGGTCCTCGGCTTCGGTATCGGCATCGTCGGGGTGGCGCTTCTGGTGGTGCCGGAGACCAGCCTGCCCTCGCGAGAACTCGTGCCGTGGATCCTGCTCGCCCTGCTGCTGCCCGTGGGCTACACGACCACCAGCCTGGCCACGGCGATCATGCGCCCACCGGCAACCGACTCGCTTCACTTCGCGTTCGGGTTCTTCTTCTTCGGCTCGCTTCCGATCCTCGCGGCGGTGGCCGCGACCGACGGCTGGTGGTGGTTCGAGGGTCCGATGGACGCCGGCGACTGGGCGCTGATCACCGCCATCTTCGTCCAGGCCCTGGGCATCTACCTCTTCGTCGAGCTGATCCGCTTCCTTGGACCGGTCTTCTTCTCGACGGTGAACTTCATCGTCGCCCTCTCCGGCATCGGCTGGGGTATCCTGTTCTTCGGCGAAAGCCACAGCCACTGGGTCTGGCTCGCCCTGCTCTGCCTCATGCTGGGGGTGTTCTTCGTCATCCTGCGCCGGCGCGAGCGCCGGGAGCCGGGGGAGGCCGGGCCCGGCTAGCCGCACAGGCCGGCCCCTGCCCTTCCCTGGGGCCGCCGGTGCCGCATTCGCCCCGGATTGCCATGTCGATCCCCCATATCGCGCTCGCGCTCGCCGTGACCGGCCTCTGGGGCTTCTCCTTCGTGGTCATGCGGGAGCTGCTCGACGCCCTGCCCCCACTCATGGTAGCCGGGCTCCGCGTCGCCTCTGCCGCGCTGCCTGTCCTGATTCTCTTTCGCCCGCCGGCGATCCGCTGGTACTGGACCTTAGGGATCGGCCTCACCCAAGGCACGATCCAGATGTCGCTGCTGTTCTTCGCCATGGAATTCGGCATGCCGGCAGGGCTCAGCTCGCTGCTGCTGCAGTCCCAGGTCTTCTTCACGACGATCTTCGCCTTCGCCATCCTGGGCGAGAGGCCGGGGCGTGCCCAGTATGCAGGCATCGCCGTCTCCGGCGCGGGCATCGCGATCATCGGCGTCACGCTGCCGGGCGGCCCGACTCTTGCGGGCCTCGGCTTCGTGCTCGTGTCCGCCGTGAGCTGGGCCTCCTCCAACATGATCGTCAAGCTCGCCGGCACCGACGATCTGCTGCGCCTGATCGCCTGGGCGCATCTGATCGGCATCGCGCCCCTGCTCGGGCTCTCCTATGCCTTCGAAGGGGGATCGGCCGCCTTCACCGCGCTTGGCGACATCACCTGGGTGACCATCGGCGAGCTGTTCTTCCTCGGACTGATTGCGACCTGCTTCGGCTTCATGCTCTGGAGCTACCTGCTGCGCCGCTATCCGGCCTACCTGGTGACGCCCTTCTCGCTCGTCATCCCCATCTCGGGCCTGATCAGCACCGCGCTGCTGCTCGACGAAACCCTGGGGCCGCAGCGGCTCGCGGGCGTCGGGCTGGTGTTCATCGGTCTCGTTCTGGCGACGCTCCGCTTTCGTGTCCGCTCCATCGTGGGTCCGTAGCCGCAGGCTAGTAACGGAGACACCGCGCGGGTACCCTCCTGTCATGGAGACATACTGCACGCTACTCGCCCGCACCCTCGCTGCAACCGGCCTCGCTCTCGGCCTTGCCTTCGCCGCCGCCGGGCCGGCGCAGGCGGAGATCGTGTGCGATCCCGAAAGTATCGAAGACGGCCGCTGCGATCCCGAGGCCCCAGCCAAGACCGTGGACGGTGGAGACGCCGCATCGGTCGGCGATCTGCCGGTGGACGCAATCCGGCAAATCGTCCGCGACTACCTCCTCGAGCAGCCGGAACTGCTCATCGAGGTCCAGCAGGCGCTGCAGGCCAAACGCGACGCGCAAGCGGCCGCCGAGGCGCAACAGGTCATTCAGCTCTTTCGCGACGAGATTTTTGCGGACCCGGAGGCACCGGTCGCGGGAAATCCCGAGTGCGCGATCGTGCTGGTCGAGTTCTTCGACTACCGCTGCGGCTACTGCCGGCGCGTCAAGCCCACGCTGGAAACCCTGCTCGCGGAAAACGACGACCTGCGCTTCGTCTTCAAGGAGTTCCCCATTCTTGGCCCGGAATCGACGCTGGCTGCGCGCGCTGCGCTCGCATCAAGGGCGCAGGGCCTCTACGAGCCGTTTCACTGGGCGTTGCTCGGCGCCGACGGCCCCTTCGACCTCGACCATATTCTCGAGGTCGCGCGCTCCGTCGGCCTCGATGACGAGCGGCTCGCGCGCGACATGGAGGATCCGGCCATCGATACGCTGATCGATCGGAATGCCGACCTCGCCAGTGCCCTGGGCGTCCGGGGAACGCCTGCCTTCGTCATCGGCGATCGCATGATCCGCGGTGCCTTGCCGATCGCGCAGTTCCGCACCGCTATCGCGGACGCACGGCAAGCGCTAGAGGACGGCGCCGGCACCTCCACCCAGTAGCCCAAAGAATGGGGCGGGCCCGAAGGCCCGCCCTGTAACGTAGCGACGGTGGCGAGAGATCAGGTCTTGATCTGAACCTCGTCCTCCGCCGCGATCGAGCCGGTGGCATGGTGCATGGCGCGCTCCATGCCCACCTCGCGGTAGAGCTTTACCGCCTCGCGATACTCGCTCTCCTCCTGGTACGCCTGAACGAAGTGCCAGCCTACCCAGAGGGCCACGAGGATACCGACCATCGCCGTCTCGGCGCCCACGCCAGGGTACATGGCGCCGATTTCGGCAGGATTGGTAAAGGAGTCCAAGCCGGTCGAAGCCATCTTTGCCTCCTATTCCTTGGCGTAGGTGCGTTCGATCTTTTCGAACGCCGTCTCCTGGTGTGCATGGTAGGGATACGCATCGCCCAGTTGATGCGTATCCAGCCCCGCCAGCTCGACCTCGCGCGGTACCCGCAGCATGTTGAAGTACTGCAGGACCCGGGCCAGGACGTAGCAGGGCAGGAAGCCCAGCACCCAGAACATGATGATCGCCCCCAGAATCTGGCCGACCGGGTTGATCTGCGGCAAGCCTTCCGGAGTCGTGAACAGAGCGATCGAGGCCTCGCGTGCGCCGTAGTCGCCGAACGTCGGTGCTGCGGCCGGGTATCCCCAAAGCACGAAGCCACACACGATGACGCCGAAGAACCCGGCGTAACCGTGGACGGCAACCGCGCCGACCGCATCGTCGATCTTGAACCGCCGCTCGACCCAGTGGTGCATGTAGAACATGAACACCACGCCGGCCCCACCGATGAACAGCGCCTGCAGCGGGTGGTAGAGATCGTTGCCCGCAGACGCCGCGATGATGCCACCGAGGCCACCTGAATATGTCCAGAACGGATTGCCCTTGCTGACGAGGTAAGCCGCCATCAGGCCGCCCGAGAAGGACATCAGGAAGTTGTAGACGATGGCGGACAGCGTCGTCGGCATCCCGTAGATGTTGGTTGCCGAGAAGAAGGTTCCCGCCTCGCCGCCGATGTCGATGATCGGCACGTTGCAAGCCGCGTAGAAGCCCCAGAAGCCGGTAAAGATCAGGAACAGCCCGACCGTAACCAGCCAGGGGTTGTGCGGCTTGATGTCGTTCACTTCCCCGTTCGGCCCGAACTTGCCGATACGCGGCCCCAGCACTAAGAGGATCGCGAGAGCCGAGCCGCCGGCGATGGCATGCACCACGCCCGATGCGTAGGCATCGTGATAGCCGAGGATCTGGACCATCCAGCCGCCCGGGTGCCAGCCCCAGGCCGCGTCGAGGATCCAGGTGAAGGAGCCGATCAGGACAGCGAAGATGAGGAACGCGCTGGTCTTGATACGCTCGATCACTGCGCCCGAGACAATCGAGGCGGTGGTCCATGAGAAGAGCAGGAACGCTGCCCAGAACACGCCGAGAATGCGGTCCTGCATGTGAGCGCCCATGAACTCGTTCCACGGCTCCGCGAACGACGCATCGGAGAATCCGCCGGATGCGAACGGAACATTGGGAAAAGCGAAATAGACGTACCACCCGAAGAAGAAGAACGTGACGGTGACCAGAGGGATCAGCATCGTGTTCTTCATCAACGTGTGGAGAACATTCTTGCGCCGGGATGCGCCCACCTCGTAGGTGCAGAACCCGGCGTGAATGAGGAACATCATGACCACCGTGATCCAGTAGTAGGATTCGGTGAAAATTGTTGTCAAGGCATCGACAGGATCACCCATAGCGCCCCCCATACCTTGTGATGCCGCACGCCGACGAGTTTCCACTCACGGCGTAACGGCCCGAGTCGCAACCATGAATCTTGAGCAGCACGCGGGGTCATGTCCAGCACCGCTTGCCACGGCGCAGGAACAATTTTTAGTCGCGCTGAGGGCTCGGGATGAGTGAGACCGCGCTGGCCGCAGGTTGTTCGAGGGAGCCCGGAACCTGTCTGGCCGACGTCATGGTGGTTTCTCGAAGCCGCCGAACGGCGTTTTCGGGCACAT
>JAJEEP010000095.1 GCA_022820945.1 Alphaproteobacteria bacterium | reverse complement strand
CGAACCGTTCCGACGGCGGATCGTCTCGGAGATCGATGCTAACTACTGGTGATCGCCAGGCTGCCGGCTTCTCTCACCTCACGGGAACGCTGACGAGCGAACCCTACGACGCCAACTCCGCGTAGCGGCTTCGTTCAACACAGGCAACCTCGTCGACAAAGCCAAGACGCTGGGCATACCGGTTATGACCGTGAAGGCCGCGTAAGCAACGCGCGCCTCGACCAAGCGGCCGGTGCCTTAAGGCATCGGCCGCTTTCTGCGTGTTTCACGACGGGTGACAAGTGCGCCTTCCGATGTGCGCGCCCGTCGGCACGGGTACCGGTAACCCGTGCGCGCGCTCGAACGCCGGCGTCGCCGCGCTTCGCGTCGGCGCCATCCGCGGTCACTGCAGCGACCGTGCTGCCCGCCTCCGCCGCCGTCGCGCATCCGGCTCGCGCCTGCGCGCCATCGCCGCACGCGCGTCTCCCCCATCCCGAAGTGCATCCGACCTTGACGACGGCTCGCCGCTGCGCGCCATCGCAAGGCCCGCGCTTCGCGGCGACGCGCCCGCACATCGCGCTGCGTCATCGCCGCGCGCAGCCCGTGCCGGCGATGAGCGTCGTCCGGAAATCCCGTACCTGCAGCATGGGCATCACCAGGCGCCGCACCAGTGCGAGCACGAGTGCGACCACCCCTGTCCGGTGCTCGTGCCCGTACGGTCGACAGAGCCGTCGTCTGTGCCGACGACCGGCGCGTCACATTCCCGATCGTCGATGCCGCAGTTTCGACACCGCTATCCGTTGTCCCGCCGATTACCCCCACTTCCTTCCTCAGTGCCTGCAGCAACTGCGCACGCGAAGCGCTGCCCGGCCTGCCATCCAGAACCGTCGCATCCAGCTCGGCGCTTGCGCGCCATCGCCCGACGCTCGCTCTGGTTCAAGTGCGAACCAGCCCGTCACCTGGCCCGGTCGAAGTGCGCCGATGCCGTTGCACTTCGCACGAACGACCGCCGCAACTTCTCGCGCCTCCGGTCGAGCCAGTGCGCGCTTCACGGCTTACGAGTGCGCCGTCGCCGCGTTCTGCACGACGCAGTGCCGCGTCGTCCCCGCCCCGCGCACTCCCCTCAGGCTGGGCCCTGACCGTCTCCAATCATGTCATATGCCACGCTCTACGGCGGAGCCGCTTTCACCCTCACACCCCACGCACCGATGGTGCAAAGGCCGCGATGCTGCTGTCAAAAGCCGCCAGAACTACGCCGGACTTCGCCGCAGTACGATGAACCGCACAACGTGGGCGTTGGATCGAGCGTATTACAATGAAATACGCCCATAAGGCCCTGATATAGCGTAGATCCAGATCTAGCGTAATACAATGAAGTACGTTAATGTCCTGTCACAATTGCCGCGTGTTACGCGCGAAACACACCACTTCATTCGTCCTGCTCTTTCGCCCATATCCGTCACCTCAACATCGAGAAAAATAATGCCACAACGTAAAGCGCGCGTTTAGCAATCTTCCCACGAGCGACCGCGACTCACGCGATGCACTCGAGGACGTTAACTGCGACGACACGACTCTCGTCCGACAAACGCCACGAACGATCGGGTCTTCTCGTGCCGTGTGGCAAGTCGTCCAAGAAGCGCCCTGGCAGCGAACCAGCTCCTGGTCGACCTCGCTTTGGAGGCACTCGACCGCCGGGAATGGCCGCCAATCGGTCTCGAGATGCTCATCTTGCGTTCCGGTGTGTTCGATGCCCAAGTCATTGCGCGCGACCTGATTGCGGCCGGCTGCGAGAGCGAGATCAAGAATACCCGGCAGTGCACTTCGGCCGTCCCGCTTACGCATGCACGTGCCGGGATCATCGAGCTCACCTGCCGTAGCGCGTGCATCATCTTGACGGCCAAACTCGGTCAAGTGATACGCAAAGTACACGCCGAAGGGATGGATGAGGTCGTGCGTCCTTGGCCAAGCAGGTTTCCGTTCCGCGCCTATTCACCAAATACCGCAAGCCATGCTCCGGCTGCCCGGCGTCACCCTATCGTCGCTCCGGCGATGAGGCTTCCGACCTTCTCCGCCGCTTCGACGAGGTGCGCGTCGGCAATGTGGGCATAGCCCGCCGTCGTGCGATGGCGCGTATGGCCGCGGAGCTGGCCGGCTAGAGGCAAGCTTTCACCCGACATTACGGCCTGGCTCGCGGCGATATGACGAAGATCGTGCAGGCGGAGCCTGCCCAGCTTTGCATCCGCGCAGGCCGTTCGCCAACAGTTCGTGAGAACCCAGATGCCTCGGCCTTCGGGATGGCGCGGAAACAGGAACGCGTCCGAGGCGCGGGGACGCCAAGACGTTCCCGCGCCTCGAAGCGGTGGTGCGAGAGACCGCGCTCGGCCGGGAGACGTAGTCCGGCAACAATGGCACGGCCACGCTCGCCGTGACCCGGAGTTTCATCAAATGGCCCCACCGGCGCAAGGGCCAGCCGTTTCTGCCCGACAGCAAGACCGGGCCGCGAACGGTCTGGCTACCGCATGCCGCGCCGCGATGAAATCTAGCGGCCGTCCCGACAGATCGCGACGCCGCGGGCCGCTTCAGCATCCGCCGGTGCTCGCCCACGCTCATGCGCGAGGCAGCGAAGTCCTCGTGCGTCCCCGAATCGTCGATGGTGACGATGCAGCCGTAGCGCGCGTCGGTGAGCGCGCTCGCGGCGTCGATAACCTTGCGCGGGACGGATTCGTGGTCGAGGCATCGCGCCGGTGCGCGAACAACGCCTTGCTCAGGGCCGACAGGCGTGTCTCGTCGGGCGCCCGACCTGCGCCCGGCGGATCGCCCGGAGCGGTCATCGGCAGTCCTTGCTCCTGGTTGGCGCCCAGAGCGGAGCGCAACTGCGAGAGCCGGCGAGCGCATTATTCGCCCTATACTCGCATTAACAACGTATTTCGAGCACTAAATTCGTATAGAGGTTGGTATACTACCAGTTGATTGAATCGCTGGCCGCCACTGTCGTCCGTGGGCATTGTGGAAGGGCTCGGCCTTCCGCCAGGAGGAGCATGCATGTGCCGACAGGTCTTGCGGGCCGAAAACCAGCATCGGGACCGCGGGTTGCGGAGCAGGTGACCCGCTGGCACGGCTCCACGGCCAGTAGACAGGAACGCCCCGAGGCAATTTGGAGGTGAGTCTATGGGACCGGTGCACATGTGGCGGGACGATATCGGCGCTCGCGCGAAAACGAGGAATGTTGCAAGGGCCACAAGAGTGCCCGCAATTGCCGCTGTAATGGGGCTGGTGACAGCGCTCGGGAGTCCACAAGTACCGGATGCTGCCGAAGGTACTCCCCCGATGGATTGCGTCTCTGTAGAGTTCAGCACCAATTGGGACGGGACGGCTAGGCTTGCGAGCATCATCAACAGGTGTGGACACAACGATATCGCCGTGTGGATAGGGGCGAACCAAGACGGGAGCTACTCACTAGACCATGTCAGAGACAAATACGGCGCCGTTCCAGGGCCACGCGACGTCAACGACCTGACGTACGGAGTCAACCGAATGCCGTCACAGTGGCCAAACGGCGATCCCTTCAGCATCAATCATGAGTTTTCGCTTACAAGGCAAATCCACATCGCGATTTGCGCGCACCACGTTCCGGGGATCGACTATGAGCGCGCGCGCAAGTGGGACGAACAGGAGAGGTCCGAAGAAATCGGGCTGCCAGGGGCATACGACGATCCGCGCACCGATCCGCGTTTCCCGCAAGCGTTCGAAAATATGGCTCGGGCGGGGATACCGATCGAAACGATAAACTGCAAAAGGCGACAGGAAGTCGAATCCTATCCATTACGCTCGTTCGATTCCAAAATCGGGACCAAGGTCACTTGCTACGAACTCGGCACGACGGCGCTGGGAAGGAGGCTGTTGCGGTATTACCAGGAGAACAAAGGGAGCGGGAGATGCTTGCTCGAGAATCTCCTGCAGACGCCGCAAGTAAGGACATTCTCAGATGGCGGCCAGAAGCGAGAATCCCAGGGTCCAACGAAGGTGGTGGCCGACGATGGAGTGTTTGGACCGCATGCACCGGCTTCTGCGTTGGACTGGGCCCGCGATAAGGGAATTGACAGCAGCGCGAACACCGACTCGCGTCTTACGCTCATGGTGCAATACGCACTGATGGATCACGGCTTCGACCCCGGCCCGAAAGACGGGCGCATTGGGCCGAGTACGCTGAGGACCATGATGGCGTGGCGCGCGACTCGCGCAGATCTAGTCGATTTCGATCTGGTAACGATCGTCTCGGTCCTCATTCAAACCGCGATATTGTTGGCAGACTTGGACTCCGGGCCGGCCGCCGGACTATTGGGGCTTCAAGCACGCGATACCATTCGAGATTGGCAACAGAAGTACCCGAGTATCGTAGGTGAGCCGGCGCTCCGCCGGGGCGTTATTGGAGGTGAATCAGGGAAGGGGCCGGTGCTACAACCGAAGTGCGCTCAGCTGTCCGGGGAGTACCTTTTTGAGAAGTATGCAGAATGCTGGGAGGAATTCGAAGACCCAACTGATTGCCATTGGTGGTCGAGTCACTACCATTCCAATCGAACGGCAAGATGGTCCGGGAATTGCAGCGGGACACTCGCGGAAGGACATGGAACGCTCTCAATTTCCCCCGGCAGCGATCACGCCACGTATATTGGAACTGGGACGCTTGTTCGCGGAGTGCGACAAGGAGCATGGATCGAAAGCTGGGGGGACGGAGCTCGCTTCGAAGGTGCACTCCTAGACGGCAAACGGAATGGGTACGGGATGATGAAGTTCGCCGACGGCGAACACTACGATGGCCAATGGCGTAACGACAAGCCCGACGGCCAGGGCGTCTACACTACGAATTCTGGCAACGAATATGAAGGCATATGGGAGGAGGGCTGCTTCACGCGCTCGGATGGCAGTTGGGCATTTATCAATACTACAAAAGAGGCATGCGGTTTCGATCGGTTAAACAGTTGCCAGTACGCCAATGATGGCATGTGCGACGAGCCCAACCTCTGCGAGCCTGGCACCGACACCGCTGACTGTTCATAAGCGGAGATGTGGAGTATAAGCTGCAGAAGTATGTTGTTCGGCAGGTGGGTTGCACGCTGATCGGCGCGATAAGCTACTGAAGTGGCTCGATACTGGGGGGCACAATTGCACGCCGAGCAACAGTTTACGCGCAAATTGGACTCCGATCCCGATCGGCGTGGCAATGCCCTAATTTCCGCTGATTCGGAGGGTTCGGACGAGGACGCCGAAAGCACTGTGACACACCCGCCGCGTACGTAAACCGCCGCCAGTTCTACACGCTCACAGCGGATTCCGGTTTATTTGCACGTGTTCCCACCCTCTCCCCCAATTGTTTGGAACGGTCATCGGCGATGGGTGCTATTCTTCGGGCGGGTTGGCCGTCCTGCGGTCCGCGTCACGCGGATCGGGGAGGCGCGCGGCGGCCGGCTTACTGACTTGCCTTTCGGGTGTCCGCAGGGGAGGAGCGCGCCATGAATCCCATCGACAATTCTGGGGACGAGCCGCCGCCGGAGGACGAGGATCTGAGTCTTCTGTTCGGTCCGCCGAAGGAGGGAGGGGAACTGGGCGGGGACAGGCAGAAGCCGCGCTGAGCGCGCGCAAGTAGAGACGCCGCGCTACACCGGCGCCGTGCACAGGGCCTCGGGCTGGATTCGCGTCGAGACCACCCACGGACGCGGGCGCTATGACCGGGACAAGCAGTTCGACCAGCCGAAAGTGGATGTCTGGCTCCGACTCCTGAGACGGGATTGGAAACGCACCCTCAATCGGTAGAATCCGCCGGCGCGGGCAGCAACTCGGAATCGCTTCCACGGCCTAAACGAAGATTTGCCGGTTTCCGCAAGGATGTAGGTATACTTCGACGCGCGCACGCCGGACTTCGCGGGAGCTCGAACGAATCCTCTTGCATTATGCTTACGGCAAGGCCGATATTCCAAAAATATTACTCTATATCAGATAGTTAGACCCAACTTCAACAGTGCGATTCGAAAGTATTGGTAGAAACAGCAGGTTACGCCGGCTGTGCCGGGTGTATGCACTACATTTCGGAGGGCCGAGGGTCAGGCGGGGTGTTCACGCCAGTTTGGCGGCAGGGCAATGCCGGCGGCCTGGAAGACGCGCCCGACCTGGCCGGAGACCGGCGTGCGCGTGGTGACCCGCTTGCCGTCCTTTTCGATGGTCGCCTCCTGCAGGCGGTCGAGATCGCGGATCAGATCGTCCCATTCGACGCCGACCTCGTGGGACCGGCAGAGGTCGGCCAGCTCCTTCTGCAGCACCAGCGCGAGGAAAGAACAGAAGACATGGCCCCGGATCGCCGCGTCGCATGAGTGGTAGATCGGCCGCGTGCGCAGCTGCACCTTCGCCCGCCCGAACAGGTCCTCGACCAGGAGCAACTCCCCGTATCGCAGCACCGCATTGAGCGGCGTCATTGTGGCGTTGGTGCGGAGCACGAAGATGCCGTCGAAGCGGGCCTCCTCGGCGAGCTTGCCGGCGTCGATCTCGAACGCCTTGCCCGTGCCGGTCCTGCGCAGATAGCGGCGCCAGCCGGCGTTGCCGACCAGCGCCTTGTCGCCGCCCGAGAGCCGCTTCTCCAGGGTGGCGACGATCGCCTGGCCGAGAGTGCACTACCGGGCCATCACCGACGCGGGAGACGGCCGAGTGCCACGAGCGACAACAGTGGAAGGCACGCCATGGGTTCCGTTGCCGACAAGATCGCGAAGAAGATACTCACGTCGCGCGGGTCGAAGGTCGTTGATCTGGCGAGTTGGCGGGAGGGTAGGAATATGGCTCTCGAAACCGGCTTCGGTGACGACGGCCGGGCGCTCGGAAAGAAGCTCGCGGGTCACGATCCTTGCCACGCCGTGTACGCCGTGGGGGAGAACGTCGCCTCTCTCATGGCCGAATCCATTTCCGGGATGAGAGAAGCGAAGGGCTTCGTCAGTATCGTCGGCGCCGCCGAGGACGAATACCTGCCGTCCGGGCCGCCGATGAGCCCGTTGACCGTCAGCAATTTCACGATGTGGGCGCTGTTCGACGTCCGGTTCGGCAGCAGCCGGGAAACCATGGGCAGTTACATTCTGCGCATCGCTCCCGAGTTCGATTGCCCGGCCTGGCTAATCGACACCGTGGAGCGGATGCAGCAGTCGAGGATGGGCTACTACGTACATTGCGGCAGCGAGGGCGACGGGGTCCTGCTGCGCGAGGTCGGCACGCGGGAAGTCGTTCCCTGTACGGTGCCGGCCGGCTATGCCGGCTTCGAGGGGGAGATCTGGTTCGTGCGCGTGCTTGAGCCGCCCCACCCATTATGTGACCGACATATCGTGTTCAACACGCCCTACGTTATCCGGGACTGGCCTGAACGCGCCTTCATCGACTATCTGGAGCGCGAGCTCACGCGGATGAGGACGAAGACACCGCCCCGGACTGATGACGCACACGGTCATCTGATGAAGTACGGACCGGACCCCAACCACTGGCATGAATACATTCACTGCGCGTATGCGGGTCATCAGCATGAGGCTATCTTCCTGACCGGCATCCCGGACATCCGGCAAAGTCTTCCTCACGCCTGAGCGAATCAGTAGCGCAGCCATGGGGCATCGACAGGAGGCGTTGGCGGATCAACACCGTGTTGATCGTCGTTGGCGTGGTCGCGCCATGCAGCGACAGATGCCCGGCCGCCGCCTCCGCTGCGAACGCGGTATCGGCCCCGTCCGCCCCGCCAGAAGAAAGATGTCAGCCGGTCCGGGCCAGCCATCCGGCCATCACGGTCATGTCCGCCAGCACGGCCGCCGGCGTCGCCCGCGCCCCGATCCCCGCATAGGTCAATGTCGCCATGCCCCGATCTCCACGGTTGCGATCACAGCCACTTCCTCTCCGTCAGCGGCCTCGCTCCCGGAACGCTCTTCTCCGTCTTTTCGTCTGCGCTTGTTTCGCGGGCACTTGAAATACCGCCGGCGCGGGTGCATGGCTACGATGCGGCGGGCCGATCCAGGATCGCGCCGCGGGGGTTCCGTCCGCTGGCGCTTCTGTCGCTGTCGGCCGGGGTTGCCCGCCAGGCGGCGATGCGGTTCCTGACGGAGACAAAGGCTGCGGCCCGGCCCGGCATACGGGTGGCGACGGCGGAGATGGCCGGGGCGGCGGGCGGCACTGGGCCCGTGCGGCCTGCGCCCGGATAGTGGATCGGGGCGCGTCACGGCTGTCGGCCGGCCGGCTGCGCAGCAGAGGTGGGCGGCGATCGGGGAGAGATGCCATCCGAACGGCAGTAAAGGGGGTCGATCGGGCATGAACGGGGATCGAAGGCGGTTGAAGCGGCCAGCGTTTCCAACCGGGAGGTTGCGGGCGCGGGTCCCGGTCCTGGCGGCGATCGTCGCGATGGTCTGCCTGGCGCCGGCGGCGGCCGAGGACAAGCCCGGACCCGGCGGGACCGGACTGAGCATGCTGGAGGTGTGGAAGGCGCAAACCTTCCGAACCGGCAGGGCGGATTTCGCCGCGGGCGTCGAAAAGGGGCTGGAGAGCCTGGGCAAGGCGCTGACCGATGCGTTCACGCCGCAGGTGAAGGAGCGGCTGGAACTCGTGCCGGCTTTCCGGGGCGACGTCGGGTCGTATTCGGTGACGATCGGCTACGCCGAAACGGGAGTGACGATCCTGGCATCGGCGATGCAGCCCGGGGCAAGGCTGAGCGCGACCGGACGGGGTCCGGACGGTGCCGCCCTCAAGCCGGCCACCAGCATGAACGGTGTCGACCTGAAGTTGGGGGACGTGCGCCTGCGGGGCGATGCGCTCTGGTCCTTCTCCGGCGTCCCCGTGGGCACGAGCGGGATAACGGTGACAGTCGCGGGCGCGGACGGCAGAGGCAAGCAGGTTGCGGAGTTGACGGTCGTGCGCCTGGACGCCGACCTGAAGAAGGCGGACGAGCGGCTGTCGTACTTCGGGGCCGCGGCGGTCACGGGCAAGGCGGACGCCCTCTCGCGCGCCATCGAAGCCGGCGCCGACGTCGACACGCCGGTGGCGCTGGGCAAGGGAAGGGCAAGCGCCCTGATCGTCGCGGCGATCCGGGGATTCGAAGACGCGGCCGCCGTCGCCGTCCGGGCAGGGGCCGACGTGAACGCCGTGTTCCACGTCCCGGGAGAGGACGCCCACGGCGCGTCCGCCCTGCTGCTCGCGGCTCGCAGGGGACACGAGGGGATCGTGCGGCTGTTGCTGGCCGGGGGCGCCGACCCGGACCTCGCCCTGCCGGGCCCCGAGGTACACAGGAAGTTTGCCCTTGCGGGCGGAACGCCGCTCGTCAACGCGCTCGACAGTGGCAGGGACCGGATCATGCTGCTGTTGATCGAAGCGGGCGCGGACGTCAACCGGACCCTGCCGGACGCCGTGGCCGGCTCCAACGCGTCGTTTTCAGGCGCTTCTCCGCTGATATTGGCGGCCTTTCTGGGGAAGGCGGACCTTGTGGATGCGTTGATCGAGGCCGGCGCGGACCTGAATTACCGGATCCCCGGGGAGAGGCGGCAGGGAGGCCGGAACCCGCGAACGGCAGGCCTGACCGCGCTCGAGGTCGCGGCCGGCCGCGGCCACACCGCCATCGCCGAACGGCTGAAGGCTGCAGGCGCATCGCGATAGGCGCCCGGCGGAGGCGGGCCGGCTGCGCGGTAGCGCTCAGCCGATGCCGGCGGCGCGCCGGAACTGCGCGGTCACGATTTGGCGCCCAGCATTCGGAGATATCCGGGGCTGTCGTCGAATATCCTTCGTCCCGCGGCATAGTCGGCGGCACGTTTCCCGGCATTGTCCCTGACGGCGGTATCGGCGCCCGCGTCCACGAGCTGCTTGAGGACAACGGGGAAACCGCCGCGCATCGCGGCGAAGTGCAGAGGCGTCCGCCCGTCGCCGTCCCTTGCGTTGGGATCGGCGCCCGCTCCGAGCAGCAGGGAGACGTGGCCCTGGACGCGCGCGCGGCGAGAGACCCCCTGGCCGAACTGGAAGAGCTCGGGGAAGAGATCGATAACGGGGCCGAACACCGGGATCGGTGCGTTGCGCGGCCTTCCCGGCCGCGGGATCGCCGCCGCGACATGCAGGGGCGTGCGGCCCCGGCCGTCGGCCGCCTTCGGGTCGGCGCCGGCGGCGAGCAGCATTCGCATGACCGCGGCCGTGTTGCGGCCGGCGACCGCGTAATGCAACAGCGTGAGCCCGTGCCGGTTGCGCCGGTTCGGGTCGGCGCCGGCGGCGTCGAGAAGGGCGCGGAGCGTGGCGGCGTGCGCGTTGCGGGCGGCAGCCAGGGCGAGCGGTGCCGCGCCCCGGTCGTCTTCCGCATGGAGGTCCGCGCCGGCGGCCAGCAAAGCGCGGACGGCATTCAGCTCCCCGGTCGTCGCCAGGACGTGTAGCGGCGTCTGCCCGTCCCGGTCCCGCGCCAGGGGATCGGCGCCGGCGTCGAGCAGGGCTCGTACAGCCGATGGGTCGACGGCCGCGTGCAACGGCGTGCGTCCGCGCTTGTCGCGGACCGCCAGGCTGGCGCCTGCGTCGAGCAGCGTGCGGACGGCGTCGGGATCGCGCGCACGGTACAGCGGGGTGCGGCCCTCGTCGCCCCTTGCCGACGGGTCCGCTCCTGCGGCCAGGAGCCTGCGGATCCGGGCCGCTCCGGCCTGCTGGGCGGCGATGTGGAGCGCGGCGGCGCCGTGCCGGCCGCGACGGTTCGGGTCGGCGCCCGCCGCGAGGAGCAGGGGGACGACCGACGCGGCGTTCCTGTTGCGCATCGCATGCTGCAGAGGCGTGCTGCGGGAGGTTCGCGCATCGGGATCGGCGCCGGCGTCGAGCAGCATCCCGACGACGGCAGCATTGTTGGAGCGCGCTGCGCGGCCCAGCGGCTCGTCGAGCCAGCCCCGCAGAGGCGCGGCGCCGGCATCGAGCAGCGCGCGCAGCACCGCCGGGTTCGGGTTGCCCGCCGCAGCCCGGATCAGCGGCGAGCTGCCGGAAGCGCCGGCGGCCCAGGGATCGGCGCCGGCGTCGAGCAGCATTTGCGTCACCGCCGCGTCGCCGTGTCCCGCGGCGGCCAGCTGGAGCGGCGTGTCGCCGAAACGGTTTCTCACATTCGGATTGGTGCCGGCATCGAGCAGGGTCCGGATCGCCGCCGGGTCCGCGTCTTGCGCGATCGCGTCGTGCAGCGGGGTCGTTGCCACCCGCTCCGGTCTCTTCGCCGCGCAGGCGCCGAGCGTCAGCGCCAGCGCCGCCAGGGCGCACAGGAGGGTACGGTGTACCGGTATGGTCATGGTTGGCGTCCCGTTTGTCCGTCGCGGTGCATGCGCGCTTCCGCAATGCACCGGAAACATGCCGATGGCCGCGGCCGGCGGTGATTGCGGCAGGTTCACCGCCGCCGCGCCGCTTCGAGCGCGCGGCGCGCCTCGCTGTCCCGAAGGACCGGATTATGGGGGAGCAGGTCGAGGGGCGACTTGCCGTCGGCGGTCCGGGCGCGCGGATCGGCGCCGGCATTCAACAGGGCGATGAGCGCCGCGGCGCTCTTGCCGAAGGCGGCCGCGCGGTGGAGCGGCGTGGCGCCGTCCCCGTCCCGGGCGTCGGGGTCGGCGCCCGCCTGGACCAGAATCGCGACCGGTGGGGCGGTCGGATTGTGCTCCGCCGCATAGTGCAGCGGCGTCTTGCCGTCCCGGGCGCGCGCATCGGAGGTTGCCCCCGCGACCAGCAGGAGCGAGACCATCCAGGGCGCATGGCCGTTGCCGGCGGCGAGGTGGAGCGGCGTCGTGCCGTCCCCGGCCCGGGCGTTCGGGTCCGCGCCGCCGAGCAGCAGGGCCGTGACGCCCTGCGGGGCACGCCCGTAGAGCGCCGCATGATGCAGCGGCGTCCAGCCCTTGCGGTTGCGTGCGTTGGGATCGGCGCCCGCCTTCAGCAGGGCGGCAACCATGACGGGCGCGCGGCCGTAGCGCACCGCCGCATGGAGCGGCGTCCACCCCTCCACGGTGCGTGCTTCGACGTCGCCGCCGGCCCCGGCCAGCAGCGCGATCGCATTGGGCGACCGGCTGTGCATCGCCGCGAAATGCAGCGGGGTCAGCCGGGATTCTGCACGGGCGTCGGGCGCGGCGCCCACTTCGAGACAGCGGAGCACGTCCTGCGCCGCCGCCCGGTGAAAGAACTGCCGCGTGTTCCAGTCATCGCATGATGGCGGTCCGGCCGCCGACGGGCCGGCGGCGCCGCCGAGCAGGGCGAATGAGACGGTCGCAGCGGCGACGGTCCGCACTGTCAGGATTGCCTGGGTACTCCTGCCGGATTGCATTACCGATCCTGTCGCGGCGCATGAGCGCGCGCAAGGCGGTAGGCTGTCGTCGGCCCGCTCCGCGTCGCATGGCGACCGCCCGGCCGGCTCGCGGCGCGTTGCGGGCCGGACGATCGACAGGCCGGCCTGGATGAAACGGATGATCTACGTCTGGAAGTTCCTCGCGGCGGTCGTGTTTTCGGCGATCTCAATTTTCAGCAGTTCGCAGAGATTGTTCCGCACTCGAAAGCGGCAGCGGACAACGAAACCGGCGCTATGTTAGAGGCACGCGTGGAAGGCGCGATCCAAGCAGAGCTTGCCAATCGTGACTGATCTGAGATGTAGTTGGTCTATGAGGTACAAGTGTGGAGAAGATCGTTAGCGAACCCGCCGATCTGCGGGCGACCTCCGTCGCCTAACTGGACGTCGAAGTGATCGGGGGAGGAAGGGGAGCCGGATCGTCCTACCCGGATTCGCCCGCTCAGCCAGTTTGAAACCGCCATATCGACAATCGAGGACTTGGTGGATATTCGAGTCAGTTTTCGAATTTGAGCACGTGAGAGCATGCTTGGTATCTATGTGCCAAACGCAGGATTTTCCCTAACTGAAGTTGTGGCCACCACATGGGTACGAGCCTACCCTCGCCGCCATGAATCGCCCTTGCCGGGACCTCGTAACCGGGAGGTATCGCCCATGACGAACGACAACATTTGTTCCCGATCGAGACATCGGTGAGATCGCATGAGCGGATCTGACAGGGAGGACGGCGCCGTGGATATTGACAGGCGAGTGCTGCGCCTGCCCGCGGTGATGGAACGCACCGGGCTTTCCAAGGCGTCGATCTACCGCCTCATCAAGGCCGACGACTTTCCGGCCGCCATCCGGCTGACCTCGCGCGCGGTCGGTTGGTCTGCACAAGGGATCGACGAGTGGATCGCTTCGCGCGACAGGGTGTGCAGAGATTCCGCGCGTCGCGGAGTGGGACGCCGGTGAATTCAACCCAGGTGAAGGGAGGGCGTGCGGAGCGCCCGCACCGATGCCGAGTTCGTCGAGGACATCCGCGTGGTCACTTCGTCCGTTGGAGCGTCCCTCCATGAGCTTCCGGGAAGCGGGGCGCGACGAGCGGCGCCGGTTGCGGGGCGTGACGCCGAGGCGTTCGCGGTCCGATCGAGCGCATCGTGCCTGTGCCGGCCGCGGGCCGCGATATTCGACCCACGACCATCACCACCGCAAACCTCACGGACAGAGGTACGCCGCCCATTGCTCCATCAGGACCCGGCGGTGCTCGAACAGGTCCGACCGGGCATACGCCGCCTCGGTCTTGTTGCGCACCACATGCGCAAGGGCCGTCTCGATCACCGCGTGCGGTGCGTCGGACTGTTCGCCGCACCAATCTCGAAACGCCGAACGCATCCCGTGCGGTGTGGCCTTCGCCTCGCCCAACCTGCGCATGGTGCGCAGCAGCGCCATCTGACTCAACTCCGCGCCGCCGGTGCCCGGAAACACCCAACGGGAGCCGTGGCGGGGAAGCCCGCGCGCTTCATCGAGAATCGCCACCGCGCGCTCGGCGAGCGGCACCCGATGCTCCCGAATCATCTTCATCCGCGCCGCGGGCACCGTCCACGCCCGGGCGTCCATGTCCACCTCGTCCCAGGTCATCAGCCGCACCTCGCTCGTGCGCGCCGCGGTCAGGGTGAGAAACTCCAGCGCGAGTTGCCGCGGTAGCGGAACCGCCGCTTCCCGCAGGCTTACGAGAAACGCGCCAACCTGCACGTACGGCATCGCCTCGTGGTGCTTTTCCTCGCCCTTGTGTCTGGGGAGGACGCTCGTCACGTTCGCCGTCGGATCGTCCGAGCGATGCCCCTCGGCGATTGCCCATTGGAATACCGAGCTCA
This sequence comes from Alphaproteobacteria bacterium, assembly GCA_022820945.1. Taxonomy (GTDB): domain Bacteria; phylum Pseudomonadota; class Alphaproteobacteria; order UBA828; family UBA828; genus WTGU01. Next base: position 11,794 of record JAJEEP010000095.1, on the reverse strand, counting down.
TGCGTTGCAGCATCCGCTTGGCGGTGGGCGGCTTATCGTTCCAGAGCGGCGTGAGCACCAGGAGCATGTCGCTGGTGGTGAGGGTATCGACGCCTCGGCTTCCGATATGCGGGAAGACATAGAGACGCATCGTCTGGCGCCATGAAATCTGCGAAGTCGGGCTCTTCCATGCCGGAGCCTTCACGGAGAGGACGGCCTCGAAGGCCTCCTCGAAGGTTGGCGCGGCGGCGGCGGGCCGTGCGCGCGGGTCGCCGCCGGAACGGGCGATGCGACGGTTGTCCAGGGCGCACTCGCGCGCATCGGCCAGCCCGACGAGCGGATAGGCCCCGAGACCGAGGTCGCGGCGCCGGCCGTGGACGACGAGGCGCTGGACCCAGGATTTCGAGATCCATCGCTTGCGCTCGGAGAGGACGACACGCAGGATCAGTCCATGCTCGTCGTGGTACTTGCCTGGGGTGTTGACGGTGCGCACGAAGGCGGCGGTGAGCTGCTTGGCCAAGGGTCTGTTCCACATTCTGTCCCACGTGGTGAATGAGACTAGCGGAGCTTTCAGGTGACTGCAAGAATCGGTGTTTGGAGATATCCTGCTGATAACGTTAGCTATTATCTGCGGCAGGAGATGACAACAAACGCCACAGAAGCGCGTGATGTGCGCTAGCCCGATTTCTCACGAGTATGGTGTGCATCGGGGCTCTGCTCGTGTGAAAGTTCTTCTGCAACAAAGAGTTCACCGGTTGCAGAGGAGTTCCCCGATGCCCGCAGAGTGTAGCCCTCCCGCGATGCAGTTTGCACGTCTCGATGGCCGTGATGTGGTGGCCGATTTCGGCGGCGGCGTGATGACCTCGGACACGGGCGCCTTGCTGCTGGGCGCCACGGACCGTGCGATCGGACTGGTGGACCGCTTCGCTGCCTGCTTCTCGGACGGACGCGCGGCCGGACGTGTGATGCACGACGTCTCCACCCTGGTGGGCCAGCGGGTCTTCGGGATCGCGCTGGGCTACGAGGACCTGATCGACCACGAGGCGCTGCGCCACGACCCTGTGCTGGGACGTCTGGAGGCGAGGCGCGCGGGCTGTGCGCCGCTTGCGGGCAAGTCGACACTGAACCGGCTGGAGCACGCGCCCGCAGGAGCCCATCGCTATCGCCGCATCGGTCATGAGCCGGACGCCATCGAGACGCTCTTCGTCGATCTCTTCCTCGACGCCCACGGGCAGGCCCCAGAGCGGCTGATCCTCGATCTCGACGCCACCGACGACCCGCTGCACGGCCATCAGGAAGGCCGCTTCTTCCACGGCTACTACGACTGCTACTGCTACCTGCCGCTCTACATCTTCTGCGGCGATCACCTGCTGGCCGCCAAGCTGAGGCGGGCCGACATCGACGCCAGCGCCGGCGCGGCGGGCGAGGTGGCGCGCATCGTCGCGCGCATCCGGGAGCGCTGGCCCGCCGTCGAGATCGTGCTGCGCGCAGACTCCGGCTTCGCCCGCGAGGGGCTGATGGCCTGGTGCGAGGCGAACGGGGTGGACTACGTCCTCGGCCTCGCGCGCAACCCGCGGCTCACGGCCCGCTTGCAACCGGCCCTGGACCTGGCCAAGGCGCGCGCGCGGGAGAGCGGCCAGCCGGCGCGCCTGTTCACCGAGTTCCGCTATCGTACCTTGAAGACCTGGTCGCGCCCGCGCCGCGTCGTCGGCAAGGCGGAGTGGCTCCCGGCCGGCGCCAACCCCCGCTTCGTCGTCACCTCGCTGAGCACGGCCGCCATCGGGCGGCGGGAGCTCTACGAGGACCTCTACTGCGCACGCGGCGACATGGAGAACCGCATTAAGGAGTGCCAGCTCGACCTCTTCGCCGACCGCACCTCGGCTCACACCATGCGCGCCAACCAGCTCCGCCTCTGGTTCGCCGCCATGGCCTACGTGCTGCTGGCGGCGCTCAGGCGCATCGCGCTCGCCGGCACCCGCCTCGCCAGAGCCACCTGCGGCTCGATCCGCCTCAAGCTGCTCAAGATCGGCGCCCAGGTCCGCCTGGGCACCCGCCGCATCTGCATCGCCATGGCCTCAGGCGCACCCCACGCGCCCGAGTTCACGCGCGCCCACGCCCGATTATGCACCTCCTGAGCCGAGCCTCAGACCCGCCGCCACCCTCCCGCTAACAACGACGAACCCGCTCCGGCCTCAACCGCGCCCCCCAGCGCCACCGCCACTCCTGCGCCATTACCCGGACCACACCGCAACTCTCTGAACCAAACCCACGACAAACGCCAAACAACCGAACAATGGGCCCTCGTGAGAAATCCGGGTTAGCACGAAGCGCAGGCCATTTCGATCGCGGCAGCGGTCATTCCGCGCCCTTCCTGCCCGATCGGCGCGCAACCGACGTGCCGAACAACGCGCCCACGCAGGTAGAGCAGGTCCTCGGCAGGCCGAAGGGGGCAGCACGCCGATCGCTTGCGCTCAACTCACGCTGGGTTCCGGTTCTGTCGGCGTTCCGGTTCCTGACTGTCCGGCGATATGGTAGTTACATCACTACATGAGCATCGGAGGCCGGCGTGACCATCACCACCGTAACCAGCCGCGAACTCAACCAAGACGTCGCGCGTGCAAAGAAGGCCGCGAAGTCAGGGCCGGTCTTCATCACCGATCGAGGCAGGCCCGCCCACGTTCTTCTGTGTATCGAGGATTACCGGCGGCTGGCTGGCCAGGGCCGCAGCCTCGCGGAGGCATTGTCGATGCCGGGTCTGGCCGATATCGACTTCGAGCCGCCGCGCGCCCGTATCGAGGCTGCTGCGCCCGATCTTTCCTGATGTTCCTGTTGGATACGAATGTGATCTCCGAGTTGCACAAGCTCGGAGACGGCAGGGCGAATGCCCGCGTTGCGTCGTGGGTCTCCGGCCAGGACGCGGCGAGCTTCTATATCTCGGCGCTCACGCTCATGGAACTGGAGATCGGCATCCTTCGCGTCGAGCGGCGGGACACCGGGCAGGGCGAGCGTCTGCGAGCCTGGATGGATCGGCATGTCCTGCCCGAGTTCCTGGAGCGCACATTGCCCGTCGATGCCGCCGTGGCCCTCAAATGTGCACAATTGCATGTGCCCGATCCCAGGGCCGAACGCGACGCGCTGATCGCGGCCACGGCCATAGTTCACGGGATGACGGTGGTCACCGGGAACGTGGCCGATTTCCGGAGCACGGGCGCGGAGATCTTCGATCCTTGGTCGGAAACATGAGGGTGGACGTGGTCCATTCAGGCCAATCCGTTGCAGGCCCACTCCGAGTTGCGGTTGCGAGAAGTTGAGCAAATTCCAGCACGCCCCGCGATACTCCTCCTGTGGGTGTTGGGCACAATCGTCCTTCATCGGGAAGATCGGTCTCGATGGTTGCGGGAGCAGTATTTGATGCTGCGACCTTCGGGTCATCAGAGGATTATCAGGCGCCGTTGCTGACGCCCTTTGCGGCGTGAAGATCCGCTCTGATGCTGGCGGCGATCCTCGCAGCCGACTCCCTGACGGAGTCCCGCGCCAGATGCGCGTAGCGCGCCGTGGTCTCCACCTGAGTGTGACCGAGAAGTTTCCCGATCACCAGCAGGCTCTCCCCCAGCGCCAGCGCTCGGCTGGCATACGAATGCCGCAGGTCATGAAGCCTTACATCCTCGAGGTCCGCCCGCTTCCGCACTGTCTCCCACGCGTCGCTCAGGTCCCGCATGTGCGTGCCCCGCTTCCTGCCAACGATCACCCACTGGTTGCCGCGAACGCGCGGCAGGTCAGCCAGAACCTTCACCGCCGCAGGAGGCAGGCAAACCGAACGCGCCCCCGTCTTGCTATCGGCAAGGCTCAACTCGCCCCCGTCGAGATCCACATCAGCCCAGCGCAGCGTCAGGATTTCGTTCCGCCGACATCCCGTGAGCAGCAGGAGCCGAATCGCCGCAACCGCGTACATCGACGCGCCGCCTTCGTCCTTCGCCTCTCTCAGCACCCGGCCCAATCGACGCAGCTCCTCGTCGGTCAGGAACCTCTCGCGCGGGCGTTCCCTGTACTTCACCACGTATCGGCAGGGGTTGGCTCCCTCGGGAAGCAGGCCCCACGCCTCCCCCATGGCGAACAGCCGGGACAACACGTCCACCGTACGGTTCGCCGTCGAGGGAACCTCCCGCAGCGCGTAGTGCAAGTCCGTGACGTGCTTGCGCCCCACCGCCGCAAGGGACATGTCACCGAACGTCGGCACGATGTGTCTCCTGATGACCGAGCTGTAGGCCTCTGCCGTCCTTGGCTTGCAGCGCACCGCCACGTGTTCGTCGAGGTAGCGCTCGGCAACCTCGGCCACCGTGGGACCGGTGTTTCGCGTCGCCACGATCGGCTCCGGGATTGGCTCCTCGCCTGCCTTGATGCGAGCGATCATCAGCGCGGCCCGCCGCCGCGCCTGGTCCGCTGTGATAACCCCATGACGCCCTACGGTGATGCGCCTCGGTCCCTCCGGACCCCGCGTCTGCACGACGTAGTACTTGCTGCCCGAAGGGTATACGCGTACCCCGAAGCCGGTCAGCTCCCGGTCCCAGAATACAGTGTCTTTCCCGACCTTCAGCGCCTCGACCGTCCGCCTCGAGATTGTCGCGTCTCTCAGCTTTGCCATTCCGCTACCCCGTTTGCCTGAATCGCGACCCGTCCGGCTCTCCGGGCAATTCCGCCCTACGCTGCGACAACGTCTTCCGGCATGATGTCGCTCCCGATGCTCCCGCCCACTCTGGCGGCAGACGCCCTCTCGGTGTCTCGCGCCAGATGTGCGTAGCGGGCCGTGGTGCCGACCTTCGTGTGACCGAGCAACCGCCCGATCATCGTCAGGCTTTCTCCCAGCGCCAACGCGCGGCTAGCATAGCTGTGGCGCAGGTCATGAATTCGGACATCCTCCAAACCCGCCCGCTCCCGCAGCCGTCGCCAGACCTTGTCGACATTGGCCATGTGGCTGCCCGCCTTCGCGCCCGCAATCACCCACGGATTGCCGGGCACGCGGGGGATGCCGGCAAGCACCTCTTCCACCGCAGGCGTGAGCGGGATCATGCGCGCACCGGTCTTGGTCTCGCGCAAGCGCAACTCCCCCGCCGCCCTGTCCACGTCGTCCCACCGCAAGGTCACGATCTCGTCGCGCCGGCATCCGGTCAGAAGCAGGAGCCGGATCGCGGCGATGCCGTGGGGTCCCAACGAGCCCTCCGCCTGCGCCTCGTCCAGCACCCGGCCGAGGCGGCGATACTCATCTTCTTTCAGGAACCGCTCGCGCTTGCCCTCCTTGTACAGCCGCACGGCCTTGCAGGGGTTCGTGCCGGGTGGGACAACCCCCCAGGCTTCCGCCAGCGAGAATATTTTCGACAGCACCCTGATCACCCTGTTGGCCTGGTGCGGCGTGCCTCGCAACCTGTAGTGCAGGGCACTCACCTCGGCGCGGTCCACTGCTCCGAGGGGAAGGTCGCCCAACTCGGGCACGATGTAGCCGTCGATTGCATTCCGGTAATTCCTCATGGTGCCGGCACTGCAGTTCACGGCGACGTGCGCGCTCACGCAGCGCTCGGCCAGGTCGGCGATCGTGAGTTCGGGCGCCGGTGCCTCATCAGGCGTCGGATCGATTCCACGTTTGATGCGGTCGATGATCTCGCGCGCCTCCGTCCGTGCCTCTTCGGGTGTAAGCTCGCCATGCTGGCCGATGGTCACACGCTTCAGCCCCGCCGGCCCGCGTGTCTGGACGACGTAGGTCTTGCGTCCCGAGCGATGGACACGGACCCCGAAGCCGGGCAGGTCGCGATCCCAGAAGACCGCGTCTTTGCGATCGACGCGCAACGCCTCGACGCTGCGCCTGGAGACTCTGAAACTGCTCCGCTTCGGCATCTTGCTTTCCTGCAAGGCGGGGCAGGCGGGGTCCCGACAGAACCCCTCCTACCCGGCCCGGCCGATCCTCGACAGTGGACTGACCGTGTAATCACATCGCATACGACTGCCTTCCAGTCGCAGCGTATTCAAGTCGTCTCGTGGCGGCTTGGCAAGGGTCGAATTGGCGGGGTAGGGAGAAACCATGTGATTGATGTCATTGTCATATCGTACGCCTGTCGGCGCCAGCGTACCCGTGTCATACCCACCGGCACGAACCCTCTCTACTTACCAGGGTCACGGCCTGCGGTCCGGCGGCTACGCTGCGGCGGCGGCGAGTCTGTGCGCGGTCTCCACCAGCCGATCGACCTCGCCCGGGTCGGTGTCGTGGCGGGTGACGAGGCGGATCGTGGTGGTGGCGGGATCGGTCTCGGGCCAGGAGTAGAAGAGGACTCCGGCCTCGGCCAGCCCGTCGATCACCGCGCGCGGCAGGGTGACGAAGAGCTCGTTGGCCTCCGCCGGCACCGCGAGCGAGGCGCCCGGCACCCCCTCCAGACCGTGAGCGAGCCGTTGCGCCTGACGGTTCGCCTGCTCTGCCAGCCTGAGCCAGAGGCCGTCCGCGATGTAGGCCGCGAGCTGGGCGGAGACGAAGCGCATCTTGGAGAGGAGCTGCCCCGCCCGCTTGTGGCGGAAGGCGAGCTCACCTGCGCGCGCATCGTCGAAGAGGACGATGGCCTCGGCTGCCAGCGCGCCGTTCTTGGTCGCGCCGAAGGAGAGCGCATCGACGCCGGCCCGCCAGGTGAGGTCTGCCGGGCTCTTCCCGCTGCCGGCAACCGCATTGGCGAAGCGGGCACCGTCCATGTGGACTGCAAGCGCGTGGCGGCGCGCGATCCCGGTCAGCACCGCGAGCTCGTCCGGCGTGTAGATCTGGCCCATCTCGGTCGACTGGGTAAGGCTGAGGCAGGCGGGCTGCGACCAGTGCACCTCGCCCGTGCCCGCGGCGGCGAGCGCGGCCTCCAGCGCTTCCGGAACGATCTTGCCGAAGCGCTCGTCGATGCCTGTGACCTTGGCGCCGCCGGTCATGAACTCGGGCGCGCCGCACTCGTCGTTCTCGACATGGGCGGCGCGGCCCGCGTAGATCACGCCCCAGGGCGGGGTCAGCGTCGCGACCGCCACGGAGTTCGCCGCGGTCCCGGTCACCACCGGGAAGACCTTCACCGGGGTCTCGAAGAGCTCGGAGAACGCGGGCTCCAGGCCCAGAGTCCAGGGATCGCCGCCATAGGGCGCGGCGCTTGAGCGCGATGCCTCGACCACGGCGTCCACGATCTCCGGCGCGGCTGAGGCCACGTTGTCGCTGCGAAAGTCCATCCGGTCCGTGCCTCCTACTCGCTCCGTCTCTTTGCCGCCAAGATCGAGTCCGAGCGGCCGGAAGGCCGAGCCGTCCTCGGTCGGCTTGTAGGCCATGGTCGCGCCCGCCCGGCCGTCTGCGACGGCGGTGATCAGCCAGATCATGTGGGGCTCGAAGATCATCGAGATGTCGGTCTCGGAGGGCTCGGCTCTACCGTTGGGGTGGGAGTGATAGACGCCGAGGATCGAGTCCGGGCTCTCCCGCAGCTCGCGCTCCAGCCTGAGCCGGAGCTTGGGATCGACTTCGAAGCGGCGTGTGCGGGGCGGCTCCGCCACGTTGGCGCTCGCCTCGACCGCGCTTACTCGCCAGGCGCCGCCAGGCGCGGAGCGCCCGATCAGCAGGCCGCAGGCTTCCTCCGGATAAGCTGCCTCCGCCGCCCGCTCGATGGTCTGCAACTGCTCCAAGGAGAGCCGGACCGAAGGGGTGCTCACGGCGCGCCCTCGAGCCCGATGTCGGCAACCATGCCGCCGTTGCGCAGGTCGACGATCACGATGCGCTCGCCGGCATCCGGTACCGCCACCACGAGGATGAGCCGGTGGCCTGCGGCGGTCATCCGCTGCACTTCCGAGCCCGCGGGCAGCCCCAGGTCGCCCGGCGTGGGAAGCGCCGCCGGCACCGCCTCGGGCGCCGCGCCTGCCTCGACCGTCTCGCCGTCGTCCTCGCTGAGCTCGGCCAGCTCGCCGCCCTTCTCGACGAGCTTGATGCCGATGATGACGAGCCCCGCCGCAATCATCACCCCGAGAACGATGACGATGATCTTGAGATAGGTGATCATGGCCCGTACCGGATATGAGCACCGCCGCCGAAACGCGCCGCCGCTTCACCGTCGCTCGGGCGGACGCTCGCGCGCGGCTCGACCGGCTGCTGGCGGACCACGTGCCGGCGCTGTCACGCTCGCGGCTCAAGAACTTGATCGAGACCGGCCGGGTCTCGATCGAGGACGCGACGATAACGGAGCCCGGATATCGGGTCAAACCGGGCCAGGCGGTGACACTGGTAATCCCGCCGCCGGTAGACGAGACGCCGCAGGCGCAGGCGATTCCGCTCGCAGTGACTTACGAGGACGAGCACCTGATCGTGGTGGACAAGCCTGCCGGCCTCGTGGTCCACCCGGCGCCGGGCAACCCCGACCGCACCCTGGTCAACGCGCTCCTCGCCCATTGCGGCGAGAGTCTTTCCGGTATCGGCGGGGTGCGGCGGCCCGGCATCGTTCACCGGCTCGACAAGGACACCAGCGGCCTCATGGTGGCGGCCAAGCATGACGCCGCGCACCGGGGGCTCTCCGAGCAATTCGCCTCGCGGCGGCTGAGCCGGACCTACCGGGCGGTGGTCTGGGGGGTGCCGCGGCCGGCGCAAGGCCGGATCGAGGGCGCCATCGGCCGCGACCCCCGCAATCGGAAGCGGATGGCGGTGCGCGAGCGGGGCGGCAAGGCCGCGATCACCCACTATCGTGTGGTAGAATCACTTAGCACGCTCTGGAGTCTCGTCGAGTGCCGGCTGGAGACCGGGCGCACCCATCAGATCAGGGTCCACATGGCGCATCGGGGCCATCCGCTGGTGGGCGATGCGCTTTATGGCGGCGCCCGGCGGCGGGGCCTCGACGAGCGCGTGCGCAAAACACTTGCGTTTTGCCCGCGCCAGGCGCTACATGCGGCCGCTTTGAGCTTTGTCCACCCCGTGAGCGGGACAGAGCTCGCTTTCGAGAGCCCGCTCCCCGCCGACATCCACGCCCTGATTACGGCAGCAAGTGCGGGCGATGACATAAGCATCACAAAGCCTTGATATAAGACGAATTGCCTTGAAAACGCCCTATTTGAGCGCAAATTCAATATACGGCTTCGCAGACGCAGCATAGCGCCGCGTGGGGCCGGCGAGACGCCGGAGCGTCTCGACTAGAGGAGGGATGGAACAATGGCATCGCGCGCTGTCCCGATACCGGCGACCATGGACGGGAGCGGCGTCTCCCGCTATCTCCGCGAGATCCGCCAATTTCCGCTCCTCACGCCCGAGGAGGAGTTCATGCTGGCCAAGCGCTGGCGCGAACACGATGACGCGGAAGCCGCGCACCGGCTGGTGACCAGCCACCTGCGCCTGGTGGCCAAGATCGCCATGGGCTATCGCGGCTACGGGCTCCCGGTAGGCGAGCTGATTTCCGAGGGCAACATCGGACTCATGCAGGCGGTCAAGCGCTTCGATCCCGACCGCGGCTTCCGCCTCGCCACTTACGCCATGTGGTGGATTCGCGCCTCGATGCAGGAATACATCCTGCACTCCTGGTCGCTGGTGAAGATGGGCACCACGGCGGCGCAGAAGAAGCTCTTCTTCAACCTGCGCAAGCTGAAAGGCGAGATCGAGGCGATCGACGACGGCGACCTGACGCCGGAACAGGTGGAGCATATCGCGACCGCGCTCAACGTCTCGCAGAACGACGTGATTTCCATGAACCGGCGGATGAGTGGCCCCGATCAGTCGCTCAACGCCCCGGTCCGCGAGGAAGGCGGCGGCGAGTGGCAGGACTGGCTCGAAGACTCCACCGAGAGCCAGGAAACCACTGTCCTCGAAGCGAACGAGCTCGACCACCGCAGGCAGCTCTTCCAGGAATCCCTCGAGGTGCTCACCGACCGCGAGCAGCACATCCTGGCCGAGCGGCGCCTGAGGGAAGAGCCCCTGACGCTGGAGGAGCTGAGCCGGGAGTACGGCGTCTCACGCGAGCGCATCCGCCAGATCGAGGAGCGGGCCTTCAAGAAGCTGCAGAAGGCCATGCGCGCTGCGCACCGCAAGCAGCGGGACGAGGCCGCCGCAGCGGCACACGCCTAGCCCGGAAAGAACATCGACAAGCGAACGGGCCCGCCTCGTATCGGGGTGGGCCCTTGGCGCGTCTTCAGCGTCCGATGCCGTAGTACTCCCGGTTGGGGCGCATGTCGATGGCGGCGGCGAGCCGATTGGTCATGTTGTAGAAGCCCGCGACCTCGGCGATGTCGAACATGTCCTCGTCGCTGAAGCCCGCTTTCTTCAGCGTCGCGCGGTCGGCGGCGCCCACGGAATCCGGGCTCTCGCTGAGCTTCCAGGTGAAGTCCAGCATCGCGCGCTGGCGGCGGGAGAGCGGCGCCGCGCGGTAGTTCGCGACGAGCTGGTCGCCCAGGACCGGATCGCCCGAGAGGACGCGCACCTGCGCGCCGTGCGCCACCAGGCAGTAGTGGCAGTGGTTCACGCAGGAGACGACGACCGCGATCATCTCCCGCTCCAGCGCAGACAGGCCGGACTCGCCCAGCATCAGCTCGTTGTTGTAGCGGCGAAACAGCTCGAACTTGCGCGGCCGGAGCGTGTAGGAGCGGAGCACGTTGGGCACGAAGCCGATCTTCTCCATGCAGCGCTCGAAGACGGCGCGGATCTCGGGCGGGTTCTTGCGCTGATCGGGCAGACGCAGCGCGTGGACACGCTCCGCCTTGCGCGCCGCTTGCTTGGCCGGCATGGCTCTCTCCCCTGTATTCACACCCTAGAAGACTCCCAAACCGAGACTTACTTAGGCATGGCCGGATATATCGGAGTACGAACCGCTGAATCAAGGACTTAGCGACATCCCGTCGAGCCAATGGGGCGCCACTGCACCTGTTTGGGAACCGGTTGTTTCTGACAAGATTGAGCGGACAGACTTTGCTAAGTAACCATGCGGGAACACCCAAGAATGTGGACGGGGTGCTGTTGGTCTGAGAAACAAACGAAATTCACTTTGACTCGACCGGCTGGCTGACCGAAAAGGTAAGGCTGCATCGTTGGAAGATCACTTGACCGCAGAACAAGCGCTAATGCCTCGTCGCCGGAGCTCGCGATTGGTCGGCACTGATACTAACGCCCTCGGAGGAGCGCCGGATCTCTCCGGCGGGCTGCAATTCTGGTGAGGTATATTGACCGAGAATGTCGTTCCAATGTTATGGTTTGATGATGGGCGGATTCCGCCCGGAAAATGGCCGTTTCTACGAACTACCTATCTTGGATTCACACAACTTGAGGAATCCCTCGCGTCTTCTATCGATCTGACTGAAGGCAATGTTGAAATTACAATTACTGGCTGCCTTGACGCATATCGTCAGGCAATTTTGCGCCGCGTACTCGATCTCACCCAGGCGGCAATCGCATCATGGAATGCAGGGCAGCTTGTTGGCTCGGTCGTTTGCGCACGTGCCTTGCTCGAAACACTGGCAACTTTTCATTCGCTTTTGACTCGGGCACAGACTGCTGCAGATAGGGGAGACTGGAAAACTATAAGTAAACTGGTCGATTGCTACGCTTTTTCAAGATCGCCAGCGTTCAACCATACGAAGCCCCCGCCCGAGGCCCCGCCCAATCTGGGACGGATGGTAAAGTGTTTTATCAAGGAAATGGAGCCTGGAAAAGAGAAATTTTGTAACTGCCCAGGTGGTTCATGGGCATAATTCCGCTGTTGGAGAGCCCTTGCCGGGCGGGCTTACGCGCACTTGACGGTGGCGATGAGCCGATCCGATGGGCTGGTCAGGGCTTCGATGATGTTCCAGCCCTGCTTTC
>JAJEEP010000175.1 GCA_022820945.1 Alphaproteobacteria bacterium | reverse complement strand
GAAAGCAGGGCTGGAACATCATCGAAGCCCTGACCAGCCCATCGGATCGGCTCATCGCCACCGTCAAGTGCGCGTAAGCCCGCCCGGCAAGGGCTCTCCAACAGCGGAATTATGCCCATGAACCACCTGGGCAGTTACGGGATTCCATTGGAAACCGGGCGGATGAAGACGCCCGGGCCCGGCATTTGCGGTCATACAGCCAACGGTCGGGTGATCTTCCTCAAGGTATCGGCGAAGGTCTGACTGACCAGCGTCAGAGCCACGCCTCGGCGGGTGACCAACTCTATCTTCGTGTTGAGACGGTAGGTTTCGGGCAGGAGGCTGCGCATTTGCCCGCTTTCCACCCACCGCTCGGCGTAGGAGACGGGCAGATAGCCGATGTGCCATCCGGACAGGATGAGGAACGCCACGCCCTCGATCTGGCGGGCCGCCGCGGTCGATGGCAGATCTCCGGTGAGTGGTGCGACCTGCCGCTCGGACAGATAGGCGCGGTGGACAAGATCGGCCGCCTGCAAGTCATCGCTGTCGATCCCTTCCGGAGCCCGGTCGAAGAGCGCGTGATCCTTGCCGCAGTAGAGCTCCACCGGATCGTCGTAGAGGGCCTCGTAGGCCAAGCCCGGGCGGTGCTGGTGGAACACGCCGATCCCCAGGTTGACCCTGTTCTCCAGCACGGCGCGTTCGATCTCGTCCGGCGCCAGCGTGTGGAAGTGAACATGGACCTGCCGGGCCTTCGACCTGAAAGCGCGGAGCACGTCGGCCAGCGGATAGCCACTATCGGTGGCCCAGTTGTCGATCACGGCGATCGAGAGCTCGCCGATCAGCTCGCCGCGAAGCGCGCCCACTGTGGCACGGAAACTCTCCAGCGCGGTTGCGAGGTGCTGGCAGGCCTCGTACACGATCCGCCCCTTGTCCGTCAGGCGGAAGCCGGCGCGTCCCCGTTGACAGAGGCGCATACCGAGGCGCCTTTCGAGATCGCCGATCTGGCGGCTGATGGTCGACTGGCCGACGTTCAGGGCAACCTGCGCCGGGGCGAACCCGCCGCACTCCGCGACCGTCATGAAGACCGCGAGCATGTGTAGATCGGCCTTGTGAAGACGCGGGGTGGCGGTCGCGTCCGGTGGCCTGTCGCTTGCCCTTTCCTGCATGCTAACATTTCATGAGTGATGTATTTGGCAACTGAGAGTAGCACTATGATCGCTCCATGGACGAGGGGTCGGGCACGCGAGGCGAGGAGGCAACTGCCACGTCGGTCCATTGTCGAAGCACCCGCCGTGCATGGCTCCAGCATGATGAATCGAAGGAGGATACGATGAAGACTTTCAAGTGGCGCCGCAGCCTGTGTGCGGCCGTGTTTCTCATCGGCCTTTCGCCCGCCATCGGCATCGCGCCTGCCCAGTCGGCAGATATCGTCGTGGGCGTTCCCAATTGGCCGTCGGCGGCGGCTACCGCGAACATCCTAAAGGTGGTGCTGGAGGACAATCTAGGCTTGGAAGTGGAACTTCAGAACGGCACCAATCCCGTCATCTTCGAGGCGATGGACACCGGCAGCATGCATGTGCATCCGGAGGTCTGGCTGCCCAACCAGACCAATCTGCACGACAAGTACGTCAAGTCGAAGGGTACGGTCAGAATGAGCCCCAACGGCGTGTCCTCGTTTCAGGGCATGTGCGTGACGAGGGCAAGTGCCGACCGTACCGGCATCACTGCGATCGCCGATCTTGCCGATCCCGACATGGCGAAGAACTTCGACTCGAACGGCGACGGCCTGGGCGAAGTGTGGGTCGGAGCATCGGGCTGGGCTTCGACCAATATCGAAAAGATCCGCGCCAAGAGCTACGGCTACGACGAGACCATGGAGCTGCTGGAAATGGACGAGGCGCTGGCAATGGCCGATGTCGACGCCGCAGTCGCAAAGGATGCCAACCACGTCTTCTATTGCTACACGCCCAACCACATGTTCGCGCTGTACGATCTGGTCATCCTGGAGGAGCCTCCGTATGACGAGTCTAAGTGGTTGATCATTCAGCCGACCGACGACCCCGAATGGCTGGAAAAATCGAGCGCGCCGGTTGCGTGGGATCTGGCCTGGCTGCACGTGCACTATGCGGCATCCCTGGAGGAGTCGCATCCGGAGGCCGCGGCCCTGCTGAGCAAGATCGCGCTGACCACCGACCAGGTGTCCCATATGACCTTCGGCCTCGTGGTCGAGAAAATGAGCCCCGCCGACTATGCCGTGCAGTGGGCGCAAGACAACGCCGATCTCGTCGACTCGTGGATGAAGTAAGGCGGTTGGTCGTCGTAGCGACGCCGGTGCGCATGAAATCCGATCGTTGCTGGACGGCTCATGCGGAAGGGAACGACCTTAGCGGCCCCACTCTGAGCCGGTGCCTGAGTGAGGCTGCGTGAGATGGGCGATGCGACGGCATCGCCCATCTTTCTTTCTCCGACGGACACGCCCTCGCCATTGCCGCGCGAGCCAGCAACGGCGGTGATTGGCTCAACTTTTGTTATCTCTCGGTACACGTACCACTTGCACGCGCTGCATGCGCCCCTTTCCCGCGCCTGTTTCCCGGTTGAGCTACACGTCTTCGCGGTAGAGCGCCTGACACAGGCAATGGACGCCGCCGCCGCCGAGTGTGAACATCGACATGTCGGGATCGAAGACTTCGAACCCCATGGCGCGCATGCGTGCGTTCAGGTCCGTCGCCCCGCTCATGGAAAGCACACGGTCGTTGCCGAGCGCCACGAGGTTCACGCCGAGGTTTCTGGCTTCCGCGTAACCGACCTCGACGAACTCGAAGCCGCGCTCGCGGAGCAGAGCCACCAGCCAGTCTTCCATGGCATCGACACACGCCACGAGCAGCTTGGGCGCCAGCGGCACCACCAGGCCGTCCATGTGCACGAACTCCCGCGAGATGGGTGCAACCACGGCTTCCCACCCCTGCTCCCGCACCCAAGCCGCCACCTGTTCGGAACCTTCACGTTCGGACCGCTCGCCGCTGAAGCCGATCAGCACGAAGCCCGGCTCGAGGATGTTGAAGTCGCCGCCCTCGAAGTGGCCGGCGGTGGCGTAGCGCCAGATCGGAATGTCGTTGCTCTGGTAGAAGCGGATGGCGGTCACATAGTCGGCGCGCCGGCTCTTGAGCTGCATATGGCAGATAAGCGCGCCCCAGGGAGTCATTGCGCTCGAATCGCGGGCGAAGAAGTTGCGGTGCAGGACCTCGTCGGCATCCAGATAGTGGCAGGTCACATCGTTGGCCTCGTAGATCGCCACCATCTCGGCGTGCTGCGACATGGCCCTCTGAAGGTCGAATTCGACGCCTGTGTGTATCTGGTTGTTGAGCGTCCGCATGGTGATCGGACCGGCGTCGATCCAGCGGTAGAATTCAGGGATACCCAGGAGAACGTCCTTGAGCGGACCGTAGTCGTTGTGAATGCCCCAGCGGCGCGGATTGGCAGTCATGAGCCATTCTCTCCGACTTGATTGACCGGCACGAGTACATCATGAATTGGGCAATGGAATCAAGCTGCAACCGCCGATGAGCTTGGATGCCATCACGCCTATAAGGAACATGACGCCGTCTTGCGGTGCGTGGGTCCATATGTCGTTCCACCCGATTGAACGTGGAAAATCCCGAGCGTGCCGCCAGTCAATTGACCGTCTGACTGCGGGCCGTCACGGGGTCTCTGCGAGCGAGCAACAGCCTCGTTGCAGGCACACCGAATGAGTGAACCGGTCATCAGGCTGCAGGGCGTGTGGAAGATCTTCGGCGCTCGGGTCGAAGACGCAATGCAGGCCATCACGCAGGAGGGCCTCAGCAAGGCGGAGGCGCTCGAGCAGTTTGGATGTGTGGTCGGAATCGCGGATTGCTCGTTCGAGGTCCCGCGCGGGGAGATTTTCTGCGTCATGGGACTGTCCGGCTCAGGAAAGTCGACCATGGTGCGCCATATCAATCGACTGATCGAGCCGACTGCGGGCCGTATCGAGGTCTTGGGACGGGATGTGCTGGCGCTCGGCGAGGGCGAGTTGAGGAAGCTGCGCGCTGCCCAGATCGGCATGGTGTTCCAGCACATGGCGCTGTTCCCGCACCGCACGGTCCGGGACAACGTCGCGTTTCCGCTGCAGGTGCAGGGTCTGCCGAAGGCGAAACGCTGGGAGGTCTCCCAGCGTTGCCTCAGCCTCGTCAATCTCGACGGATACGAGGACCGCTTCCCGAGCGAGCTGTCGGGGGGCATGCAGCAGCGTGTCGGGCTCGCGCGGGCGCTCGCGTCGGACCCCGAGATCCTGCTGATGGACGAGCCGTTCTCCGCGCTGGACCCCCTGATCAGGCGTCGGCTTCAGGAGCAGTTCATGTCTTTGTCGGCCGAGTTGAACAAGACCACGGTCTTCATCACGCACGATCTGGACGAGGCGATCCGCATCGGCAGCCGTATCGCCATCATGAACGACGGCCGGATCGTGCAGATCGGCACGCCGGAAGACATCGTCACCAACCCGATCGACGACTACGTACGGGACTTCGTTGAAGGCATCTCCACGCTGAAGCTGGTGTTCGCCCATACCATCATGGTGCGAATCGCAGAGTACAGACCACGTCCCGGCGAAGACCTGGAGCGTGCGCCGAGGGCCGCCCACGACATCGATTTGAGCGAACTCATCGACACATCCATCGCAACGGATCAGCCCATCGTGATCACGCACGATGGCATGGACGTAGGCGTCATCGACAAGACCACACTGCTTAACGGAATCAAGGGCGGAAACGACTGATGCGAGAGACCGAGTATTCCGAAGAGTCAGTCAAGCTTTCCGGCTCCATCGGCAGTTTCGTTCGTTCCCGGCAGGAATATTACGGCCGGGAGTTCGAGAAGATTCAGGCAGCGGAACAATTTCCGTGGTCGTGGAACACGATGGCCGCTCTCGCAGGTCCCTTGTGGGGTGCATCCCGCGGTCTGTGGGGGTACTTCTGGATGTTCCTGATCCTCGAAGTACTCGCGCTTGTTCAGATCGGCAGGGGTTGGTGGGGCGACCTTGGGGCAGACAAGCTCGCCCGGCTGGAGAGACTCACCCGCAAGTCGGACGAGTTCATGGCGAAGTACGATGCGGCCCTGCTCGCCGGTGATCCCGACGCGGAATCGTACCTCAATCGCGCGGAGAACCTCGATAAGATCGCGGTCCAGGTCGCCGAAGAAGCCGCGCTCGCGGCCGAGGGGGCCACGACGATTCTTCTCGTCGGCATCGCTCTGTTGATCGGCTTGCGCCTGATCCAGGGCTTCTACGCCAACCTGCGCTACGAGAAACAGTATCTGAACTGGAGAGCGAATCCCTCCAGGACAGCCGTCGGCGTGAGCTGGGTACGGGCCGGTCTCGGCAGCCTGCTGTGGCTGGCGATCGTGCCGCTCACCCTCTACCGCTTCACCGTCGGCAAGATCGACCCCGAGCTCGAACCCTACGTTGCCGGCGTTCCCATCGAGAAAGGGTCCTATTACGCGCCCATGTCCGATTGGCTGGACGCAGGCTTCGACTGGCTGTCGGTCGAGGGGGCCGGCGTCTTCGACGGCGTCGTCGCGGCGATCAGCGCAGTCGTGGGCGCGCTGGAAACGGTGCTGGTCGACGCGCCGTGGCCGGTGGTCATGACGGTCATCGTCGTTGTCGCGTGGCGGCTGGCCGGTCCTCGGGTCGCGTTGTTCACCGCCGCCGCGCTCGCCTACCTGGCGCTGTTCGGCCTG
Source organism: Alphaproteobacteria bacterium (assembly GCA_022820945.1). Taxonomy (GTDB): domain Bacteria; phylum Pseudomonadota; class Alphaproteobacteria; order UBA828; family UBA828; genus WTGU01. The sequence goes on along the minus strand of JAJEEP010000175.1, from coordinate 975 downwards.
TGGGAAACCAGCATGGTGACGGTCGCCCTGCTCGGTGCCGCCGCATTCCTGTGCGTGCTGTTCGGGATACCGCTCGGGATCTGGTTCGGCAAGAACCAGAGGGCTTACAACGCAGCCCAGCCGGTGCTGGACTTCATGCAGACGATGCCGGCGTTCGTCTACCTGATCCCGATCATCGCCTTCTTCGGCACGGGCAAGCCGCCGGGGGTGCTGGCGACATTGGTGTTCGGGATGCCGCCCGTCATACGGCTGACGGCGCTTGGCATCCGCGGCGTACCGGAGAGCACCAAGGAGGCCGCTATCGCCTTCGGCTGCAATCGCTGGACGCTGCTGAAGGACGTGGAGATACCGCTCGCGCTGCCGTCCATCATGACCGGGATCAACCAGACCATCCTGATGTGTCTCTCGATGGTGGTGATCGCGTCGCTCATCGGTGCGAAGGGCCTGGGCCAGGACGTGCTTATCGCGCTCCAGTACGCGGCCAAGGGGCAGGGGATGCTCGCCGGTCTCGCGATCCTGTTCTGCGCGATGGTCATCGATCGCATCATCCAGGGGCACTACAAGCGCTCGACCACGCGCCAGGGGCCCGGGGGATAGCGCGACCCGTGCCTCCCGCAAACGCCGTCCCGGATGCGACGGGGGACCGAATACGGGATTGTCAATTGGTGAGCACATCGAGCGGGTTCGGATGATCCGCGGCAAGAGGGACGTGAGGTCGCCAGCGACAACATCGCTGCTTCGACGCGGAAACGGAACGAACGGGAACAGGAGCGTATCGCCATGAAAATGACGACTGAAGAGGCCTTCGTGAAGGTGCTGCAGCGGCACGGAATCGAGCACGTGTTCGGGATCATCGGCTCGGCCTTCATGCCGATATCCGACCTCTTCCCCAAGGCCGGCATCACTTTCTGGGACGTGGCCCACGAGAGCAACGCGGGCTTTATGTGCGACGGCTACACCCGCGCCACCGGCAAG
>JAJEEP010000048.1 GCA_022820945.1 Alphaproteobacteria bacterium | reverse complement strand
GTCAAGCACTACAACGCCAGCGCCGCTCCCTTCATGTGGACCGCAACCGCCGAATCGATTCTCGCCAAACTCCAACGACTTTGTGCATATATCTCCGGGACACGACACTAGTGTCCCGCTTCATAAATTACTGGCCAACTGTGTCGGCCTATGAGTCGCTGCGCCTCGGATTGTCGGTGCAGAGGGGGCCACGGCGTGGGGTAAGGCGGTTGCGATTGTGCTGAGCGATGAGGAGCGAGGCGAGCTCGCGCAGCGGGCTCGGCGTCGCAAGTCCTCGCACGGGGCGGCGCGGCGTGCGCGGATCGTGCTGTTGGCGGCGGATGGCCTGAACAACTGCGCGATTGCGGCGACGCTGGGCGTCTCGCGGCGCACCCTACCCGCTGCGCGAGCCGTGCGCGGTCCAGCAGGCTTTCATCGACAAGCGCCACGTCGACAACATCGTGGTCGTGCCGTGAGATTTGCCGCCTGCGAACGCCGCAACGACGGGTCTTGAGGGTCTCCGGGAACGCACCGACCGCCCGCGATCGATACCGCCGACGAGAAAAAGATCCGCGCCTGTCGGGCCGTGCGCGTTCGGCAGGAACTGCACCGTCGGTCGGTGTCGAACCTGCGCGCCGCTAGGAGGAGGCTCCGAAAATCTGCACACGGATCGGGGTCGGTCGGCCTCCGGCAGCCGGGTTGTTGACTTGAGGGCAATTGGAGACGACCGCGAGGACGTCGCGCTCGGCCCGCAGGTCGATGTGATCGCCGGGCCTGGACGGGCCGTCGACGAAGGTCCGCTCGGCCAGGCGGCCCTCTTCATGGACCGGCACGGCGCAGAAAAAGTTCACGTTGGGCACGATGTCCGTCCATCCCAGACCGTGTTCCGCCAGGGCGGTCAGAAAGTTCTCGCGGCACCCCGGCACGCCTTCTACGCCGTAGAGCATGGCGTTGCTGGGGGCGCTGCAGCAGCCGGCGATGGTGTCGTGATGGCCGCAGGTATCGGCCACGATCGTGAAGAGCGGGCGTCCACGATCCGAGTAGAGCGCATGGCCCTCGGTCAGTCGAAGCGTGCCGCTCTTCTTGATCGTGTTCGGCGCGTAGTAACGTTCGCCCGGGTCGGCCGCGTCGTAACACAGGAAATCGACGCCCTGTGCACCCTCCAGGTCGACGATGCGCAACACTTGGTCCCGCCTCAGGCGGGCCGACCACGGAGCGCCTGGCGCGACGATCTCGTCCTGGACAACAGGTAGTGCTTCCTTTTCGTTCATCACCATTCCCTCCAGTCTGACCCATCGCCTATCTTACCGCCGATGAGGCAAATTGGACGGCCGTGCAGCCTGGGGAGGGCGCGATGGACTTCGGAATGACCATTCCCAATTACGGGCCGCTCGCCCGACGCGACGCCATCACCGCGATCGCGAGACAGGCCGAGGCCCTTGGTTTCAACATCATGGCCATTGCCGATCACATCGTCATTCCGAAGACCTGGAACTCCTTCTATCCCTATTCGCCGACCGGGCGCGTCGACACCTTCGATGGCGGCGACACGCTGGAGCCGTTGGCGCTGATGGCGGCGCTCGCGCTCGCGACCGAGAAGGCACAACTGCTCACCGCTGTTCTGGTGGTGCCATACCGCCCGCCCATCCTGACGGCCAAGCAGCTCGCGACGATCGACGTCCTCTCCGAGGGGCGGGTTACCGTCGGCTGCGGGACGGGCTGGATGCGCGAGGAGTTCGAGGCGGTCGGCGCCCCGCCCTACGAGGCGCGCGGCCAGGTGACGGACGAGTATATCGAGGCCTTCCGGGCGATGTGGACGAGCGACGAGCCGACCTATGAGGGGGAGTACGCCCGCGTCGCGGACATCTATTTCCGTCCCCAGCCGGTCCGCAAGCCGCACCCGCCGATCTGGATCGGCGGCGACAGCATGCCGGCGCTGCGCCGGGCGGCGCGCCTCGGCGATGGCTGGCTGCCGGTCGGCATCGCGCCGAAACGCCCGCTCAACACGGTCTCCAGCTATCGGGATGCGGCGAAGACCCTCGCCGGCCTCGCCCACGATGCCGGCCGCGACCCGGCCGAGATCACGCTCACCTATTGGGCCGTCTGGTACGACGAGAGCAAGCGCGTCACGCTCGACGACGGCAGCCGCCACATCTTTACCGGCGAAGCCGAGGAGATCGCTGCCGACATCAACGCGCTGGCCGAAGTGGGGGTCAGCGCCGTCCTGTTCAACTTCGTCCGAAGCACCCTCGACGAGACGCTCGCCAGCACCGAGCGCTTTGCGCGCGACGTGATGCCGCTGGTCGGTACCTAGTCCGCGCGGACACCGCCAAGTCCTTTTCCCCGCCACTTCAAGGACAAATGCGCCCCAACGGCCGATCGGCTGATAACGCCTAATCTCCCACGGCGCCGATCCGGTCGGCGATGGCCACGATGCGGTGCATCTCGCGCAGAACCGGCTTCTCGATGAGCTTGCCGTCGATGACCACCAGTCCGGTATCGGCTGACTCGAACTCGGCGATGATGCGCCTGGCGCGGGCAATCTCGTCGGCCGAAGGCGTGAACACCGCGTTGAGCACCGCGATTTGCTTTGGATGCACCGCGCCCTTGCCGCAGAATCCCAGATCCCGCGCCTGGATCGCGGCGCGCTTCATGCCCTCCAGGTCCTCGAGATCGAGATAAGGCACGTCGATCACATCGAGCCCGGCGCTCGCCGCGGCATGGACGACGCGCGAGCGGGCATGGAGCAGCGGCTCCCATTCGTTCCTGCAGCGCAGCTCGGCCGCCATGTCGACGCCGCCGAAGAACATCGCGTCAATGCGCGGGCTGCAATGAGCGATGTCATGGGCAGCCTCGAGCCCGGCATTGGTCTCGATGATCACGTGCAGGCGGGTGTCGTGGCCCCGTTCCGTCAGCAGATTGTCGAGCAGCACCACTTCGTCCGGCGTGCGCACCTTGGGCATCATCAGCGCGGGCGGGGGCGTCACAGCGGCCAGGACCGCCTGCACGTCTGCGATACCGAAGGCTTCACGCAGTGAGTTGATGCGGACGATCCGCTCGACCCCGTCATCGGCCTGCGGGCTCTCGAAGAGCCTCACCGCATTGGTCCGGGCCGCCGCCTTGTCCTTGGGCGCGATCCCGTCCTCGAGCTCGACACAGACGATATCCGCCCCGGTCGCCAGGGCTTTCGGAAACATCTCGGGCCGCAGGCCCGGTGTGAAGATGAAGGAGCGCCGGGGGCGAATGCAGGGTGCAGGCATGTGGCAGGATCTCCCGGACGAATTACGGCGCAACCAGGAGACGACCGGTCACGCGGTGGCGTTCGATCAGGCGGGCGACGAGACCGCTCGCCTTGGCCTCCTCGACGAAGTCGGCCAGGAAGGCGGCGCTCGCACGGTTGATCGTTGCGGTGCCCACCGCCTGCCGGACTGCTGTGAAGCGCCCGTCGAGAATCCGAGCGCTGGGGAGTTTGTCGGCGTCCGCGATCAAACCCGGCCTGAGGCCGGCGAGCGCGTCGAGCTTCTCGTTCACGAAGAGCTCGAAGGCGGCCGCAAGGCCCTTCGCGCGTACCAGCTCTGCGTGCTTGAGATGGCGCGTGAGGTACAGGTCGTAGGCGCTCCTGTCTGACACCGCGATGCGGATACCGGGGCGGTCGACGTCGTCGATCGCAGCGAGGGAGCTGCCCTCGGGAACCAGGTACGTCGCCTCGATTTCGACATAGGGCGGAGAGAACGCGATCGTCTTCGCCCGCGCGGGCTCCGCGGCGATGAGGCCGATGTCCCAGAGATTCCGTTCCGCCGCGTCGGTGAGCTCGCCGGGGGAAGCGAAGGTGGCGTAGGAGACCGCGACACCCAACCGATCGGCGATCGCGCGCGCCATGTCGGGTGCGACGCCGATCGGATCGCCCGACGACGCCTTGCCCGTGACCAGCAGGAAGTTGGGCAGGTTGATCCCTGCGCGCAGGGTGCCGCTCGGCGCAAGCTCGGAGAGGATGTCTTGGTCCATGATCGACGAGGCTCCATTGGGGTCGGATGAATTCCTAGCTACGGGGGCTCCGGTTGGCAAAGCTTCAGGGTCGCGTTGCGCTTGTCCGATTGCGGAGCAGACGATCAGAATGCCTGCACCTGCGACCGTGCGGCGCGGCGGCGGGCATGAGGGTCGAGCAGGCGCTTGCGCAGGCGGATCGAGGCCGGCGTCACTTCGAGCAGCTCGTCGTCCGCGAGATAGGCCAGCGCGATCTCGAGCGGCATCGGCCGCGGCGGGCTCAGGCGCACGGCATTGTCCTTGCCGGCGGCCCGGATGTTGGTCAGCTGCTTGCTCTTCAGCGGGTTGACGTCGAGGTCCTGTGGCCTCGTGTGCTCGCCCACGATCATGCCGCCGTAGACCGGCATCCCCGGCTCGACGAAGAGCGTTCCCCGCTGCTCCAGGTTCCAGAGCGCGTAGGCGACCGCCTGGCCCTCGGCACTGGAGACCAGCACGCCGTTCCGCCGCCCCGGCAGCGGCCCCTTGAAGGGCGCATAGCCGTGGAAGATCCGGTGCATGATCGCGGTGCCTCGGGTCACGGTCAGCAGCTCGCCGTTGAAGCCGATCAGGCCGCGCGACGGCCCGTGAAACAGGGCGCGGGTCTTGTCCCGCCCTGAGGGCCTGAGCTCGACCAGCTCCGCGCGCCGCTCGGCGAGCGCATTCACCACATCGCCGACGAAGGCTTCGTCCACGTCGATCTGGATTTCCTCGATGGGCTCGAGCGGCGCGCCGCGCGCCGGGTCCTCGCGCATCAGCACCCGGGGGCGGCCGATCGAGAGCTCGAAGCCCTCGCGGCGCATGGTCTCGATCAGCACCGCGAGTTGAAGCTCGCCGCGCCCGGCGACCTCGAAGGCGCCCTCCTCCGCCGTACCGTTCACCTGGATCGCGACGTTGCCCTGGGCTTCGCGTGTGAGGCGTGCCGCGATCATGCGTGAGGTGAGCTGCGTTCCCTCGCGTCCAGCGAGCGGCGAATCGTTGATCGAGAACACCATCGCGATGGTGGGCGGATCGATCGGCTCTGCGGGGATCGGGGCGCAGCTCTCGGAGGCGGCGACCGTGTCCGCCACCGAGGCGGTCTTGAGACCGGCAAGCGTGACGATCTCGCCGGCCCCGGCACCCTCGACCGCCATTCGCTCCAGCCCCCGCGCGCGCAAGAGCTTGGTGAGCCGGGCGGCCTCCACCACGGCGCCATCCGTGCCGAGCACCGTCACGGTCTGGTTCGTCTCCACCCGACCCGAAAGCACGCGGCCGCTCACCAGCCGGCCGAGAAAGGGGTCGGCCTCCAGCAGGCTGATCAGCATGCGGAAAGGTCCTTCCCCGTCCGTCGCAGCCGCCGGCACGTGCGCGATGACGGTCTCGAAAAGCGGAGTCATGTCGCTCCCGGCGGTGGCCGCGTCGCGCGAGGCCCAGCCGTCGCGCGCCGAGCTGTACACGACCGGAAAGTCGAGCTGCTCCTCGGTCGCTCCCAGGGCGTCGAACAGGTCGAAGACGGCTTCGTGCACGATCTCGGGCCGGGCGTCCGCACGATCCATCTTGCTGATCGCGACGATCGGCCTGAGCCCGAGCCGGAGCGCCTTGTCGACGACGAACTTGGTCTGAGGCATCGGGCCCTCGGCCGCGTCCACCAGGACAAGCACGCCGTCGACCATGCCGAGCACCCGTTCGACCTCGCCGCCGAAGTCCGCGTGGCCGGGGGTATCGACGATGTTGATGCGCACGCCGCGCCAGTCGATCGCGGTGCACTTGGCCAGGATGGTGATGCCGCGCTCGCGCTCCAGCTCGCCGCTATCCAGGGCGCGCTCCTTCATCGGCTGGTTCGCACGCACCGTGCCGCTTTGGCGCAGCAGAGCGTCGACCAGGGTCGTCTTGCCGTGATCGACATGCGCGATGATGGCAATGTTGCGCAGGTCCATGGCTGCGCGGCACTCCTCAAGAGAGCGGTGGGTGGGACGGATGCGAGACGCGTCCGGCTATCGCGGCGCGTGGCGGGCGCAATCGTGGAACAGCGCCCTCCTGGATCAGGGTGCCGGTTATACAGCAAACGCCCGGCAGATCGACAGCGTCGGACGGGATCGGTGCTTGCAACAGGCATGGCCGAACGAGGAGGTCGGCAGGCTGCCGGAAGACTCCCGACATCGACGAGAATAGAGTGATCGGCCGTGGATTCCGGGGGCAGGGTGAGATCGATATGCGAGGCAGTGCCGGCAAGCCGCTGTCGTGCCTCTCCAACCGGGCTGCCAGAAAATTGTTCCTGGTCGGGCACGGCCTTGGGCGCCCGCCGGAAGGAGAAGATCTGACAGGGCTTGTCGAGCGGCTGGGATTCGTCCAGATCGACAGCATCGCGACGGTCGAACGCGCGCACCATATGATCCTGGCCTCCCGGCGCAAGAGCTACCGGCCGCGACAGCTCCACGACCTGCTGGAACGGCAGCGCACGCTGTTCGAGCACTGGACCCACGACGCGTCGGTCATCCCCATGTCGTTCTATCCCTATTGGCGACTGCGGTTTCGCCGCGACGCCGAAATGCTTCGCGCGCGCTGGAGAAAATGGCGCAGGGAGGGGTTCGAGGAGCGGTTCGACGAGGTGCTGGAGCGCATCCGCGAGGACGGGCCCGTCATGGCGCGCGAGTTCGGCAGCGGCCGACGGCGTGACGCGTCCGCCTGGTGGGACTGGCATCCGTCGAAGACGGCGCTGGAATTCCTCTGGCGCACCGGCGAACTCGCCATCGACCGGCGCGAAGGGTTTCAGAAGGTCTACGACCTGGCCGACCGCGTGATCCCGACCTCCGTCCGCGCGGCCGTGCCGGACGACAGGGAAACGCTGGATTGGGCATGCGCGAGCGCTCTCGAGCGGCTCGGCTTCGCGTCCGCCCGAGAGATCGCCGTCTTCTGGGACACGGCTTCTCTCGACGAGGCGCGATCCTGGTGTGCCGCCCGAGACGCCAGCGAGCTGATCGAGGTCGCGGTGGAAGGCGCGCGGCCCGGCGAAGTCCGCCGCCTGTTCGCGCATCCCGACGTGTGCGAGCGGGCCGAACGGGCGCCGGAGCCACCTGCCGGGGTGCGTGTGCTCAGCCCCTTCGACCCGCTGCTGCGCGACCGCAAGCGCGCCGAGTGGCTGTTCGGCTTCCGCTATCGCATCGAGATCTACGTGGCAGAGAAGAAACGCGAATACGGCTACTACGTCTTCCCGCTTCTGGAGGGCGACCGCCTGATCGGGCGTATCGACATGCGCCGCCAGGAGGGCCGCCTGTGCGTGCGGGCGCTCTGGCCCGAGCGCGGCGTGCGCCTCGGCAAGGGGCGGCTCGAGCGCATCCGGCGCGAACTCGATCGCATCGCCCGCTTCTGCGCCTGCGACGGCCCGGTATTCGAGAACGGATGGGTCAGGGAGAGCCGGGAATAGCGGCAACCGGCCGGGTTTCTGCGAAGCCCGGTGCGTGGTCTCCCAGTCGGCTCATCGAGGAATTGGCCGATAGGCGCCTCGGCGGTGCGCCACGCGAACCGCCAGAACGACAAGCTCATCGTTCCTGACATCGTACACGACGCGGTGGTCCCCAACACGGAGCCTTCGCAAGCCCCGCAAGTCGCCTTTCAGCACGGCGCCGAGATGAGAAGTTTCCGCCAGCCGGTCGATGGCCGCAACGATCCGCGCCCGATCCGGCTTCGCCACACGCCTCAGCTCTTCGGCGGCGCTCTCTTTAATCCGTATCGAGAAGCTCACGCCTGACCTGGTCCCAATCCAACACCGGATCGCTAGGATCGCGGAGCCGGTCGATGGCAATGGAGAGATCGTCGAAGTCTTCGAGATAGTGCTCGACGGCGAGGCGGATGACATCGGCCCGGCTGCGTCTGAGCTGTTGCGCAGCCGTGTCCAGCGCATCGACCAGCGGGTCGGGCAATCGGGCTTGGAAGCCGGACGAGCAGGTAGACGGAACCTCGCCGACCCTGCCTCGACAAGCGGCGACCTGCCTCAACGGCCGGCCGAGCCGCGCGCTCCCCGCGCCTACGGTCAGATCAGGGTCCGCACGTAGCGGTCTTGCACGTCGTCGCACCAGTTGCCGACGTTCCAGCGCCCGTAGGCTCCCATGCCGCCCCGGGGGTCGTCTCCGAAGTAGACTGGGACGTGGATGAGGCTGAGGCCGTCGTAGTCGAACGCTTCTTCGAGTGCCGCGGTCAGGGACGACGGATCGAACCCTCCCGAGAGCGCCTTCACGCCGGGGACCGATGCCGCCATCTGCACGTAGTCCACCGGCACGGAGTCCGAGGTGCGGAAATCCGCTCCGTACTGCGCCTGCTGCAATTGGCTGATCGCGCCCATGCGACGATTGTCGAACAGGACGATGGCGCCGCGCACGCCGTGCTCTACCCCGTCGATCAGGACCTGCGGGTTCATGGTGAACGACCCGTCGCCAGTGAAGGCGACACCGTAGCGGCCGTTTTCGGCCAGCGCAGCGGCGAGCAGGGCCGACACCGAGAACCCCATGTAGGACGCGCCCGCCTCGGTAAAGGTCTCGTACGGCTCGTCGTCTTCGACGATCTGAAAGCCGTTGGCCTGCACGTCGCCGGCATCGAAGAACTTGATCGCGGCGCGCGCCTTGCAGAACGCCGCAGTCACCGCAATCGCCTGAGGCTGGGTCAACACCTCCCGTTGCCAGACCGCGTCGACGGCTTGGGCGGCGTCGAGTTGCGCGGTCCTGAACGCCCGCCACTCGGCTTTCTTCGCGGCGCAGGCGTCGAGCCATTCCCGCTTGCTCGCGGGCGCCTCGGGATGATCGCGCCGCATCACGTCGTTCAGGCGCTCCAGCACCGCACCGGCATCGCCGCATAACGCAGAGGTGCGGTTGTAGTGCTGGACATCCTCCGGATCGGCGTTGATGTTGACGACGTGGCGGACCTTCGGCCACCCCGTCCCCGAGCAGTCGCTCTGGCACACGGCCCGGCTGCCGATGACCACCAGCAGGTCGGCTTCCTCCATCGCGAAGTTGCCGCTGATGGTCCCCTTGGAGCCGCAGACGTGCAGGTTCTGCGGGTGGTCGTCGGGCATCACCCCGGTCGAGCCGGGGCTGAGCACCACCGCGGCGCCTGAAAGCTCCGCGAACTCCCGGATCTCACGGGCGAAGGGCCGCGCCCCGCCGCCCGCCTTGACCGCGACGCGCCGGGCGCCGGCAACCAGCGCCGCGGCCGCTGCGTAGGCGTCCTCGCCGGCGGGCGCGGCGGGGGAGAACGCGGGCGCCGCCGGCAGGGTATCGAGCCGGATCAGGGTCTCCGCGGGTTGGGTATTGAGCGGCATGTTCAGGTAGAACGGACCGGCCTTCCACGGGTGGAACACCGTCATCGCGCCCCGGCGCAACGCCGCCCGCAGCCCGCCGGGGCTGTGCAGGGTCCAGGACTCGCCCATCAGCGCGGTCATCTGCCCGAACAGCCCCTGTGCCGGCTTCGGCACCTGCTGCATGTTGTAGCCTTCGCCGTGCGTGGTCTCGTCGCCGTAGAGGTGATAGACGCCGACCCCGTTGGAGGCCGCCGCGAGCGATCCGGCCATCGCCTGCATCGCGCCCGGCCCGATGGACGTAACCACTGCGGAGGGCTCCCCATACACCCAGCGGAGCGCCGTGGCGGCGTGCGCCATCGCCACCTCGTTGCGAAACTGCCAGCACCGGACCAGGCCGTGGGTTTGGTAGACCCGCAGCACCTCCCCGATCGCGGTGGAGCCATGGCCGAAGATCGCGAGGTACTTGGTCACGCCCTGCCGCATCAGGCCCAGCACCAGCGCCTCGGCGAGCGGAAGGGAGACCGCCTCGTCGAGCCTCCCGGCATCGATGGCAGCGTTCAGGCCGCCGGCATCGGCGAGCCAGGCCGCTCTCCCGTCCATCGACGACGGCAGCGGTCTGGGCGTGCCAGTGGCGTTGGTCATGCGCTCGTTCCTCCTTCGGCAGCGACCGGCACCGGCCTGCCCGCCCGCGCGGACTCGAGCGCGGCGAGCGCGAAGCGCAGCACCCGCCGGCCCTCGCGCGCGGTCAGCACCGGCCGTCCGCCCTGCGACAAGACCTCCAGGAAGTGGCGCGTGGAGAGCACGAAGCTCTGCTCCCAGCCGGTCTCAACGTCGCGGAACTCGGTGATGGCGCCATCCCGGTAGAGCGCCACCGGCGGCGCATCGGCGAGCCGCCCGTGGCCGCCGTTCAGCCAGATTACGCCCTTGCTGCCGGTGATCTCCACGCGGTCGTCCTGGGCATAGTGGCGGGTCGCGATCTCGAGCTCCGGCGAATGGACGATCTCCAGGTTGCCGATGCGGTTGCCGGGAAAGCGAAACGACACGATCGAGGGCGCGTCCAGCCGCTCCCGGTGGTCCGCCGTCTCGGTATCGCCGATGAAGGCGTGAACCTCCTCCGGCTCGCCCATGAAGTGCCAGGCCAGCGCGAACTTGTGGTGGCCGTCGTCGAACACCAGCGGCCCGCCGCCGGAGTGCTCGGGCCGCTGCCGCCAGGCGATGGCGCTGGCCGGCACGTCCCAGGCGGTGGCACTCCGCCCCGGGTTGCTCTTGATGCGGATGGAAAGCGGCGTGCCGATCGCGTCCTCGGCGATCAGCTCCCGCGCCCGGATGACCGGGGGATAGAACACGAAGTTCTCGAACACCTTGAACGGGCGGTCCGAAGCGTCCGCGGAGGCGACCAGGCGGTCCGCCTCCTCCAGCGAGATGCACATCGGCTTCTGGAGCGAGACGATCTTGCCGGCCGCGACGGCCTTCAGCGCGGCGTCGAGATGCAGGTGATGGGGGAGCAGGATCTCGACCAGATCCACCTCCGGGCGGGCGAGCAGGGCGTCGATGTCGCCCTCGATGGCGACGTCGTCCAGGCCCCAGGCCGCCGCACGCGCCGCCGCGCGCGCCGGGTCCACATCGCAGAGCGCGACGATCCGCGCCAGCGGGTTGGCCAGATACTCGATGGCGTGCAGATCGGAGATGCGGCCCGTGCCCACGATGCCGACTCCGATGGGACCGCTCTCAACCCCCATTTCTCACCACAAACGCGTCTCGGTACGGAAGGGCGCGATACTATTGTATCCGAGTGGCTTGAGCGAAGCCGCAGGCGTGAGAAACGACAGTCATCCCGGGGAAAGTAGTTCCAGGACAGGCACCGCGAAGAAAACGCGGGGCCGTTCCCTGTCCGCTCAGCGGGCCGAGCCGGAGAGGCCGCGTCCGCCGCTTGCCAGCCACTCCTCGAACCGCTCGGTGAGCGCGACCTGGTGTGTGGCCCACCATTCGGCGTCCGTCTGCAGGGCGCGGGCGAGATTCTCGGGCGCGGTAGGCAGGTGCGGCTTGATCTCGTCGGCGACCAGCGCCATGGAGGACGTTCTGGCCGGGCCGTAGGAGATGTATTTGGTCTGCTCCGCGAGCGGCTCCGTGCCGGTCGCGAAGCGAATGAAGTCCAGGGCCTTGTGCACGTTGTCGCTGCCCCTGGGGATGCCCCAGGAGTCGATATCCCAGATCTGGCCGTCCCACAGGATGGCGTAGGGCTTGCCGTCTTCGACGATCGGGCGATACATGCGCCCGTTCCACACCGAGGTCATGACGACTTCGTCCGCATCGAGCAGGCGTAGCGGGTCCGCGCCCGCCTCCCACCACTCGATGTGGTTCTTGATCTCGTCCATGACCGAGAACGCCCGGTCGAGCCCGTCCTCGGTCTCCAGCTGCGCGTAGACCTCCTCCGGCGCCACGCCGTCGGCGATCAGGGCCCATTCGAGGATTACGCGCGGGTCGCGCCTGAGCCCGCGCTTGCCGGGGAACTCGTCGACATCGAAGAAGTCGGCGAGGGTGGAGGGAGCGCTCTCGCCCACCGCTTCCGTATCGAATCCCACCACCGTGGACCACACGGTCTGGCCGACGCCGCAGGGTGTGAACGCACCGGGGATGAAGTCGTCCGCCGCCGGCGTGCCGTCTGTTCCCGCCGGCAGGGTGCCGTGGTCCAACTCCTCGAGCAGGCCTTCGCGGCAGCCCCGGATCAGATCCGAGAGCTCGAAGTCCACCACGTCCCAGACCACATTCTCGGTCTCGACCTGCTCGCGAATCTCCTCGAGCCCGCCGTTGTATGTCTCCATCGAGACCCACTCGCCGCTGAGCAGGCGGTAGGGCTTCACGTAGGCCAGCATCTGGCTTCTGGTATAGGCGCCGCCCCAGGAGACGACGGTGAGCTCCTTTGTCGGCGGCGCGACCCGCTCTTCCGCTGGCTCGTCCTGCGCTATCGCGGGGACCGTCGCCAACAAGGCAAGTGACAAGGCAAGGGCTCCAATCCCCCGACCAGATGCCATCTCCGCTCCCCTCCTTGTTCGAACCCCGCGTGCTCTCATGGCGCCGAGCCTCAGCGTGGAATGTCGCCCTTCAGGCTGGTGCCGTCCGGCGCCTTGCCGTCGGGCGGCATGGGCACGGCGCTCGGGTCCTCGTGCAGGGACTTGATGATGCCGAAGGTCATCATGAGCATGACGATGCTGACCGGCAGGGCCGCGGCGATGGAGGCGGTTTGAAGCGCCTTCAGCCCGCCGGCGAGCAGCAGTACCGCCGCGACGAACCCTTCGCCCAGCCCCCAGACGATGCGGAACTTCTTGGGCGGGTTGTCGCTGCCCATGCTCAGCATGGTGGTGATGACCAGGGTTCCCGAATCCGACGAGGTAATGAACCAGGTCGCCAGCAGGAAGGTCGCCAGCGCCGCCATGATCCAGTTCAGCCACGTGATGCCTGTCACCAGGTCGATGGTGCCGTAGAGCGAGGCAGGCAGGTTCCAGTCCCGCACGAGCTGGGCAATTCCGGCGGTGCCGACGCCGCCGGCCGCCTCCAGCTCGGCGTACATGGCGTTACCGCCGAAGATGCAGAGCCACAGGAAGGCGATGGTGGTGGGCACGAACATCACGCCCACCATGAACTCGCGGATCGTGCGCCCGCGGCTGATCCTGGCGATGAACATGCCGACGAAGGGCGCCCAGGAGATCCACCAGCCCCAGTAGAAGATCGTCCACCCGCCCTGCCAGGCCGCCGCGCCTTCGGTGTTGAAAATCTGGAATCCCATGGGGATGAAGTGCCAGAGGTAGTCGCCCACGGAGGTGACGAAGAGCCCGAGCAACCACTTCGTCGGGCCGCCGAACAGGAAGAAGGCGACCAGCACGATGCTGAGCCAGATGTTCCATTCCGAGATGATGCGAATGCCCTTGCCGACTCCGGACACCGCCGACAGCGTCGCGACGACCGAGATGATCACGATCAGGATGACCTGCGTGATGACGCCGGGGTCGATCCCGAAGAGATGATTGAGGCCGGTCGCCATCTGGCTCACGCCCAGGCCCAGCGAGGTCGCGACGCCGAACACGGTCCCGAACACGGCCAGCAGATCGACCGCATGCCCTGCGGGGCCGTAGATCTTGTTGCCGATGATCGGGTAGAGCGCCGAGCGCAGCGTCAGCGGCAGCTTCTTGCGGAAGCCGAAATAGGCGAGGCACAGGCCCACCATCACGTAGACCGCCCAGCCGTGGAAACCCCAGTGGAAGTAGGTCACCCGCATGGCGAGAACCGCGCGGGCCTCGTTCATCTCGTTGACGCCGGCGAGGTCGGCGAACGGATTGTTGGGGTAGCCCCATGGCATCGTGTTGTCGAAATAGAACACCGGCTCGGCGATGCTGAAGAACAGCAGCCCGATGCCGACGCCGGCCGAGAACAGCATTGCGAACCAGGAGAAGGTGCTGAACTCGGGCTTGCTGTCGTCGTCGCCCAGCTTGATGCGCCCGAAACGGCTGAACATCAGGTAGAAGCAGGCGAACAGCATCACCACGAGCGCGCTCATGTAGTACCAGTTGAGCGCATGCTCGATCCAACCGCGGATCGCCGAGTAGATGCCGTCGGCGATGTCCACGAAGAGGGCCGTGAACAGGACGAACGCCGCGATCATGCCCTTGGACGCGATGCCCATGCCGGGGTGCAGCCCCTTCCAGAGACCCCGGTCCGCGACGTTCTTCGACATGTTGTCCGGCACCGCCCTCACCCCTCTCGGTCAGCTCCCGCAAGCATCCGACCCAGGCGCGGTCGCCGGTCGGGCCCGGCTGCGAAAAGCACTTCTCTCCACGCCACGTGCGCGGTGCCGGACTAGCGCGGTCACTCGCAGTCGACCGTGTTCGAATGCTCTCGGTGAGTTTCGAAGCGCAGCCAACGGTAACAAGATCACTGCGGAGGGGAAACTGTCATTACCGATCGGTGCGCGCTCTGTATGTAAACGGCAGTGGGTGGAGAGGCCGACGATGCACCGCGAACGTGGGCGCATTCCGCGGCGCCGTGCAACACGTGCCGCCGATGCGACATCGGCCTTTCGGCATGCCCAGTTGTAATACCAGGGCGCTTTCGCCCCGTTTTCGTTGACTCTGCGCGGAGCGATGCGCTTGACTTCCAGGGCGCTCATAGAAAGCGCTGGCATACCTACCGCACGGGGGAAAAACCATGATCACTCTCAACAGGCGCGGGCTGCTGGCCGCCGTGGCGGTCGTGCCCGCGCTGGCGTTCGGCGCGCCCGCCTTCGCGCAGGGCGGCGACGTCACGCTCACGCACTACTTCACCGGCGAGTTCGGACTCAAGATCTTCAACGAGCAGGTCGCGAAGTTCGAAGCCGCCACCGACTACACCATCAAGAACAGCCCGATCGGACACGAGGACTTCAAGACCGATATCCTGGTGCGCGCGGCCGGCGACAGCCTGCCCGACGTCTTCAGCTACTGGGCCGGGGCGCGGACGCAGTTCGTCGTCGATTCCGGAAGCCTCCACACCATCGACGACATGTGGGCCCGGGACGGCCTCGATAACGTCGTCGCGAAGTCCGTGGCCGACAGCGCCACCATGTACAACGGCGCGCGCTACCTGGTGCCGTTCAACTACCACTACGCGGGCATGTTCTATAACACCCAGGTGCTCGCGGACGCGGGCGTCAGCGAGATGCCGACGACCTGGGACGGGTTCCTCGCGCTCTGCGAGACGCTCAAGGGCAAGGGCGTGACCCCGATCGCGCTCGGCTCGAAGAATCGCTGGCCCGCCCAGTTCTGGTTCGACTACCTGCTGCTTGGCACCGCCGGCCCCGACTACCGCGCCGGCCTGATGAACGGCTCCGCGTCCTACGACGACGCCGAGGTCAAGGCCGCCATGGCGATGTGGAAGGACCTGGCGGACAAGGGCTACTTCGCCGCCAACGCCAACGCCGATTCATGGACGGATGCGTCGGACAAGGTGGCCCGCGGCGATGCGGCGATGACCCTGATGGGCACCTGGATCACCGGCTACTGGAACGGACTGGGGCTCGAGCCCGGCACGGACTACGACTTCTTCCCGTTCCCGGCTATCGCTGACGGCGTGCCCGTCTCGGTGGTCGGCCCGGTGGACGGCCTGGTCATCTCCAACGACGGGGAGAACCGCGCCGGCGCCGAGGCGTTCCTCAGCTTCATGATGTCGAACGCCGACGTGCAGGCGAGCTGGACCGGCGCATACGGGGCGCTCAGCGCCAACGTCAACGTCGATCCTGCGAACTACAACGTCGTGATGCAGCGGGTCTCCGGCATCGTGGCCGGGGCGGACAACTTCGCGTTCAACTACGACCTCGCGACGCCGCCGCCGGTGGCGGAGGTCGGGCTCTCCATGTTCTCGCGCTTCATGGACGACCCGAGCAAGGTGGACGACATCCTGGCGCAGGTCGCCGCGGACGCAGCCCAGGCGTTCACGGAGTAGGCGCGGTTTCGTGCGGGCGGGCCGCCGGGCGGTGCATCCCCGGCGGCCCGTTCACGTTCCGCCATGAGAAGTGACCGATGGAACGGGAGAACCGTCTCTGGCGGGTAATCCTGCTGGCGCTACCGCTTGCGGTGTTCGCGGCGTTCGTGGTCTGGCCGCTTGCCAGCTCCTTCTACTACAGCTTCACCGACTGGAACGGCTTCAATCCCGACTACGACTTCGTCGGCTTCGATAACTTCCTCAAGATCCACTCCGACAAGCTGTTCCTCAACGCCACGATCAACACGGCGTTCTGGATCGTCGCGGCGATCGTCGTGCCGACCGCGCTTGGGCTCGGGCTCGCGCTCCTGATCGACAGCCGCATTCCCGGCGGCCCGGTGTTCAAGTCGATCTTCTACCTGCCGATCTGCCTCTCGGCCGTGGTGGTCGGGCAAATCTGGGTCTGGATCTACCAGCCGGACTGGGGGCTGCTGAACACCGTGGTGGAGGCGGTGACCGGCGAGAACTTCAACTACCCGTGGCTGGCGAAGCCCGATAGCGCGCTCTGGTCGGTGATTCTCGCCTGGTCGTGGCAGCAGACCGGGCTCTCCATGGTGATCTTCCTGGCCGGGCTCACCACCATCCCCGAGGAGCTGCTGGAGGTGTGCGAGATCGAGGGCGCGAAGGTCTTTCAGCGCATCCGTCTGGTGGTCATCCCCCTGCTCACGCCGGCCACCGTGGTGGTGATCGCGCTCAACGTCATCAACTCGCTCAAGGGGTTCGACATCCTCTACACCATGACCGGCGGCGGGCCGTTCAACAGCTCCGACACGCTGGCCATGCACATGTACAACGAGTCGTTCAAGAAGTACCTGATGGGCTACGGCAGCGCCATCTCGGTGGTCCTGTTCCTGATCGCGCTGACCATCATCCGCAT
>JAJEEP010000119.1 GCA_022820945.1 Alphaproteobacteria bacterium | reverse complement strand
TTGCGGGCTGAAGGGCGTCGCGGTGAGCACGATGGAGGAGCTGACGGCCGCCCTTCGAGAGTCGTGTACAGCACAGGCCGAGGGGGTGACCACCTTCATCGAGGTAATCCTGAACCAGGAGCTGGGCGAGCCCTTCCGCCGCGACGCGATGAAGAAGCCCAACGTGGTGGCCGGCATCGACGGCGCCGACATGCGCCCGCAATAGTGGACATCGCGGACCGCCTCATCGCGCAAGCGAAGGAGCGTCGGCGCAGCGTCACCCTGCCGGAGTGCGATGACCCGAGAGTTTCAAGTGGCTTCCCTGCGCTATCGGACGTTTTCGCCGGACCCTGCGAGTTGGGGGGCTCGGGAGCTGAACGCACATGCCTCCTGCACATTCAGGAGCCGCGGGTAGCCCTTGGCCTTGCGGTCGGTACGGTAGATGCCATCGCGGTCGTGGTTGCGAATACCCTTACGCGCGGCAATCAGCGGTGGGGCCCGGCCAAACCGGGATGCCCATTGTTCGTGCCGAGGGGACGGCAGCGCGCTTTTTCACACTGTCCCGCCGGGCTACCCTGACCTCAGGCTGAAAGCATGCTTCGCCATGGCGACGGTGAAGCGAGCCGAAACTTGGGATGTCGTGCGCGCAGAGGTCGGACTGCGATTCCGCCACGCTACCCAATCGGTGGACGCGATCATCGAGGCGACCTGAGACCGGCCGAGGTCCGAACACAGGCGATGTCCCTGGAGGTGATTGACGAAGCCGCTTCCGCAATGCCGGGATCAGCGATTGTAGTATCCATCGACGTGGCACCGACCGGACCGCATCATGCTGACCTTCACCGAAGAGCTCGTCCTGCTGCTGAACGACGAGGACGGTGCGCCGCTGCCGATCCGGCAGGATATCGTGGCGTGTGCGCTCGTCGGCGCCGTGCTGATGGACCTGGCGTTCGCTTATCGGATCGATACCGACCTCGAGGCGCTCTTCGTCAACGACCCCACGCCGACCGGCAAGCCCACGCTCGACCGCATATTAGAGAGGATCGCGGCCCGTACCGAGGTCTGCGACGCCAAGATGTGGATCGGCACGCTATCCGTCGAGGAGGCGCCCTCCATTCACGAACAGACCCTGGCGAGCCTCGTCGAGAGCGGAATCCTGACGGTGCAGGAGAGCAGACTCCCGTGGATACGGTTCCGGCGCTATCCGAGCAGCGACGGCAAGACGGCAAAAGAGCTCCGCCGGCATGTCGCCGACGTGTTGACCTCCGACGAGATTCCCGACCCTCGCGATGTCGCCCTGATCTCCCTTTTGGACGCCTGTGAAATCCTCCCCGACATCTTCCCGAGACAGGAGATAGAGGATTTTCGTCCCCGAATTGCGTTGCTGCGCAAGATGGACCTGATCGGCAGGGAGGTCGCAGGCGCCATCGCCGAGATCGAGCGCTCGATCATTCAAGCGGTGCGGGCCAGGGCGGCGCAGTTCAAGAAGCTCTTGCTGATCCTCTCAATCGCCGCAGGTGTGGCAGCGTTCGCGACGCTTGTGGCCCCGAGGTTCCCGGTGGCGGATCGGTTCAGTGCCCTGTATTTCGAGCGTCTCTGGTTCGACGGCGGCTGGCAACTGTGGAGCGGCTTCGCGCTTCTCGGACTGAGCGGCGCCGGTGTCCTCGCGGTCCTGCTCCTGAAGCTGCGAGCGATCGCCCGCCTGGGCGGCTTCAACTGGTGGCGGCTCGCTCATGTTGGGTTCGGCATCGCCTGCGTGCTCGCGCTCTTCGCGCATACCGGCTTTCGCTTGGGCACCAGTCTCAACGCGGCGCTGATGGGCTGCTTCCTGGCCGTACTGGTCCTCGGCGGCCTGGCCGGGGTTTGCACCAACGCGGCGGGTCAACTCAGAAAATGGGGGATCAAGCCCAAGCAGCGCGTCATTCCGATTCGGGTGCACATCGTTGCGCTCGTTCCCCTGCCCGCACTCCTGATCATCCACATCATCGCCGTCTACCTGTACTGATGAGGCCCGCGCATGGCGCGCAAGTCGATCCTTCACGTCTGCTGGGTGCTGGCGACCCTGGCGGCCATCGGCGCGGTCACGGTGTGGATGACGGTGGGCGGCGATCGCGAAGTCCTGTTGATCGGCGCAACCACCGATGCCCACCACCAGTTCGAACTGGCGTGCGAGAGCTGCCACACCGCAGCAGTCTTCGCCAGCAGGAAGGCGGCGTTAAAGGGGCTGAACAAGGCCTGCCGGAACTGTCACGAGGACGAGCTGAAGGACGCCAACGACAGCCATCCGCGCAAGAAATTCCGCAATCCGAGGATGTCCGTCTACTGGGAGCCGCTCGATGGCAGGTCCTGCGTTTCCTGCCATGTCGAGCATCGCCCCGAGATCACCCGCAAAGGGGCGGTTACTGTCGCGATGGATTTCTGCGAGGCGTGCCACGGCGAGGGCGATCAGGACGTGCGAACGGACCGCCCGACCCATGCGGGCTTGACCTTCGACACCTGTGCCTCGTCGGGCTGTCACAACTATCACGACAACCGCGCGCTCTATGCGGACTTCCTGGTGAAGCACGCGGAGCAGCCCTGGCTGGCTGCGGCACCTGTGCACGCGCTTGCAGCCCTGCACCGTTCGCAGGAACCGCTGGAAGAGACGGCGCTCGGGCGGGAAGACGCTCTCGCACCGGCAGCGGCGCTCGCGGACGAAACGGCCCTCGATCACTGGGCTGGCTCGGGTCATGCGGCAGCGGGCGTGAACTGCGCGGGCTGCCACGCGCCGGAGGTGGCGTCAGGCGCGCCGCTCGCCGAGATCGAAGCCGGTTGGACCGACGTGGCGCCGCTCACGGCCTGCAGGGACTGCCACAAGCAGGAAGCGAAGACCTTCGCGCTCGGTCGGCACGGCATGCGCCAGCACCCTGAGATCGCGCGGCCGCGGGATGCGTCGGCCACCGTCCTTGACGCCGTGCTGCCCGAGGGTGTCACGGAGTGGCTTTCCGACGCGCCTTATCCCGTGCTCATGACCGTGAAGGAGGCACGCATTCCGATGCGCGCCGATGCCGCCCACGAGTCCCTCGATTGCGGGACCTGCCACCAACCCCATGCGGTCGACGTCGAGCACGCCGCGGTGGAGGCCTGCATGTCCTTCCACGCCGACCCCCATACTCAGGCCTATGTCGGCAGCCCTCATCATGAGCTTTGGCAGGCGGAGCTGGCCGGCGACGCAGAGCCCGGCTCAGGGGTGAGCTGCGCCACCTGCCACATGTTCAAGGTGGAACGCCGGGGAACGATCTTCACCAGCCATCATCAGAACGACGGCCTGCGGCCGAACGAGAAGATGATCCGGCCCGTCTGCCTCCATTGCCACGGTCTCGGCTTCGCCATCGACGCACTCGCAGACGAAGACCTGGCGGCAGGAAACTTCAGGGGACAGCCTGCGGTCCATGTCGAGAGTATCGACTGGGCGGTGCAGCATGCGACATCGGGCGTTCCGAACGATGAGCGTTGAGCGCTCGGCCGTGTGCCGATTGAAACCTGGGAGGACAGGAGCCATGAAACGAACATCGAGCCTGATTGTCGCGTTGGCGTTCGGCACGGCCACGACGCTGGCGGCGGCAACCGCAGCGGCGGACGATGTTTCTTACGAGCGGGTCGCCGACATGCTGTACACGGTGATGTCCGCGGACCGCGAGGTCTACACGAAGATGGTGATCCAACGCCTCACCGTGGACGACAAGGTCATCACCGCGTCCGAGCACTTTCGGGATGATCTGGCCTTGCCGCTGCCGGCGCAGATGTTCCGCTTCGGCTCGGAGGCGGCGATGGATGCGACCGAGGACTTCTCCTATGCGCTGCTCTCGCTCCATCCCATCAACAAGAAGAACGGTCCTGGGACGGATCTGGAGAGAGAGGGCCTCGAATTCGTCGTCGACAATCCGGGCGAGAACTTCTACGGCGAAGAGGAGCTGGGCGGAGAGGAGTACTTCACCGCCATCTATCCCGACTACGCCGTCGCCGAGGCCTGCGCGCTCTGCCACAACGACCACAAGGATTCGCCGCGCACCGACATTGAGGTCGGCGACGTGATGGGCGGCGTTGTCATCCGCATATTGATGGATTGAGGGGTTCCTGCTGACGGCCTCTCGGTGCCAGCACCATGCCACGCAGTGTTGCGGGGTGACTCGTCCCTCGCCCGAATCTCTCGCTGATCGGGATGGTCTCCAGCGGTATCCCGCGGCGCGCACTTCTTGTGCCGTCCTGGGTGGGGTTCCGACCCATCCAAACGGTCATGGTCGCCGCAGTTTTGAGCCACCGGGTGGGATCTGCTTCACGGCAGACAAGGGACGCCGTGCGCGCCGGAGGCGTCCTCATCGACGCGCTTCGCGCGGCGGTCCCGCCGGGCCAATTTGTCGCGAGGGAGGAAGAAAGTTTCATTATGGCGAGGGTGACTCGGGCCGGTCTGACAAACGCTGTGCTTGACGAGGCCGAACTGCCGGATCGCGATGCGAGGTCTCTCGTGGATACCGTGATCGATATGGTGGCAGAGCGGCTGACAGCGGGGGAGACGGTTATGATCTCCGGCTTCCGGCACCTTCATCGCGCGCGACAAGGCCGCGAGGATGGGCCGTAACCCGAAGACCGGCGAGGCGGCGGCGATCTCGGTGCATCGGGTGGTGGTGTTTCGCGCCTCGCAGATTCTGAAACAGCGGGTCGCCTCGGCCATGCGGGACGCGGCCGGCAGCGGCCCGAACACTCGGGACGGACCGGGCATCGGGCAAGGCGGGTGACCGCGGGGATCCATGATCCGATGGGGCAACGCCGAAGGCGCGGGCTCGGGCGGCGCGGCCAAGCGCCTCGCATCCATAAAGGGTGCCGAGGCCGACCGGCGGATGCGCCTATCGTATAGAGGCGCCGCGCCGGCCGCAGCGGCCGCCGCGACGGTCGCAGCCACTTGAGTGTTCGCAGAGACTCAGCCTCAGTGCGGGCCGGTGGCTTTCCGGACCCGCGCGGCGAAGGCGATCCAGGAGTCCCGGTCGTGCCCGAGACGCCGGTTCATGCCGTCGCACAGATTGAGGGCGTTATCCAGCGTCAACGCAATCAACGTGGTGGGGATGACCTTGTCGAGACCGTCGACCGCGATGACGACGCGGTACATGCCGTCCCCGGGCAGCTCCTCGGGGCAGAACACGTAGTCTGGATTGTCCGGCAGTGCTTGGACGGTCATGGGAATTCTCCGCTGCTGCGTCGATTCCAGCTTACCCGCCGGCCCGCCCGCGTGCGCTGCCGGGTCGGCGGGTCAGTTCGGCAGGACAAGATCCGGGGGGCGGGCCCGCCGGGATAGCGGCAAGCCTATCGGTCCCTTGCGGAGATTCTCACCAGGCAGCTGTGGGCAGTGGTGACGACCTCCACCTGCGCACCGCAGGACTGCAACAGGGACTTCAGTTTCTTCTTGCCGAACTTCGACGGCTCGAAACCGGGCTCGACCTCGCGCAGGCTCACGCCCACCAAGCCGATATCGACCCACCCGTCGTTCTTGTCGAGCGAGGCCATGGCAGCGACCAGCAGCGAGACGAAGTCGTCGCGACGCTCGATCTCCGTGAATGAGACTGCCGCGGGCATTTCGGCGCCGGACGCCCCTTCGAGGAACGCGAACTCATCGCATGCCTCGACGAACGCCCTCGGCGTCTTGCGCTCGCCCATGCCGACGACATGTCGACCGCTCTGGCGCAGGCGGATCGCGAGCGGCGCGAAGTCGCTGTCGCTCGAGACCAGGCAGAAGCCCTCGATCCTGGTGTCGTGCAAGAGGTCTATCGCTGCGATGGTCAGCTCGATGTCGGCTGCATTTCGACCGCCGGCCTGCGGTGTGCGATCAGCCGTGTGAAAGGCGTAGCGCACAAGGGCCTTGCCCCACCCGGCAGATGCCGCCGAGCCGAATGCGCGGCGAATCTCGACCCTGCCGTGCTTCGCAGCCTCCGAAAGGATGCGCGGCGCCAGCGCCGGAGAGACGTTCTCGGCATCCACCAGGACGGCGAGCTGTCGTGGGGCGATGTCGGTCATCGTGGGGAACGTGTGCTGCTCGCCATGACGCCCAACGTCTCGCTCGCTGCGCCGGTTACCGGTAGAACTCGACGTAGAATCGCACCCTTCCAATCAGCTCGACCTCGTGCTCGACCTCCGGCTCGACGACGCCGGGATGGTCGGGGTTCAGGATCAGCTCCTCCGCCGGCGACCGGAGGATACGATAGAGAAGCCTTCCGTCGAGTACTACGATCAGGCCCCAGGTCCCTGCTCTCGTGCGATGCGATCTCCTGAGACCCGGCGGCACCGTCTCCTCGGTGAACTCCGGGGTGCGCCGGTAAGGGCGGACAATGGCAGGGAGGGATTTCATCGGCCAAACCACCGATCACGGAGACGGCAAGGCTCACCGACCCCCGACGGCATCGGGATCGCCCGCAGCAACGTTGTCGGGGCGCCGTCGGCCCAACGCGTTCCCGGCTCCCACTTCCGGCAGCCGGTCAGGCTCCTGTTCATCAGGGGCGCGATCTGCCCTGCGTGAGCTGCGGCTTCTTGCGCACCTCGCGCAAGGTGGCAGGCGCATGAACGACGTCGGCACCCTCGCCCCTGGCGTTGGGTCAGCGCTTCACGGATAGACTGAATCAAGTCTTCCCGGGACATGCTCATGATCTTTGCGGCGCTCATGATCGACGCGACGATGGCTGCCATTCCGCGCCGCGGCAAGGGGCTCAAGTCGGTCCTGGCGGATTTGGCACAGGCGCGCGGCGCATAGAACGGCACCCTGTGCGTTCGCACGATGATAGGGAAATCAATGGCGCCGACACCAGGTATTGGTGGCGACGATTGCGGGCCACGAGCGAGCAAACGTAGAATTTCGACAGGCTCGATTCTCTGCAGGAAGTTGTGCGCACCATGAAATACATGCTTCTGGCGGCCGGCCTGGCGCTTCTCTTGGCGGGCTGCATTCATGATGGAGACGGAGTCTCCACGTCCGGAGACACAACCGTCCAGCCGGAGCCCCCGAAGTCGGAAGAGGAGCGGCGGCGGGCCTATGCCGCGCACCCCGAGTTCCGCAACCAGTACGGTCTGGAACAGATCAAGGCGCACCATGCGTACGCCCGCGGCGCGACCGGCAAGGGGGTGACGCTCGGCATCGTTGACAGCGGTGTCGACCCAAGTCACCCGAAGTTCGAGGGTAAGCTCGAGTCGAGCAACGTCGAGGGCTACGAGCCCGACTTCGACACCTGCGACAACCGCGCCGCCGACGGCGACTGTCACAGCCTGGTCGGGCATGGAACGTTCGTCGCGGGCATTATGGCAGCGAACAGGCGGGCGAGCCCGGACGCGGGCACCGGCAGCGCGTCGGCCATCCACGGGGTCGCTTTCGACGCTGATGTGATCTCGGTGGGGTTCCGCGATTTGGGCGAAACCCTCGAGGACATCCTCGGCGATAACCCCACGCCCGAGCAGATCCGCGACCTTCCCGATCTGCTGCGCGACCTCGAGTCCAGCCTGGAAGAGCAGTTTGCGTCAGCCTTTGAGCGTCTGAACGGGCGGGTAACTGCGGTCAACGCGAGCTTCGGGCTGCCCGGAAACATCGAGGACTTCGGCGCCGATGCGCTGCGTAAGCGCTTCCCCAACGTGATCGATGCCATCGCGCAGGTCGATACCCCGGCCGGCGCACGCACGATCTATGTTTGGGCAGCTGGCAACGCCCGGGGCGAGATCGATCTGGACGGCTCCGTCGAGTCCGGCAGTTCGGTCGAGATCGTGGCCGGGCTTCCAGTCAGAATCCTGGAGCTGCGGGGTCATTCCCTGGCTGTGGTGGCGACGGACCAGCAGGGCGAAATCGCGGATTTCTCAAATCTTTGCGGCATCGCGAAGGAGTTCTGCCTGGCGGCACCAGGCGTAAACATCACCGGTCCGGTGCCGAGCTTCTACTGCCCGGCCGGTACGGCGGAATGCTACCGCACGTTCGAAGAGGCCGGCACGTCGTCGGCCACGCCGTTCGTGACGGGCGGGATCGGTCTGCTCGCGCAGCACTACCGCAACCAGCTCGGCAACGACGAGATCGTTGAGCGCATGCTCGCGACCGCCGATCGGACGGGTGAGTATGCCGACTCGGACGTGTATGGCCGGGGCTTCCTCGACCTCGACGCCGCGACGCGTCCGGTGGGCGAGACGCGGATGCTGACCGGCCGCGTGCTGTCCGGTCCCTCGGCGCCGAGCGCCGCCAGCGTATTCCACCTGGGCGGCGCGTACGGGGATTCGCTCGCGCGGGGGTTCGCGTCGCGGGAGGTCGCAAGCTTCGACGACCTGGACGCGCCATTCTTCCGCCCGCTTGGCGACTACCTCGGGCCCAGCCGGTCTTCCATGTTCGGGCTCGAAGAGCGTCTTGGAACACTGGGACGCGATCCACGCGGCCCAAGGTGGCGCATGAATGACACCGAGTTCCGACTGCGCCTCAATGCTGTGGCGACGTCTCATGACTTCGGTGGCGTGCAAGGTTCGGACTTCCGCAATGAGGCGGACGCGTCCGCCTCGCTCGGCTCGTTGTCGCTCGCTCAGGAGCTCGGAGGCGGTCGGCTGCTGTTCGGATACCGCGCCCACCCGGGCTGGCAGTTCGGGCTCCATGCCGGCAACGGCAAGGCGGGTGAAGGATCCGGATCGATCGATCCGGGCGTGTTCACCTATGAGGGCGCATTCGTCAATCCGTTCCTTGGGTTTGCCCGCGACGGCGCCAGCATCGGCTATGGGGCGTCCCTCGGAGCGGCTTGGTTCCGTATCGCGGCTTTCCATGGCAAGGCACAGCATGGGGAACTGCGCGACCCCGATGCGGGCCAGGCCACGGGTGCGTTGACCGAGTACGGCTTCGGCCGATACGGCCTCGCCGTGCAGGCGGGGTGGCTCTCGGAAGCCGAGGCGGCAGTGGGCGGGCGGCCGAGCGGCGCGTTCGGCGAGATCGCTGCGGACTCTGTCATCGCGGGGCTCTCGGCGCGTCGTTCACTCGGCGCCGGCTGGACTCTGTTCACCAGCGCCCACGCGGGCATGAGCCGCGCCGGGATGCAAGGGCATGGCATGGTACGTGACCCATCGGCGCTGTGGACCGGTTCGTTCGCTCTGGGTCTCGTCGGTGAGAGTATGGATCGTGCCGGAGGACGGTGGGGATTCCGATTGTCTCAGCCGCTACGCGTCGAGGCGGGTCATGCGCAGTTGCGGTGGGTGTCGGGCCGCACCCCCGACGGACGGGTCACGGTCGAGCAGGCCGCCCTGGACCTGGAACCCTCGGGCCGTCAGCTGGATCTGGAGCTGATCTACTCCCGTCCGTGGGCAGGCGGACAGGCACATCTAGCCGCTATCGTCACGCGCGACGCAGAACACGTCCAGGGCGAGCACGAAGCCGCACTGCTGACACGCTATAGCCGCTCGTTCTAATTCGGCGAGGTACTCAGCCTTCGCGAGGTCCGTGGCAGACGCGAAGCTCCGGGCGGACGGCATTCCCGATAAAGGGATGGTTGCAGGGCAGACGAGCGCTCCTGTGGCGATGTGCACCGTCGCATTTGCAGCCCGAGGCTTATGAAGGGCTGCAGCGGTATGGGTATGCTACGCGGCGAGGGCAACCCGAACCAGCAAGGCCTTCGCCGACCACGCTCCGCACCCCGCCTGCTGAGCGAAGGGCAACGCGAGCCACTCGGGCGGCGGTCAGTATGCCTCCTGAAGGGTGTGCCCCGCCGCTCTCCGATCAAGCTTGAAATAGCACGCACCGGACGGCACGGCCGGGACGGCCTCCGGGGGCGGCTTGAACTGCCGTTCGAGGTGCTTGCATCGCGAAGACGGAGGGTCTCGCGAACGGCAACGATCCTGCCTGCCCGGCCACTGCTGGCGTGGCGGCTGCAGGTACGTTGCGACGCCTGCGCGCAGGGCTAAGCGGAAACATGATCGACTCGTATTGCATTTACAATCACGCGGGAAATTCGGGCTCAACGCGAACTGAACCCGGCGGATCGTAGTTCTGCTTTGTCGTTCATTGGGTTTCCGCGCTTTGACTATTACGCGCTTGTCGCGCAGCAGGATGGCGTCCGTGACCGAGCGCGTCGCTCAGATTGCAGGGGCTGTCCGTACTCATCCCGTGACCTCGGCGATCCTACTCGCGATGCGATTGGCGGCCGCTTTTACGGGGTCGTTGGCCAAGTGCGCGTAGCGCGAGGTCGTCGTCACCCTGTTGTGGCCAAGGAGCTTGCCGATCATCGGAAGCCCTTCACCGACCAGCAGACCGCCGCTGGCAAAGCTGTGCCTGAGGTCATGGATTCTCAGATTCTCGATCCCGGCCCGGTCGAGAATGCGGCGCCACGAGTCGTGCAGGTAGGCGATGTGCTTGCCACCCCTGATGCCCGGCAACACCCACGGACTGCCGTCTGCGCGCGCGATGCCCCGCAGTACCGCTATCGCCGGATCGCCCAGGTGCACCACCTTCGAACCGGTCTTGCTCTCCGTCAACCTGAGCTCGCCTGCCTCAAGATCGACGTGCTCCCACCGCAGGCTCATGATCTCCCCGCTCCGGCACCCGGTCAGCATCAGCAAGCGTATCGCGGCGATCGCCACCGGGGAGACGGAGCCCTCATCTTCCGCGTCCCGCAGCGCGGCGCCGAGGCGGCGGTACTCGTCGTCCGAGAGAAACCGCTCCCGCTTGTGCTCCGGATACTTCTTGACGTGCCGGCACGGATTGACGCCCTCGGGCCGCATCTCCCAGACCTCGGCGAGGGTCAGCATGCGCGAGAGCACGCTCAGCGTCCGGTTGGCATGGCCGGGGACGTCGCGCATCTCGTGGTGAAGAGCGGCGACGTCGTTCTTGCCGAGATCGCTGACCCGGCGCTTGCCAAGCCGGGGAAGGATGCGGTTGTCGATGATCTTGCGGTAGAGCCGCGCGGTGCCGGGCTTCAGATGGCCAGGGGCGTACTCGTCCATGAAGCGCTTGGCGAGGTCCGCCACGGTGGTGCCCTTCTTGCCACGAGGGATCTTCCCTTCGAGATCGCGGCCGGTCTTCGCAAGAGTGACAATCTCTGCTGCCTTTGCCCGCGCGGCGGCGGGCGTGATGGGGCCGTGGGGTCCGATGGTGACTTTGACGGATCGTCCCTCGTGTCGGTACTTGACGATGTAGACCTTGCGCCCCGTCGGATGGACGCGGACCCCGAAGCCTGTGATGGCGTCGTCCCAGAGAATTCTCTCCCGCTCTTCGGGGACGAGGGCATCGACGGTTCTCTTGGTGATTTTCGGCAAGGTGCCTGACCTTTCGTGCTGGTTCGGGCGCCACATAGGTACCTGTAGAACGCGAACCGGAGCGTACGATACCGTACTTCTGACCGCAAGGGAATTCACATAATGCACTGAATATAGTACCGTATCGTACTCCTCTCGTCTTCTAGAGCCATAATCCCAATACCATGGTGCGGTGCACGGCGCGAAGCGGGGGTGTCACGATCGCGATATGAGTGCGCGAACGAACATGTTGCGGCTGGCGTCGGCGCCAAAGATGTTCGGGCCGGGCGGCTGTCCCGCGGAAGCCCACTTATCCCACCTAATCCCACCTATCCCACTTATGCCGCTCATCCCGCGTATCCCACTTATCCCGCGTATCCCACTTATCCCGCGGAATCCCGGCTGGTCCCGCCGAATCCCGGCTGGTCCCGCCGAATCCCGGTCGTCCGTCTCACCGGGCGCCCGCGGGCGGTGCTTCCGTACCTGTCGCGGGCGTCGCCACCATGGCGGTGAGCCGGCCCGAAATCTCGCGCAGGCGGAGCCACTGCCGGTAGTAGAGGGGGAGCGCCATCACCGCTCATCGAATGAGCCTCGGGCCATGGATCGCGTCGATCGGAGACGATCGGGCGGGGCGGGCGCCTACTCGAATGCCGAGAGGCGCGCGAGAAGCTGCGCGATCTCGGCGTCGCTCACCTGCGCCGGGCGGTACCAGGAGCGTTCCGACGCGCTCACGATCTTCTGGCGTTCCGCCGGCTCATCGGGAACGAAGCCGATCCAGAGCTCGCTCATCTCGTCCGTGGTCTCCCAGCCCCAGGTCACCGTCTCGGGCTCCAGCGCCGGGTTCTGGGGGTTGTCCGCCGTGTTGTCGTAGCGCACCCAGGCGTCGATGCGGCTGCCCGCCGGCAGGTGGACCGGCTCCCGGTAGGCGAAGGTGTTCTGCCAGCGGAAGTCCCAGTCGGCGATGCGGATGAGGGGGTGCTCGCTGCCGTCGGGCAGGGTCGCGATGGCGATGAACTCGCGGCCGAGGAAGTGCATGTGAGGGGTCACGTCGGTCAGCGCCATGCCGGAGGGGACGTCCATGGAGAAGCGCCGCCAGTAGTTCTCCTCGCCCGGCGGAATGCGCAGGTCCTGGGTGCCGATGACCACGCCGTCGACGTAGCGCTCGACCGGCTCCCTGGCGAAGTGGAAGCCCACCTCGCTCCGGTCGGTGGTGGCCTTGCCGTTCAGGTGATAGTGCACCTCCAGCACCAGGTCCCCGCCCCTGGGCAGCCACATGCCGAGCCCCTTGTCGAGGACGTAGGGCTGCACCCCCGGCGCCCAGCCGCCGATGCCGTAAGCGTTGTAGTCGAGGAAGGCCCCAGTGCCGAAGACCGAGAACCCCGGCTCCGCGTCCTTCGCGTCCGCCGCCCTGGCGCGGCCGCCGTAGTCCATCAGGTAGTTGGCGTGGTGTACCACCTTGGCATCGCCGGGGCTGAACTCGAGGGCCGTCACCACCTTGTCCTCGGCGAAGCCGGCGGGGATCACGAAGTAGCGGTAGATGTCGTCGCCGTCCGCCGGCACCTCGAAGGGCTCGGGCATTCTGAGCACCAGGTCGGGCTCGCCCAGGCGCCACTTGGAGCCGGAGCGGACGGAGGCCGGCATGGCATCGCCCGGATCGCCCAGGCGAGCGCCGGTCTCCGACCAGGACGCGAGCAGCGCGATCTGGCGGTCGCTGAGGCGGCGCGCATCGCGGAACGCGCCGAAGCCGGGCATCGCCCGCCACGGCGGCATCAGGCGCTCGCCGGCCATGAAGGAGACCATGCGGTGCCAGCGCTTCGCGTTGTCGTAGCCTTCGAGGGAGAACGGGGCGATGCCGCCTTGCCGGTGGCATTCGACGCAGTTGGCCTCCAGCAGCGGGGCGATGTGGCGGTTGTAGGTGACTTCGGCGGGGCCCGTGCCGCTGGCGCCGGTGCGGTTCCAGTCGTGGTGGAAGCACCCGACCGCCTCGGTGGCATAGGGCTCCGGCTGGCCGCCGTCCGCCAGCGCCTCGATGACGCTGCGCAGGTCGTGCGAGGAGATCCGCGTGCGCAGCCTGCCCACGGCGGCGAAGCGGTCGTCGATGCGGCCCCGGTAGACGACCCGGTCGGCGGTGGAGATCGCGAAGGCCTCCGACATCACGCGGGGGCCGAGGCTGAGCGCCAGGTCGCCGGTGCTGTCCAGGATGACCGGGAACGCGATGCCGAACTCGTCCACGAAATCCGCGCTCTGGCGCCAGGTGATGTCCGGGTTCGACAGGACGCCGTAGAGCGCGACGCCCTTCGCGCGCGCCTCGGCGTGGAGCGCGTTGAGCGTCGGCACGTAGCGCGTGGCGACGGGGCACGCGGTATCGAGGAAGACCAGGACCGCCGGCTGCACCGTTCCCGTGGCGACGCCGATCCGGTGATGGTGGCCCTTGACGTCGGTCACGCGGACCCCGATCAGATCGACTGCATCGCCCGGTCCCGGCGCGGCGGCGGCAATCGACGGCGCTGCCAGCAGCAGGCAGGCGAGGACGAGAAGGGCGCGAAGCCCCTTCGCGGTCGCGTTCGTCAAGGTCGTCATGGGCCCAATCCTTCGAGCAACGTGCGGAGCGCCAGGTCGGCCGCGTGCGCGGGTGCGAGTCTCCCCGCCGCCAATTCCGACCACGCGACCCAGATTTGCGCGTCGATGTTGACGACCGCCCAGCTACGCGGCACGTCGGCGGCGATCGCGCCTTCCGCCTTGAGGTCGTCGACCAGGTGTGCGAGCCAGTCGAGCTCCTCGGCGTACCGCTTGCGCACGGCTTCGTCGTCGACGGCCTCGGACACCAGGAAGTGATACCGATCACCGAGCGGGATCACCGCTTCCAGCATGCGGGAGAGACGCTCCTTTGCCGAGCGCGCGTCCTTGAGTGCTGCGGCGGTCGCGGCGTCGATCTCGTCCATGCACTGTTGGGAGGCGGCGGCAATCAGATCGCCGCGAGAGGAGAAGTGGCGGTGCAGGCTCGCCCGGCCGACGCCGGCGCGGCTCGCGATCTCGGAGAGGGACGCGCCCGGATTGCGCGCAAGCGTGTCGACGGCCGCATCGAGTACGGCCTGCCGTGTCGAGGGTCTGAGAGGTCGTTCGGGCATGGCGTTGTGATACAATATTGTCTCATATGAGGCAACATTCAACCCCTCGCGTCTCGCCCTCCTTGCAGCGTGGCGTGATAGGATCGCGCGCCTCGACGCCAACCACGATCCCAGGTGCCCGGTCCATGAACCTCGACGACATCAACTATCCCGAGAATCCCAACGATCTCGAAGCCTTCTGGATGCCGTTCACGGCGAACAAGGGCTACAAGCAGAAGCCGCGCCTGATGACGCGGGCCAAGGGCATGCACTACTACACGCCGGGCGGCCGCGAGATCCTGGACGGCACCGCCGGGCTCTGGTGCTGCAACGCGGGCCACGGGCACGAGAAGATCGTGGCGGCGATCAAGGCGCAGGCCGAGCGCATGGACTTCGCGCCGACCTTCCAGCTGGGCCACCCGGCGGCCTTCGAGTTCGCGAACCGGCTGGTGGACCTCGCGCCCGGCGATCTCGACCACGTGTTCTTCACCAACTCGGGCTCGGAGTCGGCGGACACCGCGCTCAAGATCGCGCTCGGCTATCACTACGTGCGCGGCAAGGGCTCGAAGACCCGGCTGATCGGACGCGAGCGCGGCTACCACGGCACCAACTTCGGCGGCACGTCCGTGGGCGGCATCGTCAAGAACCGCATGTTCTACGGCAGCCTGCTCTCGGGCGTGGACCACATCCGCCACACCCACGACCTGGAGCACCAGGCCTTCAGCCGGGGCGAGCCCGAGTGGGGCGCGCACCTGGCGGACGACCTGGAGCGGCTGGCGGCGCTGCACGATCCTTCCACCATCGCGGCGGTGATCGTGGAGCCGGTGGCCGGCTCCACCGGCGTCCTCGTGCCGCCCAGGGGCTACCTGCGTCGGCTGCGCGAGATCTGCGACAGGCACGACATCCTGCTGATCTTCGACGAGGTGATCACCGGCTTCGGCCGCTTGGGCGCGAGCTTCGCGGCCGACTACTTCGACGTGCAGCCGGACATCCTGACCACCGCCAAGGGCCTCACCAACGCGACGGTGCCCATGGGCGCGGTGTTCTGCCGGGGCAAGATCTACGACGCCTTCCTCGAGAACACCGAGCAGGGGATCGAGCTCTTCCACGGCTACACATATTCCGGCCATCCGCTCGCGTCCGCTGCGGGGATCGCGACACTCGACGTCTACCGCGAGGAGGGGTTGTTCGAGCGCGCCGCCGAGCTTGCGCCCTACTGGGAGGATGCGCTCTGGTCGCTCAAGGGCGGGCACCACGTGATCGACCTGCGCAACCTCGGCATCGTCGCCGGCATCGAGCTGGAGCCTCGCCCCGGCGCGCCCACCGCGCGCGCCGTCGAGACCTTCCACAAGTGCTTCGACGAGGGCGTGCTGATCCGGGTCACGGCCGACACCATCGCGCTCTCGCCGCC
The DNA here is from genome assembly GCA_022820945.1 of Alphaproteobacteria bacterium. Lineage (GTDB taxonomy): Bacteria > Pseudomonadota > Alphaproteobacteria > UBA828 > UBA828 > WTGU01. The sequence goes on along the minus strand of JAJEEP010000119.1, from coordinate 2,748 downwards.
GCTCATCGTCGAGAAGAGCCAGATCGACCGCATCTTCGACACCATCGGCGGCGTGCTGAAGACGGTGGATTGAGGGCGCATAAGGAGCACGCGGGAGCAGCGGCATGACGCGGGCCTATATCGTCGGCACCCTCGACACCAAGGGGGACGAGCTGCTCTATCTCCGCGACCTGCTCGCGGCGGATGGCGTGCAGGCCTGCGTGGTGGATGTCGGCACCGGCGGCGGCGCGCGGCCCGCCGGCGTGGACGTGAGCGCCGCCGAGGTCGCTGCCCACCATCCTGACGGCGCCGATGCGGTGCTGAGCCTCGACGACCGCGGCCAGGCGGTCGCCGCCATGGGCGAGGCGCTGGCGAACTTCCTGCCGACGCGCGACGACATCGGCGGGGTGATCGGGGCAGGCGGCTCCGGCAACACCGCGCTCGTCTCCATCGGGATGCAGGCGCTCCCCATCGGGGTGCCGCGGGTGCTGGTCTCCACGGTCGCTTCCGGCAACGTCGCGCCCTACATCGGGCCCAACGACATCACGATGATGTACTCGGTGGTGGACATCGCCGGGCTCAATCGGATTTCGCGGGTGGTGCTGGCCAACGCGGCCCACGCGCTCGCCGGCATGATGCAGGGCGAGGCGCCGGCGGCGGAGGACAAGCCCGCCATCGGGCTCACCATGTTCGGCGTCACCACGGCCTGTGTCGACAAGGTCCGCGCCGCGCTCGAGGCGCGCTACGACTGCCTGGTCTTCCACGCGACCGGGACCGGCGGGCGCTCCATGGAGAAGCTGGTCGATTCCGGGCTGGTGCTGGGCTGCATCGACAGCACCACGACCGAGGTGTGCGACCACCTGATGGGCGGCGTCTTCAGCGCGGGCGGGGACCGGCTCGGCGCCTTCGCGCGGACCGGCCTGCCCTACGTGGGCTCCTGCGGGGCGCTCGACATGGTGAACTTCGGCGCGCGCGAGACCGTGCCGGCGCAATACGAAGACCGCACCTTCCACATCCACAATCCCAACGTGACGCTCATGCGGACGACGCCGGACGAGAACCGCGCCATGGGCGAGTGGATCGGCGCCAGGCTCAACGCCTGCGCGGGGCCGGTGCGATTCCTGATCCCGGAGCAGGGGGTCTCGCTGATCGACGCGCCGGGGATGCCGTTCCACGACCCGGAGGCCGATGCGGCGCTCTTCGAGGCGCTGGAGCGGACGGTCGAGCAGAGCGACACGAGGCGCCTGATCCGCCTGCCGCTCCACATCAACGACGACGATTTCGCCCAGGCTCTCGTGGAGAGCTGGAACGACATCTCGTCCTGACCGCTCCCGCTGGAGCGCCCGAGGACGGCGCCAGCAATCGCAATCGCCGACACTCCGATCAGGGGCGCGTGCCCGCCTCTCTCGCTGCCAGCGCTGTGCCTGCCGGCTTCATCGCCTGACGCCGTTCGTACTCGCTCAGGAGAGCGTCGGTTTCGGCGCGGAAGCCCTCCACCGCGTCCCAATCCACATGGGCGCACCGCCAGCGCCCCAGGAGTCGAACGTCATACGGCTGGTTTACCGTTGCTGCGACGCCCAGGTTGGGCCGGCTGAACTCCCAGAGGTCGATGGCGCTCCAGTCCCCCGTACGGCAGTGGTAGTTGAACACCCTCTCGATCTCGCCGCGCTGCAGCGAGCGCCAGATGGTCTTGCGCCAGCGATAGCCGCCGTAGCGCTCCGGCCCGTCCCGCGGCGGTTCGAGGCTGACGGGCGCGCCCGACAAGAGGTCCACCCTGCCGCCGTCGCGCGCGAGCGCCGGCATCGCGTGCCACTTGTCGCGTGAATGGGGATAGGGCGCGAACATGCTCCAGTATTGGGTGAGGTTGAAGGCCGATATCAGCGGCGCTACCAGCGGCTTCAGAGCCACCCGGTCGTGTACCGCCGGGTAGGAGACGACGTTCCACGCCAGAACCGCCGCCAGCGCGCAGGAGGCGACAAGGCGCCCAGTCCGGCCCGGCCAGCCCGCTCCGCCGTTCCGACCGAAACACAATGCGCCCGCGAGGCCGAAGGCACCCCTTTTCCTGCCGATCCAGGCATACAGGCGATTGCCCGACCCGGCGCCCGGCAGGACCCGCAGCAGCCAGGAACGGGGAGAGTGCTCGACCAGATATCGCACCGCCGCCCAGCCCTCGCGGAAGTCGGGCGCCGGCGCCGATGCCTTTTCCGCCTCGCCCGCAGGGCGGGTGCGGGTGACCGACCACGCGAAGTTCTCCTCCAGGATGCGCGCCGCCTCGGGCTCGGACTGCGCCTCCCGCAAGTGGGCGCCACGGATGCCGCAGAGGGCCAGCAGCAGCCGGCAGGCGAAGACGCAGAAACGGCAACCTCGGTCGTAGAACAACACCAGGTCGCTTGTCCGCCGGCGGCCCGGCCGCACGCGCGCCAGGACGTCGATGAACCGGCCGGGGAAGAGCGGGACCAGGGAAACCAGGGAGATCAACGGAAAGAGCCCGACTTCAAGACTGAGCCAGATGCCCACCTCCAGGGCGACCAGCGCGAAGAGGCCAATCAGCCGGCACCGGTAGTTGGGGACGAGGGCCAGCAGTGGCGCCAGGCATTCCAGCGTGAACACGAAGAGCGTCAGCGGCTGGAGGAATCTTTAGGGTTGAGCAGGTTCGCGAGAGCGAGCCTGGTCAACCTGTTTGAACGAAGCCGCGGGCCCCGAGTTCGGCTGGCTGCTATGTGGAAAGTGCGCTGGTGGCGCGCTTACGAAGGGACGATCAGCGGGGTC
>JAJEEP010000113.1 GCA_022820945.1 Alphaproteobacteria bacterium | reverse complement strand
TTGCGGGCTGAAGGGCGTCGCGGTGAGCACGATGGAGGAGCTGACGGCCGCCCTTCGAGAGTCGTGTACAGCACAGGCCGAGGGGGTGACCACCTTCATCGAGGTAATCCTGAACCAGGAGCTGGGCGAGCCCTTCCGCCGGGATGCGATGAAGAAGCCCAACGTGGTGGCAGGCATCGACGGCGCCGACATGCGCCCCCAATAGTGGACATCGTCGAGCGCCTCATCGCGCAAGCGACACAGCGTCGGCGCACCGTCGTCCTGCCGGAGGGCGACGATGCGCGAATTCTTCAGGCAGCGCGGCGGCTGCACGACGAGGGCATCGCCCGGCCCGCCCTGATCGGCGCGCGTGGAGCGCTGGAAGAGGCCGCTGCAGCGGCCGCTGTCTCGCTCGCCCCCATCGAGAGCGTGGCGCCGGCGGAGAGCGGCAGGCTCGACGCCTACGCGGCGCTCTACCTCGAAGGCCGGCCCAGGGCGAACGAGCGGGTGGCGAAGCGCTTGCTCGCGAAGCCGCTGTTCTACGCGGCCATGGCGGTGAAGGCAGGCGACGCCGATGCGCTCGTGGCCGGCGCCAGCCAGCCCACGGCGCGGGTCATCGAGGCCGGACTGATGTCGGTGGGTCTCGCGGAAGGCATCGCGACGCCGTCGAGCTTCTTCGTGATGGTTCCCAGGGAGGGCGAGCCGCTGGTCTTCGCCGACTGCGCGGTCAACGTCGAGCCGAACGCGGAGGCGCTCGCAGACATCGCCATCGCCTCGGCCGCGAGTGCCGAGCGGCTGCTCGGGGAACCTGCGCGGGTGGCGCTGCTCTCGTTCTCCACCCACGGCAGCGCGAAGCACGAACGGGTCGAGAAGGTCCGCCGGGCGGTGGAGATCGTGCGCGCGCGGGCGCCGGAGATTGCGGTGGACGGCGAGCTGCAGGCGGACGCAGCGCTCGTGCCGCGGGTCGCCGCGCTCAAGACGTCGCGCGGAACGCGCGCGGAGCACACCACGAGCCCGAGCGACGTGGCGGGGCGGGCCAATGTCCTGGTGTTCCCCGATCTCGATGCCGGCAACATCGGCTACAAGCTCTGCGAGCACGCTGGAGGGATGCGTGCGATCGGCCCCTTCCTGCAAGGCTTCGGTAGGCCGCTCTGCGATCTCTCGCGGGGCGCGACGGTGGACGACATCGTGGCCGCCGCGGCCATTTCCGCCGCGATGGCCTGACGTCTTATCCTCGCTCCTCGATAGGGACGTAGTCGCGCGCCTCAGGCCCGGTGTAGAGCAGGCGCGGGCGGATCAGGATGTTGTTCTCCAGCTGCTCCATCGCCTGCACGGTCCAGCCCGGAATGCGGCCGATGGCGAAGATGGGCACGAACAGGTCCTCGGGAATTCCGTGCAGGTAGTAGACGACGCCTGCATAGAAATCGACGTTCACGTTGACTCCGTGCCGGGCGTAGGGGCGCATGGCCTCCACCAGCGCCTCGAGGATCGCGTGCCAATGCGGCTCCCCCATCTCCTCGGAGAGCCGCCTGACGCCTTCCCGCATGTGCCGGGCTCTGGGGTCCTCGGCCCGGTAGACCCGGTGACCGAAGCCCATGATCGGCTCGCGCGCCTTGCGCTTCGTCTTGACGTAGCCCGCCGCCCTGGCCGGATCGCCGATCTCCTTGGCCATGCGCATCACGTTCTCGGCTGCGCCGCCGTGGGCAGGGCCCGAGAGCGCGGCCACCGCCGCGGTGATGCCGGCATGGAGGTTCGCGTCGGTGCTGACCACGACCCGCGCGGTGAAGGAAGACGCGTTGGAGCCGTGCTCGGCGTGCAGCACCATGTCGGTGTCCATCAGCGCGCAGGCATCTGCGCTCGGCGCCTCGCCCTTGAGCATGTAGAGGAAGTTCGCGGCATGGCCGAGGTCCCGGCTCGCCGCCACCGGCTCCCGGCCCTGGCGGATGTGGTGGTGCGCGGTGACGATCATCGGCACTTGCGAGGTGAGGCGGATGCCCTTGCGCCGCGTTGCCTCCAGTGAGTTGTCGCCGGTCTCGGGATCGAACGCCGCGAGCGCGGAAACCGCCGTGCGCAGCACGTCCATGGGGTGCGAGTCCTTGACCGCGCCAATGACGTCGTAGATCGCGCCCGGCAGGGTGCGCGCCTCCTTCAAAGCAGAGACGAAAGCATCGAGTTCGGCATGCGTGGGAAGCTCGCCGTGGAGCAGTAGGTGGGCGGTCTCCTCGAAGGACGAGTGCTCGGCGAGATCGTGGATGGAGTAGCCGCGATAGCGCAGTTCGCCCGCGCGGCCGTCGATCAGCGTGGTCGGTGAGCGGTCGAAGCACAGATCCTTTAGGCCACGATGGACCTCGGGCTGGTTCGCATCCGTCATGGTCCTCTCCCCTTCCGCCGATCGCCAATCCGAATGCTAACCGCGAGGCGTGACCGCGCAATCGTGGGCTCAACCGAGCGCGACGCGAACGGCGCGCCCGACTTCGGACGGGGTATCGAGCACCGTGACCCCCGCCGCTTCCAGCGCCGTGCGCTTGGAGGCGTAGGTGCCCTTGTCGCCCATCACGATGGCGCCGGCGTGCCCCATCTTCTTGCCCGCAGGCGACGCGGCGCCCGCGATGAAGGCCACGACGGGCTTGGCCATACCCTGCAAGTAGTCCGCCGCGTCCTCCTCCATCGACCCGCCGATCTCGCCGACGATCACGACCGCATCGGTGCGTTCGTCCGCATCGAGGACCTGCAGCGCGTCGCGGGTGGTGGTGCCGACGATCGAGTCGCCGCCGATGCCGATGAACGCGGATTGGCCGAAGCCCGCCTGCGCGAGATTGAGGCAGATCAGCGTGCCGAGGCTGCCGCTGCGGGAGATCACCCCCACGCGGCCGGGCCGGAAGATGCCGCTCTCGAACGCCGGCATGAAGCCGACAAAGCACTCGCCCGGCGTGACCAGGCCTGCGGTGTTTGGGCCCACGACGACGGCGCCGTTCGCCCGCGCTATCGCCAGCAACGCCATCACATCCTGCACCGGCACGTGCTCGGTCAGGATGACGAGGCACCTGCAGCCCGCTTCGATCGCGTCCTGCGCCGCCGCCCTCACGCCGAGCGGCGGGATGAACTGGACCGACACGTCGAAGCCGACCGCGCCCATCGCCTCGCGGGCGGTCGCGAACACGGGCACGCCGCAATGCGCGGTGCCGGCCTTTTTCGGGTTCACGCCCGCCACGATGCGGGTGCCGTAGGCCTGCATGCGCTCGGTCCAGTAGGTGCCCTGCTTCCCGGTGATCCCCTGGACCAGCACGCGCTCTGCTCCGCGTACGATCATGGCACGGCGTCCGCGTCTCGCGCAGCGGCGATGGCGGCGACGATGGCCTCGTCCATGGTCCCGTAGGGCGTGACGCCGAGGCGGGCGCGGAGAATGGCCCGCGCCTCGGCCGAGCCCGTGCCGTGCACGCTGAAGAAGACTGGGATGGTGGGTGCCAGCGCCTCCCAGGCGTCGAGCAGGCCGCCGGTCATCACGTCGGTGCGCGCGAAGGCCCCGCAGAAGTTCACCAAGAGACACCTGACCTTGGGGTTGTCGAGCACGAGCTCCAAGGCCGGCTTGGCTTTGGTGTATGCGTCGCCGCCGATTTCCAGAAAATTCGCCGGCCGCCCGCCGTGATGCGCAATCACGTCCATGGTGGTCATCGTGAGCCCGGCACCGTTGCCGAGCACGCCGATGTCGCCGTCGAGCTCGATGTACCGCAATCCGAGAGCCTTTCCACGTGCCTCCAACGCCGTGAGCGTCTCCGAGCTCCCTCTGCTCGCGAACTCCTGCCTGCGCTGAACCCCGGAATCGTCGAGCACAAACTTGCAGTCGAGCGCGACCAGCCCGCCGTCCTTGAGCCGGGCGAGCGGATTAACTTCGAGTAGCTCGGCGTCGTTCTCGCGGTAGGCTTGGTAGAGCGCCACCAAGGTCTCGGCGAGCGGCCCCTCGTCGCTGCCAAGACCGAGGCCTCCCAGCATCGTCCGCGCGGCTTCAAGGTCGAATCCGCGCAGGATATCGACTCGCGTCTGCCGCAGCCGGTCCGGCTTCGAGGCCGCGATCTCCTCGACGTCCATGCCGCCCTCGGGCGAGACCATCACCAGCGGCCCTTTCGAGGCCGCGTCATTGAGGACCGCTGCGTAGTATTCGGCCACGATCGGCACCCGCTCCTCGACCAGCACCGACGCCACCCGGTGCCCCGCGATCTCCATGCCGAGTATCGCGCTCGCCGCATCGCGCGCGGCCTCGGAATCGTCCGCCGTGCGGATGCCACCGGCCTTGCCGCGCTTGCCCGCCGGCACCTGGGCTTTGACCACCACCGACACTGCGAGTGCCGCCGCCGCGGCCTCGGCCTCGCTCCCGCTCCGGGCCAGACGCCCGCGCGGGATCGCGATCCCCACTGCCTGCAGCAGCGGCTTCGCCGCGTGCTCCTCGAAGTTCACTGTGTTCGATTCCGTATGGCGCGGTCGGCTGCGTCTACTTGCCGTACTTCTCCCAGTAGGCGCCGAACAGCGCCTCCTCGCTGGGCCGGTCTTCCGGGATCGGCACCGCGAGATGGGTGATGTTGAGGAAGTGCCGGTAGTTCAGGTTCTCGCTGATGCTGTTGCCCTGCCAAGTGCCACAGCCCATGGAGAGCGTGAAGTTGAGCCCGCTGTCGAAGCCGCCGCCGTTGCCGAACGTATGCGCCATGTTCACCAGCACGCGTGCGGTATCGAGCTCTTCGGCGAGCCTTCGCGCGTGCGCGATCTCCCGGGTGTGGATGCCGACCGAGTGGCCGCGGCCCTTGACCGCCATGATCGCGCGGACCTTGTCCACGGCGTCGTCGAAGCTCTGTGCGCGATAGACGGTGAGCACGAGGGCGAGCTTCTCGTCGGAGAACGGGTGGTCGGCGCCGATCCCGCTCTCCTCGACCATGAAAAACCGTGCACCGCGCGCTTTGCCACCGAGACCGCACTCGGCCGCGAAGACCCCGATATCCTTCGCGATGACCCGGCGGTTGAGTTTGCCGTCCACCCAGAGCGTGTCCCGGATGGCCTCCTTCTCCGCCGCGTTCGCGAGGTAGCCGCCGGCGCGCTGGAGCGCGGCCAGCGCATCGTCGTAGACGTTGTCCAGGACGATCGCCGCGTTCTCGGACGAGCACGACGTTGCGTTGTCGAAGCACTTGGACGCGGCAATCTTCGCCGCCGCCTCGTCGAGCTTCGCGCTGGAATCGACGATGACCGAGACGTTGCCCGCGCCGACCCCGATGGCGGGCGTGCCGCTGCGATAGGCGGCGCGCACGTTGCTCTGGGAGCCGGTGACGACCACGAGGTCGCAGGCCGCCATCAGCGCCTGGGTGCTCGCCTTGTCCACGGGCGGCGGCAGCACCTGCACCAGGTCCGCCGGCGCGCCGATCTTTTGCAGCCCGGCCCGCATGAGTTCGACCGTTCGCGTGGTCGTCGCGAGGCCGGCCGGCGACGGCGCGATGACGATGGCGTTGCGGCCCTTGAGCGCCATCATGGCCTTGTTCACAGGGGTCGCCGCCGGATTGGTGGAGGGCGTCACCGCGCCGACCACACCGACCGGCTTCGCGTACTTCACCAGACCGCGCTCGGGCTGCTCCTCGACGATGCCGACGCTCCTCACCCGCATGAGGTCGCGCAGCGTGCCGAAGGTCTTGCGCTGGTTCTTGACGACCTTGTCGGACGCGTTGCCGAGGCCGGTGTCCTCCACCGCCATCGCAGCGAGGGCCTCGGCGTTTTCCGGCTTGTAGAGCGACCACGCGAGCGCGGTTACCGCCTCGTCCACCCGCGCCTGATCCGAGGCCGCGAAGGCCTCCATGGCCGCGCGCCCGCGACGGACCAGCGCGTCCACGATCGCGACCGGGTCGCGTCCGAAGAGTTCGGCAGGCTGGCTCATCGTCTGTGTCGCTCCTCAGGCCGTTGGGTAGCGCGCCGGATGCACCCACGGTGCTGGAGGCAGAACTTGGTTCAGGCTCTGGTTTCGAATCAAGTATTTTACCCGTGACGGGGCCGGCGAACAGCATCTGAGGAAACACATCGCTGCATGTCGCCGTCGACCCCAGTGCGGAGATCAACGCTCGCACCGACACCATCGTGGAGTGAACAATGCGATCGCAACGCCTGGTGCAAATTGTCGGCTGCCACGCGGAGGGCGAGGTGGGCGATGTCATCATCGGCGGCGTCGCCCCGCCACCCGGCGACACGCTCTGGGAGCAGTCGCGCTTCATCGCCCGCGATCAGTCGTTCCGCCGCTTCGTATTGAACGAGCCTCGCGGCGGCGTGTTCCGTCACGTCAACCTGCTGGTGCCGCCGAAGGATCCTCGCGCCGACATGGGCTTCATCATCATGGAGCCCGAGGACACGCCGCCGATGTCGGGATCGAACAGCCTCTGCGTCGCCACGGTGCTTCTGGAAACCGGCATCCTGCCGATGACCGAGCCTGAGACCGTAATGGTTCTGGAAGCACCTGGCGGCCTCATCCGGGTGCATGCCGCCTGCAGCGAGGGACGGGTCGACTCCGTGCGAGTGCACAACGTGGCCTCCTTCGCGGCGCGGCTCGGGGCCGCGCTCGAGGTGGGAGGGCTCGGAACGCTCACTGTGGACACCGCTTATGGCGGCGACAGCTTCGTGATTGTGGACTCGGGTGCGCTGGGCTTCGCTCTCAGCCCCGACGAGGCGCGGGATATCGTCGAGACGGGCATCCGCATTACCCGGGCGGCCAACGAGCAGCTGGGCTTCGCCCATCCCGAGAATCCCGATTGGCGTCATGTCTCGTTCTGTCAAATAGCAGCACCGATACGAGTCATCGATGGCGTTCCGACGGGTCGGAATGCGGTGGTGATCCGCCCGGGCAAGATAGACCGCAGTCCGACCGGCACCGGCTGCTCCGCTCGCATGGCGATGCTGCACGCGCGGGGCGAGCTTGGGGTCGGCGATCGCTTCCGCGGGGTGTCGATCATCGACTCCGTCTTCGACTGCCGCATCGAGGGCGAAACCACGTTGGACGGGCGGCCGGCGGTCCTCCCTTCGATCTCGGGCCGCGCCTGGCTGACCGGCACGACCCAGCTCCACCTCGACCCGCGTGATCCTTGGCCGGAGGGCTATCGGCTCAGCGACACATGGCCCTCCAGTGCGGAGGCCTCTGCCCTCGCTGCCAACGATGACCCGCACGGCAGCCACGATTAGCGAGCAAAGGTGGCGATGACGGTTGCGTCACCGCTGCATGAAAGGCAATCCGCGCGTGTATTTTAGGGCATTGGCCAGACGCATCGCCCCCTGATTGCTCCGCCCGCCACTTTGACGCGGCTGAAGAGTTCAGGTGGTCGTGTCGAAAAAGTCCAATACCGTGCTGGCCAGCGCGTCGCCGCGCGTCTCCGGCAGCATGTGACCACCGCCGTCCAACGCGCAGTGGGCCGCTCCGGGGATCAGCGCCGCGAGTCTCGCGCCAAACCAGGGCAGCATCAGCTAGTCGTCGGCGGCGGTCACGACCATCGTCGGGCAGGTTAGGCCCGGTGCCAGCGGTCGAGCGTCGAAAGCCAGGATCGCCTCCAGCCTGCCCTCGATCCGGTCGGCGTCCTGCGGCGCCGCGTTCCTGGCCAGCTTCTCGAATGCCTTTGCGTGCGCGCGACGGTAGTCGGGCGGAAACAGCAGGTTGGCGTTGAACCAGGCATAACAGTACGGGTCGAGCGCCCGCGCGGCCGCCACGCGCAGACGTTGCATCGCCGTCAGATGCGCGTCGCCATGGCTCCACGGATTAGCCAGAACCAGCCCGGCGACCCGGTCCGGGCACGCCGCGGATAGCGACAGGCCAATGCCGCAGCCGGTGGAGTGGCAAAAGAGGTGCGCCCTCTCGATCCCCAGCGCATCGAAGAACGCCGCAAGCTCCGCCGCGCGGCTCGCCATGGTCATGCCTTCGGGCGCGATGACAGGCGCGCTTCGGCCGGTGCCGCGCTGGTCGCAGCGGACCACCCGGAAACGTTTAGCCAACCTGTCGTGGAGCGGGCGCACGCCGACCGGCCCGCCACTCTGCGGCAGCAGCATCGCCAGCACCGCGCCGCTGCCGCTCTCCTCGTAGTGGATATCGCCGCCTTCGATCCGCGCCAGGGGCATGTGCAGGGTGTCCGTCGTCCGCGACAAGGGGATAGTCGGTTCCGGTCGACCCTCGTTCTAGGACTTCCGTCGCCGACGGATCGCCCAGCCCTAAGCGGGCGCAGGCGCGCCGGGGAGGGGGAGCGTCGGGATGCGGTTCACGTCCTTGTACAGCAGGTAGCGGAACGGTCCGGGGCCGCCGGCGTAGCAGGCCTGCGGGCAGAAGGCGCGCAGCCACATGTAATCGCCCGCCTCGACCTCCACCCAGTCCTGGTTGAGCCGGTACACCGCCTTGCCCTCCAGCACGTAGAGCCCGTGCTCCATGACATGGGTCTCGGCGAAGGGAATCGACCCGCCCGGTGCGAAGGTCACGATGTTCACGTGCATGTCGTGGCGCAGGTCGGCCGAATCCACGAAACGCGTCGTCGCCCAGGCGCCGTCGGTGTCCGGCATCGGCACCGGCTCGACGTCACGGTCGGAGGTGACGAAGCACTCGGGTGTGTCGATCCCGTCCGCCGGCTGGTAGGCCTTGCGGATCCAGTGGAAGCAGGCCGGCGCGCCGCCCGCGTTCGCGACTGACCAGCGCGTGGCCGGCGCTACGTAGCCATAGCCGCCGGGTGAGAGCGTGTGTTCGGTGTTATCGAGCGTGAGCTGCAATTCACCGGCCATGACAAACAGCACGCATTCGACGTGCGCGTCTGGCTCGGGCCGCTCGCTGCCGCCCCCCGGCTCTAGCTCGACGATCGACTGGGAGAACGTCGTCGCGAATCCCGCGACCGGACGCGACAGCACCCACGCGCGGGTGCCCTGCCAGTGCGGAAAATAGCTGGTGACGATGTCGCGCAGCACGCCGCGCGGAATGACCGTGTACGCCTCGGTGATCACGGCGCGGTCGGTGAGCAGCGCCTGCTGCGGCGGAAGGCCAGCCACCGGCGTGAAGTAACTGCGTGCGCTCATCGGTCGGCCAAGTCTTGCCGAATGTTCATCGCGCACGTTCCTCCCTCGACGTTGTCGTACCGCGCATGGCCCCCTGCCCCTGCCCCGCCTCTGCGTGCAGACACGCCTCGCGAACTGCAGGAGAATGGTCGGAGCGGGCGGATTCGAACCGCCGACCCCTTGACCCCCAGTCAAGTGCGCTACCAGGCTGCGCCACGCTCCGACCGGCCCGTTGCACGTCGGCTCGCTGCCGCCGCCGGGCCGCGCGCACTATAGCGCCCGGCTCCGCCTACGGCCAACTCTCCGAGTACACGTCCGACGCATGAGGAAAATATCGGGGCCAAGTGCTTGACGCGCGCGCGCCGGTGGTCTCTAGTGCGCTCACGTGGCGATTTGAGCGACCGGCTTGCGGCCACGTTAAAGAAGCGCGCTAAAAGGTCGAAGGGAGGGACCCCGGCCAGCGCGGCCGGGGTTTTTGCATATGGGGCGGAAGACGCGCGAGCGGGCCTGGTCACAGGCCACCCAATTGGTGCGGGGCGGGACCGAGCGCTCGCAGCACGGCGAGACCAGCGAGGCGCTCTACCTCACCTCGGGTTTCGTCTACGAAACGGCGGCACAGGGCAATGCGCGCACGGCGGACGAAGAAGACGGCTACGTTTACGGCCGCTTCGGCAACCCGACCGTCACCATGTTCGAGGACCGCCTCGCCCTGATCGAGGGCGCGGACGCCTGCCTGGCGACCGCTACCGGCATGGCGGCAGTCTTCGCGGCATTGATGAGCCAGTTGCGCGCCGGCGACCACGTCGTGGCCTCCCGCGTCATGTTCGGAGCCTGCTACGTGGTGATAGACCAGCTGCTGCCGCGCTACGGTATCGAGACCGATCTCGTGGACGGCACCGACCTTGCGGCCTGGGAGCGCGCGCTCAGGCCGGAGACCCGCTGCATCTTCCTGGAAAGCCCCGGCAACCCGACCATGGCGATCGTCGACATCGCTGCGGTCTCGGCGCTCGCCCACGGTGTGGGCGCCCGCGTCGTCGTGGACAACGTGCTCGGCATGCCGACCGTGCAGCGCCCCCTCGCCCTCGGCGCCGACATCGTCGTCTATTCCACCACCAAGCACATCGACGGCCAGGGCCGCTGTCTGGGCGGCGCCATCTTGGGCAGCGACCAGTATTTCCAGAACGATCTCGTGCCCTTCATGCGCACCACAGGTCCGGTTATGAGCCCTTTCAATGCCTGGGTCATGCTCAAGGGCCTGGAGACCCTGGAGCTGCGCACGGCCCGCATGTGTGAGACGGCGGCGCGGCTCGCCGCGTTCCTCGAAAGCCACCCCGCCGTGGACGCCGTCCACTATCCGGGCTTGCCGCGCCATCCCCAGCACGCGCTCGCGACCCGGCAGATGAGCCAGGGCGGCAGCGTAATCGCCTTCAACCTCGCGGGCGGGTGGGACGCCGCCTTCCGCTTCCTCGATGCGCTGGCGCTGATCGACATTTCCAACAACCTGGGCGACACCAAGAGCCTCGCCACCCATCCCGCCAGCACCACACACCAGAAGGTCGGCGCGGAAGCCCGGGGCGTGCTGGGGATCGGCGACGGCCTTGTGCGCCTCTCGGTCGGGCTGGAAGCGGAGACGGATCTGCGGGCGGACCTGCAGCGTGCCCTTGCCGCGGCAGAGGGCTGAGTCGCTGCCGCCTGCGATCTTCTGTGGCGCAGCGTGCGGCGCGGGTTTAGGCTGCTTGCCAACACATCGGCGAATCAGAGTCCCCGACGGCAAGATTAGATGAGCCTGCTCGAAGTTCGCGAACTGTCTCGGCATTTCGGCGGCCTCGCCGCCGTGAACAACCTCACCTTCACTGTCGACGAGGGCGAGATCCACGGGCTGATCGGCCCGAACGGCGCCGGCAAGACCACGACCTTCAACGTCATCAGCGGCTACTACAAGCCGACCGCCGGCGACATCGTGTTCGGCGGCCGCAAAATATCCGGCTTGCGTCCGAGCCGGATCGCGGCGCGGGGCGTGGTCCGCACCTTTCAAGCTACCACTTTGTTCCAGGAACTCACCGTTCTGGAGAATGTGTTGATCGGCTGCCACATGCAGTCGAAAGTGGGCCCGTTCAGCGCGCTGCTGGGCACCAGTCGTCATGCCGAACGGGAGTCGGAGGCACGCGCCATAGAAATTCTGGAGTTCATGGGACTGGGCGACCGCCGCGACGACGAGACGGTCAACCTGCCGCACGGCAACCAACGGGCCCTCGGCATCGCGGTGGCGCTGGCGGCCGAGCCCAAGCTGATATTGCTCGACGAACCCTTCACCGGCATGAACCCCGAAGAGACGCGGCAGATGATGGTGCTGGTCGAGCGCGTGCGCAGCCAGGGTGTCACCATCCTTCTGGTCGAGCACGACATGCAGGCGGTCATGGGACTGTGCGACCAGATCACGGTATTGAGCTTCGGCGAGCTGCTGGCGGAAGGCACACCCGACGAGATCCGCTCCGATCAGGCCGTGATCGAAGCCTATCTGGGTACGGCCTGAATGCTGTTCGAGATCAAATCGCTCTCGGTCCACTACAACAAGGTGAGGGCGCTGCGCGCGGTCTCGATGGAGGTCGACGAAGGCGACATCGTGACCCTGATCGGGGCCAACGGCGCAGGCAAGAGCACGACGCTCCGCACGGTCTCGGGCCTCGTGCGCGCGAGCGCGGGCGAGATCTGGTTCGACGGTGCGCGCATCGACACGCTCCCTCCCGACGAAGTGGTGAAGCGCGGCATCGCCCACGTGCCCGAGGGCCGGCACGTCTTCCCCGAGCTCACAGTCTTTGAGAACTTGAACACCGGAGCCTTTCTCCGACGCGACAAGAACGGGATCAAGCAGGACCTCGAAGCCGTTTACGAGCGCTTCCCGCGGCTCAAGGAGCGGCGCACCCAGTACGGCAAGACACTCTCCGGCGGCGAGCAGCAGATGCTGGCGATCGGCCGGGCGCTCATGGCACGGCCCAAGCTGCTCTTGCTGGACGAGCCCTCGCTCGGGCTCTCACCGGTGATGGTGCAAGAGATCGCCAAGATCGTCGTCGATATCAATACGCGCGGTGTGCCGGTGGTGCTGGTCGAACAGAACGCGGAACTCGCGCTCAAGCTCGCGCGCTACGCCTACGTGCTGGAAACCGGCCGCGTCGCGCTGGAAGGCGAGGCCGAGAGGATTCGCGACGATCAGCACGTCCGCAAGGTGTACCTCGGCGGCTGACGGTCGGGCCTCGTTAAGGCCGGGTGAATCTGTGGAAACCCGCGAGCTCTTCTGGGAGATAAGCTCCCTCGGCCACACGCTTTTCTTCGTGGTGGCGGGCGCGGCGATGGCAGTCGCCTTCGCCGGCGTCGTCTGGCACGTCTACCGCTACGCCCGCGCTCGGCGCAGTCCGGTTCCGGTCCATCCGTGGCGCGGCTTCTGGCGCATGCTGTTCGACGTCTTCTCGCAGCGCACCGTGCACCGGCGCGACCGCGCCGCCGGCCATGCCCACACGCCGATTCTCTACGGTTTCCTCCTGCTGCTCGCGGCGACCAGCATCATCACGGTCGAGTACGACATTTCGGAGCCTTTCTTCGGCTTCACCTTCTGGCACGGCAACTTCTACCTCGCCTTCAGCCTGATCGCCGATCTCGCCGGCCTCGGGCTGATCGTGGGCGTCGTCTACATGATGTGGCGCCGCTGGCAGGTCCGGCCCGCGAAGCTCGCCTACCGGCGGGAGTATCGCGGCGAGACGGAGACGCGCCCGCGCGCCCGCGCCTGGGAGTGGGACGACACGCTGTTTCTCTGGGCGCTGCTGCTGATCGGGGTGACCGGCTTCCTGCAAGAGGCTGTGCGGCTCGCCATGGACCAGCCGCCCTGGGGGCCGTGGTCGCCGGTCGGCTGGGTGCTCGCCCAGATCTTCCTTGGGCTCGGCATGGACGAGGCCGCCGCCGCCGCGATACGGCGCGCAAACTGGTGGATCCACGGCATCGCAGCCCTGGCCTTCATTGCGGGCATCCCTTGGACCAAGGCGAAGCACATCCTCGCCGTGCTCGGCTCGCTGTCGACCCGCGATGCCCTCGCCCTGCGCCGCCTTCCCAAGCCCGCGCCCGCTCGCGGGGCCGTCGCAGACGACGCCGAGCCGGAAGTGGGGTTCGGCAGCATCGCCCAGTTCTCGTGGAAAGACCTGCTCAACCTGGACGCCTGCACCAAGTGCGGCCGTTGCCACGAGGCTTGCCCGGCCACCGCCAGCGGCGCACCGCTCAGCCCGCGCGACCTGATCCTCGACCTGCGCGCTCACGCCGCGCAGAGCGCCTTCAGGCCGGGGGCGAACGGCGCGGCTCTAATCGGCGACGTGATCGAGGCGGAGACGCTCTGGTCCTGCCGCTCCTGCGGCGCCTGCATGGAGATCTGCCCGGTCGGCATCGAGCACCCGCCGATGATCGTGCAGATGCGGCGCCAGCTGGTCGAGGACGGCACCATGGAACAGCAGCTCCGCGACACCCTCGACATGATCGCCAACCGCGGCAACAGCTTCGGTGAGAGCCCGCGCAGCCGCGGCGGCTGGACCTCCGCCCTGGAGTTCCCGGTCAAGGACGTCCGGACCGAGCCCGCCGAAAACCTCTGGTTCGTGGGTGACTACGCCTCCTACGACCCGCGCAACCAGGACGTCTCGCGCACGGTCGCGCGGCTCTTCCGCGCCGCGGGGCTCGACTTCGGCCTGCTCTACGAGAGCGAGCGGACCGCCGGCAACGACGTGCGCCGGGTCGGCGAGGAAGGGCTCTTCGAATCCCTCGCCGAGCACAACCTGGAGGCGATGGGCGCGGCCAAGCAGTTCGACGCGATCGTGACCACCGACCCCCATAGCTACAACACCATCCGCAACGAGTATCCCGACTTCGGCGATGTCGCGCCGATCCGCCACTACACGAGCGTCCTTGCCGAGCTGCTGGAGAGCGGGCGGCTCACCGTCGTCAAGCCGCTTGGCAGGCGGGTGACGCTCCACGACCCCTGCCATCTCGGCCGGTTCAACGGCCACTACGACGAGCCTCGCCGGGTGCTGGAGCTGATCGGCTGCGAGCTGATCGACATGCCGCGCTGCCGCGACAACTCCTTCTGCTGCGGCGCCGGCGGCGGGCGCATCTGGATCCCCGATCCCGTCGGCAAGGAGCGGCCCGCCGAGAACCGGATGCACGAAGCGGCGTCTCTCGGTAATCTCGACACGTTCGTCGTTTGCTGCCCCAAGGACCTGACCATGTTCGAGGATGCCCGCAAGACCAGCGGCCACGAGGGCGACTTTGTCGTCCAGGACCTGGCGGAGCTGGTCGCCGAGGCCATCGATCTGAAGAGCATCGACCTCAAGGAGGTGCCGGCGCTGGTCGAGCGCATCACCGAGGCTGCCGCGACCCGCATCGCCGATACCGTGGCGGACCGCCTGGCCGAGCGCCTCGCCGAGACCGTGACCGAGCGGGTTCTGAACGAGCTTGCCGAGCGGGCCCCGACGCTTGCCGCAGCCGCCGCGGCGCCGCAGCCGGCGTCAGCGCCCGAGCATGAAGCGGAGCCGCCGGCCGAGGCGACGCCCGCCGCCGGCCCGTGGCGCGCGGCCCCGGTCAGTGCGGCGACCCTGCCTCCCTACGAGGTGCCGGCGAAGGACGGCCCCCGCGTGCTCGTCGCGGTCAAGCGGGTCGGCGAGCTGAACCCCGAGTTCGCGATTGACGAAGCCAACCGCACGATCGCCGACGAGCACTTCGAGTACGAGTTGAACGAGTGGGACGAGGCGGCGCTGGAGGAGGCGCTGCTGCTGACCGAGAAGCTCGACGCAGGCGAGGTGGTCGCCGTCACCATCGGCCCGGACGATGCCGAGGAAACCCTGCGCCGCGCGCTCGCCAAGGGCGCCCACCGGGGCGTCCGGGTGTGGGACGAGAGCCTGCGCGATGCCGACCCCGTAACCATGGCCCGCGTGCTGGCAGGCGTGGCGGCGCAGGAGTCACCCGATATCGTGCTCACCGGCGCGCAGTCGGCCGATCTCGGCCACGGCGCTACGGGCTCGGCGTTGGCCCGCATCCTCGGCCTGCCGCACGCGGCCGTCGTACTCGGCATCGAGTGGGACGGTGCCGACTCGATGACCGTCACGCGCGAGCTCGAAGGCGGCATGCGCCAGCAGCTCTCGCTGCCGGCACCGGCGCTGCTCACCGTCCAGACCGGCGGCAACACGCCGCGTTACGCCACCATGCGCATGATCAAGCAGGCCAGGAAGAAGCCCATCGCCGTGGTGGACGGCGCAAGCGTCGGCCTCGATCAGGCGGGCGCCGTCGTACGCCGGCTCTACGAGCCGCCCAAGTCCGGGCGCGCGACGATGATCGAGGGCGACGCGGCGGCCGTCGCCAAGGCCATCGCGGACATCATTCGAGACAAACGGGGAGAGGTGTGATGGCCGGGATCCTCGTCGTCGCCGAGCACTTCGACGGTCTCCTGCGCGACGTCACGCTGGAGATGATCGGCGCTGCCGCCGAGATCAAGGACGGCCTCGGAGGCCCGCTCGCCGTCCTCGTCATCGGGCAGGACACGGACAGCCTCGCCACCGCCGCCAACCTGGAGGGAGTCGACGAGATCGTCACCGTCGCGCAGGCGGACGCGCATTTCGATCCCGCGCTCTATGAGGAAGCGGTTTGCGCCGTCGCCGAGGAACGGCAGGTCCGGCTCGTCCTGATCGGCCACACCGCCGCCGGCATGGCCTTCGGGCCGGCGGTCGCCGCCCGACTCGGCTCAGGCTTCGCGTCCGATGTCTTCGGGCTCACGCTCGACGGTGCTGAGCCCATCGCGACCCGCAGCGGCTACGGCGGCAAGCTCTCGATGGACCTGGCCTTCCCCGAGAAGCCCGTAATCGTGCTGACGCTTCGCGGCGCGACCTTCAAGGTGCCGGAGGCGGCAGGCGACGCCAGCATCGTCCCGTTTGGGGTCGAGCTGGACGCCGTGCCCGGCGCCGGCACCCACATCGATTATTTGCCGGCACCGCCCGCCGACGTGGATATCGGCAAGGCGGAGTTCATCCTTTCGGTCGGCCGCGCCCTCGGCGAAGACACGAACCTGCCCCAGTTCGCGGCTCTGGCGGAGCGGCTCGGCGCCACTCTCGGCTGCTCGCGCCCGGTCGCGGACTCGGGTTGGCTGCCCAAGGCCCACCAGGTCGGCCAGTCCGGCACGATCGCTGGCAATTGCTCGCTCTACCTGGCGCTCGGCATCTCCGGCGCGGTCCAGCACCTGGCCGGGATGAAGCACGTGGACACCATCATCGCGGTCAACACCGATCCGGAGGCGCCGATCTTCAACGTCGCCCACCACGGCGCCTGCGTGGACATCTTCGAGCTGGCCGAGGCCCTGGAGCGCGAGTTCAACTGACTCGTTGCCCCGCTCCTGCCCTCACTGCAGCTGCATCGGGCGTTCCAGCACGCGAATCCGGCTGAAGAGCTGGTCGCGGTCCACGTAGCAGCCCTGCAGGTGTCGCCGTCCGGTCGAGGGATCGAAGGCGGCGCGCCCGTGCAGCACCCGGCGGTTGTCGAAGATCAGAAGCTCGCCCGGGCTGAGCCGGTAGTGACACTCCAGCGCCGGCTCGCGAATCACTGCCCCGAAGGCGCGCAGCGCGCGGCAGAGCGCCCCCATGCGGTTCGTCGGCGCGTCGATCGCATCCATCACGGCGAAGTTGAACCGTATCTCCGAAACCACGCCGACCTCGTCCAGGGCGATGGTCGGTGCGCGGAAGCGAATGTCCGACTCGCTGTCCTGGAAGCGGAAGTCGATGGGCGTTCCGCTGAGCAACCGAAAGGCGGCGGGCTCTTGCGAGCGCAACGTCTCCGCCGCCCGAAAACCGTCCACGAGGATCGAGTCGCCGCCCTCGGCGCCGTTCTCCAGGCAGTGCAGCAACTGGTAGTCCGGCGGCCGCTCCCAGTTTGGAAGGTCAGTGTGGCAGGGAAGCCCCAGCGCCGTGTAGGCGTTGCTGTTGGGCTCGTGCTTGGAGACGACATCGAAGTGCTCACCGAAATTGGTCTCACGCGCGGGGCCGATGAGATGGGCAAGCGACAGAACGGTCAACGGCTCCCGTGGCGTGCCGCGCAGGACGGCGACGCCGAAGTCGCGCAGGAGTCGGAGCCAATCGAGCAAAGCGTCGTCGTCGCTCGTGACGGCGTCATAGTCAGCGCCCGGCATGGCCTTCGACAGCTCAGCGCCCCACGTGGCGGGCGCTAGACCCGATTGCGAATCGTCGCCATCGCTGCCGCGATGCGCCCTGAGCCAGTCCGCCTCATAGTCGCTGACATGGCCTTCGGGCTGCCAACGGACCCGGAGGCCGCCCGCGTCGGTGATCGAGACCGATCCAGCGTCGAGGTCGGACGGAACGGAGAGCGGATCGAAGATTCGTTCCAGGGTGTCGGGGTGCCGGCACTCGGGGCAGGCGCAATTGTCCCGCAGCCAGAGGTGGTGGAAGGTCCCGGCGGTGCCGTCGCCCCAGGTGACGCGAATGGAGCGGGCCTGCCGCCTTACGCTGCGGAGCCGACGGCCTCCCGTACCATCTCGTGAAAGTAGAACACGCCGTTCTCGTGGAGTGGGCTGAGCGGGCCCGCCTCGTACACGCCGGCCTCTAGGTTCTCCTGAATGATCGGCGTGATCCATTGGTCCTCCTTCGACACCTGGACGCCGTATTCCAGCGTCGCCTCGAAGTCCTCCATGCTGACCGAGTCCGGCCGCCAGTAGTCGTAGACCAGGCGCGTCCGGCGCGGGCCGACCGGCTCCATCCGCATGAAGGAAAGCCCGTCCGGATAAGAGTTGAACGCAAAAGTAGGAAAACGCCAACCGAAAGCGCCGGGGTGGTTGGAAACGCCCTTGGCCGGCCCGTCATGCAGGCTGCCGCCCTCGAAGTTGATGACCCTGTAGCGCTTCCAGTCGAGGTCACGGTTCAATCCGGGGTGCAGCGGGGGGATGTGATAGCCCTCCTGGTAATTATCGACATAGGTCTTCCAGTTGCAGTCGACAATGAATTCCAGGTGCCGCCCGAACTCGGGCCGTGCCGGCGCGGTTCGCTCCACCGCGTCCTCGATCGGGCCGAGCCAGTCGATAAGCGACGGAGCCTCCGGATCCAGGCATACGAAGACCTGGCCGCGCCAGACATCGACGGAGATGGAGAACAGCGAGAGCTCGTCCTTGGGAAAGTCCGGCGCCTCACCGAACAGCGGCACATGATCGAGCGCGCCGTCCGAGCGGTAGCGCCAGCCGTGGTAAGGACATTCGATGGTGCGACACTGCCCGCTCGGCTCGGTCAGCAGCTTCGACGCCCGATGCCGGCACACGTTGTGGAAGCCGTGGAGCGCGCCGTCCTCGGAGCGGCGGACGAAGACCGGGAACTCGGCGGGCGCGGCCGTGATGTATTGCCCCGGCTCGGCCACGTCGGCCTCGCGCCCGATCCAGAGCCAATGGCGCGAGAAGATGGTTCGCCGTTCGGTCTGATAGATGTCCGGATCGGCGTACCACCGCGCCGGCAGCGCCCACACGGTGGCCGCCCCCATCCGCTCGCCGATCCCACTGCGGAGGTCGTTGGCCGGTAGCCCTTGAGACGCCATCGCGCGCCCTCACTCTTCAGTCGCAGTGACTTTCGTCACGCGTCGACTCGGTCCACCGCCCTGCCTTCGGAATCGAAGCAGGCGGCAGTCAAGGCACCGCCGAAGCCTGCGCCGCCATCCACCGTCGCCACATAGCCGTCGAGGCTGACTCCGCCTTGCGACGGGTCGAAGCCCCGAATGATCTTCTTGAATTCGGCATAGGGCGAATCGAGCTGTGTGAGCTGATCGGCGCCCCACCAGAAGGCGTCTCTCTGGGCATCGATCGGCCGCGACGGCTCGAGGCCCGAATTCACGAAGAGCAGCGCCCCATCGTCGGTAAAGGCCGCCTGGCGCACGCTGGCGAGCAACTGCTGATGCCCTGGATAGAGTTCCATCCTTGCCCGCAACTCGCCAAGCCAGCGCGCGATCTCCTGGGACCCGTTGTTGACCCGCTCCTGTGCCTGGGCGGTCCCCCACCCATAAGCCGCGAGAGTCTGTTGCATGCCCTGATTCATCATCCAGGCCAACACGTCCGACGGCTCGACCGAGAGGTGCAGGCGGAACAGCTTCTGCCACATCTCCTCCTGGCTACCGCGCAGATAGGCCACGTCGCAGACATTCATGTGCGGCACCGCAAGCAACGCGCTGCGGAAGGCCACCATCTCGTCGATGGTGGCGGCGACCTCGCGGCCGTGACCGAGGAAGTTGCCAAGGTAGACGATGCGGTCGCCGGCCTCGAAGCGCTCTTCGATGCCGCCGTGCAGCGCGGCCAGCCTGGACGCCTCGCCGTGAATGGCACCGACGGCCCAAATTCGCCCGCCGCTGCGGATCGTTACGAACCGTTCGTTGGTAGCGCAGCCCACGTGGTTGAGGGGAGGCCCGCTCCTACGCCGCGCGTAGGACGTCCTCGAGCTTGTTCGCGGCCTGCTCGGTATCGGTATTGTCGACCGCAGCAAACTCCCGCGCCAGCCGATCCAGCGCCGCCTCGTACATCTGGCGCTCGCTGTAGCTCTGGTCGGGTTGGCCCACGTTGCGGTGCAGATCCCGCACGACTTCCGCGATCGAGACTGGATCGCCGGAGTTCAGCTTCGCCTCGTACTCTTGCGCGCGCCGGCTCCACATCACGCGGCGCTGGCGTGCCCGTCCCCGCAGGGTGGTAATCGCTGCATCCATGGTCTCGCGCGAGCTCAGCCGGCGCATACCCGCCGACTCCACCTTGTCGGTCGGGACCATGAGGGTCATCTTGTCCTTCTCGAAGGCCACGACGAACATCTGCAGGATCTGATCGCCAACCGCCCGTTCGTCGATCCCGGTAATCCGGCCGACACCGTGAGCCGGATAGACGACGTGATCGCCCACGGCGAAGCCGTTGACTTCGGTCGGGGCCTTCTTCTTGCGCCGTGCATCCGCAGCAGTGCTGGCCTTGTCCGCTGCGACAGCCTTTGTGGCCCGCTTGGCCTTGGCTCCGCCCTTAGCCTTGGTGTCCTTGCCGGTCTTGGTGGCCTTAGCGCTATTCGCGCGCCCGGCCGCACCCTCCGGCTTCACCGATTCCCCCTCGTGAGCCTCCGGCTGCTTTGCCTTTGGTCGCACCGACGTACGCCGCGCGCCGGACGCCGCGCCGGTGGTCTTCTTGGCCACCGTCCGAGCGCGCGCCGATGCTTTCGATCGCGCTGCTGTACTTGGGGAGGAGGAAGACCGTTTGCGGGCCTTGGCGGTGGTCTGTTCTTTAGCAGAAGTCTTCGATTTCGACGGCGCCTTGCTGCTCACTGTGTCTCGAATTCCCTGTCCGATTGAGATAAGGCCGCCCTTCAGCGGCCCTACGCCAGCGGCGTTCGGTCAGTGCTCCGCCGCGGTCGACCGGGCGCCGATCGCCCCGTCGCAATGGCAGACACCATATCAGAGTCGCGGTGCAATTTCCAGGGTTTGGCCCGCGCGGTTAATCCCCTTCGCCCGGCTTGTCCGAAAAATACTTCTCGAATTTGCCGCTTTCATCCTTGTAGTCGTCCGCGTCGCCGGGCGGTTCGCCCTTGCGCGTGATGTTGGGCCATATCTCGGCAAACTTTGTGTTGATCTCCAGCCACTTCCCTTCGTCGTCGTCGCCGGCGGTATCGGGAATAATGGCTTCGACCGGACATTCCGGCTCGCACACGCCGCAGTCGATGCACTCGTCCGGGTGGATCACCAGCATGTTTTCACCCTCGTAGAAGCAGTCCACGGGACAGACCTCGACGCAGTCGGTCAGTTTGCACCGTATGCAGGACTCAACAACGATGTAGGTCATGAAGGTCTCCACGCCCTGGACGTGAATGAGGGTGAGGGTCGGGTCGTCATGGTTATCTGGGACTTCCGCGTCCACGGTCAAGTGGGAGGAGACGACTCCAGTCGTGCCAGGCGCGCCTGGGCGCGCCGCCGCGCCAGCGCCCGGTCACCGTCATCGATGTGGAGCAGGCCGGCGATTCTGCGCA
>JAJEEP010000082.1 GCA_022820945.1 Alphaproteobacteria bacterium | reverse complement strand
CAGAAAGCAGGGCTGGAACATCATCGAAGCCCTGACCAGCCCATCGGATCGGCTCATCGCCACCGTCAAGTGCGCGTAAGCCCGCCCGGCAAGGGCTCTCCAACAGCGGAATTATGCCCATGAACCACCTGGGCAGTTACCTGGAATTTTCGGAGTCAGCACTTTTTTCCACCATGTTCTATTTTTCTTTGGCACAAGCTCCAAAGCTATCAGTTCTCAGCAGGCGTGGATCTAGTTCGACGGAGGTAAAGACAGCGGGGCGACTAGCACAATATATTGACGCTTATCAAAAGACGAAAGTGGCCTACCTTGAATTGGGTGGAACCGGCGCACATCGACTAGATTACTGGTGGGAAAAGGAGCATATAATACTAAACTAAAGATAATGTATCGACCACTCTATCTGTGTTAAGGCCAGACAGTTGGTATATGGGCGTACTCAGGTTATGATGGAAGTTCTTCCTTGTACCTCTCGATCCCTAGTTTGCCTGGCACTTCAAGGACTGTGGAGGATTGTTTGTCGGTCGGCATGCGGTTCCGTACGCAAACGGCGACACCGAGAATTCCGGTTTCCGTATGGCGCTGTTCTGGGCGGAACACAGCCCCCTGTGGGCGAGCGGTATTGCCGAGCTGGTTCGGCATGCGGAGTTCCTGGCGGTGCTCGATGAATACGACATGGTGCTGACCGGACCGCCGGGGTGGAAGGAATGAGCAGGTCCCGTGGGAGCCGGGTGCCGGATCGGAGCTCGGCATGCTACGCGCGACGCGTGAAGTCAGATTGCTGCAGGTCGCGGGATCGCTGATGGCCGGGTGCGAGAGAATGAATTTTGCGCGCGCGATTCGAGAACCGTGAGGATGGCACAGCAGTCGCGGCATGCGGCGTCTGAGGGCCGCGTTCTTCGCCCGGTTGGAGCCGCATCGCGAGGGCAGGGCGCTGCGGATGCAGCGCAGCGCCCACGTGCTGCTGTGCGCCGGAAACGTCGACTGGAATACCTACGCCGGGACCGCGGGATCCCTCCTCGACGGCCAAGCGCTGGAGACGATCCCAATCATGGAGTATGTCTGGCAGAGGACGACTCGGGACTTGGTGAACGAGGAACTGATGCGAAGGCGTGGGTGACTGGGCGCGAGGTATGATTGGAAAGATCGAAGCGGCCAGTCAGGGGCTCCCGGGTTATCGCGGGGTGACGAGGGATAATGGACCGGTGCCGTCGACCGAAGACGCCACGCTGCGCGCCGGCGGTGGCGAGATGGGTTGAGGCGGCCCGTGGCCATGAAACCCTTCTCGATCATGCACATATCGGACCTCCATCGGTCCCCGCGCGATCCAATCTCCAACGACGAGTTGATCTCGGCGCTCGTTCGCGACAGGGACCGGTACATTCGTGAGGAGCCTTCTATCCAGGCACCGCAAGCAATTGTCGTCAGCGGCGACCTCATTCGGGGAGTTCCGCTCCGTACCGAGGACTTCGCAACTGAGATTGAAGAACAGTATTTGGTTGCGGAGGAGTTTCTCGACGAACTGGTGCAGCGGTTCCTCGAAGGAGACCGGTCGCGGCTGATCATGGTCCCTGGCAATCACGATGTTGATTGGAATACGGCGTTCAACGCCCTTGCGCCGGTGCCGGACGAAGCGATTCCCGGTGATCTGAGAGCCGAACTGCATGCCGAAGATTCCCTGCTGCGATGGGACTGGAAGACTCGTACCCTTTACCGCATTGCGGATCCCGGTCTCTACGAACGGCGTCTTGACTCATTCTGGCAGTTTTTCGAGAGGTTCTACGAACGTGTTCCTGGATTGATGACCGTGCAAAATCCTCGCGACGTGCGCCTCTTCAGCCTTTTCGATGATCGGATAGGGGTCGCCGCTTACAATTCGTGCCATGGGAATGACTGTTTTGCTTTTCATGGGATGATCCGGCAAGGGAGCATTGCCCGCAGCGATCTTGACTTGAATGACTCGGGGAAGGTGCACGATCTGCGGGTAGCGGTCTGGCATCACAGTATCGAGGGATCTCCATATCGTACCGACTATATGGACTCGGATGTCGTCCGCGGCATGATCGGTCGCGGCTTCCGGCTGGGGCTACATGGCCATCAGCACAAGGCACAAGCGACAGCGCAGGAGATCCGCCTGCCCGATCAGGAAAGAATGGCTGTCATAAGCGCCGGATCGTTGTGCGCTGGCGCAGACGACCTTCCTGTCGGGACCCATCGCCAATACAACATGCTGGAAATAGCCGGGGATTTTGGCAGCGTTCGCAGCCACGTCAGGGCGATGACGGTCGCGAACCTGTTCTCCCGGGCACAATTGTCGGAATTTGGCGGGGCCAGCTATTTCGACCTCAGTTGGACAAGGCCGCGGAATGCCGTCGGAGAGATGGTCGATGTGCGGTCCACGCGCATAAGCGCGCGCATTGACGAGGCGGAGGCGGCAGTGATGTCGGGCGAGGCCGCGCAGGCCATAGCGATCTTGAAATCGCTCGACGGGTTTCCGCCGGGAAGCTATCAGCGACAGCTTTTTCTCAAAGCAGCAATGGTTGCGCGGGATTGGCAGGGGATCGTGGATACGACGGACCCTCCGGCCACGATCGAGGAGCTCGTGCAACGATTCGATGCATATTGCCGTTTGCGTGACTTCGAGGGCGCAATCGGTGCCTTGGACCGTTATTCACGGAACCTGCGGCTTCCAGAATCTCAGGAGTCGGAGCTCCGTAGCCGGGCACGCGCACAGGAGGCCATGGGACGATGACTGAAGTGTCCGAACGAATTCCGTTCGCTGTTGAAATCAGCCGGATGATTGAAGTCCTTGCGGCGCAAATCTATCCGACACCCTTCGCCCTGCTGCGAGAAAACGTCCAGAACTCCTTCGATGCAATACTGCAAAGACGGCACATGGGCCAGGAATTCGATCCCCGTATCGACATCACTATTGAAGCCGGGCGCGTGTGCGTGACCGATAACGGCATCGGCATGTCGCGCGAGGATTTGCGCAACCACTTCTGGCGTGCAGGTTCCAGCAGCAAGAACACCGAGGACGCCCGAGCGGCCGGCGTTGTCGGAACCTTTGGCATCGGCGCCATGGCGAATTTCGGTATTGCCGAAGAGCTGCATGTCGAAACGGAGGATGTTCTCTCAAGCGAGCGCACGGCCTGCGCAGCGTTCCGCTCTACGCTGTCGGTTACCGAAGACTGCATCAGCTTCGAGCCACGATCTCCGACAGGCAGTCCAGGAACCACGGTCACGGCGGTGATGCAATCGGATCATCCCATCCATGTCGACCAGGCCCAAGCTTACATCTCACAGTTCGTGGCGTTCCTGCCGATCGACGTGTATGTAAACGGCAGCAAGGCTAGCGGTCATCCCATTGACGAATCGATACCTGCCTTGGCGAACCGGACCTGGTCTGTGGAAGATCAGGGTGTTCAGCTAGCTAATGGCTTGAAGGCGGACGTGGAGTTGATGGGAGCCGTGAACGGTGAAGTACGGATTGCGTTGCGAAATGTCGAAGTCGACTCTCAAGAGTTGGCAGGCAGCATGATCCTGCGCCAGGGTGTCGGCAACCTTCGGACTTTTCGTAGCGGCTTTGGCTTGGCGACTGCCAGCGTGAACTCGGTGTACGGATTCGGCGGGGTCGCTGATTTCCTGTTCCTTCAACCGACTGCTGGCCGGGAAGCCCTGACCACGGACAGCATGCAAGTACTGCAACGCATGGCATCTGGAGCCGATGAATTCGTCTCGCTCCATCTTGCCGAGCGACCGGAAAGCAATGCGAGCGCCCCGTTTGTGGCCTGGGCTGCGGGACGGGGGCGCTTCGATCTGTGTTCAAACCTCCGTGTTCGTATGGAGCCTGGAGACACGGTGCCGTTACATGAAGTCAAGAGTCAGTCGGAAAACGCACCTGTGCTTGTCTATTCCGGCACCGACAGAGCGACGGTCGAACACGCTTCCGAGGACCGGCCTATTATTATGCCGACACGCGGTTCGCCTCGACGGGATTGCGAGCTCCAGTATCTCAGAATGTACTGCAGGATCGAAGAGCTCTCGGATGATCCAAGTATCTTGGAAGAGAAATCGGCCCTGGAAACCAGCGCGGCGGAAAAGGCGTTGGCGTTCCGACTCGGTTCAATCCTCTCGAATGACTACTTTCTGGACTCGCATATCAAGTTCGGCCGGATTTCTCACGGCCTGCCGGTCTTGGTCACAAAGCGACAGAAACCAGTCGAGCTTTTCCTCGATCCAGCCGGGAACACCATTCGGCTAATACTTGAAATTTATGAAACTCAGTTTTCAGCATTCAGTGATATGGTAAAAGACTTTGTGCGCAACATGATCTTTCCTCGCGTATCCGATCTTGTACCGACTGCAACGCGCCAAGGTGCCGAGGCCTTTCTCAAGTCCATTCATCGAACGCGGGAGGTATTCGAATATGAGGCGTCGGACCTTGAGAGCCTCACGTCGCTTTGGAAAGATTACATGAGCGGTAGGCTGAGCTTTCAGCAGGCAGCGGAGCGTTCCGGCAAGGTTGCGACTCGAAGCTATCAGGTGGTTGACACCGCGGCGGCGGGTTCGATGCGTGACGTGGTTCCCGGTGTTATCGAAAACCAGTCAGCAATCGAACAGCAGAATGGGTCGGATCACGGCCCTATGCCCCCGATCCAGCGGCTGGATTTGGAAACCGACAAGAAACTGTTGACTATCGGGCCAAATGAGCCATCTCTGAAGGATTACAAGTGTTTTCTTGCAATAACAGATCGTATCCGAGATGAGAACGGAGACTTCTTCCTGCAGCCGCACCGCACGTCCGTAGTTTGGGGCGGGCAAAAGGCATTGTTCATATTTCAACACCATTCAGAAAAGTTCGGCCTGTACTATGATCTCCAGACACGTAGACTCATCAGCGACCAATCTGGCGGTGGGTCGATCGTTTCTTGTACCATTGTTATGAAGAATCGCATTTTCATACCGATCCCAAATGCTATACAAGCGAATTTTCTTCCTGAGGAAAATGAAAGAAAGCGCTTCGAGGTGAAGTGCGACATTCTCCATATTGACTATCAGAGTCGTAGTTCAGAATAGACGCTTCTTCGAGTCCGCTTTATTGCGATGGTGGGCGAGGCAGCCTTCGGGGGCGTGGTGGATAGTGTGATCGCTATCATCGTGGAAGTCCCTGCCAGTGGTGAGGAGGGCCGGACTGCGGGATTTGGGACCATTGGCATCAGAAGTATAGCGGCACGTTCGGTACGGAGTCCCAGGACCGGGGAGGCCCTAGGAATTCCGGCGCCGAGGTCACCGACGTTCAAGGCGGGGGAAGCGCTGAGGGATGCGGTGAATGCGAGTGCAAGGTTGGGACCGTGACGCGGCCGACGGCGTCTCCGGCCGCCGCAAACCGCTTGGATATGGTTCCGGCCGATTGCTATGCGATGATGGGGTCTATGCAAGCTGCCGGGATGGCGTCGGGAAAAGCTAAGGTAGCCGAGGGATCGACCGGTGGACAGACAGCGACGGGTCTGAATGCCGCATCGCGTATGAGGCAAGGAGATAACCCATCTACGCGTCGCAAGAGCGGGGGAACATCCAGTGGCGAATGTTGAGCGTCGAATTGACGAAGCCATGTCTGCGATCTGTCGTGAACCAATGGGCATCGGTTACACACCCTGCATCTTCCTTCGAGTGCTTCAGAGGTATTTTGAAGATCAATGAAGATCGTGAAATGTATGTTAAGATTCGCGAAATCCTTCCGCCGGCAATAGTCTAGAGAACGCTATGAACTCAAGTGAAGAAATGTCCGACGATTTCAAGCGATTTCAACTTAAGGAGTATGACAATATTTCCCAAGCGTACTTCAAGACAAACGAAGTGCTTGCAACATTCTACCGATATTTTCTTCTAATTGTAGCGATTCCCATCACCACCGTTGGTTTAGCCCTACTAAATTTTTCCGACGCCGAAATTAAGCAAGATGGCCGCATACTGGCTTTCTTTATCTTCGGTGTTTCGGCTATATTTCTTAGTGTAATCGGTGCAGCTGTCATACTATACATTGAAAAGCTTCGCCTTAATTCGGTTGTATATGCTAGATCTGTAAATTCCATTAGGGACTACTTCTTTAAGATGCCTGGCGCAGATCTCTTCGGAGAACCCGTACTGCCAACGAATAGAGACAAGCCGCCATTTGGCGGTTTTGGTGCAAGCTTAGTACTATATCATGTCTGTGCGTTCATGAATTCTGCTTACTTCGGAGCGGGAATACTCGCACTGTTTCTGGACAAGAGCTCGTCATTGGAAAATCTGAACGTAGAACTAAGTCAGTGGGGAGTAGCCATTGCCGGGTTCTTGCTGCTGATGGTGTTTCAAGTCTGTGTTCGCGGTCGATTGATTGCAGATAAGACCAAGAAAGGTTACTAGAATGATGTTCTGGGAAAGGTTGTCTAGGTTGCCCCAAGAGGTACATATCTGAACATTCTGTAACGGGAGAGGACCAATGATTGCAGGTCCGAGTAGGGATGGCCTGGTTCGTAATGCATTGAAGATTGGAGTCGACGACCCGTCAATATTGGATGGCGATGCAAGCAAAGCAGATAACGAGGACGGCCGCGGGGGCGTGGCGCGCGGCTCTGAAGGCGACACGGCTGTCCAAGAGGGAGAGTGGCGAGCGCAGGCTGGGCTTCGGCATCGCGGCCGGCTTACCGCTGGGCGTAGAGCACGTGACGCGCCTGCCATGGCCTGGTTGGATGCGATTCCGGACGGCGGCATTGCCTGCATAGAGGCTGAAGAGGGAGCGTGCTGACGAGACGGTCCAACGGCCTCCCGGTTCGGAGAGCTCCCTTGGTTGGGGATCGGTGGCCGCTTCCGAGAGAATGAGGGCCTCTGGCCATGCTGGCCCGGCTCACCTACAGTCAGCGCGCTTCAAGTAGGGGTCTCCCGAGGAAGAGTGTCGAGCGCCGAGTCGTGAGCATTGTCTAAAGCCAAATGAGGTTCGAGCCGAAACATCCGGTAGATCGAGAGGCGATGACCCTACCGCACCGCCAGCCTCCAGCCTTCCCGCCCGAAGCCACGCCATATGTCGGTGAGGCATTGTACTTCCGTACAGGGCCATGACCGGCATCCTCGCTGCCCTCCGGGAGGGCAAGTTCACCTGCTACGCGCCAGCCGGCGTTGACGATGTCGACCTTTCACGAGCCCCTGACGAGCGTGACACCAGGCCCCCACGAGGCAAGTTCCTGGAGACCCCGCGGCCTGGCAGGCGATTTCTGCCGGTTTCCGGGCTCGACGCCGACGACCCGCTTCTGTTCAGGTTCTTCATCGACGGATCCCAGCGCATTACCAATGCTGGCTATGTGGTCGATACCAAGAATCGCTATCTTCCGCTGATTATTGCCCAGATCGGTGTAGCGACCACGGAACTTGAGGACTCCCGGCTCCAGCTCAAGCACTACGACTCGACCAACATCCTCCTTTTCCCCAACTCGTTTTCCGATGAGGACCTCGCCGACGCTGAATCGGCCGCCTGCGAGGCCGCTAAGGATTCGCGGCTTCCGCTGGACCTTTCGTTCGATCGTTACGAGGTCGATGACACTGATGGCAGACCGCCGGTGGACCGCGCTCGTGCGCGGGTGCTCCACAAGATGCACAGAATGGAAGTCGACCGAATCGTCTCAATGGCCAAGGCCGGCGCGATCTCTCGTGAAGCGCTCCTGCTCATAGACGGTTCGATCGAATTCTACTTCGACATGGACCGACACAAGGAGGCCTTCCGGAATGTCGTCGGTGTTGCCAAGTCCTTCGACCTGCACCGACCGTATCAGAGCGGTAGCAGCGCCGAACGGGTCGGGACCCTGATTTCGCGGCTTCCTGCGGGCCACCGGACGCCGGCCCGAGGGACGGCTCACCGCAACCTTACGATTGCCTCGTGGTATCTGCGGCTGCACGGACGAAGTCGCATGGCGAGCCTCGAATACCCAGACGGCGTGGTCAAGATCGAGGTCTTTCCAGACGATCCCTCTCATGACTCGCCCACGATGGATGCGGCGAGGTGCAACCGGATAAGCGAACACGTTCTCGCGCTCCGCGCTCCCGCCACCCCCAATATAGACGCCCGCTGGGCTAGCCACCTCTATCCCGTGCATCTGACGGAGCGCTACATCAAGACACAGTTCCGCAGCGACCGGAGTATTCGAGCATGCCTCTGAGACTGCCGCCGTCCACCAATTTGGAACGTTGCCAATGAGCACCGACTCCCCGATAGGTCGCGTCGTTGCGACAGAGAATCATCCGACATCAACCGGCTCGTTCCGTTTCTGGTTGGCCGCTGGGGTCAACCTCAAGCCATTCGACTTCGTCCAGGTGCAGCCGCCGGAGAACGGCGACCTCGACATAGGCCGCTTTTATGCAATCATCGACGAAATCCACCAGGTTTCGGACGAACCGAGCCCTCTGAGCGGCTTCATATCCTCCGACTTCGGGAACTCGTCGCAGTCGCCTCGCGTCGGCCGCGTCGTCACCACCTATGCTGACGCTACTGTGTTGTACAACACGAACGACATCGAAATGCCCGTGCCCCATGGATCCCGGGTCCGTTGGCCGGACGAAGACGGGGTGCGCAGAGCGCTCGGCATCGACGAGTACCGCCGCAACACACCGGCCGGATACATCACCATGTCCGGGCCCGAGGACAAGAGCATCGTCATCAGCGTCGATATGGATGCGGATTACCTGGTGGGCCCCGAGGGTGCACACCTCAACATTTCTGGCGTCTCAGGGCTGGCGACGAAGACCTCCTACGCCATGTTCATCCTGTCCGCTATCCAGCAGCGGGCGGAAGACTGGCCCGCTGGCACGAAGCCGGCATTCGTCGTTCTCAATGTCAAAGGCGCCGACCTCCTTCGGCTTCACGAATCAGATCCAGACTTGAACGATCAGACCCGAGCCGACTGGGAAAGGTGTGACCTGGAATGCAAGCCGTTGTCCGAGGTGACGTATTTCTATCCCTATTCGTCCAGCGAGCCGGCCCGGGTTCAGACCATGCTGAGCGCGGAGGAGGTCTCCGCTAATGTCGATGCTGGGCGAGCTCATCGATACTTCTACGATGTCGAGAACGCCCTGGAACGTCTCCATCTACTCTTCGAGGACATGGACGACCCTGCCCAGACGCTCGTGAGTTGCGTCGAATATTGCAGGGAGAATGTTGGCGGAGAGGACCCATGGAGCGCGCTGCGTAGCAAAGTCGCCAGCTGGGCGAGGGAGACCCCGGACAAGAGTCGGATACCGGTCGTGTCCTGGCGCCGGTTTTTCCGCCTGTTCGGTCAGCGCACTCGAAACGGCATTTTCACCGAGTTGGCGCGACGCGCCGAGGACTATCGACAGGTGTCCTTGTCAGACAGTCTGTGCCGCCTTCAGCCGGGCCAGGTTGCCGTCGTCGATATCGCGAAACTTCCTGACTATCTGCAAGCATTCGTGGTCGGCGACGTGATCTCCGCCCTACGAGAGCCGGTGCCATCAGAGCCGGACGACGACGAGGAGCAAGGTAGGAGTGCGGAGGCCCGCACGGTGGTGCTTTTCGCAGACGAGTTGAACAAGTTCGCGCCCAAGCACGGTGGGGCCCGGTCCCTGACGGGACACCTCAGGGAGATCAGCGAACGCGGCCGCTCGGAGGGCATCATCCTGTTCGGGGCCGAGCAGTTCCGCACCAGCGTCGACGACCGGGTTACCGGTAACTCCGGCACGCACGTCTTCGGTCGGACGACCGCTGTTGAGTCCCAGAAGGACTCGGAGATTCGCCTGCGACCGCAGTCTCGGCGTGTCCCATTTCTCCGCAAGGGCGAGCTACTCGTGAGCCATACACGGTTCAGCGCGGGAACGTTGAAGCTTCGTTTCCCGCGCAACGCCTATCGGCAGGGATAGCCCATGCCCCAAGCCCCCGAAACTCAACTAGGCGTCCATCTGCTAGAAACCATTACTCTCGGGATGTACAGCGAGCCGCTGCACTGCGTACGAGAGTACATCCAGAATGCATTCGACAGCATCCGCGCCGCACGCCGTCAAGGCCTACTAGGCCCTGAAGAGGGTTGCATCGACGTCACTGTCGATCCCCACACGAAATCGCTTCGGCTCCGTGACGACGGTACGGGGCTTAGCCCGGAAGAAGCTATCGTTCGGCTGGTGGACATTGGTTACTCGGACAAGGCCGATTCTGCCGACGCGGCAGCCGCCAACGCTGGCTTCCGCGGGATTGGCCGCATGGCCGGGATCAGCTACTGCGGCCGGCTCGTCTTCGAAACCAGCGACGGCGGCGACCGGACCTGCGCCGTCACGTTCGACGCGGAGGCCATCAATCGCCTGACGCGTCCGGGGCAGGCGCCCACGACCATTGCCGACGCGATCAATAGTAACTGCACGCCTGAAGAACGATCATCTGACTCCAATGCGAGATTTTTGCAGGTCTCTCTCGAGCAGGTGAGTAACCCCGCCTTGCTCGACGTTGAGGCCTTGTCGAGTTACCTAGAGCAGGCGGCGCCGGTGCGCCAAGACCCCACGACCTGGAAATTCCAAACTAAAATCCGTTCGTTCGCCGAGAATGCCGGATATCCCGAGTCCCTCGATACTGTCTCGATCCGTATTCGCGGAGCGGACGGAGCGGTCCTTCGCGAAGTGTATCGCCCGTTCAAGGACTCATTCGCGACCAGAGACGGGCGTGGACAGAAGCGCCGCCGAGTGGAAGTCACCGACGTCGTGGCCCTACCAAGAAACGGCGACTATCAGGGCTGGTGGGGTTGGCTTGCCCAGCACCCAAGGAGCGGGGCTCTTGCCGACGTCCCCTTTGGAGGGCTTCGCGTACGCATGCACAACATTGCGATCGGCGACCAATCGCTCGTGCAGGCGCTCTGGACTACTCGTCCCTTGGCCATGTGGTGCTTCGGTGAGGTGCATGTTGTGGACCCGGCCCTGGTGCCGAATTCCCAGCGGGACGATTTCGAGCCCTCGGACGCACTCTCTCGGCTTCACGCACAGCTCGCCGACGAGATGCGGCGTATCGAAAAGGAGATCCGCGACGAATCCAAAGACCGCAACACCTCCGTGCGCAAGATCACTCAAAGGGCGGAGCGCGCGACCACGAAGGCCCGACGCCGGCTTGAAGAAGGGCTGACGTCCCACAACGAGAAGACGCAGCTAATCGAGACGCTGAATAAGGAAGCCGAGCGGCTCAAAACCTCGATCAAGGAGCGCAACCGAACCGCGGAGGAGCGCACGCAACTCGGAGAGACGCTTCTGGCAGTGGAAGAGCTGCAGGAGGAAATCCGGAAAGTTGAGCGCACGGATGCCGATGCATCGATGTCCCATCTCAACAAGCAGGCGCGGGGAGCCGTCCGCACGGTTCTGGCGGTCGTGAAGGAGGAGCTTGACGACGAAAAGCGCTTCGCCGCCATTGAGCAACGCGTCATCGCTGCACTGCGGCCGGGAGGCCGGAACCGCTGACAATGGCTACCGCACTGACATCCGGCATGGGTGCCTTCCGCAGAACCGCGTTACGGGGCGGGTAGGTTCGTCATGCCCAAGAAGAACATCCTTCTCATTGAACCCGGCTACCGGAACAAGTATCCACCGCTCGGCCTGATGAAAATCGCGGCTTATCACGGCCCTCTCGGCTGCGGCGATGACGTCTTGTTCGTCAAGGGAGACACGCCTGCAGCCCTCGAGCGGGTTTGGGACCGCGTGTACGTGACGACGCTGTTCAGTTTCGAATGGCGGCGAACGGCAGCGGCTATCGATTTCGCGTTGCGCGCAGCCCGCGGACAGGCGGAGCGCGTCTTTGTGGGCGGGATCGCTGCGTCCCTCATGTTCGACGACTTCATCCGCGAACCCCGCTGGGCGGGGGTGCGGTTTATCAGGGGGCTCCTCGACCAAGCGCCTGCTCATTCCCTTCAGTTGTCAGCGGAAGAGGGCGACTTCGGTGCGCAGGACATTCTCGGCACGCCCATCGAGGAGCTTGTTCCCGCCTACGACATTCTTGAAGACGTTGCGTACCGCTATCCGGTCCACGATGCCTATTTCGGCTACGCATCCCGCGGCTGTGTGCGCAAATGCGCATTCTGCGGCGTCCCGAAACTCGAAGGAGGTCAGCGCGAGATGCCTCCCATCACCAATCTTGTTGCCGGCATCGACGAGCAATTTGGTCCCAAGAAGGACCTCATACTCATGGACAACAACGTCGCGGCCAGTAGTCGGTACCAGGAGGTAATCGCCGAAATCCAAGACCTTGGCTTTGAGCGCGGCGCGATGTTTCAACGGGAAGGAGCTCCTGCAATCAAGCGGCGCGTCGATTTCAACCAGGGGGTCGATGCACGGATCCTTGCGAAGACCCCGATGTATCTGCGCGAGATGGCCAAGGTCTGCATTGATCCCCTGCGCATTGCTTTCGACCATGTGGGTATGCGCGGTGTCTATGAGCGATCGGTAGAAATGGCTGCCGACTACGGCCTGAGGTCGCTTTCCAACTACATGCTTTACAACTTCATGGACACGCCGGGCGACCTGTATCAGCGCATGAGCATCAACATCGAGCTGAACGCGCGCCTTGGCGTTCGTATCTGGTCGTTTCCGATGCGATATCTCCCGGTCACCATGAAAGATCGCTCTCACGTGGGCAAACACTGGACCCGCTACTACCTCAGGTCGTTCCAGATCATGCTTCAGGCGACCCACGGCGTCGTTTCCGGAAGCGACGAGTTCTTCCACAGGGCGTTCGGCAACAGCTTCGAAGAGTTCGAGCGCCTGCTGACTCTTCCCCACGCCTTCATCTTTCAACGCGACTTCTTCGAGCACGGCGAGGGCCGGCCAATGCTTGACGACTACCAGGCGCTGCACCGGCGTCTTGCGCCTGGGGAGCGAACCGAGCTCATTGCTCGACTGAGTGACATCCTGCTCGAGAGTCCTCGCCGTGAGGCGTACCTTGCGCTTGTTTCCGACAAGTCCGTGAACCCTTCCATCCGTGAGCTCGCTCGCTTTCACGCCATTGATACGAAGGCTGCCAAGGTCACCGACATTGCTCAGGTGTTCCCGGAGCTCACCCCCGACGAGTTGCTTCCGGAATCCGATGTCGCCGTTGAAGACGCGGGGCTGTTTGAGGCTATTGACGAACTGTCTATCGATGGGATGTCGGCGCAGCACCTCAGCGCCGGTGCTACCTGATGGCCGACCCCCCCGTTCTCGGCGGTGAGTTGCTTCGTCTCGTCACCGCGGGCATGTATGACAACCCGCTTGTTCTGTACCGGGAGTATGTGCAGAACGCGGCAGATGCGATCGCGGCTCAGGGCTCAAGCGCGGGTTGCGTGAGGATCACGATCGATCCGCTGAACTCCCGAATAACCATTCTGGATGACGGTACAGGCCTGTCGTCTGGCGAAGCCGTTCGCCGGTTGATCGATGTTGGGCGCAGCTCCAAGGATCGGTCGATCGATCGCGGCTTCCGCGGCATCGGAAGGCTGTCCGGACTCGCATTTGCTGAAGAGCTGCATTTCACCACTCGCACCTGCGGGGACTCTCCTCCCACGCGCGTTTCCTGGAACGCGCGTGCACTGCGGGAGCTGGACCTTGCGCTCGTTGACGCCGAAACCGCAATCCGGGAGTCCGCGACAACATCCCAGGTCGCGTGCGGCGAATGGCCGGAACGCTTCTTCCAGGTCACCATTGACCGGATCAACCGCCATGCGGCCTCGACGCTCCTCAACGAAGAGAGGGTCCGCAGCTATCTTGGAGAAGTCTGTCCGGTGCCGTTGGCGGCGAGCTTCCCGCTCTCGACGGAGCTGGGCAAGCTCCTAGAGGGATATACCGATCATTTGGTTTTGGACATCCGTATCAACGACGACCGACAGCGGGTCGAGCGACCGTTCCGGGACGCCATTCCGCTGACAGATGATTTTCATGCCTCTTTCGAGACTATTGAAACCCGCGTTATTCCCCGCATCGATGGCGAGGATCCAGCGGCGATACTCTGGCTCGCGCACACACCCTACTCCGGCTCCATTCCTCGACGGCTAGGGATACGGGGTCTTCGAGCACGGGTTGGAAACATGCAGATCGGTACGGACCGTATTTTTGAGCACCTCTTCCAGGAGCCGAGGTTCAACGGCTGGTGCGTCGGCGAAATCCACATCTTGGATAGACGCATCGTTCCCAATGGCCGGCGCGACTATTTTGAGGCCGGGCCCCACATGCGTAACCTTGAGAATCACATCGGCGCCATCGCGCAGGAAATTAGTTCACGCTGTCGCCAAGCCTCATCTCAACGCAACAAGCTGCGAAATGTCGACGCTGGCATCCACAGGCTGAAGGCCGCCTACGAACTCGCCCGTTCTGGCTATCTCCGCCCTGCGGATGCAGATGCTCTTATCGAAGGTGAGCGGGAGCGGGTTCCTGCAATCCGGCAAATTCTGGAGCAAGTCCGAGGGGAAAGACCTGAGACTGCTCTGCAAACAGTCGCCCATTATGAAAGCGAGCTCGGTGCACTCGACACCGGCTCCGCGCCGGCGTTCAACACGGTACCGTCTGGCTCCCGTGCGGCCGTGCAATCGGCATTCGGCACGATCGTGCATAGCCTGCCTCCCGACTCCGCGCTCGATTTGATAGAGGCAATACTGAAACAGATGTCCGAAGGACACACCGTCGACGAATCTGGTGCAGACGCACTTGATGCGACACCCGAAAATTGACCGAAGTAAGTCAGTAGGGATGGTGCCGACCGCATCGGTTTCGATTTGCGGTATCACGCACTTTGTGGGACAGAATGTCTGCGCCGATACAAGAGACCGTCTCCCGTCAGGAGCGGGTAGTAATTCGAACTCGCTCTAGGATGCCGTGAATGTGGGTCCTGGCTGCGTCATAATGAGGGACCGAAAGGGACATGAACGGAACCCGTAAGGGTCAAGAAGTCCACTTGTTTGTCGATGATACGGGGAGTCGTCAGCCAGATCACGTTCCAGCGGAGGAAAGGCATGATGGTATGGACTGCTTCGGCTTGGGCGGTGTGCTAATCGACAGGGAAGATTTGCACCGGGTTTGGGATGCCCATCGAGAATTCTGTAACGCGTGGGGAATCACTTATCCATTGCACTCATACGAAATTCGCGGCGGTCGGGGCCATTTCTCATGGCTGAAGAATCCCGAGCGGGCGGTGGAATTCTTGCCTGAGCTCGAGGAGTTTCTAGTCAGTCTTCCGGTGATGGGAATCGCAGCCATTATCCATCGTCCCGGGTACGTGGCGCGCTATGCCGAACGGTATGGAGGTCGTCCCTGGCGCATGGACAAGACGGCGTTCTCGATTCTGATCGAGCGATCGGCCAAGTATGCCCGCTCGAAGGGACGACGGCTCCGAGTGTTCTTCGAAAGATCGGGCAAGCAAGAGGATCGAGACATTGTTGCTTTCATGAAGGGGCTCAAGGCGGAAGGCATGCCGTTCGATGGCGACAATGCAGCCCCCTATCGTGGCCTAGAAGCTGGTGAGTTCAGGGAGTTGGTGCTTGGGGAGCCGAAAGGCCGCACGAAGAAAACGCCCATGCTCCAGATTGCCGATCTTTATCTCTACCCTATGGCGAAGGCTGGGTACGATGCAGGCTACAAGCCGTACCTTGCCTTGATGAGGGCCGGTCGCCTGATCGACGCGGTCCTGTCATCCGAGGATCGGCCGCTGCTTGGGATCAAGTACAGTTGCTTTGACGGCTTGGAAGGCCACGAACAAACATAGGGCCCGGTTGCCCGAGCCCTATGCCGGCCGGCTTGGCCGACCCCGGAGCGTAATGCTCTGATGTTCGAAATATGGCACTGTCAATCGAAGGCGTCAAGAACGGCGGTCGACCGAAGGCCGGTCGTGCGCCGTGCGGGCAGGGCCGAGGCGTGTCCTAGGGGAGCAAGGAAAGTCGCTGACGAGGATATGGAAGGCCTGTCGTTGTCTGGGGATTGAATCGATCCGGTTGCGGCACGATGACAGACGCCGCGCACGTTTCGTCGGACAAATGGAATAAGCAAGAAATTTTGCGGGTTTGCGAGACCCGCGCAGCCCCGAGTGGCCGTTTCTGACGAAATTAGGGCATGTGCGACCTTCGAGATGGGATCGCAACCTGCCGAAGAAATGAACCAGGAATGTCTCCGCCGTGTTGCCGGGCATCGCCATGGCTGCCGTCATGGTGCCGTCTCCTTCGTGCCGATGAGGGAAAACAGCGGCCCGGACGCCCTCCCCCGGACGCCCGACCGCCGCCCCGCTTCCGGCCGACACTCCCCTCTCGACGGCGAAGGGCGCTCGGGAACGAGCCTGAGATTGACCCGGTGGACAGGTAGGATTAGGGATCGGGCGCCGGATCGATCGGCGTCTCTGGCGACCCGATCACGGCGCAACAGGGCGGCAGCGGCCCACGGGTCATGCCTGATATCATCCGCAAGAACAGGAGAGCGAGAGAGTGAAGAAGGCAGAGATCGTCGAGCGCGTGGCCGGCGAGGCGGGTATCACGAAACAGGCGGCACAGGCCGCTGTTCGTAGCGTGTTCGACGCCATCGCGGAGGCCCTGGCGCGGGGCGAGGACGTTTCCATCGTCGGCTTTGGCAGGTTCACCAGGAAGGATCGGCCGGCCCGCGAAGGCAGGAACCCGCGCACCGGCGAACGCATCGCCATCGGCCCGTCGGCCGGCGTGTCGTTCAAGGCCGGCAAGCCGCTGAAGGACTCGCTGAACTGACCGCGGGCGGATGGCGGGCGCGTTGATTGTGGATCGCGCCGGAATGCGACGGAATCGCCGGCGGTCGATGGAGCGGGGAACGGGATGAACGACGAAACGCCGGAGAGCGCAGTCGGCGGCGAGGTCGCCGTGTACGAGGACGCTGGCGGCGAGGTGCGGGTCGATGTGCGTCTCGACCGGGAAACGGTCTGGCTGACCCAGCGGCAGATGGCGGAAGTGTTCGACAGCACGGCCGATAATGTCGGCCTCCATCTGAGGAACGTCTATTCGAGTGGCGAGCTGGAGGAGAGAGCAACTTCCGAGGATTTCTCGGTAGTTCAGACCGAAGGCAGGCGCAAGGTCCGGCGCCGGCTGAAGCACTACAATCTGGACGCCATCATCTCGGTCGGCTACCGCGTCAACACCAAGCGCGGCGTGCGGTTCCGCCAATGGGCCACGCGCACTCTGCACGGTCATCTGGTGCAAGGCTTCACCGTCAACGAGCGCCGGCTGGCCGAGCGCGGCCTGCGGGAAGCGCGGGAGACCCTCGACCTGCTGGCGCGGACGCTCAGCAACCAGGCCCTGGTGGACGATACCGGACAGGCGGTGCTGGACCTGATCGCGGGCTATGCCGATACATGGCGCCTGCTGCTGGAATACGACGAGGACCGGCTGCCGGAACCGCCGGGCACGGGGCCGTCGTCGGGCGTGCTCGATCACGACCGGGCCGTCAGCGCGATCGCGGAGTTCCGGCGCGAGCTGATGGCGCGCGAGCAGGCCTCGCCTCTGTTCGGCAGTCCACGCGGCGATGCGCTGGCCGGCATCCTGGGCAATATCGAGCAGACCATGTTCGGCGAGCCCCTCTACCGCAGCCGCGAGGAGAAGGCGGCGCACCTGCTGTATTTCGTGGTCAAGGACCATCCCTTCACCGACGGCAACAAGCGCATCGGGTCGCTGCTATTCCTGCTCTACCTGAAGCAGGAGGCGATCGAACACGGGCTCAATCCGCAGGCGTTGACGGCACTGACTCTGCTGGTCGCCGAAAGCGCACCGGCCGGCAAGGACCTCATGATCCGATTGATCGTCAATCTGCTGGCCGGGGCTTCGGAATGAGCGGGGACACGGTCTGTTGCCTTCGCACGCGAATGAAGAGACCGCCTCTGTGGTGCAGTCTCGGTTCCGCCCGAGAACTCCGTTGTGTTCCAGTTGGTTATGGTGGGAAGCATGTGGGGATAAACATATGGTAACAACGAAAAGAACGCAAAAACAACATGTTAACCTATATTATCGACTCCCCTCTGCTCCACCTACTTAGGGAGCTTATATACTGGCGGAACGGCAGCTCGAAATCGATGGTCAGTCGCTTTCGTCCGCTACGCCGATTCCAAGCTCCCTGATGTCCATCGGTTCGCCCTCCTTGATCCGGTTCGGGTTCTCCGGGAGTCTTTCTTCGAGGAGTTTGATCAGCCGGTCGAAGTGGCCGTCCAGGTCCTTCCGCAGCCGCTC
Organism: Alphaproteobacteria bacterium; assembly: GCA_022820945.1. Taxonomy (GTDB): domain Bacteria; phylum Pseudomonadota; class Alphaproteobacteria; order UBA828; family UBA828; genus WTGU01. The sequence goes on along the minus strand of JAJEEP010000082.1, from coordinate 28,535 downwards.
CACGCTGTTCGAAAGTGCGATCATTCTGCCCTCGAGGCGTCCCATACGCTCCTCAAGGTCATTTAGGCGCTCGGCGGTGGTTCTCTTGTCGGTCACGCCGCGATCTTGGGGTTTTGTCGGTTTGAGGTCGCCGGGATGACGGTGACCGATGCCCGCGCCTTCGCCGTGACGCCCGCGTCGCCTCGGAGTTCGATGACGTTGCCGCCGATCGAAGCTTTGAAGTCTGCACTCAGGCGCACCGGTGGTGGGTCGTCATCGGGCCATACGAGCGGCCCCCATGAACCGTTCGGTCCGAGCATGTCGGTGACGGCTATGGCAGTCACAAGTGCCGTTGTGCCCAGCATCTCTCGTCGGGTCAGAGGCATGGCCCTTCCCCTATCGCGACCCGTGTTGCGGGTCAAGAACCGCCCTTGACCCCCCGCCGTCCCCGCCCCTACGCTCATCCCCGCAGATAACACCACAGGCACCCGCTGAGTCGGGTCGCCCGCTGAATAGAACAGCCTCTAGCCCGGTGCCGGGTAGCTCCCGGCACTTAGGTGAATAGGCGGGGTCATCCGCATCCTGTGCGTGTTGTCTGCAACGGCCCGACACCAGGGCCGTGACGGAGGCAACGGGAGGAGCGGTTCATGGGCATCGTGTACGTCATAACCAACCCGGAGATGCCGGGGCTCGTGAAGATCGGCAAGACCAGTCAGACCATCGAGCAGCGGTTACGCAACCTTGACACCACCGGGATTCCGGTCCCGTTCGAGTGCGTCGCCGCGTGGGAGTTCGAGGACGCCGACTCGGCCGAGGCCACTCTCTTCAAGGCATTCGCGGATCGACGAGTAAGACGGTCGCGAGAGTTCTTTCGGATCTCACCCGATCAACCGATCGCGATCCTCGAGGGGTTCGGGGCCAAGGACGTCACCCCCCAGAGCGACGTCGTCGACGAGCAGAACGCCGCCGATGATCGCGCCAGTCTCGAGGTCTCGCGGCGCCGGAGGGACCGCTTCAAATTCAGCATGATAGGGGTCGGTCCGGGGACCGAACTCGAGTCGGTGTGGGACGAGAACGTGAAGTGCAAGGTCGTCGACGATCAGCAGATCGAGTTTAGGGGCGCGCCGACCACGTTGTCCGCCGCGGCGTTGATCGTGCTCCGTGACCTGGGTAAGAGGTGGAAGTCCGTGAGCGGTCCGGACTCGTGGCGGTACGGGGGCAAGACCCTGACGGTGATCCGGGACGAGGAGGAGTCGTGAACCTCCTGCCCCGCTCCCGCTGGTGGCACTGGGTCGTCTACCCCGTGGCGGGGATCCTAGTCGCGCTGCTGCTGGCCGGGGCGGTGGTCGTGGTATCCTCAGGCTGACTGGATCGGGGGGACTGAATTCCGATGCCTACGCTACACCGGTACTCTCGCGAGGCGGTTCACGACGTCCTTCGCGCTGTGCTCGACGCCATGCGTCAAATTCCCGCCCCGCCCGAAAGAACTCCTCTCGCATCTCCGCGTAGTCTTCTGGAGTCGGCACTTCGTGACATGGACAGCAGCAAGGTTCGGGTCCTGAAGACCGAGGAGGACTTTCAGCACCTTCGGCAACTTCTGCTGGACGGATGGGATGACCCCGATTCGGACCGCTCAAAGGACTCTCCTTAGAAACCCTACTTAGTCTACTTCGCCGAATCCGACGCCGCGGTTACTCTCGGGACTAAACCCCTCATTTTTCCACGCTTAACAACAGCCATCGACCTCTGTAGCCGCCGCATCGCCGATGTCTGCAGGGCGAACGGCATCAAGGCGGGCATCCATTGCGGGACGCCCGAGTACGCGCTCCGCACCATCGAGTGGGGCTACGAGTGGACCACGGTCGCGGCGGATTCGCGGCTGCTCGCGGCCGCTGCCGGGGCCTCGGTCGCCGCATGGCAAAGCCTGACAGGCCGGGACCACGCCGAGGTCAAGAGCGGGAGCATCTACTGACGCCGCGTGCGGTGGAGCAGCCCGCGCCCGTCACTTGTTCTCCTGCTGCAACCTGTGGATGCCCGGAACGAGTCCATGACGAAGTGAGGAAGCGACCGGAACCGACCGCGTAGGCGCCGATCAATCGTCGGGCGCATCCGGGAAACGGCACACCGGCGCACCGAACCATGGTGCGGTGCACGGGCCGGGCGGACTGAGTCAGTCTCGACGGATGCGTTGTGCAGACCGCCAGAACGCCGCCACATGCGATGCCCGCCGCACGGACGCGAGGAATCCGGACTTGGCCAAGTGTGACAAAGGGCTCTCTCCCGAGATCGTCCCCTGCAACCGCGCCTTCTTGGTCCACCTTGAGCCACTCGCTTTGGACCACCTTGGGCCACCTTGGGCCACCTTGAGCCGGAGTAGGCCGGAATAGGCCGCATGAAATTGAGTTCTTGGGGGTCCGTCCGCCGCCGCTTCGCGCCGACGGGGCGCCTTGGGGTATGATGGCGGCGCGGCCGCGCACCCGGCGGCGGCCGCTTGCGGCCTAGCCTCAAGAAGATCCGGACGCCGAGGACAGGAATTGCGATGACACTCGCCGCGGTCTCACTCGACGACAAGTACGCTGCCCAGGCGGGCGAGGTCTACATGACCGGCACCCAGGCGCTGGTCAGGCTGCCGATGATGCAGCACCTGCGCGACAAGGCGGCCGGGCTCGACACCGCTTGCATGATCTCGGGCTATCGCGGCTCGCCGCTCGGCAACTTCGACCGGGCACTGTGGCAGGCCAAACCGTTCATCGAGAAGCACGGTGTGCACTTCCAGCCCGGCGTCAACGAGGACACGGCGGCCACCGCGCTCTGGGGCACCCAGCAGGTCGGGCTCTTCCCCGGCGCCAGGCACGACGGCGTCTTCGCCATCTGGTACGGCAAGGGGCCGGGCGTCGACCGCACGATCGACGTCTTCAAGCACGCCAATCTCGCCGGCACGGCGGCCCACGGCGGCGTGCTCGCGCTGGCCGGCGACGACCACGTCTGCGCCTCCTCCACGACGGCGCACCAGAGCGAGTTCAACTTCGTGAGCGCGACCATGCCGGTGATCAACCCGGCCGGCGTGCAGGAGTTCCTGGACTATGGGCTGCACGGCTGGGGACTCTCGCGATACGCCGGCCTCTGGGTCGGCTTCATCTGCATCGCCGAGACGGTGGACAGCTCGGCCATCGTCTCGGTGGACCCGCACCGGGTGGCCGTCGTCACGCCGGAGGACTACGCGCTGCCCGCAGGGGGGCTCAACATCCGCTGGCCGGACTTTCCGCTCGACCAGGAGGAACGGCTGCTCGAGCACAAGCTCGACGCCGCGCGCGCCTACGGCCGGGCGAACGGGCTCGACCGCACGGTGATCGACGGGCCGGGGCGCAGGCTCGGCATAGTCACCACGGGCAAGTCCTACCTCGACGTGCGCCAGGCGCTGGACGACCTCGGCATCGACGAGCGCACGGCGCGGCGCCTCGGGATCGCGCTCTACAAGGTCGGCATGAGCTGGCCGCTGGAGCCGGAGGGCATCAGGTGCTTCGCCGGCGGGCTCGACGAGATTCTGGTGGTCGAGGAGAAGCGGGACTTCATCGAAGGCCAGATCAAGGAGCTGCTCTACAACCTCCCCGCGAGCGAGCGGCCCCGCGTCATCGGCAAGTGCGACGAGGAGGGGCGCCCGCTGCTCCGCGCCTCGGGCGAGCTCGACCCCGGCGGAGTCGCGCAGACGCTGGCCGAGCGGCTGCTGCGCCTCGGCTCGGACGCGGATATCGAGGCGCGGCTGAGGCTGCTGCGTTCCAGGTGGGCGGACAGCGCCGCCGGGGAGCCTGCGGCGATGGAGCGGGTGCCCTACTTCTGCTCGGGCTGCCCGCACAACTCATCGACCAAGGTGCCCGAAGGGAGCCGCGCGCTCGCTGGCATCGGCTGCCACTACATGGCGCAGTGGATGGACCGCGAGACCGACACCTACACCCACATGGGCGGCGAGGGGGCGAACTGGATCGGGCAGGCGCCCTTCACCGACACCGAGCACATCTTCCAGAACATCGGGGACGGCACCTACTTCCACTCGGGCATTCTCGCGATCCGCGCCGCCGTCGCCGCCGGCGTCAGCATGACCTACAAGATTCTCTACAACGACGCGGTGGCGATGACCGGTGGCCAGCCCATGGACGGGCCGCTCTCGGTCCAGCGCGTGACCCGGCAGATTCATGCGGAGGGCGTCGGCCGCATCGCGGTGGTCACGGACCAGCCCGAGAAGTACCCCTTCGACGGGCAGTTCGCCGACGGCGTCACGATCCATCACCGGGACGAGCTCGACCGGGTGCAGCGCGACCTGCGCCAGTGGGAAGGCGTCTCGGCCATCGTCTACGACCAGATGTGCGCGACCGAGAAGCGGCGCCGGCGCAAGCGCGGGCTGCTGGAGGACCCGGACTGGCGGGTCATCATCAACCCGGACGTGTGCGAGGGCTGCGGCGACTGCGGCGTGCAGTCGAACTGCCTCTCGGTGGTGCCGCTGGAGACCGAGTTCGGGCGCAAGCGGGCGATCGACCAGTCCGCCTGCAACAAGGATTTCTCCTGCATCAAGGGCTTCTGCCCGAGCTTCGTGCTGGTCAAGGGCGGGAAGCGGCGGGCGGGCGCATCGTCGGGCGTATCCGAGCGGCCCATCGCCGCGCTGCCCGAGCCAGCCCGGCCCTCGTGTACCGAGCCCTACGGCATCCTGCTGGCGGGCGTCGGCGGCACCGGGATCGTCACCCTCGCCGCACTTCTGGGGACGGCGGCGCGGCTCGAGGGCAAGGGCGCGACGGTGCTCGACAAGGCCGGCCTCGCCCAGAAGTACGGCGCCGTCACCAGCCATATCCGCATCGCCGAGCGGCCCGAGGACCTGCACGCCGTCCGCATCGCCGTCGGCGGCGCCCGGCTGCTGCTGGGGATCGACCGGGTTGTGGCGGCGAGCCGCGAGGCGGTGACGCGGCTCGACAAGAGCGCCTCGCACGCCGTGGTCAACGGCGGCCCGATCACGACCGGAGACTTCACCCGTACGCCAGACCTCGAGTTCCCCGGTGCCCAGCTCGAAGGTGTGGTCGGGGCGGCGGCGCGTACGCTCGATGTCGTGGACGCGACCCGCCTGGCGACAGCGCTGATCGGCGATGCCGTCTATACCAACCTCTTCCTCTTGGGGTACGCCTACCAGCGCGGGCTTATCCCTCTCGGCGCAGACGCCATCGAGCGGGCGATCGCGCTCAACGCCGTCGCGGTCGAGGCCAACTTGCGCGCCTTCCGCTGGGGCCGGGCCGCCGCGCACGATGCCGATGCCGTCGCCACCGCAGCGGCCGAAACCGGCACCCTGCCGCAAGAGCCGCAGACGCAAGGGCTGGACGCGCTGATCGAGCGCTGTGCCTCCGACCTCCGGGCCTATCAGGACACGGCGCTGGCCAGCCGCTACCGCGCCCTGGTGAGCCGCGCGCGCGAGGCCGAGCGGGCACGGGCGCCGGGCCGCGAGGGCTTCGGCGAGGCGGTCGCCCGCGCCTATCACAAGCTGCTCGCCTACAAGGACGAGTACGAGGTGGCCCGGCTCTACACCGACGGCCGCTTCCGGGCGCAGGTGGCGGCGGAGTTCGAGGGCTCGGTCGGGCTTCGGTTCAGCATGGCGCCGCCGCTATTCGCCGGGCGCGATCCTGCGACCGGCCACCTGAAGAAGCGCCTCTACGGCCCCTGGATGCTCGCGGCCTTCCGCCTGCTGGCCAAGTTCAAGGGCCTGCGCGGCACCCCGCTCGACATCTTCGGCTACAGCGCCGAGCGGCGCCGGGAGCGCGCGCTGATCGGCGAATACGAGGCCACGGTGGAGACCCTGCTCGCGGGCCTGGAGTCCGACAACCACGGGCTCGCCGTGGAGATCGCCGAGGTGCCGCTCGCCATGCGGGGCTTCGGCCATGTGAAGGAGGCCAACATCGCCTGCGCGAAGGAGCGCGAGGCCGAGCTGCTGGCCGCCTTCCGCGCGCCCGCGGCCCAGGCCAGCGCCGCGGAATAGCTGGCTCGGCAGCCGTTTACGCTGCTGCGGCCTTCAGCGCCTCGCGCGCGAGGGTGTCGGCGCGCTCGTTCTCCGGATCGCCGGCGTGGCCCTTCACCCAGTGCCAGGTCACGTCGTGGCGCTGTGCGAGGGCATCGAGGGCCTCCCACAGGTCGCGGTTCTTGACCGGGGACTTGGAGGCAGTGCGCCAGCCCTTGGCCTTCCAGTTGGGGAGCCAGCGGGTGATTCCGTCCTTCACGTAGGTGCTGTCGGTGTAGAGGGCGACGGCGGAGCGGCGGGTGAGCGCCTCCAGCGCCCGGATCGCGGCCGTGAGCTCCATGCGGTTGTTGGTGGTGCGCGGGTGCGCGCCGCTGATCTCGCGCCGGTGCGTGCCGTAGAGCAGCACCGCGCCCCAGCCACCCGGCCCCGGATTGCCGCGGCAGGCACCGTCGGTATAGATCGCGACGCTCACGGCTCGATGCCGTAGGCACCGGGGCCCGAGACGCCGCGATGGAAGCGGAGCTTGTGCAGGTACTCGCGCGGGTCCTTGGGTTTGACCAGGGCGCCATCCACCTGGTTGATCCAGTCATAGAGGCGGGTGAGCAGGAAGCGCAGCGCAGCACCCTCCGCGAGTCGGGGGAGTGCCGCAATCTCGGCCTCGGAGCAGCGGCGCACCGCGCGGTAGCGCCCGATCATCAGGCGCGCCTTGGTGACGTTGAAGCTGAGGTCGGGCTCGAAGCACCAGGCGTTGAGGCAGACAGCGAGGTCGTAGACCAGCGCATCGTTGCAGGCGAAGTAGAAGTCGATCAGGCCGCTGAGCGTTTCGCGCTCGAAGAAAACGTTGTCGGGGAAGAGGTCGGCGTGGACCACCCCGCGCGGCAGCTCGCGAGGCCATTCCGCCTCGATGCGGTCGAGGGCCGCCGAGACCTCGGCGGTGAGGCCGGGAACCACGTCGTTGGCGCCGGCGCGGCAGCGCTCGAAGAGCGGCCGCCAGCTGTCGACGGAGAGCGCGTTGGAGCGCTCAGGCTCGTAGTCCAGCCCAGCGAGGTGCATCCTTGCGAGTGCCTCGCCCAGCTCGGCGCAGTGGCCGGGCCGCGGGCGGCGCGGCCAGACGCCTGCAAGGAAGCTCGTGATCGCCGCCGGGCGCTCGCAGAGCGTGCGCAGCACCGCGCCGTCGCGCCCGTGGACCGGCACCGGGCAGGGCACGCCGCGCGCCGCCAGGTGCTCGATGAGGCCGAGGAAGAAGGGCAGGTCCTTGGCATCGACCCGCTTCTCGTAGAGCGTGAGGATGTAGGGGCCGCCCTCGGTGAGCAACAGGTAGTTGGAGTTCTCTACCCCCTCGGCGATGCCCTTGCAGGAGACGGCTGTGCCGATGTCGTACTCCGCGATGAACGCGGCAAGCTCGTCGTCGGAGACTTCGGTGTAGACGGCCATCGGGCGCCCGCTCGGCGGGAAGAGGACTCGGCGCGCATCCTAACCAACGCGCGGCGCGGAGGGGAGCCGCTACGACGGTTGGCTCACCGTATCGGTCAGCACCTCGATCTCGGGGAAGCGGGCGGCATACGTGAGGGCCCGCGCGGGCGAGGAGACGGCGAGCGCGGTGGAGAGGGCGTCGGCCATGGTGGCGCGGGGCGCGATCACCGAGACCTGCCCGGTTCCCGGCGCGGGCCGGCCGGTCGCGGGGTCGAACAGGTGGTGGTGGCGGCCGCTCGCATCGAACGAGCTCGCGATGCCGGCCGAGGTGGCGACGGCGCGATCGCTCAGCGTAACGGTGCGTGCGACGGTGTCGGGCTCTGCTGCTTGGCGGAGGCCGACGTGCCAGGGGCGGCCGTCGGGATGCCGGCCGAGCGCCCGGACCTCGCCGATGTCAAGCAGAACGTCGCTCATGCCGGCGTCCTGCAGCGAGGCCGCCACGCGGTCGGTGATGTAGCCCTGGGCGATGCCGTTGAGGGTGACCGCCATGCCCGGCCGGGCGAAGCGGACCCCCGCAGGCTCGAACTCGACGGCACGATAGTCCACCAGCGCCTGCGCTCTGGCATGCGCGGCCTCGTCTGGCCCGCGCGGATCGGCGCCGGGGCGCGCAAAGTGCGCGGCGTAGAGGCGCCAGAGCGGCTGTACGGTGACGTCGAAGGCGCCCTCCGTCCGCTCCGAGTAGGTACGCGCCTCGGCCAGCAGCGCAACCAGCTCCAGAGGCGGCGCCGCGAGGCGGCCATCCCGGTTGAGGCGGCCGATGGCGCTCGCGGGCCGGTAGAGGCTGAACACGTCCTCCAGCCGGTCGATCTCGGCGACGCAGCGCGCGATCAGCCGGCGCGCGCGGGTGGCATCGGGGTCGTGAAGGACGATCTCCGCCGCCGCTCCCAGCGCGATGCCGGACCAGCGGTGCAGAGGGGCAGTCTCGGCGCCGGCCCGGAGCGCCGCGAAAGGCAGGCCGGCCGCTGCAGCCGCGATAGCGATGAAGCGGCGCCGGGTGGGTCGGGCTCCCGTCTCTCGGTTCATTCGTGCCCCCCGTGCGCCGGTGCCGCGGCGTCGTCCTCGTCGGCGTAGGCGAAGATGTAGCTCTCCGGCACGTCGGTGAGCGCGACGATGCGCCCGCCGTGCGCCGCCACGAAGCCCTCGGCCGCATCGCGCGCCGCGAACGGCACCGCTTCGGGCACCCCCATGCCGCCCATCCGGTCGCTCCCGATCACGTACCAGGCGCCGTTGGCATCGATCCAGGTGCCGGGCTCCGGTGCCTCCCACTGGGCGACGCCCATGTCGTTGACGTAGATCGCGGTGAAGTTGCGCGGCTCCTCCGGCAGCATGGTGAAGGCGATGGCGTCGCGCACCGAAGAGAACCAGACGGGCTCCGGCTCGCCGGGCAGGTGAACCTGCGCCTTGGGCCCGCTGTGGTCGAGCAGGATCATGCCGCAGTAGTGGCCCGAGGCTTCGCGCGTCGGCTCCACCGGCGCGGGCTTGGCGACGACCTCGTCGTCCTCGCCGCAGCCGGAGAGCCCGGAGAGCGCGAGCAGGCCGATGGCCAGCAGGGCAAGCGAGCGCCTCACAGCTCCTTCCTCCCGAACAGGAGGCCCGCGAGGCCGAGGGGCACCGCGATCCAGAGCACCATGACCGGCAGCAGGACCGCATGGCCGAAGGCAGCCTCGGCGCTCACCCCCGCCATGCCGGAGAGCGCGCCCACGGTCTCGGAGCCCGCGAGCGTCAACATGCGGTACACGTCGGTCGGGTTGAGCAGGAGGAGCACGCGGAAGAGATCGCCGGAGACCACCTGCCCCTCGTCCGCCACGAGCACGGCGAGCAGCGCCATGTCGAAGAGCACGACGAAGACCAGCCACACCGCCGCCGAAATCCCGGCCGCCGTGCCGCGCTCGGCCACCACGGCGCTGAAGAGCGTGCCGAGCGCGATGAAGGCGGCGCCGAGCAGGATCGAGCCGCCGACCATGGTGCCGAAGGCGGTCCACGCCTCGGCATCGCCGCCGTCGCCGAGGCCCGTGACCAGCGCGGCAACGCCGAAGCCCACGATAGTGGCGATCGCGAGGATCGCCACCTGGCCGGCGAACTTGCCGAGCACGATGCGCCAGCGCGTGACCGGGTAGGTCATCAGGAGCGGCATCGTGCCCCGCTCGATCTCGCCCACAAGCGTGTCGTAGCTCACCAGCAGGCCGATGAGCGGAACCAGAAAGACAGAGAGGCTGGAGAGGCTTACCACCGTAATCGCCAGCGGCGATGCCGCGACCGGACCTGCCGGGGTCGAGCCGATGAAGGCCAGCGTCAGCGCCAGCACGCCGAGCAGCAGGGAAGCCGCGAGCATCCAGCGGTTGCGGACGCCGGCCAGCACCTCCCGCCCGGCGATGGCCGTGACCGCGGTCACGGCGCCCTCTCCCTCTCGCCGCCGCCGCTGCCCCCAAAGCGCGCATAGACCGCATCGAGGCCAGGCGGAACGATCTCGATGTCCTCGACCTCGTCGCCGAGACCCAGAATCCGCTCGATCAGGGCGCGTTTTTCGCCCGTGGTGCAGCGGAGCTCGACCGCGTGATCGTTGATCCGCTCGGAGGATCGACCGCCGAGCGCGCTCGCAAGGCGTGCGCCACCGCCCGGCCGCACGGCGACACGGATCGTGACCGCGAGGCCGGCCCGGCGCTTGAGCTCGTCCGCCGTGCCCAGGGCGGCAAGGCGGCCCTCGCGCATGATCGCGATGCGGTCGGTCCCGGCCTCGACCTCGGTGAGCACGTGGGAGGAGAGGGCGATGGCTGTGCCCTCCCCGGCCAGTGCATGCAGCGTCTCGTGGAAGGCCTGGCGCGATTCCGGGTCGAGCCCGCCGGTCGGCTCGTCCAGGATCAGGAGCCGGGGGGCGCCCAGGATCGCCTGCGCGAAGCCCAGGCGCTGGCGCATGCCCTTGGAGTAGGTCTTGACCCGCTTCCCCGCCACCCCGGCGAGGCCGACATGCGCGAGCGCCTCCTCGCAAGCGGTGCGGTCCTCACCCTTGAGCCGGCCGTAGAAGCGGAGCGTCTCCCGCCCGGTCATGGAGCCGAGGAAAGCCACGCTCTCGGGCAGGAAGCCGATCGAGCGCTTCGCCGCGGTCCAACCCGGGCCCCCGGGGGCGCAACCGAGTGTCGTCACCGTGCCGCTGCCGGCGCGCGTGAGGCCGAGCGCAAGCTTGAGCAGCGTGGTCTTGCCGGCGCCGTTGTGGCCGAGCAGTGCGAGCCGCTCGCCCGGCGCGAGGGCGAGCGTCACCCCGTCCACCGCCGCGTGCCGGCCATAGGCCTTGGCGACGGCCTCCAGCGCGAGCGCCGGCCCCTCCATCACCCGGTCTCCAACTCCGGCGGGCGCATGAGCGGGGCGGAATCGATCACGCCGCCGGGATAGACGGAGGGGAAGCGGTCGTGAGCCCAGCGCAGGATGCGCACCGACGGGCTGGTCAGCAGCAGCTTGGCCAGCGGATGGCGCCACACCACCTGATCGACGAGGTCGTTGGGCCTGTAGGGCACGTCGCCGATGCCGTCGCCGTCGAGGTCGAGGGCGGGATTATCGCTCCAGTAGTTGCCGACGCCCTCGTCGGACCATTCGACGTGACGTGTGCCGACATACTTCACCTGCGTCGCGTTGCCGATGAAGCCGTTGCCCGCGATGCGATTGCCCTCGGAGCCTGCCGTGAAGTGGATGCCGATGGCGCAGCCCTCGAAGAGATTGCCGCTGAGCACGTTGCGGTTCGCATTGTAGAGGAAGACGCACTTGTCGCGGCCCGCGTGCACCAGATTGCGTTCGATGCGCGACTTGTTGGTGAAGTTGAAGAGGAAGCCGTGGTCGCGGTCGCCTGTAGAGCGGTTGTCGAACACGCGCAAGCGATCGGAATACATCAGCGCGAAGCCCACATGGTTGTCGTGGGAGACGTTGCCGCTCACCTCGCTGTCGTGGGTGTACATGTAATGGATGGCGAAACGCAGGTCGCGGAAGCGGTTGCCCCGGAACGCGTTCTTGCGGCTGGTGGTGACGAAGATGCCGTCGCGGCCGTAGCGCACGGTGTTGCCCTCCACCACCGAGCCCCTGGCCGCCCACAGATGGATGCCGTTGCCGCGCTCGCTCATGCGCAAGCTCCGGTTGCCGATCACCTCGTTGCCCCGCACCAGCGCGTTCCTGGCGCCGTGCAGGTAGATTCCGAACAGGTTGTTCTCCAGCCGGTTGCTTTCGATCAGCGCACCCTTGGCCGGCTTGTCGAGGAAGATGCCGGCGTCGGTCTCGGCGAGGCTCGTGCCGGAGTTGCGGACGGTGAGCCCGCGCACCACCACGTCCGGCGCTGCGACGCTCAGCACGCGCCCCCGCCCCCTTCCGTCGAGAATGGCGCCCGGCAACCCCTCCAGCGCAAGGGGCCGGTCGATTACGATCGGCCCAGGGTAGATGCCCGGCGCGAGCCGCAGCACCGCACCGGACGGGGCGGCATCCAGCGCGGACTGAAGCGACCCTTCGCCGGGCGAGACCTCGATGACGGCCGCGGGCGCGGCGCGCACCCCCCCGGCAGCGATGGCAAGCAACGCCACCGCCGCACCGAGAGCGAGCGCCGCGCGCAACAGGTGCATCAGGCGGTCTTCGGGTTCACGAACATGCGCCCGCGCATCTCCATGTGCAGCGCATGACAGAACCACTGGCAGTAGAACCAGTGGACGCCGGGACGGTCGGCGGTAAAGGTCACCGACGCGGTCGCCTGAGGCGCCACCTCCATGGCCACCCCGTAGTTGGAAAGGGACCAGCCATGGCTGAGGTCGTCCACATCGTCCTGGTTGGTGATGTAGACGGTGACCTCGTCTCCCTCGTTCACCTCGAAGGATTCGAGGCTGAAGGCGGGCGCGATCGAGTACATGTAGACGCGCACCTTGTTGCCGTCGCGGATCACGTCCTCGCCCCAGTCGAGATCGACCCCGTCCGCCGCCGCCTGCTGGCGCGCGTCCTCCCAGGTCGGGTCTTCGCGGTCCCAGATCTGGTTCGGGTTCACCTTGGAGCGGTGGACGATGATGCAGTCGTGAGGCTCGGAGAAGGTCGGGCCGTCATGGACCAGCTGCATCCTGTCGCCGGAAATGTCGATGAGCTGCTCGCATTCCGGCTTGAGCGGGCCCACGTTGATGAACCGGTCCTTCGAGAACTTGTTGAGCGAGACCAGCCACTTGCCGTCCGCCTCCTTGGTTTCGCCCATGGAGGTGTGGTTGTGCCCCGGCTGGTAGTGCACGTCGATCTTCTCGAGGATCGGGTCTACCTCCTCGCCATTGTACTGGCGAATCGCGGCCTCCATGTTCCACTTGCATACCTGGCTGTCGAGGAAGATCGTGGTGAAGCAATTGCCCTTCCCGTCGAAGGCGGTGTGCAGCGGGCCGAGGCCCAGCTCCGGCTCGGCCACGATCACGTCACGCGGCGCGATCTTGTCCTCGAACAGATCGTCGAGGCGGCGCACGTCGATCACCGAGACGGTGGGCGACAGCTTGCCGTTGATGACGATGTGGTGGCCGTCGGGCGCGGTGTTGACGCCGTGCGGGCTGGTGGAGATCGGGATGTAGCGGGTGTAGGGCGAGCCCTTGCGGCCGTCGAGCACCTTGACCCCCTGATGGACGATGTAATCGCCGTCCGCCACCCCCTGCTCGATACGGGCGATGTTGAAGACGACGGCCCAGTCCTGCTCGGCGGCGGTCATCTCCTCCAGGTTCATGCCCATCTCGGAATTGTAGCAGGTAGAGACCGCGTACTTGCCCTGATAGTCGGCATCGACGTTGTCGAGGTTGCCGTCGACGATCACCTGCCAGGCGACCTCCATGGTGTCGCCGTCGAGCGCTGTGAAGATCGCGATGTATTGCGACGGATCGTTGAGCACGGAGCCGTCGTTGGGCAGCGGAATCTCGTGCTCGCCGTTGCAGAATACGTAGCCGGTGCGCGGATACTTCTGGGGCCGCAGGCCGTGGATGTCATTGGCGTTGGGGATCTCCACGATCTTGTCGACCTTCATCACGTCGCAGCGAATGCGGGCGACGCGCGTGTTCGCCTTGTCGTTGATCCAGACGTAGCGCCCGTCATAGGTGCCGTCGGTGAACGACATGTGCGGGTGGTGCGCATCGCCGTTGGTGTAGATGCCGCCGCGGGATTCGAGGAACTTCCGCGTCTCGGGCGTGAGCCCCTCGGTCATGATCTTGCGGCTCTCGTTGGTGAGCCCCCAGCCGGTGGCGCTGCAGCGGTTGAATACCGGAATACGCAGGAGCTCGCGCATGGAGGGCACGCCGAAGACGCGCACTTCGCCGGACTGACCGGACGACCAGAAGCCGTAGTACTCGTCGAGCTGCCCCGGCCCCACGTGGGCCGAGCCCGCATCGGTGGCGGCCTGCGCCTTGCGCGGCGGATCTGCCGGGGTCACGCCGGCCACACCGGCGGCAACCACCCCACCGACGGTCGCGATCTTCGCCGTGCTGCCGATCAGGTCGCGGCGCGTGACGCCGGTCTTCTCCGGTGCATCGTGTTGCTTCTTCGACATGGCTTTCTCCTCTCTGCTTGGCATCAGGGACTCGTGGCTGTGCCGGTTGGGCCTGCGGTTGTCGTGGATGGAACGGTAATGTTGGCGGAGGCGCGTGCCCGCCGACGGTCGCGCCTGAGGCGCCGCTGGATCATCGGCGGGCAGCGGTGCTCATCGTGGTAGACCTGCTGACAGTGCAGGCAATACAAGCACTCGTTCTGGTTGATGTGCCCGTCCGGATGGATCGCCTGCACCATGCATTCCTGGGCGCAGCGATGGCAGGGCGCGCCGCATTCCTTGTGGCGGCGCAGCCACTCCATGATCCTGACCTTGCCGGGGATCGCGAGCGCCGCTCCCAGCGGGCAGATGTAGCGGCAGAAGAAGCGCTCGATGAAGAGCCCGACCGCAAGCAGCACGCCGGCCCAGGCCACGAACGGCCAGTCGTGGGCGAAGTGCAGGATCACCGTGGTCTTGAAGGGCTCGACCTCCGCCAGGCGCTCGGCGAAGGCGAGGTCGTAAAGGGAGACCCCGAAGATGCCGATGAAGATCACGTACTTCACCGGCCACATCCGCTCGTGCAGGCCCCAGGGCAGGGTCAGCTGCGGTACCCGTGCGAGGCGCGCCGCCTTGTTGAGCAGCTCCTGCAGCGCGCCGAAGGGGCAGAGCCAGCCGCAGAACACGCCCCGGCCCCAGAAGATCAGCGCGATCGCCGTGCCGCACCAGAGCAGGAAGATCAGCGGGTCCATCAGGAAGTAGGACCAGCGGAACTCGGTGATCAGCGCGTTGCCGAAGGTCAGGATGTTGACCACCGAGAGCTGGGCCTGGGCGAAGCCGCCGAGCCAGGCGACGATGAAGATCAGGAAGCCCACCCGCACGCCTGTCGCGAGCTTGGGCCGGCGCGCGAACCAGTCCTGGAAGAAGAAGATCAGGGTGAGCGCGATCAGTGCGGCGCCCAGCACCGCCACGTCGACGATCCGGTCTTCCCAGATTCGCCGCCAGAGTTCCGGGGCCGCTTCCGGCTCGGCCAGGGCCTGGTCGATGGCCGCAGGCGCAGGCCCGGGCAGCGGCTTCAGATAGCGTGCAGGCAGGGTGTAGGAGAGCTCGTAGAGCAGGAAGTCCTTGTCGAGGGCGCCGATCGCGCGCTGCACCAGGAGCTGGAGTCTCCACGGCGCGGTCGGGTCGAACTCGGCCTCGTTCGGCACCACGAAGAGCCCCACCTCGGCGAATGGCTGCGCCAGGTCCGCCTCGACCTCACCCAGGTGCTTGTACTGGCGGTCGCGGAAGCGGACGCTGCCATCGCCCTGGACAAGCTGGATGCGGTCGAAGATTCCGCCGCGCACGAAGCCCGAGCCCTTGAACGAATAGAGGCCGTTGGCGGCGATCAGCAGCGCGTGCTGGCCGGGCTCCAGACGCGCGCGGAGGTTCTCGTACTCGGCATCGCCCAGCAGGCTGCGGCCGATCACCGGGGCGCTGACCAGTCCCGCATAGAGATCGATGAACCGCGCCTCGGGGTCGTCGCTCTCGGGTCTTGCGGCGGCCTTCTCCTTGCCCGCAGCCGCGAAGTCACCGGTCACCTCGCCGACGTTGAGGTTGAGCCGGCGCACGGAGCCGTCGCCGATCAGGGTCATCCAGTCGTCCACGCCTTCCTGGGCGGTGTCGAGCTCGCCCCGAGGCTGCGAGCCGGAAACCTGCTCCCCACCGAGCCCGGCGAGGCCCAGCACGCGCGCCATCCGGACAGACGAGCGGCGGATGGCGTCGTCGATCACCAGGATGGTGACAGTGGCGCCCGCGATGATATCGAGCGAATGGTCCCCGGCATCGCGTTCCTCCAGGAGCTCGCTCACGTTGAGGCCGACGTAGTCCGCGATGAAGCTCTCAATCCGGCGCTCCGGTATCCCGATCAGGACAATGGGCTCGTGGTGCTTGTGCAGCACGGCGCCGGTGATCGTGCCCTCGGTATCGAGCCCGATGAGGAGATGGATAGGCTTGCCCGAATACCCCACGGCTCCCGCGATGTCCGTGTTCAGGAAGACGTAGCCCTTCAGCGTGGATCCTTCGAGTGCCTGCGCGCGGGGCGGCGCGCCTTCGACCGGACCGAAACGGTCGGCGCCCGGCACCAGGTCTCCGGGCTCCACCGCAGCGAGCGCACTGCCGAGCTTGACGGCAGCACGGGCTTCGCCAGCTGCATGAACGAGGAGCGCCAGCAGTAGCAACGATGCCACTGCGCCGGCTCCGAGCCGGGCCGTGCGCGCCGCGGCTGTGAGGCGCTTCGCGCCGGAATACGAACCCGCTGTCATGGCATGCGCGTCGTGGCGAGTGTTTGATCGGCTCCCGCGAAGTGCGGCGATGGACTCCCGCAAAGCCAGTCTGAAGCGCGCACGTGCCAGCGCCTTGATCTGCGTCAACAGACAGGTGCCGGGGCCGTCATTGCCCGCCTGTTTCGGCGTCGCTACGATGCCGCGCTTTGGCGCGAGAAGCCGGCGGGGAGGACGACTGATGAGTGATGGCGGGGGCACCAAGGTGGCGTTTCTCGGGCTCGGCGTGATGGGGTTTCCCATGGCGGGGCACCTCGCGAATGCGGGTCATGAGGTCACCGTCTACAACCGGACCGAGGCCAAGGCCAAGCAGTGGACAGAGACCCACCAGGGCCGCACAGCACCCACTCCCGCCGCTGCCGCCCAGGGCGCCGAGATGGTGTTCGCCTGCGTCGGCGCCGATGACGACCTGCGCGCAGTCGTCTACGGCGAGGACGGCGCGCTTGCCGGCATGGCGGAAGGCGCCATCTTCATCGACCACACGACCGATTCCGCCGTCGTCGCTCGCGAGGTCTATGCCGCAGCGAAGGAACGGGGCGTGGGCTTCCTCGATGCACCAGTCTCTGGCGGCCAAGCGGGTGCCGAGAACGGCGTGCTGACCGTGATGGTGGGCGGCGACGAGGCCGAGTTTGCCCGTGCCCAGCCGGTCATCGACGCGTTCGCGCGCAACGTGACCCACATGGGCCCGGCGGGGAACGGCCAGCTCACCAAGATGGTGAACCAGATCTGCATCGCGGGCGTGGTTCAGGGCCTCGCGGAAGCCCTCAACTTCGCCCAGCGCGCGGGCCTCGACGGGGAAACAGTGCTGGACGTCATCTCCAAGGGCGCGGCGCAGTCCTGGCAGATGGAGAACCGCGGCTCGACCATGCTGAAGGGCGAATTCGAGTTCGGCTTCGCCGTCGACTGGATGCGTAAGGACCTGAGCCTCTGTTTCGAGGAGGGCAAGAAGAACGGCGCCCTTCTGCCGATGTCCATGCTGGTGGACCAGTTCTACGCCCACGTCCAGCAGCGCGGCGGCAACCGTTGGGATACTTCCAGCCTGATCCACCTGCTGCAGAACATGTAGGCGTCGCGCCTACGCCGCCTCGATATCGGTGAGCGCGAAGTCGTCGCCTTTGAACAGCAAGGGTTCTCCGGTCACCTCGGCAAGCGCGTAGGCGAAGCAATCGCCGAAGTTCAGCGCCGCCGGATGATTTCCCTTGCCGAAGCGCCGCCAGGCTTGGCGGGCCGCGGTGACGTGCTCGGCCGTCACCGGAACCATTTCTATCCCGACCTGTTCCATGAACAGATCGAGGCGATGGGCCGCTGCCGGGCCACCGCGACCCTCCCACACGATAGATGCCTCGAAGACGTTGGCGAGCGACATGCGGCAAGCGGACGCCGCGGCGAGCGCTGCCTCGTAGCGTTCGGCGTCTGGCTCCCGAAAGAGAACGGCGAGCAGAGCCGAACTATCGACGATCACTTGGGCAGGCCCCGCTCGTCATAGAGCAGGTCGCCGTGCTCCACAGCCGAAGGTCCTGGCTTGAGATCCTTGGCGCAACGCTCGGCGATCGCGCGTATCTTCTTCACGCGTTCCTCCACGCTGCGCTCGTGCGTCTCGCGCTCCAACCGCTCTCGAAGCGCGACGGTGATAGCACCGGTCATGCTCTCACCGGTGAGCTGCGCGAGCTCGCGGGCCAGCCGGCAGGTCTCTTCGTTCTTGATATTGAGGCTCATCGTTACCGCCAGGGTAGAACACCCAATCTACTTTCTACCCTACCCCGGCACCCCGGTCGCAGACAACGCCCTTGCGCCCTTTACCGTGCCGAGCTGATGAGGTCGCCGGTCTCCCCGTGGAAGAGGTGGCAGCGGGCGGGATCGAGGACGAGACTCACCCGCTCGCCGAGGGTGAACTGGGGCTGGCCCGGTGCCTGCACCTTGAGGATCCGCTCGCCCGCGCTGACATCCACGATGGTGAACGCGCCCAAGGGCTCCACCTCGTAGATCGAGGCCTCGACCCCGCCGTTCGCCGCAGAGCCGGCTGCGGCGATCTCCAGGTCCTCGGGCCGCACCGCAAGCGCCGCAGGCCCCACGCCATCGGCGCCCTCCAGCGTGATCGAGAGCGGCACCTCGCGCCCCTGGAAGCGCCCGCCCTCACCGAGCGTGCCGTCCACGAAGTTCATCGGCGGCGAGCCGATCAGCTCGGCCACGTAGCGGCTGTTGGGCAAATTGTAGATCTCGGCCGGCGTGCCCACCTGGCGGATCTCGCCGGCCTCCATCACGGCGATGCGATCCGCGATCGACATCGCCTCCTCCTGATCGTGCGTGACATAGACGATGGTGTGATGCAGCTCGCGCTGAAGCCGCTTGAGCTCCACCCGCATCTCCTCGCGCAGCCTGGCATCGAGCGCCGCAATCGGCTCGTCCATCAGGAAGGCCGCAGGGTCCCGCACCAGCGCCCGCCCGATGGCGACGCGCTGGCGCTCGCCCCCGCTCAGGTGCGCCGGCGGCTTGTCCAGCAGCGGCGTGATGTGGAGCGTCTCCGCCACCTCGGCCACCCGCGCCATGACCGCGGCCTTCTCCAGCTTCCGCTCCACCAGCGGAAAGGCGAGGTTCTGCCCGGCGGTCATGTGCGGGAAGAGCGCGAGGTTCTGGAACACCATCGCCAGGTTGCGCTCCTTCGGCCCCTGATCGCTCACGGCCGCGTCGCCGATGACGATCTCGCCCTCGTCAGGCGCCACTAGCCCGAGAAGCAGGCGCAGGATCGTCGTCTTGCCCGAGCTCGGCGGGCCGAAGATGCAGAAGAACTCGTTGTCCTCGACCACGAGGTCGATGTCCTTCACCGCAACGGTCTTGCCGTACGACTTGCTCGCGTTCCTCAGTTCCAGCCGGGCCATGGTGGTTTCGGAGCGCTCCCCTAGGCGCGTGACAGAGGCTGGCGCTAGGCGAGGCCCAGCGCCACGCCCGTCTCCGCATCGAACAGGTGGCACTTGCCCGGCGGCAGCATCGCCTTGACCCGGGCGCCGAGCTCGATGCCGTACATCTTGCCCTTGGCGATCTTCAGGCGGCGCTCGCCGGCGGCAAGATGAACGATCGTGCGCGGGCCGATGGGCTCGACGAATGTTACCGTCGCCTCGATGCCGGGCGCGGTATTGCCCGGCGGCTCGATCTCCAGGTCCTCCGGCCGGGCGCCGAAGATCAGCTCCGCATCCCGCGCCCCATCGCAGCGCCGCTTGAGCGCGCCGTCCTCCACCGCCGCGCTGCCGCCCTCGCCGAAATCGAGCGCGTAGGCGCCGTCCCCTCCCGCCAGCCGGCACGGCACCAGGTTCATGCTCGGGCTGCCCATGAAGTTGGCGACGAAGACGTTGCGCGGCTCGTTGTAGACCTCGATGGGCGAGCCGTACTGCTGCAGTACGCCGAGGTCCATCACCGCGATCCGGTCCGCCAGGCTCATCGCCTCGATCTGGTCGTGGGTGACATAGACCATGGTCTGCTGGAACTGGTGCTGCAGGTGCTTGAGCTCGGTCCGCATGAAGGCGCGGAAGGCCGCATCCAGATTGCTCAGCGGCTCGTCCAGCAGAAAGATCTCGGGCTCGGTTATGGCCGAGCGCCCGATCGCGACCTTCTGCAGCTCGTTCACGCTGAGCTTCGCGGTGGGCCAGTCGAGCCTGTCCTCCAGGCGCATCAGCTGCGCCATGGCGCCGACCCGCTGCTCGACCTCGGCCTTGGGCAGGCCCCGAACCTGCAGGCCGAACGCAAGGTTCTTGCGCACCGTGAGGTGCGTGAAGATGGCGTAGTTCTGAAAGACGAAGCCGACCTTGCGTCGGTTGGCCGGCACCATGCGCATGTCGTTGCCGTCGAACAGGATTTGCCCCTCCGACGGTGTCTCGATGCCCGCGATCATGTTCATGGTCGTGGTCTTGCCGCAGCCGGACGGCCCCAGCAGCGCCACGAACTCCTTGTCCTTGATCTCGAGATCGAGGGAGGCGACCGCCGTCAGGTCGCCGAAGCGCTTGGTCAGGCCGGCAAGCGAGATCGACGCCACGATCCGTCCCTACCTTCTCTAGTGTCGGCCGCGGGCCTCGATGGGCCAGATGTCGACCAGGGTCTCGCCGCGCACGCAGTGGTAGTGGTCGTAGAGGTTCACCGTGGGGTCGCAGTGCGGCACGATGCACTCCAGCGCCGCGCCGATCCTGAGCCGCTCGTTGGCGCTCGCGAACACGATGCGCCCGTGCTCGTCGCCGAAATGCTGGTAGTGCGCGCCGATGGGCACGCCGGTGTGGAAGCGCGGCAACGGCCCGTCGGTGGCGAAGCACTTGAGGCCGGCATCCATGGTCGCGCTGCCGTCGTGGCTTGCGGAAACCACGGTCGAGCGGACGAAGAGCGCCGGCTCGAAGCGCCAGTCTCCGCCGCCGCGTGCCTGAACGTCGAGATACTCCACGTCCATCACCGCGTAGGAGCCCACCTGGAGCTCGGTCATCAGCCCGATCTCCGGGTCAATATCGTGGGTGCCGGTGCCGGCGCCTGAGACAATGGGCACCTCGACGCCCCGCTCCACGAGCCGGTCGCGGGCATCGCGGAGCGGCGCCAGGTCGCCGTGGGAGGTCGAGCGGCGGTCCCCGAAATCCTCGATGTGCTGCACGTGCCCGGCGTAGCCCTGAAGCCCGGCGAAGCGTAGGCTCTCGCTGGCATCCGCAACCTCCGCCAGCGCCGCCGCCGTCTCCGCGTCACGGGTGCCGGTGCGGTGCAGGCCGACATCGACATCGATCACCACGTCCAGCACGAAGCCCGACGCGGCGGCTGCGCTTTCCAGCGCGCGCAGGTTGTCCATGTCATCCGCCGCCACCATGAGCGACTCGTTGTTCCGGCGCAGCGCCATGAGCCGGTTGATCTTGGCGGGTGCCACGATGGGCGAGGTGATGAGCAGCCCCTCGATCCCGCCTGCCGCCAGCGCCTCGGCCTCGCCCAGTGTGGCGCAGCAGATGCCGAGCGCACCTGCGTCAAGCTGGCGGCGCGCGATCTGCACGCTCTTGTGGGTCTTGGCGTGAGGGCGGACGGCGACATCCTGCTCCACCGCATAAGCCGCCATGGTCGCGATGTTGCGCTCCATCGTGTCGAGATCGAGCACCAGAGCGGGCGTGATCAGGCGGGCCCGCGATTCGCGCTCGTCGATCAGAGATTCGTTCGGCCCAAGCGCCGCCGATCTGGTCATTCTGCCCCCCATGGCCCGCCGTGCTTCCCTGCCCTGCCGCGCGCTCCCGCGGTGGGCGGCACGGTCCGGGCGGCTATCATCCGCATACCGGCGCGCCCTGCCAATAGGATATGTTGGGCACGAACGCAGACCGAAAGGACGGAGAGCACGCATGAAGGTGGTGATCACGGGCGGACTGGGTTTTTTGGGGCAGAAGCTCGCGCAGGCGTTGCTCGATCGCGGCACGCTCACCGGCGCCTACGGCGCGCAGGAGCCGATCGACGAGCTGGTCCTCTTCGACGCCGCCGTGCCGGAGCAGGCGCCGGCGGGCCTCGACGACGCACGGGTGGCGATGGTCGCGGGCGATGTCGCGGACGGCGAGACGGTGCGCGCGCTCGTCGCGGGCGAGTCGCTCTCGGTCTTCCACTTCGCCTCGGTGGTGAGCGCCGGCGCCGAGCAGGACTTCGACCTCGCGCTGGCGGTGAACCTGACCGGCGGCCTCAACGTCCTCGACGCCTGCCGCGCCGCGCCGGGTCTGCCGCGCCTGGTCTTCACCAGCAGCATCGCGGTCTACGGCGGCAGCGCGCTGCCCGAGACGATCTCCGACGCGACCAAGATCACACCGCAAGGCACCTATGGCGTGACCAAGGTCATCAACGAGCACCTGGTGGCCGATTACACCCGCAAGGGCTGGCTGGACGGCCGCGGCGGGCGCCCGCCCACCGTGATCGTGCGGCCGGGCAAGCCCAACAAGGCGGCCTCCGGCTTCGCCAGCGGGCTCTTCCGCGAGCCGCTCGCCGGCATCGACCACGAGCTTCCGGTGAGCCGGGACACGCGCATCGTCCTCGGCGGCTACCGCACCATCGTGGCCGGCCTCGTCGCCCTTCACGAGGTGCCGAGCGCGGCACTCGGCGACGACCGCACCGTCAACCTGCCCTCCTTCTCGGCGACGGCGGGCGAGATGGTGGCCGCGCTGGAGCGCCTGGGCGCGGGCCGCAAGCTCGGCGCCGTCATCGACGCGCCCGATGCGGCGGTGCAGCGGCTGGTCGGCTCCTGGCCAGCCTACGCGAAGGCGGAGCGCGCGGCGGCCCTCGGCCTGCCCGCCAACCCGCCGCTCGACGAGGTAGTGCGCGAGTACATCGAGGACTACGTAGACGCGTAACCCGGCGTTTTCCGCTCGGTCGTAGCCTGCGCGCCTCCCGCACGCCCTTGCGCGACCCGAGTGGGACAGAGAACACAATTTTTTGGCGGGATTCGCCGGGATTCCGCGAGACCGGTGAGATAACCGGGATCGGCGGGACAGGCAACGGCCGCCCTCGACAACCGTTGCGCCCGCCTCACGAACTTCGGGCCAAGGCCGTACGCTCCGAAGGCACCCACCCATAATGCCTCCACCCGCGGCGGCTCGTTGGCTGTCGCCTTCCATGGCGCGATGATGGCGCGTCCACCGCGCGCCGTGCACCGCACCATTGTAATTGGCACAATGCCTCTCATCATCCCCTGCACCACAAGAAGAAAAAATTAGTTATTATATAACAGCACTTTATGAGTCCCGCTTTCGCCGCGCGCGGCTTCGGTCCAAATCTCCAGATACCAAATAGGTACCACTTCATTTCGCTCCGAAGCGTGCTCTTGTCGCTTGAACGATGTAGTCGTTCGGTCGTGCCGTGGAGGCGGCGAGGCGGCTGCATCTCTGACGCGACGGACCCAGCGGACGGTGATCCGGACCGGGAGGTCATCCGGATGCCTTTGCCTCCGACCGCCGAAGGGGTCAAGCGGGAAACAGTGACACGGGTGGAAGCGGCCACCGTCGCGCTGGCGAGCGACCAGCACGTGTTCCGGTTCGACGGAGTCTCGTCCCGCACCTTCACGAAATGCGAGGGCACGGTGTGCGGCGTGAGCGCGACAGCCGAGGGTGTCGACGGCGCCCTGCAGCAGGCGCTCGGCAATCCCCGGGCGGATTTCGGTAGCAGTCATTTCTCGGCGCGGCTGAAGGATTCCCTGGAGCTCAAGCCGCAGGCCGAACCCGTTGACGGCGTTACGCTCGTGGAAGGCTTCGGCCAGCGAAGTGGAGAACGGGCGTTTAGCGCGAAGTTCTTCGGCGCCTGGCTCGACGACGGGGCCTTCTTCGTCAACGAGACCACCCTGACCGTGCGGGACGGGCGGGGCCGGCCGATCGGGATCGGGACGGTCTTCGACGCCAGCGCACTGGGCGTGGCGAGCACCGGAGTGCCGGCACCTGTGCGGGGCATGTCCGCGACCTGGAAGGGCATGATGATCGGGGTGGATGTGAGCGACGCCGTGACCCGGGGCCAGTTCCTCCGGGGCGATGCGACGCTGGTCGTCGGCGACCTCAACGATCCGGACGTGGATGTCGCCTTCGGCAATCTTCGGGGCCTGGAGACCGGCGCCAGGCTGGAGGGCAGGACGATCGCGCCGTTCGAGAACGTCCCGCTCGGCGGCGCTTCGTTTGG
This sequence comes from Alphaproteobacteria bacterium, assembly GCA_022820945.1. GTDB lineage: Bacteria > Pseudomonadota > Alphaproteobacteria > UBA828 > UBA828 > WTGU01. The sequence goes on along the minus strand of JAJEEP010000082.1, from coordinate 4,630 downwards.
TGCCAAGCCGGTCGGTGGCGACAACTACATCCAGGGCCGCTTCGTCGGGGCGGACCATGCCGGCGTCGTGGGCGTCTTCGAACGCAGCGAAGTCGTGGGTTCGTTCGGAGGCAACCGGCAGGCCGACGAATCGACCTGTACCGTCCGCATCGCGCCTGCGCCGGCGATGGTCGCGATACCGGCGAACCGAAGTTTCGCCCGGTGATCGCGAACCTGGCGAGGATTGAGGCGCTCGGCGGAACCGCCGGGCGCCTCACGAAGCGTCGCGCTAGAATCGACGTCCCTCGCGGGCGCGTTGGGAGCCCAGTGAGGGTGGTGAATCCCTAGGGAACCATTGGAGTGTTGTCGCCTCAATACCCGCCTCGTACCCCAGCACCCGCGCGGCGGCAACGGACGGCGCGAGACCCTGGATCGACCGGTTGCCCAGCAGCGCCTTCACCTCGCGCAGCATCATCGTCCTTTCTCGAAGTGTTGTTCGGCACGCGGGTTGCGCGCCGATCGGCGCGATAACCTATTGAAGCGGGTTGATACTTGGGGGGTACAATTGCACGCCGAGCAACAAACTGACTGATGACCAGCGACGACACGATGTTTCGCGTCGAGCGGAACGACAAGTGGACTGTAAAGAGCGCGCGGCACTTGACGCTGGAATCCGTCGTTTCAGTGAGCGACAATGCCGTCACCGGGCTGCCAGCCGTAGCAGCCTGAACCGCCTGCCCTGCTGCCGGACGCTGCATAGGGTGCGAGCCTCCCGCACCAAGGGTTAGGACGCGATCTACGCGAACCTGGCTGGCGGTGAGCGAGCCGGGTGAAACGACCGGCTGCAGGTCGGTATCGGGCGAAACGACGAATAGCCATGCTCAGGTACGCCGAGGAGATCCTGCTTCTCGTTCTCGACGAAGGGCGGGGGGAATTGGCTCCAGGCATGCCAGAGCGCTCGCTCGACCTTGCGCTCGCCGGGGCGGTGCTGATGGACCTCGCGCTCGAGGACCGCATCGACACCGATTTCGAGCGGCTGATGCTGGTGGACGCCACTCCACTAGGCGAAGACATCCTCGATTCAACACTGGCCGAGATCGCCGGCGCCGAGCAGGAGCATGACACGGGCTACTGGCTCGAAAGAACGGCCGGCCGGGGAGACCGGATCCGCGAAGCCGCGCTCGCGCGCCTGACCGATCGCGGCATTCTGAGTTCCGAAACGGACGGGCCGTTGTCGCTGGTTCCATCGGTGTCCCGCTCACGGCGCTATCCCGTCGCGGACGGCCAGTGGGTCGAAGAGACCAGACTTCGAATCATGCGGCTCCTGTTCAGCGACGATATTCCCGATCCCCGCGACATAGGGATCGTCGCACTTGCCGATGCGTGCGGCGTGTTTCGCACGATCCTGGAGCCGGAGGAACGGGCACAGGTCCGTGACCGCATCGAGTTGCTGCGAAATCTCGACCTGATCGCCAGGACAATGGGCCAGGCGATCAAGGAGCTCGAGAAGCCCGGCGAACTGCCCGCCAAGCCCGCGCGACCGAAAGAGATCCCGGTCGCCCCGGGCCTGCCCCTCTTGGGAAACGGCCTCGCAATGAGTAGAGGTCTGGTGACTTTCCTTATCCGCCAGTACAGGGAACTCGGACCGATCTTCAGGATTCGTGCTCCCGGACGCGGTTTCATATGCATGGTCGGCCCGGACGCGACCAACTTCCTTACGACTCATGGTGGAACGGTATTCCGGTCGCTCGAGCCCATGGCGAACTTCCACAACCAGATGGGCGCGTCGCGTTCCATCCTGACGATGGATGGCGTCGACCACGTCACCATGCGGAAGGTTCAGGCCAAGGGTTATTCGGCAAGCGTCGCGAAGGACAGCGGTGCCGAGATCGTCGATATTGCCCGCACCGAGATCGCGAAGTGGCCGGTAGGGAAATCGTTCGAGGCGTTGCCGGCGTTCCAGAACCTCATCGCAGAGCAGATGGGGCACATGATGACGGGTCAATCGCCCCGCGGTTACACGAGCGATCTGACCACGCTGCTCGGCGGGCTGCTTCTGAGTTCGGCGGTGTTCCCCCACATCATGAAGTTTCCGCGTTTCAGGCGAGCGCGCGAGCGCGCTTTTGAACTGGCGGAGAAGGTCCTCGCGCACAAGGAACGGAGTGGTCCGCGCGAGGGGAACCCGGACTTCCTGGACCTCATGCTCGAGCTCCGGTCGATCGATCCGCAGCTCGTTCCCGAGACCAATCTGCCTCTGAACGTGGTAGCCCCTTACATGGTGGGACTGGACACGACGGCGAGCACCTGTTCGTTCATGCTCTACAACGTCCTGAAGCACCCGGATCTGATGGAGCGCATGACCGCCGAGGCAGACGCCTTCTTTGAGCAGGACTTGAAGCCGGGTGAGGGGCTGCGGCGGCTGGATGTCTCGCGCCGGGCAGTGATGGAGACGCTGCGCCTCCATCCGGTCTCGCCAGCCGTGCTTCGAACGGTCAGCAACTCCTTCGAGTTTGCGGGCCACACCGTTCCCGCCGGCCGGCTGGTCATGATCGGCACGGCAGTAGGACACGGCCTCGAAGAGTACTTTCCCCGGCCGGAGCGCTTCGACATCGACCGCTACACACAGGACCGGGGCGAGCACCGGCAACGGGGCGCCTACGCCCCCTTCGGGGCCGGCAGCCACCGGTGTCTCGGAAGCGGTCTCGTTCCCGTGCAGATCGGCCTCACCATGGCCACCATTCTGCGCGAGCTCGCTCTGCAGCCCCTCGATCCTCAGGACGTGCTGCGGGTGAGATCGTTCCCGACGATGCAGCCCGTCGGTTTCAAAGTCCGCATCCACGGTCGCCGGTCAAGCGCCGGCTCGGATACGAACTAGAAGGGTGCGGGACGACCCCACCGGCCGGTCCCGGGTCACCATACCGCGGTACCATTCGCTCGACCGGTTGCGGGCGGTCGTGATGATGCTCGGAGTGGTCCGGCACTCGGCGATGAGCTACGAACCCACCGTTTTCGCGGCATGGCCGTTCAGGGACGCTCACGCCGACATCCTCGTTCACTGGCTGATCGTCTTCATCCGGGTCTTCCAATTGCCGGTCTTCTTCGCAATTGCGGGGTTTTTCGTGGCATACCTGGTCGAGACTCGCGGCATCCGGGCGTTCCTGCGGCAGCGATGGAGTCGGATCGGGGTGCCCTTTCTGGTGGCTTGGCCCCTCCTGGCAGCCACGATGTACTTCGTCGTGCCGTTCGCCTCCCAGTTCAGCTCCGTCCCGCCGACCCATGTCTACAGCCTGGAGGAGATTACGTCGCCCAGCTCATGGCGCTACATGTTCATGCATCTGTGGTTCCTCTACCACTTGATGATCCTGTATGTGCTCGCCGGTGCACTGACCGTGCTCGCCCGCCGCATCCCTGCGAACCTGCGCGCACGCTTGCTGGACCTCTTTGAAAGCGCGGTGCACCGGGGTGGTATCGGAGTGCTGGCTCTGCTGGCGGGCGTCATGCTGTACCCGATGCAGTCGTGGGCGATCGACTATTACGCAGGACCGCTCCCGCCCCTGCGTCTGTTGGGGCTATTCGGCCTTTTCTTCGCTTTCGGCTGGCTGCTTTTCCACCGCCGTGAGGTACTGGAAGGCTTCAAGCGCCCGGCATGGAGCTTCCTCGCAGCCGGACTCATATGCTCTGCCGGCTACCTCGCCTTCTTCGAGCTCGGCTGCAATCCCGATCCGGGCAGGACCTGCGCCGGCACTTCGGAAGTCCTTCATCTGGGGGCGGTTGTTTTCCTTTCGCTGTCCATGTGGTTCCTGGCCTATGGCCTGTTCGGATTGTTCCTTCGCTACATGAACCATCCGAGCCCCCGCTGGCGCTACATGGCAGACGCCTCTTACTGGATCTATATCGTCCACGTGCCGTTCGTCATCTTGCTGCCCCTCCTTCTCGCGAACGTGCCGGCACCGGGGATCGTCAAGGCCGCACTGGTCGTGGCCATCGCAATCGGGCTCATCCTGGTAACCTACCGGTACTTCGTACGATCGACGTTTATTGGGGAACAGCTGAACGGTCGCCGCTACCCCCGGTCCGCGTCTTGACCTCCGCCATTTCGCGGCTCGATATCGCCGCTTCGCCACCCGCCCGGCGCGCTTCACCACCTCCGGTGAGGGGCAGGGACTTCAGCTGGCAATGACCGGGGTAGAACGGAGCAGCCGCGGGCAGCACGTCAATTCGGATGCGAACATCGATTCCGACGACGGCGCCCCGAACGACGACGGTCTCAAGGACGAGGGCGGCTTCGTGCCGCCGCCGAAGCGGCAGGCCAGGGCATCGATGACCTGCGTGATGCTGGCCATGTTTCTGGGCGCCCTGAGCCAGACCGTGGTCGCCACGACGATGCCCCTCATCATCGCCGACCTGGGTGGTTTCGACCGCTACACCTGGGCTGCAACCTCGTACCTGGTCGCAGTCACGCTCGCCTTCCCGATCGTTGGCAGGTTGAGCGACATTTATGGGCGCCGGTTGTTGAACGAAGCCGCTACGCGGAGTTGGCGTCGTAGGGTTCGCTCGTCAGCGTTCCCGTGAGGTGAGAGAAGCCGGCAGCCTGGCGATCACCAGTAGTTAGCATCGATCTCCGAGACGATCCGCCGTCGGAACGGTTCGG
>JAJEEP010000079.1 GCA_022820945.1 Alphaproteobacteria bacterium | reverse complement strand
CCCCGGCGCGAAGCGCGGCGAGTTGCACGCCGCGCTCCATGGCGACCTCGGCACCATCCTCGAATGGGCCGGAAACGGCAGGGCGAAGGGAGCGACCGACACTCCCGGATCGGGAATGTCGGTCTCGGTGGTAGCGGGGGCCGGATGTAGCAGTGGCGGAGCCGGTTGCGCCGGATCAGGGCGAAGCAGGCCTCGGTCAGCTCCTCGTCGCTGTAGGCGGTCTCCATACGGTAGATCCGCGCGGAGTTGCGCAACCGCTTCAGATGCTCGGCCAAGCGGAAGACGGCGGGGCCGCCGGCGGTGTCGTAGCAGCGGATCCCCTCGAAGACAGAGGAGCCGAACTGAACGGCGGTCGACAGGATGTGAACGGTGGCGTCCTGCCAGCGGACGAACTCCCCGTCGCGCCAGATCCACTCGGTCTCCTTGAAGGTCGTGCTCATCGTCTCTCCGGTGGGCTCGATCATGTTCGGGCGGGGATGTTAGTTGAGTGGGAGCCGCACGGCCAAATTTCATGTTCCTCGATCGCCGGATACGCGCTACGCGCCACCGGAGTAGCGAGAATCCATTGAAAAATATGATCACATCACATATCTCTATAAATATCTTTAGGCATTCCTATGGCCCACCGGATCGGACTCCAGACTGAAATCGACCTACGCGCCGTGCCGGAGCGATGGAAATGCCGGCTGCGCGAAGTGCCGCCCCGGCGGGGCATCCGGGACGAGACTTCGGATGTCATGGCGCCTTATATGGGAACCATCGGGGGGTGCCGATGATCCGCTGGTATGTAGTCCACACGCGACCCCATCAGGAGCAGCGCGCTCAGGTAAACCTGGCGCGCCAGGGGTATCGGGTGTGGCTGCCCATGATGCAACGCTCCCGGCGCCGCGCGAAGCGCTTCGAGACCGGGCACGCGCCGCTCTTCCCAGGCTACCTGTTCGTGGAGCTCGATATCGGGCGCGAGCCGTGGCGAGCGATCAACGGCACCTTCGGAGTGAAGCGCCTCATCGCCGACGGGCCGCGCCCTCAGGCACTGCCCGAAGAATTCGTCACGGCGCTGAGGGAGGTGACTGGGGCCGACGGCGTCAGCACGCCAGAGCCTGCCGATCTGAAGCCGGGAGATGCCGTCACCATCGCCGCTGGCCCCTTTGTGGAATGCGCCGCGGTTGTGCTGAGGCTCGCGCCGCGCGAGCGGGTTGAGGTGCTGCTGGATGTGCTCGGCGGTCGGGTTCCGGCGCGTCTTCCCAAACGGGCGGTGATCGCTGCGGCCTGAACGCTCCAAAACGTCTCGGACTGCGGGCTAAAACGGGGGATCGTCCCCCTGCGCTTGGCCCCTGTCGAGGTTGTTGAATTTGGTCAGCAGCGCGTTGAAATAGAGTTCCACCTTGCCGATCGGCCCGTGGCGCTGCTTGGCGATGATGACCTCCGCCTTGTTGTGGACCTTGTCCATCTTCTCCTGCCACTCGGCGTGGTCGGCCGTACCCTCCTCCGGCTCCTTGCGCCCGAGGTAGTACTGTTCGCGGTAAAGGAACATGACCACGTCCGCGTCCTGCTCGATCGAGCCCGACTCGCGCAGGTCCGCAAGCTGAGGCCGCTTGTCGTCGCGCTGCTCCACCGCACGGCTGAGCTGCGCCAGCGCGAGCACCGGCAGGTCGAGGTCCTTGGCCAGCGCCTTGAGGCCCTGCGTGATCTCTGAGACCTCCTGCACGCGGTTGTTGAGCCGCATGCTGGTGGTCGGGCGCATGAGCTGCAGATAGTCGACGACGATCAGCGAGATGCCGTGGCGGCGCTTGAGGCGGCGGGCGCGGGCGCGAAGGCCTGCAATGGTGAGCGCGGGCGTATCGTCGATGAAGAGCGGCAGCCCTTCCATCGCCTGACTGGCGCGGACGATCCTGACGAAATCCGCATCCCGCACCTCGCCGCGCCGAAGCTTGTCGGACGAAATCTCGGTCTGCTCGGCGAGGATCCGTGTCGCGAGCTGCTCGGCGGACATTTCGAGTGAGAAGAACGCGACCTTGGCGCCATCGGCCGCCGGCTTGCCTTCGGTGCCGGCGCTGTAAGTAGATGCGGAATTGAAGGAGATATTGGTCGCGAGTGCCGTCTTCCCCATGCCGGGTCGGCTTGCCAGGATGATCAGGTCGGAGGCGTGCAGCCCGCCGAGCAGGCGGTCGAGGTCGACGAACCCGGTCGGCACGCCGGTGAGCCGGCTGTCGCGCTGATAGGCCTGCTTGATCATCTCGACGGCGCTGGTCAGCGGCGCGGCGAACTGCTGCCCGCCGGGGTCGACCCGGCCCTCCTCGGCAAGTTGGTAGAGGCTGTGCTCGGCCGATTCGATCTGCTCCGCCGCCGGCTGGTCGAGCGGCCCGTCGTACGCGTCGTTCACGACGTCTTCGCCGATGCTGACGAGGGAACGGCGCAGCGCCAGGTCGTGGATGGCGCGCCCGTAGTGCTCGGCGTTGATCACCGTCACGGCCGAGCCCGCGAGGCGGGCGAGATACTGGCCGCCGCCGGCTTCCTCCAGGGCCTCGTCACGCTCGAAATAGTGCTTGAGAGTCACCGGGTTGGCGATTTGCCCGCGCTCGATCATGCGCAGGATGGCGTCGTAGATGCGGCCGTGCACAGGCAAGAAGAAATGTTCCGGCAGCAGGAACGCGCTGACCAGACTGGCTGCCTCGTTGTTGACCAGCAGCGCGCCGAGCAGCGCCTGCTCGGCTTCGAGGTTGCTCGGCGGGGAGCGGTAGCTCGGTGTCTCGGTCGTTGCTTCTTGGAGAGGGACTCGAATGGCCATGCCCTCTTATACACGCTTGGAATGCTCGCTGGGATCAATTCGTATACTTGTAAAGCATTGATAATAAACAACTTAAAGTTCCGCACAGGGTGTGGCTATCGTGAATAGTCGGCATTTCTCGTGGTTGAGCAATGTCCTAAGCGAGGGCGGGATGTGCAAAACGCGGGCAAGCGGCAAGGCGAAGGATTGCGGGGAGAATCTTATTCCATAGCCTGTGAACTACGGGGAAAACGGCTGCCCTCTCCCAGCCACACTCATTCCTGGTGCGAGCGCTCGGTTGTGGAAACTGGGCGAGGGTGCGGAGCCTTGCCGGCTCAGGCGGCGTGGGCGCGCTCCCAGTCCACCATGTAATCGCGGGTCAGCGGGGCGGCGTCCTGGCGCCGGGCGAGTTGAATCTGGGCCACCATGTGGTCCTGATGGCGGAAGGCGGCCTCGGCGCCGGCGAGATAGAACTCCCACATTCGGCAGAAGCGCTCGTCGTAAATCTCCTTCACCCGCTCGCGGCTTGTCTGGAAGTTGCGCGACCAGTGCTTGAGCGTGTCGGCGTAGTGCAGGCGCAGCATCTCCACGTCGAGGGACTTGAGGCCGGTCTGCTCCAGCGCGGCGAACACCTCGGAGAGCGAGGGGCAATAGCCGCCCGGGAAGATGTACTTGCGCAGCCACGGATTGGTGACGCTCGGCCCATCCCAGCGGGCGATGGTGTGGAGCAGGGCGACGCCATCCTCCTTGAGCAGCCGCTCGACCTTGCGGAAGAACTCTAGGTAGTGCTTGACGCCCACGTGCTCGAACATGCCGACCGAGACGATCCGGTCGTAGGTGCCGGTGTCCTCGCGATAGTCGCGGAGGTGAAAGGCCACGTGATCATGGATACCGAGCTTCTGCGCCCGCTCCGTGGCGTAGGCCTGCTGCTCCTTCGACAGGGTCAGCCCCGTCACATTGGCGCCGGCCTGCTCGTGCAGATAGATGCCGAGCCCGCCCCAGCCCGAGCCGATGTCCAGCACGTTGAGTCCCGGCCGGTCGAGCAGCAGCTTCGACGCGAGGTGACGCTTCTTGGCGTGCTGGGCCTGCTCCAGAGAGTGATTGGGCGTGTCGAAGTAGGCGCAGGAATACTGCCGGTCGGGGTCGAGGAAGAGGTCGTAGAGATCGTCCGAGAGATCGTAGTGATGGGCCACGTTCTGTCGGGCGCGGCCGATCGGGTTGTGCTGCTGTACCGGGCGGACCCATTGCGCGAGCCAGTTGCGCGCCTTTATCACCGTGTTCTCGTCGAGCAGGTGGATGTTGGCGCCCACCAGATGCAGGAAATCGCGGATCGTCGCGTCGTCCTCGAGCGTCAGCGTGCCGTCCATGTAGGCTTCGCCGACGACGAGACGTGGGTTCAACAACAGCTTCCAGTGCAGCGAGCGGTCGTGCAGCCGGATGGTGACGGTATCCCCCGGCTCGCCAGCAAATGTGTGGAGCTTGCCCCGCGCATCCACCACGCGAAGCGTGCCCCGCCTCATCAACGTCCTGAGCAGGGGCGCAACCAGCATGGCACGGGGCCTCGATTATTCGGCCTGGGCGCTGGCCGTGTCTTCGTCTGAGGGACTGTCCGCCTCGCCGTCGGCGGCTTCGGCCGATACGCTCGCTCCGCCGGCATCCGTCGCATCGGCGTCGTCGCTTGCCGCCGCGTCCGCGTCCGAGGCCTCGCCCTCTGCGGCTTCGTCCGCCTCGTCCTCCGCCTCATCGAGGATCGTGCCGCCGCGCGCCTGAATCTCCGCTTCCTCCGGCGAGCGGGCGACGTTGACCTTGACCGTCACCGTCACCTCCGGATGGAGCGCGATCCGCACGTCGTGGACGCCGAGGGACTTGATCGGGCGGTCCAGCCGCACCTGCTGGCGCCTGACCTCGGCGCCGCGCTCGGCCATCGCTTCGGCGATATCGCGCGCGCTGACGGAGCCGTAGAGCTGCAGCGTGTCGCTCGCCTGACGGATGAGGATGATGCTCTCGCCCTCCAGCCGCGTCGCGGCCGAGCTGGCGGCATCGCGGCGGTCGCTGTTCAACTGCTCCAGCGCCTCGCGCTCCCGCTCGAAGCGGGCCATGTTCTCGGGCGTGGCCCGAAGGGCCTTCTTGCGGGGCAGCAGGAAGTTGCGGGCATAGCCGTCCTTCACCCCGACGATATCGCCCATCCCGCCGAGCTTCTCGATCCTCTCGAGCAAGATGACTTCCATGCCCCTGTTCCCCGCTTGGCGGATCGCCCGGCCCGCCGTATCCGTGCCGGGCGACGACCGATGATCTCTCTACTTGATGACGTAGGGCAGCAGCGCCAGATGGCGCGCGCGCTTGATGGCGCGTGCGAGCTCCCGCTGCTTCTTGGCCGAGACCGCCGTGATGCGGCTTGGCACGATCTTGCCCCGCTCCGAAAGAAAGCGCTGAAGCAGCTTCACGTCCCGATAGTCGATCTTGGGCGCGTTGGGCCCACTGAAGGGGCATGACTTCTTGCGGCGGAAGAACGGCCGTCGCGGGAACGAGACCATGGGCACGCCGCCACCGCCGCGTCCGCCACCCGGTCCGCCGTGACGCGGCCCACCGAAGGGGTGCTGCCTGCGGCCGTCGTCGCTACCCGGCCCGGGCCGGCCTGCGCCGGTGGGCTGAGGGCCGCTCTCGGTCCGTTCGCCTTCAGCCATCGCTCTTCTCCTCGGCGCCGGTCTCTGCTGCGCTCTCGCCCGCGGCGTCGCTCACAGGCGGCTCGCTCGCAGCGGTCTCGCTCGTGCCCTCCTTGGCGCCTGCATCGGCTGCCGGCGCGGCGTCCTCGCGCGGAGCGCGCTCGCCACGCTCGCCGTCGCCCTCGCGCCGCCGGCCTTCGCCGTCGTCGTCGCGGCGGCGGCCTTCCCACCGTCCGCCGCGGCCTCCACGGCCGTCGCGTCCGCGTCCGCGCGATTGGGTGAGCGGCGCCGGGTTGGGGTCGTGCTCGTCGACGCGCACCGTCAGGTAGCGGATGACGTCCTCGTTGATGCGCATCGTGCGCTCCATCGCGTCGATCGCTGCCGGCGGCGCATCGATGTTCATGAAGTAGTAATGGCCCTTGCGGTTCTTCTTGATGCGGTACGCAAGGCTGCGCAGGCCCCAGTACTCGGTCTTGGCGACCTCGCCGCCGGCCTCCGTCAAGATCTCGCGGAACTGCTCGGCAAGGCCGTCCACCTGTTGGGACGAGATGTCGGGACGCGCGATAAACGTGCTCTCGTAGAGCGGCATGCGGCGCTGTTCTCCTGAGTATCGGTCGCGGCGCGAAATAGCCCGCCCGCCCCGCTCGCCGGCAGGGTGGCAGACCCAGGCGCCGGACTATACATCATCGATCCCGCATCGCAAGCAATGCTGCGGCCGGATTGCTTGACAGGTCCCGGGCTGCGTGGTCAGTAGCGGCGCGCGCGTAAGGCTCGCGAAAGCGCGAAAGTCTCCCGCATGACGACGGCCGTCATCTTTCCCGGACAGGGCTCCCAACAGGTCGGCATGGGCCGGGACCTGCACGATGCCTTTCCGGCCGCGCGCGCCGTGTTTCAGGAGGTGGACGAGGCCCTTGGCGAGCCTCTATCGCGGCTCGTGTTCGAGGGCGAGGAGAGCGAGCTGACGCTGACGCGGAACGCGCAGCCCGCGCTCATGGCGGTCTCGATTGCCGTGATTCGTGCACTCGAGGACGAGGGTGGCTGGCGGCTGGCAGACCGCGCCGCCTTCGTCGCGGGCCATTCGCTGGGTGAATACACCGCACTCGCCGCAGCGGGCTGCCTCGCGCTGGGTGATGCGGCACGACTGTTGCGCCTGCGGGGCGAGGCCATGCAGCAGGCGGTGCCGGTGAGTGCCGGCGCCATGGCCGCGCTGATCGGCGCCGATCTCGCCCAGGCCGAAGCCATCGCCCAAGCGGCGGCGGAAGGCGAGGTCTGCGTCATCGGCAACGATAATGCGCCCGGCCAGGTCGTGGTCAGCGGTGCCGCATCGGCGGTGGAGCGCGCGGCAGCGCTCGCGCCGGAGCATGGCGTCAAGCGCGCCGTGATGCTGCCTGTGAGCGCGCCCTTTCACTCGCCGCTGCTAAGCCCCGCAGCGGAGGCCATGGCGGCGGCGTTCGAGGACGTCTCCTTCAATCCGTTGGCCGTCCCGGTGGTCTCCAACGTGACCGCCCGCCCTGTCCATGGGGCTGCCGACGTGCCGGCGCTGCTGGTGCGCCAGGTGACGGCGATGGTGCGCTGGCGCGAAAGCGTGCTTCACATGGCGAGCGAAGGCGTGGACACGCTGATCGAGGTCGGCGCCGGCAAGGTGCTCACCGGGCTTGCGCGCCGCATCGACCGATCGCTCGGCGCGAGCGCCGTCGGCACGGTCGCGGACGTCGAGGCCCTCTTGCAGAGTTCAACTTAGACGCCGCAGGCGGTAGCGGCTGGGAGCAGCGCGGGATGTTCGATCTGTCGGGAAAGGTGGCGCTGGTCACGGGCGCGTCGGGCGGTATCGGCAGCGCCATCGCCGAGGCCCTGCACCGCCAGGGGGCATCGGTTGCGCTCTCCGGCAGGCGCACGGAGACGCTGGAGGCGCTTGCCGCGAAGCTCGGGGAAGGCGCCCACGCGATACCCTGCGATCTTGCCGACCGTGACGCTCTCAAGTCGTTGCCCGAGCGGGCGGCTGAAACGCTGGGTGCCCCCGCCATCCTGGTTCATTGCGGCGGCATCACCCGCGACGGCCTCGCGCTCCGCATGAAGGACGAGGACTGGCAGGAGGTGCTGGAGGTCAATCTCAGTGCCGGATTCGGGCTCGCACGCGCCTGTTTGCGTGGCATGATTCGCCAGCGGTGGGGGCGCCTCATCTTTATCACCTCGGTGGTGGGAACGACTGGCAATGCGGGGCAGGCGAACTACGCGGCCTCCAAGGCCGGCCTTGCAGGGATGGTGAAGGCGCTCGCCGCCGAGGCAGCCGCGCGCGGCGTCACCGCCAACTGCGTCGCCCCTGGCTTCATCGAGACGGCGATGACCGACGCTCTGGCGGACGCGCAGAAGGAGGCGTTGCTCGGAACGATTCCGGCCGGGCGCTTCGGCGAGGGCAGCGACGTTGCCGCCGCCTGCGTCTACCTCGCGAGCGAGGAAGCCCGCTACGTCACCGGGCAGACGCTCCACGTCAACGGCGGCATGGCCATGATCTAAGCCCGCTTTCTGGCGGGCTTGCCGGCGCGGATGGCAAGCACGCCGGCAACGACGATCAGCACCGCGCCGGCTGCCATGAGCCAGTCCACGCCCTCGCCCCAGAAGAGCCAGCCGAATACGGCGGCAAAGACCACCGACGTGTAGATGAAGGTACCGACCCGGTCGGTCGGCGCAATCAGGCTGCCCTTCGCGAAGAGGACGTGCGCTGCGGTCGAGAACACGCCCAGCATGATCAGGCCGGGCCAGGCCTCGGCCGGCGGCACCGTCGGGTTCATCAGCACCGGCGTGAGCGTGACGAGAATGCCGATGAGCGCGAAGTAGACGGCGATGCGGAACGGATCCTCGTCAGCCGGCATGCGCAAGATGGCGACGGCGGAGAGGCCGCCCAGCACGCCCGACGCGAGCCCGATCAGGGCCGCAAACTGGAAGAACTCCGTTCCCGGCTTGAGGATCAGGGCGACGCCCGCGAAGCCGATCAGGACCGCCGCCAGCACCCGGCCGTCGAGCGCGAATCGGAACAGAAAGAAGCCCAGGACCGGCACGAAGATGGGCGAGCTGAAGTTGAGCAGCACCGCCTCGGCGAGCGGGAGCACGCTGACCGCGTGGTAGTAGCAGAGCAGCGCCGCCACTAGTGCCACCCCGCGCATCGCCATCAGCCCGCGATGTGCCGGGCGCATCGAGTGCGGCCAGTGCCGGACGACCCAGGGCGTGAGGATCGCGAGGCTCAGCACGTTGCGCCAGAACAGCACCTCGAAGCTGGAGAGGCTCTCCTCCGCCATCTTGATGCCCATGCCGGCAAGGGCGAACATCAAGCCGGCGGCAGCCACGAGCGCCGAGCCCAGGAGCACCCGCCCGCGTCCGGGAATGGCGCTCGATTCGGTCCGTTGATCGCTCATTGTTGGGTATGCGGCGGTGGTTTCGGTGCTTCTTTCACGGCTTGCAGGCCGGCTTCGGACTTGAATTCGCGCTTGTGCCGGCACCATCTTGAGGCGTGTGCGCTGTCGTGAATCCCTTGGTGATCAAGGGCTCCAGCTGACCCGAGACTTTTCTTACCCCAGAAGCATCGCAGATTTCTGCGGATCTGCGATGTGCGGATAGGGCGGTTCGAGGATTTCCACCCCATAG
>JAJEEP010000035.1 GCA_022820945.1 Alphaproteobacteria bacterium | reverse complement strand
CCTGAGGCCGAGTTCGGACAACTCGGGGAGCGGTGTCATGGGGGCCTCCGTTCTGACAGCCGAATACACTGTCAGAACAATACCCGAAAACGACCGAAGACCACACACTTCGTTCAAATCTCACAATCCCGACGTACACCCCATCGGTAATGGAGATTGGTCTTTCATGCCGTTACAAGACATCATGTGCAGCGTGAAACCAGCGTAAACAACGGCAGTTCGGTTTCTGGCTTCTGCCGGACAAGTTTCCGAAACGACAATACAGGGAGGCGAGGACCATGAGCGGATACGAGAAAGTGCCCCCGTAAGCGCGACTCAGGGTGAAGGCGCTCGGCGATACCGAGTGGGAAGGGATCGTCGGCGGGGTCGGGCGAGAGAGCGCAAATCGCGCAAGCCGACGGGTAAAGCACTCACGAACGCTGCCGGCGGCTGAAGCCCCGCCCCCCGGAGCGGGAGTGCCGGGCCAACTCACCAGTCCCGGATGCGCCCGGCCAATCCCACGAGTCCCCACGTGCCCCGAGGCGTTGTCGGGGCTTGGGACGGGCGGCTGCAACAGACCCGGCTAGGCACAACAGATTCCGGTCGCCTGGACGGGAGCCCCACCTACAGTCGATCCCACGACGCCTTGACCTGAAACGGACGGGAGGTACGAGTGGCTTCACCCCGGCCCATGTCGGTGGGCCGGAACAAAGCAACTCAAGCTATTTCATGGCTGCGGTCGCACCCTTGGGAATAAGAGCATGCCCGTTACGTTGCGTCAGCTACGCTACTTTCAAGCGCTGATCGAGCACGGCTCCTTCAGCCGCGCGGCCGAGAGCGTTCACGTCTCGCAACCAGCGCTCTCGCTCCAGATTCGCGAGCTCGAGGCCTCGCTCGGCGGGCCGCTGGTCGAGCGCGAGAGCCGCGGCATCCTCCTCACGCCGCTCGGGCGGGAGGCGCATGAGCAGACGCTCCGGATCCTGGACGAAACGCTGCTCCTCGAGACCATGGGGCAACGGTTCGAGGCAGGGCCGCTCAGAGTCGCTGTCGGGATCGTCTCCACGCTCGCCCCCTACCTGTTGCCGGGAATGCTGAGCAACTTGCCGGATGCTTCGCCCCGAATCGAACTCGAGATACTGGAAGCATCGGGGCAGGATCTCGTGGCCGGGCTCCTCGCCGGTCGTCTCGACGCGGCAATCGTCTCCCTTCCGTTGGGAATGCTGGAGCTGCCCGAGCGCGAGTTGTTCGAGGACCGCCTTGTACTTGCCGGTCGCGCCGAGCGTCTCGCCTCAATTCGCCGCACGCTCGGCGACGATCTGCGCCCGGAGGACCTTGCCCGAGCAGACATAGGCCCGCTCCTCACGCTCGGCGACGGCCATTGCCTGGCCGACCAGGTTCTGGGCGCCTGCCTGATGTGGCGCATGCAAGAGGTGAGGCGTGGTGCACTGTCGCTCGCCACACTATCGCGGCTCGTTGCCAGCGGTGCAGGGCTGACGCTCCTGCCCGAGACGGCCGTGCTTGCTGAACGCACGGCCAGCCCGGAACTGAGCTATCTTCGCTTCGGCGCGCCCGAGCCTTTGCGGCGAATCGGCCTCACCCACCGGGTGGCGGCTCACGGTCAGCGATGGATCGACCTGCTGGCGGAGGCCGCGACCAGCGCGGGCCTCGCGCTCACGGAGGAAGCGCGGAAGGAGATCCGTTCGTAAACTCCCACTCGCTGTCGGCGAGAAAGCGTGCTACCGGGGAGCGGCCTCCAAGTCAGCCGACGAAGGAGGCGAGTGCTTCATCTCGCGATGCGTGGATCGCAATGATGGTGTCGAAGCCGCTCGTCTCGAAGACGACCCGGACCTGATCCCGAAGCGAGTACAGCGCAAACCGCGTGTCGCGATTCGAAAGGCTCTTGGCGATCACGAGCACGGTACGGAGGCCCGCGCTGCCCAGGTACTCGAGCCTTTCGCAGTCCACGATCACGGCGCGGTCGCCGTCCTCGACCGCGGATTCGATTGCCTCTTGAAACGCGAAGACGGTGGAACCGTCGATGCGCCCCTTCACGCCGACCGACAGGACGCCGTCTTTCCGTTCCGTCGTCACGTCCACGGCGTCATGCCTCGCCACCAAAGCTCCTGGTGCGGTTCCGACCCGATGCGGCCCGGTCGGGCGCTCGCCTCGCTCGACCGGCGTCAGGCAGCAACGAGCCGCTCAAGCGCTGGCGGGCGCGGCCCACCGGTCGCCCAGTCGAGGAGCTCGACCGTGTGTACCACCGGCAGCGCGGTGTGGGTGGCGATCTGCACCATGCATCCGATATTGCCCGCAGCCACGAACGCAGCATCGGTGCTCTCGATCGCCGCCGCCTTGCGTGCGCCGAGCGCCCCGGCCAAGTCGGGCTGAAGCATATTATATGTGCCGGCCGAGCCGCAGCAGAAATGTCCGTCCGGGACAGCTCGCACGGTAAAGCCCGCGGCGGCGAGGAGCGCCATCGGCTGCCGGTCGATCTTCTGGCCGTGCTGGAGCGAACAGGCCGAATGGTAGGCGACGGGCGGGCGCGTCGGCGGCGGCTCCAAGCCCGTGAGGCCTAGCTCGTCGAGCACTTCGCTGACGTCGCGGGCGAACTCTGCGACCTGCGCCCCGGCGTCGGCGTGGGTCTCGTCGTCCTTGAGCAAGTGGCCGTAATCCTTGAGCATCGTCCCGCAGCCGGACGCTGTGGCGACAATGGCATCGAGTCCGCCTTGGGCTGCCTCGCGCGCGAATGCCGCCGCCGCGCGCCCGGCCTGAGCGTGGCCCCGCGCCTCGTCGCCCAGGTGATGCGACAGCGCGCCGCAGCAGCCGACACCGCGCGGCACCACCACCTCGCAGCCGTGGCGGGTGAGCACGCGCACCGCCGCCTCGTTGATCTCCGGCGCCAGCACGCATTGCACGCAGCCCGTGAGCAGCGCCACCCGCTTGCGGCGCGGACCCTGAGCCGGGATGACCTGCGGCCGCTCCACCCAGCTCGGCCCGTACGATGGCCGACCGGCGAGACGGAGCAGGGCACCCATGCGCCCGCGAAATAGCGGTGCCAGCAGTGCCGGTCCCCGCGCAGCGAGGAACGCGAGGCGCGCGAGATTCCGGTGCGGCAGCACGGCGCTGAGCATAGTGCGGAGCGCGCGCTCGGCCGGCGGTCGCTCCCAGGTGCGCTCGATGTGGCCACGCGCGTGGTCGACCAGATGCATGTAGTCGACCCCCGCCGGGCAGGTCGTCATGCACGAGAGGCAGGAGAGGCAGCGGTCGATGTGGCGGCTCACGGTGGCGTCGGCCGGCGCGTCCTGCTCCAGCATGTCCTTGATCAGGTAGATGCGGCCACGCGGGCTGTCCCGCTCGTCGCCGAGCAGCGCGTAGGTCGGGCAGGTGGAGAGGCAGAGCCCGCAGTGGACGCAGGTGCGCAGCACTTCGTTGGCCTGGGCCAGCGCCGGTAGCGCCAGCTGGCTCTCGGAAAACTGGGTCTGCATCGCCTCTACACGCCCGCGTACATGCGACTGGGATTGAGCACGCCTGCCGGATCGAACGCCCGCTTGATGCGCTCGGTCAGCGCCGCGAGACCCGCCGTCTGAGGCTGGAATACCGCGCGCGCCGCTCGTGTCGGCGCATCGGCGCGGATAAGTGTCGCGTGCCCGCCCGCGGCCGACGCCGCTGCGCGCACTGCAGCTTCGCCCGCGTCCGGCGCTCCATTCATGCCAATCCAGACGAGGCCGCCGCCCCAATCGAAGAGGGTACGCACGTCTGCTGCGTCCGCGACGCGCGCGGCTGCTTCCGCACCCGATGCCGGCGGCACGGAGAGGCGCCAGAGCGGCCCGCTGTCGTCGGCGAAGGCCCAGACATCCCGGATTTCGCGCCAGAGAGTCGCCGAGTTCTTCGAGTGAAGCTCCTCGACCGCGCCGAAGCACCCGAGCAGTTCGCGCAGCGCTTGGCAGCGCGCCTCTACCGAGGTGGGGAAGCCTTCGACCCGGACCGCGCTCACCGCGGTGCCCGCATCCGCGACATAGGAGACCGCCGAGCGCGCTGCAGCCTCGGCCGGCATGTGGGTCGCGCCCGAGACCTCGTGGGCGCTGGAAAGAGCAGCCTCCAAGGCGTCCATCGCTGCGGCCGGCTCCAGCCCATAGACCAGCACCGTGCGCGTCCGTTCCGGCGCGGGCAGCACCTTGACCGTCACCTCGTGCATGAGGGCCAGCGTGCCGTAGGAGCCCGCAAGCAACTTGCAGACATCGTAGCCGGTCACGTTCTTGACCACCCGGCCGCCGGCCTTGAAGCGCTCGCCCCGCCCGCTCACCGCGTGCACGCCGAGGAAGTGATCGCGCGCAGCGCCTGCCTTGATTCGGCGCGGGCCCGAGAGGTTGCAGGCCAGCGTACCGCCCAAGGTGGCGCCCTCGGCTGGGCCGAACAGCGGCGCGTAGTCAGCAGGCTCGAACGCCAGCATCTGCCTCTCGGCTTCGAGCGCCGTTTCGATGACGGCGAGCGGCGTCGCCGCCTTTGCCGTCAGCACCAGCTCCGAGGGCTGATAGTCGACGATCCCGTCGAATGCCGCGAGCGAGAGGGTGGCCTCGCTCTGCACCGGACGGCCGAAGTGCCGCTTGGAGCCGCCGGCAACGACCTCCAGCGGGTGCTCGCCGGCGACGGCCCAGCGCACAGCGTCCGCGAGGCCGTCCGCATCCGTCGGCGCCAGGTCGTCGGCCATCAGAAGCGGGGCAGATCGGGGAAGGGCCTCTCGCCGCGGTGCACGTGCATCTGGCCGAGCTCGGCGCAGCGGTGGAGGGTCGGAAAGACCTTTCCGGGGTTGAGCAGCTGGTCCGGATCGAAGGCGCACTTGATGCGCTGCTGCTGCTTGAGGTCGTCGTCGCTGAACATCGTGCCCATCAGGTCGCGCTTCTCGACGCCGACCCCGTGCTCGCCGGTGAGCACGCCGCCCACCTCGACGCAGAGCTTGAGGATCTCGGAGCCCATTTCCTCGGTGCGCTGGAGGGCACCGGGGATACTGGAATCGTACATGATCAGTGGATGCAGGTTGCCGTCGCCCGCGTGGAAGACATTGGCGACGGGCAGATCGTATTCTCGGGAGAGCTCGCCAATCCGGGTCAGGACCTCGGGCAGGCGCGCGCGCGGGATGGTGCCGTCCATCACGTAGTAGTCGGGCGCCATGCGGCCGGCGGCGCCGAAGGCGGACTTGCGGCCGAGCCAGAAGCGCTCCCGCTCTTCCTCGCTCTCGCTCGCGCGGATCGTCGTCGCGCCTGACTTGCGGGCGAGGTCACCCACCAGGTCGACGAGCTCGTCCACCTCCACCGCGGGCCCGTCGAGCTCGCAGATCAGGATCGACGCGACGTCCATGGGGTAGCCGGGCTGGCAGAAGCTCTCCGCTGCCTCGATCGCCGGCTTGTCCATCATTTCGAGCCCGGCGGGAATGATTCCGGCAGCGATGATCTCGCCCACGCAGGCGCCGGCCGAGGCGCTGTCGGGAAAGCCGAGCAGGAGCGCGCGCACCGTGGCGGGCTTGGGCAGCAGCCGCACCGTCACCTCGGTGACGACCCCGAGCAGTCCCTCCGAGCCGGTCACCACGCCGAGCAGGTCGTAGCCTTCGGCATCGAATTGCTTGCCGCCGAGGCGCAGGATCTCACCGTCCATCAGCACCATCTCGACGCCGAGCAGGTTGTTGGTGGTGAGCCCGTACTTGAGGCAGTGCACACCGCCGGAATTCTCCGCCACGTTGCCGCCGATGGAGCAGGCGATCTGGCTGGAGGGGTCCGGCGCATAGTAGAGGCCGTAAGGGCTGACCGCCGTGCTGATGGCGAGATTGGCGACGCCGGGCTGGACCACGGCGCAGCGGTTGGCGGTATCGATTTCGAGGACCCGGTTGAGCTTGCCGAAACCCACGGTGACCCCGTCGGCGAGCGGCAGCGCGCCGCCGGAAAGCCCGGTGCCGGCACCGCGCGGCACGATCTTGACGCCCCGCTCGTGGCAGAGCGAGAGCACGCGGCTGACCTCGCCCGTGTCGCGCGGCAGCACGACGACCATCGGCAGCGACCGGTAGGCGCTGAGGCCGTCGCACTCGAAGGGGCGCAGGCCCCGCTCGTCGTCGATCACGCAGTCCTCGGGCAGCAGCTTGCGCAGCGCGGCCACCAGGGACTGCCGCTGGCTGATGACGCCCGCGTCGGGCTCAGGCATGGCGATCACGACAGCACCTTTCGGGGCCCGGCGTGGACCCTCCCTTGTGAGCGTGGCGGATTGTCGGCGCGCACGCGCCGCCCGTCAATGCGAGGCGGCGTTGTGCTGGAACGGCCGAGACGGCCGGACGCGATCAGCCCTGGCGCGCCTTGAAGCGCGGGTTGCGCTTGTTGATGACCAGCACGCGGCCCTTGCGGCGCACGATCTGGCAATCCTTGTGGCGCTTCTTCGCGGCGCGCAGCGAGTTGAAGACCTTCATCTCATCCTCTTTCGGAGGGGCGGCGCACCATAGGGAGCGCCTTCGCCCCTGTCAATCGACGCCGCTCAGGCCTCAGGAACAATTTTTAGTCGCGCTGAGGGCTCGGGATGAGTGAGACCGCGCTGGCCGCAGGTTGTTCGAGGGAGCCCGGAACCTGTCTGGCCGACGTCATGGTGGTTTCTCGAAGCCGCCGAACGGCGTTTTCGGGCACAT
>JAJEEP010000142.1 GCA_022820945.1 Alphaproteobacteria bacterium | reverse complement strand
CTGAGGCCGAGTTCGGACAACTCGGGGAGCGGTGTCATGGGGGCCTCCGTTCTGACAGCCGAATACACTGTCAGAACAATACCCGAAAACGACCGAAGACCACACACTTCGTTCAAATCTCACAATCCCGACGTACACCCGGAGCCGGTCGCCCTCGCGCACGAACCAGACACTCGTGCTACCGTGCCCGGTGCCGTCGCTGACGCCGGCGCGCAGGTCGCCGGCCGTGCCGACGATGGAGAACCAGCTGTAAGAAGGGAGCTCCGGCGCGGGCGCCGGGGCGGCCTTCGCCGCCTCTGCCGTCTCCGCGCGCAGGGGCGCAGGCGCCGGCACCTCGATCACGCGGACCGGCGCGGACACCTTAACTATAGGGGCGTCCGCAGACCCGGCTGCGCCGGCACCTGTGCCGGGCGCTCCGATCTCGCCCGGCGCTTCGGCCAGCAGCGCCTGCAGCTCGCCCTCCAGCGCCACGATGCCGTTGACGATCTCCTGACGTTCGCGGCAGAGCGCCAGCGTCTCGCGCTCGATCGCGAGCGCAGAGACCGCATCCGCCGTCTCGGTTGCCTCCGCCAGAAGGGATGCCAGCAGCGCACGCGGACAGCCGTGCAGTACGGGGGAACTCCCCGGTACAGGGGAACTCCCTGGTCCAGCGGAACGCGCCGGTCCAGCGGAACTCCCTGGAGATCCGCCGATTGGCGCTTTCGCTGAAGTATGGCCGACATCGGCGGTGGCCCCGTCGGGCGATGGCGAGGCCATCGCCGGCTGCGCAGACCACGCCTCCAGGGAGCGAAGCAGGCGGCTCGCCGGCGGCGCTTTCGCATCTGTATCGGGTGCGGCATTGGCCGCCAGCGAAACACCGGCGGGGCCGGCGGCCTCCTCCGCCGGCCCGGATACCGGCGGCTGCGCCGCATGCCGAAGGGCGTTGTCATCCGCGGTCCGCGCGTCTGTCTCGACCGTCTCCGAGACCGCGGAGATCGGCTTCCCGATCTCCCCGATCTCTATCGGCAGGGGCGGCGATTCCCCTGCAGCGCCGCCGCTCGCTGAAAGGGCGACGGCCGCAAGGATGGCGGCGGACGAGACCAGGCGGAGAACGGGCACGCTCATCGTCCGCTCACTCCGCCGCGCCGTCGGAAGAGGCCGGGATCGCGCCGACGTGCCGCGCAAGATTGCGCCAGGGCCAGGCCAGCGTCTCTGCCATACCGTCCAGCGAGACGTGGAGTTGGCCCCGCGACCAGCGCCAGCGGCCATCGAGCTCGCCGCCGTGGACGTCTTCCGCCGTCACCGCGCCGCCTTCGTGGAAACGCAGCGAGATGTCGCCCATATCTCCCAAGGGCAGCGTGACCGGCCGATCCGCAGCGATGAGGCGGTCCGTGAGCGCCATCGCGCCGTAGCGCTCGCCGGTCGGCTGCAGAGGGAAGGGATCGCCCAGGCGGTACTCCAGACGGCGCGGCAGGCGCTCCCACTGCACCGAGATGCCGGCGCCATCGGCCGAAGCCAACAGAACCGCCGTGTCGGCTACGTTCCCATGTTCGTCCAGCCGCCAAAGCTCGTCACGTTCGGCCCACAGCACCAGCACCATCCGAATGCCCGCCGGGCTCTCGAGCACGTGCCCGTCGTGGGCTGCAAGGAAACGCACGAGCTCGGACGCCGTCACCGCCGGCGCCCCCGCGGACATGGCCAGCCCCGCTACGCCCGGTGCCCGCAGGTGCGAGCCCGGATGAGCGCGGAATGCCGCGTCGGGGTCCTGCGCGACCGCCTCCTCCATGAAGACGGACGTCTGCTTCTCGTTCACGGGCACGGCGATGGGAAGGGGCAGGCTCGGGCAAGCCCGCTTCAGCGCCTGCGGCCAGCTCTCCTGCACCCAACCGAGAGAGAGCACGAACCAGTTGCCCTGCGAGCCTTCCGCTCCGCCGACGCTCTCGCTGTGGAGCCGGCCCGTTTCCGGGTCGTAGAAGATGGGCACGTGTCCCTTCTCGTGGCCGGGATCGGGCTCGGTGCCGGCGTCCTGGTAGTTGTAGAGGGCCCGGAAGCGGGGCGACGACACCACGCGCCAGCGGTCGACACGCGCCTGCCAGACGCCGTCGAGATGGATGCACGCCCGCGCGGTGCCGTCCGCTGCGTGGTGAATGCCCCAGACCAGGCCCCGGTCGCCCGCCTGCGCCGAGTTGGGGCGCTCGAGAACCCAGATCCGGTCGGTCAGCAGCTCCGAGAAGAACGCCGCGTCGTGGGAGCTGTAGTTGGAAGGCCCTGACTGTGCATGTGCCTCTGCCGCGCCCGCCGCCATGAGCGCAGCCGCAGCCAGGCCCATCATGGTGCGACCCGCCCTCATGACCGCACCGCCCGGACCGGCGCGAGCCAGCCCGCCTCGAGGCGGCGCACCATGGCGACGTAGATGGTGAAGGCAAGATCGCTCTCACCGGCGCGCATCGCCGCCACCGCGTCGTCCACCTGCGCGCCGATCCAGGCCCAGTCGCTGTGTCCGCGCGGGATCGCCGCCACGATGCGGGGCGCGACTTCGTAGTAGCGCTTCACCAGCGCCCGGCGCTCCGGCGTTTGCTGCATGTAGCCGTCGCGGAAGGCGCGCAGCGCAGTCAGCGTCGGGCCGTCGTCGGCCTCGATGCCCTGCGCGCCCACCACCGCCTCCGTGAGGAAACAGCCGCCGCTGCCGCCGCCCGCGCCCGGCCCCACGCCCGGCCCGGTGCAAGTACCGTCGCCGGGGCCGTCCGAGCCCTCGCCGGGCGACGGCCCGCAGGTGCCGGTGCCAGGAGCCCCCGTCCCCGGACCGCTCGGACCGCTCGGCGTCACCTGCGGTGTTGTGGGTTTCGGCTTCTCGTCAGGGGTCTCGGGATTGGGGTCGTCATCGCGTACATCGGGATCGGGCTTCCTGTCAGGAGAATCCGGATCCCCCTCGTCACCGGGGTTTTCCCCGTCCGGCTCGTCATCCGGAGGCTCGGTGACCGGCGTCACCATCCGGCTGCACCCGCTCTCGTCCGAGATCCAGTTGCCGGGGATCTCCTGGACCGTGGGCTGCGCATCCCAGGGCCACGTCGTGGACCGCGTCGTCACCGTCCGCGTCAGCACCGCCGTGCCTGTGTAACCCGCAGGGCAGGCCCCGCTCGCGGTCTCGGTCCGCATCGTCTCGGTCACCACGGCCTGCGGAAGCGCCGGCACCTGCCCCTCCCAGCAGCTCGTCGAGACGAACTCCGGCGCGCCCCACGACACGCCATCGGCAGTCACCGTCTTCTCCCGGCGCCAGATCTCCTGACCCGTCATCTCCCGGTCGTGCGGCGGGCCCGCAAGCCAGCTGCACGCCAGGGTGTAGTGCTCCCACTCGCTGTAGTCGGCCCGGCAGTCGTCGATCGATACCTGCCAGGACCCCATCACGGGATCGCCCACCGCATCGCCCCGGCCGTCGTGTGTCTGCCGTACCTCACGGGTCATGGTCCGGCCCTCGCCGTGCGTGCCCTCGGGGCAGTCCTCCACGGTGCGCTCGTGCGAGATCCGCTCGCGCAGATCGAGGTGCGGGTCCCGCACCGCGCCCGCGAGCGCCACCCGCCCCGAGGGCAGGGGACCGCCGAAGGACGAATCGGAGAGACATGCCGGCAAGGTCACGTCAGGTCGGCCCGCGGTTCCTTCGGCTACCGATGTGCCTGAGGCACCCGAAAGCCAGTGCAGGGCGGCGAGGCCGCCTGCCAGGGCGTTCCCCTGGCTGGCATAGAGGTGGGGCGCCACCTGCACCGAGCGCTGGTCGCGGCCCACGCCCTTGAGGACCTCGGGCTCCATGTAGACCAGCAGGGTGTTATCGCAGTAGCGCGCCCTTACTCCCCGCTCGGTCCATGCCGCAAGCCACCCGGTCGACGCCGGCGGCACGGAGCCGGTCCAGCGCGTGGGCGCAGCCGAGCGCCGCAGGATGTGGTCCTCCAGGCGCCGCCAGGCCTCGGAGATGGCCCTTGCATGAGCCAGCGCCTCCTGGCGGTAGACCTCCTCGCTCTCCTGCGCCGCCGCCGCTGTCGCGAACACCGGCATCAGCGCTCCCGTCGCCGCAGCCTGAATCGCGATTCCGTGGATCGCGATTCCGATGGCGAGCGCGCTCGCGCCCGCCATGATGCGTGAGCGCAGATGCTTCCGGGCGCATCGTGCTCGCTTGTTCATGATCCGGAACCTCCGTCGTTGGCCCTGTGGTTGACCGCGCTGCCGGCTGCATCGCCGGCCGTGCCGGCGGCTTCGCCGGCAGCACCGCCGATCGGGGCGCTGGCCGCGCCTTCCAGCTTCGCCAGTGGCTGCGCTGCTGGCTGCGCCACCGACTGAGTCACTGACTGAGTCAGTGACTCAGTCACCGGCCGAACCGCCTGCTCGAAGCGTTCGCGCGGCATGGAGACCGGCGACACCCGCCGCCCTTCGAGCCGCCACTCGCCGGCGCTGTCCCGGACGAGCCGCACGAGCTCGAGTCCGGGTACGGCCGAGACGGCATCCGCGAGGCGGAAGGGCACGCGCCCGGTCGTGACGCGCAACTCGATGCCGTCGCCCTGCATGGGGTATTCGATGCGGGTGCCGCGCGCGCCGAAGTGGCGGTCCACCGCCTTGCGGAAGTCGAGCAGGGAGGGGGGAATGTCATATCCAAGCCGCAGCACGGGCTCGAGCGGCGTAACCGCCCAGGCCCGGTCCCCCGTGACCGAAGCCGCGTACCAGTCGGAGAGGTGCGTCTCGGCGATGCGCCGGTGCAGGGGCTCAGGACGACCCGAACCGAGCCGCCAGCGCACCGTGAGCACCGCCCGGTCCTCGAGCTCCGGGCGCACGCCGATGAGCGCGATGTCTGCGAAGAGGCCCTCGCAGGAGATGCGCTCCGTGCGCCATGCCGGCATGTACGGCGGATACGCCATGAGCGCCTGCCGACAGCCCGAAAGCAGCGCGCCCGCATCCAGTATCGCCGTCACCGGCGGAACCGCGGGCGCCTGCTCCGCCTCCGCCGCCTCCTCGGGTCCGGCGATCAAGTCCCAGAGCGTGCCGCGCTGCGTCCACACGAAGGCGCCGCCCGCCACCATGACGGCCAGCGCGAGGAAGCGCCCCACCTTCGGCAGGCCGAGCATCGAGAGCGGCGCCGCCGCAAGGCGCATGGCGGGATCGTCCACCAGCGACGTGGGGTCGATCTCGCTCACAGGGGAACTCCCTGGTACAGGGGAACTCCCCGCTCCCGCGTCCTTCATCAGCCCCGGCGTCGCATGGAGCGCCCAGCCCACCGTGGAACTCACGGGTACGGAGGAACTCTCCGGTACCGTGGAACTCACCGGTCCAGGGGAACTGTTCGACTCGCCGCGAGCGCGCTCGAAGGCCGCGAGCGCGGCCTCCCGGTCGGCGAACACCTCGTCGCCGTCGGCAAGGAAGGCGCCGTCCCTGGCCTTCACCAGAGCAAGGCGCCCGTCGTCAGCCTCCACCAGCGCCATCCAGGTGGGAGCGCCGATATGCGCCTGCAGCGACGCCGCCAGGCTCGGGCAGCCCTTCGGGCTCTCCCCGTCCGCCGCGTAGCCGGTCTGCTCGTCCCAGTGAACGTGCCAGGGCCGCTTGAAGGCCCGCGCGTTCCTAGCCACCGAGGCCGCACCCTCGCGCTCCAGCCAGTAGAGCCCGGCCGCAAAGCGCCGCCCGCCGACGGTCAGCACGCTCACGGATAGTCTCCCCGGGGCAGGGACTCGCCCCCGTCCAGCTCGACCCCGTGAACCTGCGTGATGCCGAGCGGTGCGCCGACCTCGGCCGCAATCAGAAGCACCCGTTCCTCGCGCACCAGTTGCGCGCTGCGCCCGCCGGCGGGCAAGGGAAAGTCCGCGTCGATGCTGCCCTGCCTGTCCGACACCGCGCCCCGGTCGGTGAACCCCGTCACCATCAGGGTCTCGCCGTGCGCGATCTTGCGGGTCACCTGCACCGCGCGCCCGCCGTAGGCCGGAAGCTGGATGGTGTGACCGTCGGTGGTGAAGGTGGTGAAGCGCGGGCGGTCCCTGAGACTGGCGTTGAGACGCACCAGAACCTCGTCCGGTCCGGTGATGCGCGCGAGATAGGAGAGCGCGAACCCCGAGGACACCGTGCCCGGCACCATCTCGGTCTGCGCCACCCCCTGGCCGGCCGTGGTCCTGAGCTCCTTCAGATAGGCCTCGTTGGTGAGCTCGAGGAACTGCGCCGGCTTGCCGTTGAGCGAGGGGATGTCGGCGGACAGCACCCGCGATACCGTGCCCGCCCGGCTCAGCGCCCGCACCGCCGCCGCCAGCGTGTCTACGGAACCTCCGGTGTCTACGGCGCCTCCGGTGTCGGTGAGCCTGATCACCGATACGGTGTCGCCCGCCACCGAAAGGCCCACCGACGAGCCCAGCGTCTCGCTCAGCGAGACGTCCACGCCGTGGTCGCTCTCGTGCTCGAAGCGCACCGCGTAGAGGTGGACGCTCAGCGTCACCGGACGCAGCACCTCGCGGTTGAGCCAGGCGAGATAGCCGCGCACCCTGCGCACGTCCGCAGGCACGCCGCTCACCGTCACCGAGGCGCTCGCCGGCGAGACCGTGATCCTGGTCTCCTCGCCCACGAGGCCCGCGACCTGCTCCTCGATCTCGGGCCAGGGGTCGTAGACGGTCTCGCTCTCAATGGACTGGGCGCTGAGGCTGCTCGATCCGTCCTCGCCGGCCTGGTCCTGGGTGGACGACGAAGCGCCGTGGCGCTCGGTGCCGGCCAGAGCGTTGACCTGGAACACTGCCGTCAGCCGGCGCACGATCTCGATGCGGCCCGTATCCGCGTACCGCCACTCGTGGCCGGCGGCCTCGGTCCAGCCATCCAGCAGCCGGTCGAGGGGGCCGGTCCAGACGGCGCCGTTCGGCACCAGCAGGTCCGCGGCGGCGAAGGCCGTTCCCGAATTCTCACGGGCGGCGCCGACGAAGCGCACGGGAATGCCGGTGACGGCCTCGATGCGAGCCGCCAGCACTGCATCGTCATCGGCGCCGGCCAGCGGCAGGGTCACCGCGTCTTCGGTGAGCAGGCGCTCGGGCAGCGTGCTCCTGGCTTCTTCAATTGGCACCAGCCCCACCCAGGGCCGGTCCACCCGGCGCACCGTCACGTAGCCGGGCTCGGCCGATGTGCCCGCGCGCGCCGCAGCGGCATCCCGGGCCACCGCCCGCGCCTCCTCGCGCGCATCTTCAATTGCGCTCAGGCCGCAACCGGTCAAAGCGAGCAAGGTAGAGAGCGCCAGCGCCGAAGGCCGCACGATCCGCAAGCGAGTCCGCGCGCCCATTACTCGCTCTCCGGAGAGCAGGGGGACTCATCGGTGTCGGGTTCGGGTGGCGGCTTGCCCGGGTCCGGGCGCGAGGAACCCTCAATGGACCTCATCCACGAATCCACCTTCGCACGCGCATAGCGCACGAACCGTCCGTCCTGATAGAACTCCGGACCCCTGCCTTCGTCCCGCCAGCGGCCCAGGGTTCGCTCGGTCACATTCAGCACGGAAGCCACCTCGCACGGGTTCATGTACGGGCCCTCGCCCACATCCGGCCAAAGCGTCTCCCCGTCGTCGCCTGCAGAGGCGTTCTCGGCGGCGGCGCCGGCGACTTCGATCAGCCGCCACTCCTCGACGTTCGTGCTCTGCCGCATCCAGTCGCGCACACGATCCATGGTTTTCAGCTGCGGCGAGCGGCCCTTGAGCACGCGCTTGACGAAGGATGTGTCCTTGAGCACCTCCCTGCCCGGCGCTGAGCGATTGGCGCCGGTGATCTTCAGGTACGCCTCCATCTCGCGCCGGAAGCGCGGCCCGATGGGCTCGAGGCCCATGGCCTTGAGAACGCGGTCGGCGGTCTTGAGACGCGGCGAGCTCCCCTTCAGGAGCCTGAAGACGAAGCTGGGGTTTTTCACCGCTTCCCTTCCCAGCTTGCTAGGACTGATGCCGGTGCGCTTGAGGAAGCGCCTGACGGTGTTTCGGAGGTCTTGTGCCGTATCGTGCATGCGTTCGAACATAGTGCGAACAGTCGGCCGGTACAATGGCCTATTGACGGTTATTTCATACACAACACGACATAGAGCGACATAGGCGGACAAATGAGCCGAAAAACAACGCAATTCGGATGGAAACGCTACACGGAAATTGCCTGCTCAAGGCCGCTTCTCGGCGGAATTATCGCCATGCGGTCGCGCGAATATGGCGCAGAGTGCTGTTTTCTGGAGCTTCGTTCGCGGCCGAGCGGCCGGTGTCTCCGGTCTACCGCAGACGGAAGAGCCGGGGCACGGGTTGAGTGGATAGAGAACAGACATACAACATATGCTTGACAATACGTATATAGTGCCTAAAACATATCAACGATCCCAGTTCCTGAGAACACACCATGCCCCATGACCGAAAAGCCTCACCGCCTGCCGATGACAGCCACTTTCTCAAGACAGACCCCGTCAGGCAGAGAATCCGCGACCTCCTCCGGGAGCGCGACGGCACCATGCGCGAGGCCTCCCTCGCCATCGGAAGGGGCCCCTCTTACGTGCACCAGTTTCTCCAGCGCGGAACCCCCAAAGTGCTCCGCTCCCGCGACCGCAACGCGCTGGCCGAGTGGCTCGGCTGCGATCCCGAGAGCCTGCGCCAGGACTTCGTGCCAAGGCGCAGGTCCGCAAAATCCCGCGTTCCCCGTTTCAAGCCGCCCCAGCTTCCCAACGCGCCGGTCTCGGCCGTCCGGGAGATGGCTGTCGATGCCTCCGCCGGTCCCGGAGCACTCAACGCGGACAACGCCGCCGAGGTCGCGCGCTGGTACATGCCCGACGCCATGATCCGCCACGAGGGACGCACCGCGCCCGAGAACCTGCGCATCCTCGGCGCACGCGGCGATTCCATGGAGCCCCTCATCGGAGAGGGCGACAGGATCGTGGTCGACATCTCCCGCCGCATGCCGGTGACCGGCGAGATGGTGGTGCTCTGGGACGGCGGCGGCCTCGTGGTCAAGCGGGTCGAGATGTTGGCCCCCTCCGAGCCCCCCGCAATTCGACTGCTCTCCGCAAACCCGGACTACGAGCCCTATACCTGCCTGATCGACGAGGCCCATATCGTCGGCAAGGTGATCTGGACCGTCAGGAAGGTCTGAGCAGGACCGTCAGACGCGAGGTCGCCCACACCCGGGTGCCGGCGCCTTCTCCAAAATACTGTAGGCCGATCGCGCCGGGACCGCTAAGGTATTGACCAGTTGCATGACCACAAGGGGCTGCCGTGATCACCGTCAATCTGGCGCAAGCCAAGGCGCGCCTCAGCGAACTTCTGGACAAGGTCGAGTCGGGTCAGGACGTGGTCATCACTCGCCGCGGCAAGGCCGTGGCGCACGTGTCTGCCGTCGTTCGACCCAGGAATCCGCTGCCGCTGGGAGACCTGGCAGAGTTTCGGACGGCCATGCCTCACTTGCGGCGCCCTGCCGCCGACCTGCTGCGCGAGATGCGGGACGAGCGTTTGTGAAGCAGGCAATCCCCTCGGATGCGCTATTTCGACACCAGTTTCCTCGTGCCCCTCATCCTGCCCGAGGCCACCAGCGAACCGATAGCCGACTTCTTCGAAGACCTGCCGGCCGACGAACTGGCGGTCAGCCACTGGACCCGGCTCGAGTTCGCCTCGCTGCTTGCCCGCGAGGTCCGCATGGGCGAGCTTGACCCCGCAGCGGCGCACGAGGCGGGTTCGCGGTTCGAATCCATGATCGAGGAGTCCTTTGTCGTCCTGTTGCCGGACCGTAACGATTTCGATCGGGCCAGAGATTGGGTCAACCGGTTCGAGACCGGTCTGAGGGCGGGGGACGCATTGCA
The DNA here is from genome assembly GCA_022820945.1 of Alphaproteobacteria bacterium. Taxonomy (GTDB): domain Bacteria; phylum Pseudomonadota; class Alphaproteobacteria; order UBA828; family UBA828; genus WTGU01. The sequence continues at coordinate 13,230 of JAJEEP010000142.1, read as the reverse complement.
CCTTGCCATTGCCGCCAACCGCCGGGCCGATGCGATCTACAGCCTGGACAAGTCGATGGTGGCGGCCGCAACGAAGTTGGGCTTGCCGGCTACCGAAGGCATCCTCCTTTCGAGCCACGGCGATCGATGACATCCCTCGGCGGGTTTGCCGGCGAGAATGTCGACCGACCCCATGTCGCTCGACGCCAACGCGCCCGGCCCCACACCCTCGCCGTCCATTACGTCTCGCTCTGGCCCCAAGTCGGAACCACCTGGAGACGCGGGCGCATACGACACGAAAGTGAAGCGCGCGGAGCCGAAAGTGGACATCTGGCTCCGCCCTCTGCGACGGGATTGGAAACGGACACTCAATCGCTAGAATCCCTAGGCGACGGAACGCTCACGCGCGCAGAGTTCGGCGTGTGTGTTGACTCAGTGTTTGCAGTGCAGTACGCAATGCTACATGTGGCGAGGGTGAAATCGGCAATTTATTGATTTTACATATCAAATTTGCGCTCTAAACCAAGCCGAAAAAATAGCACCGAAAGGCACGTAGGCAAGCGAGCGTCGCGCGGAACGCGCGCGGAATCATGAGTCGAGCGCCCGCCGTTGAGGGAAATCAAGAAAATGCGAGCGCCCGGCGCCTGAGGGAAATGTATAAGGGGGGATTTCGCCAATCCGATATCGCACATTTGTAGTGTGTACATTGCAGAAAAACCGCTATATGTAGCGGTTCAGCCACATTCGAGTCGCGACATGAATCGACAGAGGGGCTACCGACCATGAGCAGAGCAGCATTCATCGAGAACGTCGCCAAGAAGGGCAAGATGAGCAAGGCCGAGGCCAAGCGCACCGTGGACTTGGTGCTGGGCGAGATCGAGGCCGGGATCAAGAAGTCGAAGAGGGAAGGCCGCTACTCCATTGGCAACTTCGGCACATTCAGCATCGTCAAGCGCAAGGGTCGCAAGGGCCGCAACCCGCAGACCGGCGAGGCGATCCGGATCAGGGCGTCCAAGTCGCTCCGCTTCCGCCCCTCCGCCCAGCTCCGCAGAGCCGCCGGCGCGAAGTAGTCTGCTTGCCGAGGATCGCGCTACCGTGCGGCCGGCTCCTGATGCAACTGTAGCTTGGTATCGCGTTTTGGTAGGGTGGAGCCGGAACTAACGCCACCTCACTGTCAAAGGCTCGTTATGTTGGCGCTCAATCCCTGTGGTCGTCAGGGACGGCGTTCAACGTTAATTCCCGTACATTATTTATACCAAAGTCACGTAAGGCGTAGTATGGCTTATGCATTCTCTGGCCGTCCGTTAATGGCACACATCATGAGTGTGATCAAGTTTCGGGAAAAGACTTGTCGTAACGTCGTAACGTCGTAAAGGCTCATGCAGCACAGTTTTCTAAGGAGTCATTACGGCGGCTGTAAAGAGTAGTATATCTGCAAGAGGCGGCGAGTCCAAATGGGCTACGGCGAGGACGTTAACTACTCCGGAGGCCAAACAGTTTTCCGAGTGGACTCTCCTTGTCCATGATTTGAAGTACGCTCTGAGACGGGCGCAACTCTGGAAGGAGTTGTTGACCACCAGTTCAAAAGGTGATCGTGACACTGATGTTTGCATCAGCCTAATTCGAGATGCTGTTATGTCCATGGTCTCGTGTTTCGATAAGAGACCTCAAGTTTATCTCAATCCCGCAGTTGTTTACGCAACCGTTCCAGGTGCGATGGAGTATTTCAACTGGCTAAAGGACATGCGGGACAATTTGATGGCGCACAGAGGCGGACCTCATCGTCAGTGCAGTGTGGCAATGTTTATTGATGAACGGACTGGAGGGTTTCAAGGGTTTGGGCATTTATTCCACATGTACTATGGTCCAAAAATTGAGGCTGGAGATGACTTGATTAGGAATGATGACGATTGCTCTAGAGTACGCGGTGGGGGAATTGGAAAAACACGAGGAGTTGGCGAGAGAGGACGTTCAGATGTTGAAGAATTATGAGAGGATAAGTCTGCCAATGCACAAACGGTAGTATCTGGATCAAGAAAGATTCATATGGGAAGAAAGAAGTTTCGCAACATAAAGGACAACTCCGCACGAGAACGTCCCTAGTAGCTTTCCGTTGCCGCTTAATGTGTAGCAGGTGGAACAACCTTCAATTCGGTGTTTCTGGATCCAGAGTCAAATTCAGTGCTTTAATTTGCTGTTAATCGTGGCAAAGTGCCCCCCAGATCGGGGGGCCGGATTGAATGCCGATTGACACTATCCCGACACGTAGCGAGTAGGAGACGGCGACCGATTGCGCTTCGCCTGCCTGGGCGTCGCGACGTCGACCGAGGCGGTTTGTGCCTAGGGTAGTATGGTGCGGGCGCTCGTCATCTGGCGGAGAACGGACAATGATCAATGCGCTGGAGGCTGTCGCCGGTCTGGTCAAGCCGGTCGCCATGCAGGCGCTGCTCGCTCGCGAGCGGCTCGAATCCGGCGTTGCCTACAATCCCCTCTCCGACGAGGTCGCGAGAGATCCCTACGCGGTCTATCGCCGGCTGAGGGAGAGGGATCCTATCCATCGCATGAGGCTGGTCGATGCTTGGGTCCTGACCCGCTACGAGGACGCCGACGCCGTGCTGCGCGATCACAAGCGCTTCTCCGCCGAGGATCGCCGCTTCCACGATGTCGGGCTGACCACCATCCTGGACATCGATCCCCCGGACCACACGCGGCTGCGCGCGCTGGTCTCCCGGGCGTTCACGCCGCGCTCGGTGTCGCAATGGCACGGGCGGGTGCAGGCAATCGCCGACCGGCTTCTCGACGCAGTCGCCGACCATGACCGTTTCGACCTGATCGCCGCCCTCGGCTACCCGTTGCCCGTGACCGTGATCGCCGAGATGCTGGGCGTGCCGGCAGAGGACATGAACCGGTTCGAGGGATGGTCCAACGACATTGCGCTCATCGTCGAGCCGATCCTCACGCCTGCGCAGGTCGAGGCGGTCCGGCGCGCGACCGAGGAGCTGTTCGCCTACTTCGAGACCATCGTCGAGGCGCGGCAGCGCGAGCCGCGGGAGGATATCGTCAGTGCGCTGCTCGCAGCCGAGGAGGAAGGCGACAAGCTGACCCGCGAAGAGCTGCTGTCCACCATGCTGCTGATCCTGGTGGCGGGCAACGAGACGACGCGCAATCTGATCGGCAACGGCATGCTGGCGCTGCTCCGCCATCCCGACCAATTGCGCCGCCTGCGCGCCGAGCCCTGCCTGCTGGAGCCGGCCGTCGACGAGCTGCTGCGCTACGACAGCCCCGTCCAGCTCGACGGGCGCGTCGTCCGCGAGGACCTGGAGATGGACGGCAAGCGCCTGCGCGCGGGCCAGAAGGTGATCGCCCTGCTCGGCGCGGCGAACCGGGATCCTGCCGCGTTCGAGAACCCTGAGGCGCTCGACATCGGCCGCGAGGAGAAAAGCCACCTTTCATTCGGACGCGGCATTCACTACTGCCTCGGCGCATCGCTGGCGCTCCTGGAGGCGCGCGTCGCGTTTCGGGGCTTGCTCGATCGCTTCCCTTCGATCCGCCTGGCGGACGAGCCCCGGTACAGGGACGGCATCGTCCTTCGCGGCGTGGAGAGCCTGTGGATCGAGGTCGACCAAGCGCGGCAGCCCGCCGGAACCTGATGCCGTCTATAACGTGAGCCGTCTTGCTGCCTCCACGGCACTACCGAATCGTTACCATCGTTCAAGCGACAAGAGCACGCTTCGGAGCGAAATGAGGTGGTACCTATTTGGTGTCTGAAGATTTGGACCGAAGCCGCGCGAGGCGAGAGCCGAAATCATAAGACGCTGCTATATAACAATTAATTTTCTCTTCTTATGGTGCAGGGGATGATGGAAGGCATCGTGCCAATTACAATGGCGCGGTGCACGGCGCGCGTTACCCGCGCCAGAATCGCGCCATGTCGATCGAGAGCAAGCCAAGCGTCGCAGGCCGTGACGCGGTCGCGAGGCGCGGGCATTCGTGCCATCATCGCCCCGAGGGGTCTTCGCCCCGGCGGTGCGACGGGGGAGAGGGGAGACATGGCGCGCAAGGTCATCATCACCTGTGCGGTGACGGGCTCGGCGGACACGGTGGCGAAGAACCCGGCGGTGCCCGTGACGCCGGCCGAGATCGCGCACTCCGCGCTCGATGCGGCCAGGGCCGGCGCGGCCATCGTGCACGTCCACGTGCGCGACCCCGAGTCGGGGAAGGCCAGCATGGCGCTGGATCACTACCGCGAGACCGCCGGCCTCATCCGCCAGAGCGAGACCGACGTCGTGCTGAACCTCACGACGGGCTACGGCGCCCGTCTCAGCCCCGGCGTGGAGGACCCCTACGACTACGGGCCTGGCACCACCTTCACCGCGCCGGCCAGGCGGATCGCCCACGTGGGCGAGCTCAGGCCCGAGATTTGCAGCCTGGATGTGGCGACCATGAACTCGGGCGGCGTGCGCGACGACAGCGTCATGATCAACTCGCCGCCGCAGCTGCGCTACATGGCCGACAACATGCGCGAGTGGGGGGTCGTGCCGGAGCTGGAGGTCTTCGACGTGGGCCATATCCGGCTTGCCGCAAACCTGATTGAGAAGGGCCACGTGGAGGCGCCGGGGTTCTTCCAGCTTTGCCTCGGGATCGAGTGGGGCGCGCCAGCGACTCCGGAGGCGCTCACCTACATGAAGAGCCTGCTGCCGGATGGCGCGCACTGGGCGGCCTTCGGCATCTCGCGCGACCAGCTTCCCGTCGCCGGCCTCTCGGTGCTGAGCGGCGGGCACGTCCGCACCGGACTGGAGGACAACCTCTACCTGGAGCGTGGCAGGCTCGCGCCCTCCAACGCCGCGCTGGTGGAGCAGGCGGTGGCCCTGGTCCGCATGCTGGGGGCGGAGCCGGCGACGCCTGCGGAGGCGCGCGAGATCCTCGGCACGCGCAACTGAGTGGGCCGGCGTGCGTGGCGCCCCCGCAGCGGGTGCATGGCGCGCGGCGCCGGTGTAGAACCCGCTCCCCAACCGCGACGACGAGCGAACGGCCATGATCCCGCTGATCGATATCGAGCCCTTTCTCCACGGCTCCCAGGCCGACAAGGAACGCACGGCAAAGGCACTCGATGACGCCTGCCGCGAGTTCGGATGGCTGGTGGTGGCGGGCCACGGGGTTCCGAAATCGCTCATCGACGAGATGCACGCCATCTCGCGCGGCTTCTTCGCGCGGCCCCACTGGGAAAAGATGAAGCACAAGATGCCGGCCGACCGTTACCGCGGCTACACGCCGCCGGGGACAGAGAGCCTGGCCTACAGTCTCGACGAGGAGCGCCCGCCGGACCTCAAGGAGGCCTACAGCATGGGGCCGGTGGATGCGGCCTACGACGAGTATCACTACGGCCCCGCCGGGGCACGCTATTTCGCCCCCAACATCTGGCCGGACAAGCCGGCGGACATGCCGAGGGTCTGGGGGGCCTACTATCGCGAAATGTCGCGGCTCTCCGCCGACTTGATGCGCATCTTCGCCGTGGCGCTCGACATGCCCGAGGACTTCTTTCAGGCCAAGATCGACGAGCACATCACCAACTTCAGCGCCATCTATTATCCGTCGCAGCCGGATGCGCCGCTGCCGGAGCAACTTCGCGGTGGCGCCCATACCGACTACGGCAGCCTGACGCTGGTGCACTGCGACACCGCTGTGGGCGGACTGCAGATCGAAACCGAGTCGGGTGAATGGGAGGACGTGCCCTGGTTCCCGGACAGCTTCTCGGTCAACCTCGGTGACCTGATGGCCGAGTGGACCAACGACCGCTGGCGCTCGACCATGCACCGCATCGCCAATCCGCCCCGCAACAAGGCGCACCTCGATCGGTTGTCGCTGATCTTCTTCCATCAGCCCAACTACGACGCCGAGATCGAGTGCCTGCCGAGCTGTGTGAGCGCCGGCAATCCGGCGCGCTACGGGCGCACGACCTCGGGCGATCACATCACGATGAAGCTCACCAAGCAGCGCGCGCCGGGGCTGGAGGCAGAGGCGGCCGGCAAGTCGGAAGGGCGCCCTAAGGCGTGGCTTTATCCGCCGGAGCCGGAAGAGCAGGCGGGCTGAGAAACGCGGCGCATCCTTCACCCAAACGTGATTGGTCTTGCGAATTCGTCAGCTCCCCGCGTGCTAGCATCGCGCCATGATTGCGAAAATGAAGCTGGGTGCTCTTCTCCTCGCCTCTGCGCTCGTGGCCGTTCCGGCGGCGGTGCACGCGGACGATCCCAAGGTGGTCCTGGAGCTGTTCACGTCTCAGGGCTGCTCATCTTGCCCCTCCGCAGATGCGTATCTCGGGGAGCTGGCGGCAACGCGGGACGACGTGGTCGCGCTCTCGTTCCACGTCGACTATTGGAACTACATCGGCTGGGAGGATCGGTTCGCGACGGAAGAGACGACGGAGCGGCAGCGGGACTATGCGCGTGCGCTCGGTATCGCCTACGTCTACACGCCCCAGCTCGTGATCGATGGCTCGCGCCACGCGGTGGGATCCAACAAGAGCGCGGTGAACACGGCAATCAACGTGTCGAAGGCCGTGAAGGCAAGGCGGGCGGCGGTGGCTCTCTCGTCAAGCGCCCCCGGCCAGGTCACCGTCGAGATCGGCGAGTCCGACGGCTACTACGGAGACGCCACGGTCTGGCTCGTATCCGTCGATCGAGAGCACAGGACCACGGTCGATGCCGGCGAGAACCGGGGTCGCACGCTGACCAACTACCACGTGGTGCGTGACTTCCGCCCCATCGGCAGTTGGACCGGCAACGCCATGACCCTCGAACTCGGACCGGACGAGTTATCGAGATTGCGGGACGGTATGGGAGACGGCTGCGCCGTCCTCGTCCAGGAGAACCGCGGCAAGGGCCGCATCATGGGCGCGGACATCGTCTGGCTCGACGAGAGCTGACGGTCAGCCCCAGTGGCGTAGGACTCGCTACTCCGCCAGCGCGCGCGAAACCAAGCCGGAAAGGCGCTTGGTGAATGCCGAGGGATCGGGCACCGGCTCGCCTTCGAGGATGAGCGCCTGATCCATCAACAGGTGCGCGGCGTCCTCAAGCGCTTCGCTCGCGCCTTTCTGACCGACCATCCGCGCCAGCGCGCGGGTCAGATCGTGTGACGGGTTGATCTCCAGCACGCGCTTCTGCTCCGGCAGCTCGTGCTTGTGCTGGCGTAGCAACCGCTCCAGGTGCATGTCGAGATCGCCCTCGTCGGCAACGAGGCAGACCGGGCTGTCGGTCAGGCGCTCAGAGGTCCGCACGTCCTTCACGGCATCGGCCAGCGTCAGCTTCACCAGGGCGATCAGCTTGTCCATCTCGCCCGGCGGTGCAGCGTCGGCCTCATCCGGCTTGGCCTCGTCGCTCACCGCGAATTTGTCGAGGTCCGCCGCACCCTGGGTAACCGAGCGAAACGGCTTCTCCTTGTAGGTGCTGATTACCGGAAGCCAGAACTGATCGACCGGGTCGACCATGAGCAGCACGTCGATGCCGCGCGCGCGGAAGCCCTCGATTTGCGGGCTGCGGCGCAGAGCGTCGGGATCCTCCCCGCTCATGTAGTAGATAGCTTCCTGCTGCTCCGGCATCGCGTCCACGTAGTCGTCGAGCGAGAGCCAGCGCTCGCCGCCGCCCGTGGAGCGGAAGCGGACGAGGGGAAGCAGCCGGTCCTTCTGCTCTGCGTCTTCGTAGAGCCCTTCCTTCAGGACCGCACCGAAGTTATCCCAGAACGACGCGTATTCCTCAGGCGTCTTCTTGGCGCGTTTCTCAAGCTCGGAGAAGACGCGCTTGACCAAGCCGGTCCTGATCTTCGCCAGGATCGGATCGTTCTGCAGGGTCTCGCGGCTGACGTTGAGCGCGAGATCGTTGGAGTCCACCACGCCCCGCATGAAGCGGAGGTAGGGCGGGATCAACCCCTCGCATTCGTCGGTGATGAAGACGCGCCTGACGTAGAGCCGCACCCGGTGCCGGCGGACTGGGTCGAACAGATCGAAGGGCGTGGTGTCCGGCACGAAGAGCAGCGCCGTGTACTCGATTCTCCCTTCGGCATGCAGGTGAATTGTGTGCCAGGGGTCGCCTGGCATGTGAGCGATGTGGTGGTAGAACTCGCGGTACTGGTCTTCGTCGATGTCGCTCTTGGGCCGGCTCCAGAGCGCCGAGCCCTCGTTGACCATCTCCTTCTGGCCGCTCTCGTTCTCGAGCCAGATCGGCAGGCCGACATGGTCCGAGTAGGCCTTGACGACGGTGCGGATGCGGAGCGGCTCCAGGAACTCGCGCGCGTCCTTGCGCAGGTGGAGCTCGATTCGGGTGCCGCGGGCGGCGTCGGCCTCCGGCGCGATGGTAAAGGACCCGGTCCCGTCCGAGCGCCAGCGCCAACCCTCGGTCTCGCCCGCCCTTCGGGTCACGACTTCCACGCGCTTCGCCACCATGAAGCACGAGTAGAAGCCGACGCCGAACTGTCCGATGAGCCCAGCGGCCAGGCCGTCCTGTTCGTTCTGCCCGCTCTGCTCGTCCTGCCCGTCGTCGCCTTGCGACTCGGCCATCTGCTTGACGAAGGCCTCAGTGCCGGAGCGTGCGATGGTGCCGAGGTTGTCGATCAGTTCGTCGTGGCTCATGCCGATGCCGTTGTCGGCCACGACCAGCACGCTGCTCGTGCTGTCCGGCATAATGGTCACCGCGAGCGCGGTATCGTCGCCCAGCAGGTCAGGCTGCGTGATCGCCGAGTAGCGCAGCTTGTCGCAGGCGTCGGACGCGTTCGAGATCAACTCGCGCAGGAAAATCTCCTTGTCGCGATAGAGCGAGTTGGCCATGAGGCCGAGCAGCTTGCTGACTTCGGCCTGGAACGCGTGGCGCTCCCCGTTCGCTTTCGCCATCAGTCCCTCCGATCAACCAAATTGGCGGCGAGTCGGGGCGCTATATGTGTCGAAGCCGCGTGCGGTTCAAGCCCCTGTCCGCTCGTCAGGACAGGGAGGGCAGGCGTAGCGAAGGCCTATTCCAGCTTGTCGAGCTGCTCGCCTTCGAGAAACTGCACCATAACAATTCCGTCGGACTGTTCGTACCGACCATCGCCCAGTGGCGTGACGTACTTGCAAAATTCCTTGGGGCCAAGCGGAATTCCTGGATAATTCGTGCAAAATTGGCCGAGGTCGTTGAAGAAATACGTTCCGTCATAGTTGAAAGTCCCAAATGGCGTCTTTGCTTTCAATTTCGCCGTTCCATCGGAAGAGAAATACTGTGCTGCACTAATATTTCTTCTTTCTTCAAGGCTGATGACGGTGTTTCCCACGACAAGCTCCTGGATTTCTGCAACCGTCATCCCTTCGACCGGCGCAGCAGCAGCTTGAGCGGCAGTGTCGTGAGGCGATGTAGCCATCTCATACGGTTGGCATGCGGCAACAGCGAGCCCTAGGGTCGTGGCCGCCAAACCGGCGGCTCCGATCTTCGAGAGACGAGCCATTCGATTACCTCCCAAAAGTAGAACCTGTTCGCCACGCACAACCATTCTAGCCAACTGCGAGGTTTGGCATAGCCACGATTGTCGAGCTGTGCGGACCATGGGGCCACTCCATAGGGTTGCCAAAACGGGCGGAAGCGCCAAACTTTCTGCCATGGCTCGGCACGACGCCGAAAACGCCGCCGTCACCGCGCTGCTCGGCCCGACCAACACGGGCAAGACCCATCTGGCGGTCGAGCGCATGCTGGCCCATCGCACCGGGATGATGGGCTTCCCGCTCCGCCTCCTTGCCCGCGAGGTCTACGACCGGGTGGTCGCGGAGAAGGGGGAGCAGGCCGTTGCCCTGGTGACGGGCGAGGAACGGCGGATCCCCGAGGAGCCGCGCTACTTCGTCTGCACCGTCGAGTCGATGCCGCTGGACCGGGAGGTCGAGTTCCTCGGCGTGGACGAGATCCAGCTCGCGGGCGACCGCGAGCGCGGCCACGTCTTCACCGACCGCCTGCTGCGCGCGCGGGGAACGGCGGAGACCATGTTCCTCGGCGCGGACACCATGCGCCCGCTGATCCGTACGCTCGTCCCCGAGGTGCGGTTCACGAGCCGCCCGCGGCTCTCCACGCTCGCGCACGAGGGACATTGCAAGCTCGCGAGGCTCAAGCCCCGCAACGCGGTGATCGCGTTTTCGACAGAATCGGTCTACGCGCTTGCCGAGCGCATCCGGGGGCTCAGGGGCGGCTGCGCCGTGGTGCTGGGGGCGCTCAGCCCGCGCACGCGCAATGCGCAAGTGGGCCTCTACCAGGCGGGCGAGGTGGACAGTCTAGTGGCCACCGATGCCATCGGCATGGGACTCAATCTCGACCTGGATCACGTCGCGTTCTCGGCCTACCGGAAGTTCGACGGCCGCACGACGCGGATGCTGATGTCCGCCGAGATCGCGCAGATCGCCGGCCGCGCCGGCCGCCACCTGACTGACGGCAGCTTCGGCACCACCGGCGGTATCGAGCCCTTCGACCCGAGCCTCGTGCAGGCGGTCGAGAATCACCGGTTTCCGCCGGTGCGCCGGGCCTATTGGCGCAACGCAGCGCTCTGCTTCGAGTCGCTGCCCGAACTGGCGGAATCACTGGCCGAGCCGCCGCCGCTGCCCGGCCTGCGGCGGACCCACGATGCGGACGACCACCGCACGCTGCTCGTCCTGGCGCGTGATCCGGCGGTCGCGGAGACGCTGACCGGTGCGGATCGTATCGCGCTCCTCTGGGAAGTCTGCCAGATCCCCGATTTTCGTAAGACCATGGCGGAGGATCACGTCGGCCTCGTGCGGCGGATCTACCTCTCTCTAGTCGAGAGCGGACGCCTGCCGCCGGATTGGGTGGGACGATCGATCGAGCGGCTGGTGCCCACCGAAGGCGACATCGACACGCTGACCGCCCGGATCAGCCATGTGCGGACCTGGACCTACGTGTCCCACCGCGCCGACTGGGTGGACGACGCGCGCGGCTGGCAGGAACGCACCCGCTCGCTTGAGGACGCGCTCTCCGATGCTCTCCATACGCGTCTGACCGAGCTTTTCGTGAACAAGAGGGCGCGGACGGCTCGTCCCGGCAGGCGAGCGGACGAGGCGCTCTTCGCGTTTGTCGGCGAAGGCGGCGCGGTCACGGTGGAGGGCGAGCGTGCCGGCGCCTTCAACGGCTTTCGCTTTCGGCCGGATGCGGAGATCGAGCAAAGCCGGGAAGTGCTCGCAGCCGCCAACCGCGTGGTCGAGCGCGAGGTGGCGCGGCGGGTCGCGGCGGCGGCGGCGGACGGCGACGATGCGTTTGCGCTCGGGCTCGAGGCGGGGCAGGAAGAAGCGCCCCGCTGGGGCGAGATCGCCTGGCAAGGCGCCGCCATTGCCCGGCTCGGACGGGGCGATTCGCCGCTCCGACCCCAGATCGTCCTGATCGGCGAGGATCATCTGAGCGCCGCGCAGCGCGAGCGCGTGCGCCGGCGGCTTCAGTCGTGGCTCGATCGCCGCATCGCGCGCGACGCAGGGCCCCTGGTGACGCTCCATGAAGCGGCGCTGGACGGTTCGGCCCGCGGCGTCGCCTTTGCGCTGAGCGAGGCGCTCGGCTGCGTGCCCCGGCGCTCGCTCAGCCCCCAGATCGCCGCGCTGGACGAGGCAGGGCGGCGTGGTCTCACCGAGATCGGGGTTCGGCTCGGCGTGCTCAGCGTGTTCATGCCCGCGATGCTGAAGCCGGCGCGCTCGCGCTGCGCAGGTCTTCTCTGGTGGGCCTGGGGCGGCGCCGGCACGCCGCCGCCCACGCCCGGCTCCGCGGTCTCCCTGGACCGTGACCCGGCCGTGCCCGACGCGTGCTACGCGGCGCTCGGCCTGGTGCCCCTGGGCTCCCAGGCGCTCCGCGCGGATATCACGGAACGCCTCGCTGCACGGCTGCGCAAGGCGGCGCGCGAGGAGCCCTTCGCCGTCGATCCCGGAATGCTCAAGCTGGCCGCGTGCAAGCGCGCCAAGTTCGATGACGTTCTCGCTGCCCTTGGCTACACGACGGTGGGACTGGGCACCGACGGCCAGCCGCGCTATGGGCGGAGCGGCACGCGCCGGCCCGCAGAGAGGACGCGGCGCAGGGGGAAGGGAGTGGACCCCGATTCTCCCTTCGCGAAGCTCAGCGAGCTCGCCACAGGCGCCGTGCGCCCGTCGTGACGCGCGACGCCCCCGCTCTCGCCGCGAGCCGGCTGGACAAGTGGCTCTGGTACGCGCGCTTCTTCAAGACCCGGGGGCTCGCGCAGAAGGCCTGCGAAACCGGACGCATTCGCGTCAACGGCCGCCGCATCACCAAGGCGCACCGGATCGTCGGCCCCGGCGACGTGCTGACCTTCGGGCAGGGCAGGATGGTGAAAATCGTACGCATCCTGGCGGTGGCGGAGCGGCGCGGGCCGGCGCCTGAGGCTCGGAAACTCTACGAGGAAATCGAGCAGGAATAGACAAAACTTGGTATGGCCGCCGCCGCCGGGTGACCCTTGAGTTGGCCGCCGCCGGTATGATACGCAGCGCCCGTGATTGACAGGATCAAGACTCTCCTGAGCGGCGCCGGCACGATCGGCGACGAGCCAGTCGAGCCCGACGTCCCGAAGCTCGCGGCGGCAGCGCTGCTGGTCGAGGCCGCGTGCATGGACGGGCACTTCGACGGCGACGAGCGCGACGCGATTTGTGCAGCCCTGGGCGCGCATTTCGGGCTTCGCGATGCCGAGGCCGACACGCTGATCGAGGAGGCCGAGGCCGCCCACCACGAGGCGACCGATCTTCACCGCTTCACGCGGGCCATCAACGACCGCTACGACCATGCGGATCGTCTCGCGGTGATGGAGATGCTGTGGGAGGTGGTTTATGCTGATGGCAGGCTTCACGCTTACGAAGCCAATCTGATCCGCCGCGTCGGCGGTTTGCTTCACATCACGGACCGGGAACGGGGGGAGGCGCGCAAACGTGTCCTCGCCCGAGTCGGACAGGGAGGGGAGCGAGCGGCCGCCACGTGAGCGGCCGGCCGCGGCGCACCCAAGAGCGAAGCACGGAGCACTGAGCGAATGACGTATCTGGTGACCGAGTCCTGCATTCGGTGCAAGTACATGGACTGCATCGAGGTATGCCCGGTGGATTGCTTTTACGAAGGCGAGAACATGCTGGTGATCCACCCGGACGAGTGCATCGATTGCGGGGTGTGCGAGCCCGAGTGCCCTGTGGACGCGATCAAGCCTGACACCGATCCCGGTCTCGAGGAGTGGCTGGAGATCAACAGGGAGTATGCGGAA
>JAJEEP010000054.1 GCA_022820945.1 Alphaproteobacteria bacterium | reverse complement strand
CGGTTCGTCCCCAGCGCCGGAGACATGAACGCATCCGCAAACCCAAGCTGACCCGTGCCGCTCATCAAATCGACCTCCACGTCGTTGCGGCAACGAATCACAGGACAAGCAATCCGCAAACCCCCTTTCGCAGAGGAATCCGGTGGGAAGAGGAATGTCCGAAATCCGTGTTCCGCGTCCGCCAGCGACGCCACGCCGGCGGCCAGCATGGTCAATGCGGGTTGAAACTCATGTCGGGCCGGACTTTCGAGGATAGCCAGAGCGGCGAGGGCAGCGCGCCTTCTGCGGAGAGATTGCCGATCATCCATTGGCCGATACCGTCGGCCAAGTCAGCCGCGCGGTTCTCGTCGGCTGACGGCGTGGGGTCTATCAGCGTCCCACCGCGAAAAATCTCGACCCCCACGCCCTCGCCGTCACCCGGCAACAGGAATTGCCGGGCTGAGAAAGTGCGCAAGCTCCTGCACCGTCTCGGTCGCCAGCGCACCAACCTGGCACTGGTGATGGAGCGCGCCTACGAGGGCGATGAGACACGCCAGCTCGCTCTGGACCCCGGTTACGACCCTGTGGTTCCGCCGCTCAAGACCCGGCGCGAGCCCTGGGGGTACAACCGCGAGACGTACAAGCGGCGCAACGAGATCGAACAGCTGCTCCGACGGTTCAAGGGCCACCGGCGCATCTTCTCTCGCTTCGAGAAACTCGATGCCCTGTTCCGTGGCTTCGTCCTCTTCACGCTCATCTACGATGCGGTGCGTTAGTGTGATCAGACCCTAGTCGTCTTCCTCGGACTCTTGGCCCCTTCCCCGTGCCGCCGCGAAGGCGTCGAGGCGCCCGTCGGCGATAGCGGTGCGCAGGTCGGCCATCAGGCGCTGATAGAAGTAGAGGTTGTGCTGGCTCAGCAGGATGGGGCCCAGCATTTCGCCGGTGCGAAACAGGTGGTGCACGTAGGCGCGGCTGTAGTCCGCGCACGTCGGGCAGGCGCAGGCGGCGTCGACCGGTGATGAGTCCTCGGCGTGGCGGGCGTTCCGCATGTTGAGGGTGCCGTGCGCGGTGTAGGCGCGCGCGGTGCGGCCCGAGCGAGTTGGCAGCACGCAGTCGAACATGTCGATGCCGCGCAGTACCGCCTTCACGATGTCGTCCGGCGTGCCCACCCCCATCAGGTAGCGCGGCCGCTCCGCCGGGAGCACGCCCTCGAGCCCGTCGAGCACCGCCAGCATTTGGGCCTGCCCCTCGCCCACCGCGAGCCCGCCCACGGCGTAACCGTCGAAGCCGATCTCCACGAGCGCCGCAGCCGATTCCGCCCGCAAATCAGGGTAGACGCTGCCCTGCACGATGCCGAAGAGCCCGTAGCCGGGCCTGGGCACGAACGCGTCCTTGCAGCGCGCGGCCCAGCGCATGGAGCGACGCATGGACTCGGCCGCCTCCGCCTCGGTCGCGGGCCAGGGCGTGCATTCGTCCAGCACCATCGTGACGTCACTGTCCAGTGCGTGCTGGATTTCCACGGCGCCGGCCGGAGTCAGATGATGGCGGGAGCCGTCGGTGTGCGCGCGGAACACCACGCCATCCTCCTGGATGGTGCGCAGCTGGGCGAGCGACATCACCTGGAAGCCGCCGGAATCGGTAAGGATCGGCCCCGGCCAGTTCATGAACGCGTGCAGGCCGCCGAGGCGGGCGATGCGGTCCGCGCCCGGGCGGATCATCAGGTGATAGGTGTTGCCGAGCACGATCTGAGCGCCGCTCGCCCGCACGGTATCGACCGTGAGCCCCTTGACCGCGGCCTGCGTTCCCACCGGCATGAAGGCGGGCGTGTGGACGGCTCCGTGTGCGGTCTCCTGCCGGCCGAGCCTGGCGCGGCCGTCGGTCGCCTCCACGGTGAAGGCGAGGCTCACGGCGCTTCCGCCCGCGCGAGCAGGCAGGCATCGCCGTATGAATAGAAGCGGTAGCCGGCCGCCAGCGCCTCCGCGTAGGCCGCCTTCATGCGCTCGGTGCCGGCGAAGGCGCAGACCAGCATGAACAGTGTCGAGCGAGGCAAGTGAAAGTTGGTCAGCATCAGGTCGACGGCCTTGAAGCGATAGCCCGGCTCGATGAAGAGATCGACCTCGCCGGAGAACGCCTCGACGCCGCCATCGGCCCAGGCCGCGCTCTCCAGCAGCCGGACGACGGTCGTGCCCACCGCGACGATGCGCCCGCCGGCGGCGCGGCAGCGGTTGATGGCCGCGGCCGCGTCGGGCGACAGCTCACACCACTCCGCGTGCATCGGGTGATCGGCAGTGTCCTCGACCGAGACCGGCAGAAACGTGCCGGCGCCCACGTGGAGGGTGACGAAACGCCGCGCGATACCACGCACGTCGATGGCCTGCAGCAGGCGGTCGGTGAAATGCAGGCCTGCCGTCGGCGCAGCCACGGCGCCCTCCTCGCGGGCGAACACGGTTTGGTAGTCATCGCGGTCACGCGCGTCTGCAGCGCGGCGGAGATAGGGCGGCAGCGGCATGACGCCGTGGCTCTGCAATGCCTCTGCCAGCGCCGTCCCGCCCCGGTCGAAGACGAGGCTCACCTCCGGCCCGTCGCGCGCCTCGACCGCGGCCGAGAAATCGCCGGCAAAGGCGATCCGGTCGCCCGGCCTGAGCCGCTTCGCCGGCCTGGCGAATGCCCGCCAGCGGTCCTCGCCCATGCGCATGTGCAGGGTAAGCTCGACCCGCGCCGCACCTCTCGAGCCTTCGAGGCGCGCCAGGATCACGCGCGTGTCGTTGAAGACCATCATGTCGTCCGGCTGCAGCAGAGCCGGAAGGTCGGCCACGCTGCGGTGGGCGAGACCCGCGCTCAGGTCCAGCAGGCGCGCGGAATCGCGCGGACGGACCGGGCGCGTCGCGATCGCCTCGCGCGGGAGGTCGAAATCGAAGACGTCGACCCGCACCGATGGCCGCCGGCGCCGCCGGCCTCAGGGAGAGGACGTCCCGAGCCGCTCGGCGAGGTGCTGGGCGATGAGCGGCGAGACGAAGCTCGACACGTCGCCGCCGAGGGAGGCGATCTCCTTGACCAGCTTGGAGGCGATGAAGTGGTGACGCTCCGAGGCCATCAGGAACACGGTCTCCACGTCCTGGTCGAGCCGGGAGTTCATGCCGGCCATCTGGAACTCGTACTCGAAGTCGGAGACCGCACGCAGACCGCGCACGATGACCGAGGCACCGACCTCGTGGACGAAGTGCATGAGCAGGGTGTCGAAGCTGCGCACCTCCACCTGCGGCGGCTCGAGCCCGAGCGCCGCGAGGTCCTGCGCGGTGAGCTGCACCCGCTCGTCCACGTCGAACAGCGGGCTCTTGCCGGCGTTGACGGCGACCGCCACCACCAGCCTGTCCACCACCCGGAGCGCGCGCCGGATGATGTCCTGATGGCCCGTGGTGATCGGGTCGAAGGTTCCGGGATAGAGGCCGACCCGCTCAGCCATCCTGTGCCGCTCCCGCGTTCGCCGCCGCCTCGCTCGCCGCACCGTTGCCGTTGACGTCCGCCAGCCGTGCCGCCGACACCACCCGCTCGCCCTCGCCCAGGCGGAAGATGGTCACGCCGCGGGTGCCTCGCCCGGTCTTGCTGACGTCCTTGATCGGGCAGCGGATCAGCTGGCCGCCGTCGGTCACGAGCATGATCTCGTCCTTGTCGGCCACGGGGAAGGCGGCAACCACCTCGGCCTCGCCGGAGCCGATGGCCGTGTTGATGATACCCTTGCCGCCGCGCCGGGTCAGGCGATAGTCGTGGCTGGAGGTGCGCTTGCCGAAGCCGTCGCTGCGCACCGTGAGCAGAAACTGCTCTTGGGCCGCGAGCGCCGCACGGCGCTCCTTGTCGAGCTTCGGCGCCGCCCCTTCGCGCTTGCGGCGGAAGTAGGCGTCCCTCTCCTCGGCCGCCAGATCGGCGTGCGCGAGCACGCTCATGGAGATCACCCGGTCCCCCTCGGCGAGCTCCATCCCGCGCACGCCCGACGAGCTGCGCCCGCGGAACAGGCGCACGTCGGCGGCAGCGAAGCGGATGCACTTGCCGCCGCGTGCGGCGAGGAACACGTCGTCGTCGTCGGAGCAGGTCTGCACCCCGATGATGCGATCGTCGTCGCCGAGCTTCATCGCGATCTTGCCGGCTGACGGCACGTTCACGAAGTCGCTCGCGCTGTTGCGCCTGACAGAGGCTGAAGCGGTCGCAAACATGAGCTGGAGGCTCGCCCACTCGTCCTCGTCTTCCGGCATCGGCAGGATGGTCGAGATGGTCTCGCCGGCCGCCAGCGGAAGCAGGTTGACCAGCGCCTTGCCGCGCGCTTGCGGCGCCGCCTGGGGCAGACGGTAGACCTTGAGCTTGTAGACCTTGCCGGCGGTGGAGAAGAACAGCACGGGCGTGTGGGTGTTGACGACGAAGACCTGCGAGACGAAATCCTCGTCGCGGGTGCTCATGCCGGCGCGGCCCTTGCCGCCCCGCCGCTGCGCCCGATAGGTCGAGAGCGGCACCCGCTTGACGTAGCCGCGGTGGCTGAGCGTGACCACCATCTCCTCGCGCTGGATCAGGTCCTCGACATCGTGCTCGAACTCGGCCTCGCCCAGCTCGGTGCGCCGCGGGTCGGCGAACTTCTCGCGCGTCGCGACCAGCTCGTCGCGCAGGACCGAACGCAGGCGCTCCCGGTTCTGCAGGATGTCGATGTAGTCCTTGATCTGCTCGACGATGCCGGTGAGCTCGTCCGCGATCTTGTCGCGCTCCATGGCGGTGAGCCGCTGCAGGCGCAGCTCCAGGATCGCCCGCGCCTGCTCGTCGGTGAGGCGGCAGGTGTCCGCCTCAGTGACCTGCTGGCGCGGATCGGCGATCAGCGCGATTAGTGGGCCTGCGTCCTTTACCGGCCAGTCCCTGCCGGTGAGCGCCGCGCGGGCCTCGGCGGGGTCCTTGGCACGCCGGATCAGCGCAATAATCTCGTCGATGTTGGCGACCGCGATGGCGAGGCCCGCGAGCGCATGGGCCCGCGTCCGCGCCTGGGCCAGCCGGTAGGCGGTACGCCGGGTGACGACCTCTTCGCGGAACTCGATGAACGCTGCGACGATGTCCTTGAGCGTGAGCAGCTCCGGCCGGCCGGCGCGGAGCGCCAGCATGTTCACGCCGAAGCTCGTCTGCAGCGGCGAGTAGCGGTAGAGCTGGTTGAGCACCACCTCGGCCATCGCGCTGCGCTTGAGCTCGATGACGACGCGCACGCCGTCGCGGTCCGATTCGTCGCGGAGGTCGGCAATCCCCTCGATGCGGCGCTCGTTCACGAGCGCGGCGATGCGCTCGATCATGCGCGCCTTGTTCACCTGGTAGGGGATCTCGGTGACGATAATCGCCTCGCGGTCCTTGCCGGACTGCTCGATGGTCGTGCGGCCGCGCATGACCACGGAGCCGCGCCCCGTGTGATAGGCCTGACGAATGCCGGCGGCGCCGATGATCATGGCGCCGGTGGGGAAGTCCGGCCCCGGTACGTACTCCATCAGGGCGTCGACGGTGATCCCCGGGTCGTCGAGGTAGGCGCAGGCAGCGTCCACGACCTCGCCCAGATTGTGCGGCGGGATGTTGGTCGCCATGCCGACTGCGATGCCGCCCGCCCCGTTGACCAGGAGGTTGGGAAAGGCCGCCGGCAGCACAACGGGCTCATGCGCCGATTCGTCGTAGTTGGCCTGAAAGTCGACCGTCTCCTTGTCGATGTCGGCGAGCAGCGCGTGCGCGGGCTCCCCCAGGCGGACCTCGGTGTAGCGCATGGCCGCCGGGGGGTCGCCGTCCATCGAGCCGTAGTTGCCCTGCCCGTCGAGCAGCGGCAGGCGCATGGAGAATTCCTGCGCCATGCGCACCATGGCGTCGTAGATCGCGGCGTCGCCGTGGGGGTGATACTTGCCCATGACGTCGCCGACCACGCGGGCCGACTTGCGGTAGGGCTTGTTCCAGTCATAGCCGTTCTCGTGCATCGAATGGAGAATGCGGCGATGCACCGGCTTCAGACCGTCGCGCACGTCGGGCAGCGCGCGGCTGACGATCACGCTCATCGCGTAGTCGAGGTAGGAGCGTTTCATCTCCTCCTCGATGGCGACGGGGGGCGTCAGGGGCGCACCGCCGTCGGGCGGCTCCCGAGGTGGCGCGGAGGGCGGTAGCTCTGTCACGAATGACCGGAAAGATTATTGGAAGACAAGGAATTAGGCCGCGCGTCGCGACTCGGTCCTCATGCCCCGGAGACTACCGCAATTGGCCCCGATTCACAACGTCCGCGGGCGAGATTTCTGTAACTGCCCAGGTGGTTCATGGGCATAATTCCGCTGTTGGAGAGCCCTTGCCGGGCGGGCTTACGCGCACTTGACGGTGGCGATGAGCCGATCCGATGGGCTGGTCAGGGCTTCGATGATGTTCCAGCCCTGCTTTCTG
>JAJEEP010000045.1 GCA_022820945.1 Alphaproteobacteria bacterium | reverse complement strand
GCCGAACCGTTCCGACGGCGGATCGTCTCGGAGATCGATGCTAACTACTGGTGATCGCCAGGCTGCCGGCTTCTCTCACCTCACGGGAACGCTGACGAGCGAACCCTACGACGCCAACTCCGCGTAGCGGCTTCGTTCAACCAGTCCCAGTGGCGCCACAGGCGCGAGAATTCGCTCGTGAACGCCTCCAGGTGAAGCGCCATGGAGATCGCCGTCCCCGAACCCCACCATTGCTCCCCGGTCTTCAGAATCCCCGCCATGAACCAGACGAGGAGGATCTGGACTGTGTAGGCGACCGTCGCGGCCGACCGATGGGACGACGTTGCGCGTTTTCCGAACCAGAGCCGCTCCAGCGATCCCCACTGCCCCAAGGGCAGGAAGACCGCGAAGAAGGTCATGACCACCAGAACCTTGTCCCCGCCCTGGAGCAGCAGTGGATTGCGCGCCGCGACCGAGGCCAGGAGCACGAACAGGACGAAGGCCGAGAGGCGCGGGCGGATGCCGAGCAACAGGGTGACGGTCGCCACCAGCCTCACGACCTCCAGGATGTACGGAAGGATCGGTGCGTCGCTCAGCCAATAGAGAGACCACAGCCAAGGGCTGCCCCAGGCACGCGAATCGGCGAGGGTGACCACGCCGGAGGCGGAATGGAATGCGTGCCAGTCGTGAAGCCGAACGAACTGATCGAGCAGGATGACCAGCGCGAGCAGGATTCTGAAGAGGCCGATCGCCCGCAGGTCGAGCAGGAACGGAGAGGCGTCGGAACGATAGGACGAGAATACGCGAGGGAGCGAAACTCGCATGACACCAACACTCGTTGTCTCATGCAGCCGAATCTCGCGGAGTCATACAGTTATCGGCGATCCGTTCGTGTGGTTTTGATATGCAAACGCCGCATACCGACTGGCGCGACGGCTCGCCTGTGCCGCCTCACCGTCCGTTTGAATAGTCCTGCATTTGCATGGCTTTGGGCGTAGCATCGGCCCGTCGACAAACCGACCCAGGGAGACCGCCGGTGCCGGGCATCGATCGCAAGACCCTCCTCGACAAGTTTCACGGCATGGTCGCCCGCCGCGAGCCGATCATCGGCGGCGGCGCGGGCACCGGGCTCTCGGCCAAGTGCGAGGAGGCGGGCGGCATCGACCTCATCGTGATCTACAACTCGGGCCGCTACCGCATGGCGGGCCGGGGCTCGCTCGCGGGCCTGCTGGCCTACGGCAACGCCAACGAGATCGTGAAGGAAATGGCGATCGAAGTGATCCCCGTGGTCAGCCGCACGCCGGTGCTGGCCGGCGTCAACGGCACCGATCCCTTCATGGTGCTCGACCGCTTCCTGGACGAGCTCAAGGCGCTGGGTTTCTCGGGTGTGCAGAACTTCCCGACCGTGGGGCTGATCGACGGCGTCTTCCGCGCCAACCTGGAGGAGACCGGCATGGGCTACGGCCTTGAGGTCGACATGATCCGCGCGGCCCACGAGGCGGACCTGCTCACCACGCCCTACGTCTTCTCGGAAGCCGACGCGGTCGCCATGGCGGAGGCCGGCGCCGACATCATCGTCTGCCACATGGGGCTCACCACCAGCGGCACCATCGGCGCGCAGACCGCGAAGTCGCTGGAGGAGTGCGTGACGCTGATCGACGCGTGGGCGGTCGCGGCCAAGGCCGTGCGCGAGGACGTCATCGTGCTCTGCCACGGCGGGCCCATCGCCTCGCCCGAGGACGCGACTTACGTGCTGCAGAACGCCGGGCATGTCCACGGCTTCTACGGGGCGAGCAGCATGGAGCGCCTGCCCACCGAGGTCGCCATGACCGCGCAGACAAAAGCGTTCAAGGAAATCAGCTTCTGAGGGGCGGCGGTCTCAGACGCCCAAATACCTGTCTGTGAGCGCGGGCGTGAGGTCTGCGCTCGCGCCGGACCAGCAGGTGGCTCCCTTCTCCAGGATGACGCAGCGCTCGGCGACGGCCGTGAGTTCCTTGAGCGACTTGTCGACGACGAGGATCGAGAGGCCGGCCTCCTTGAGCCGGGCAATCACCGACCAGATTTCCCGGCGGATGAGGGGGCCGAGCCCTTCCGTCGCCTCGTCCAGGATGAGCAGGCGGGGGTTGGTCATCAGCGCCCGGCCGATGGCAAGCATCTGCTGCTCGCCGCCGGAGAGCGTGTTGGCCTTCTGATTGCGGCGCTCCGCAAGCTGCGGGAAGAGCGCCACGACGCGGTCCACGGTCCAGTGGCCGGGGCGGGCGGCGGCGATCAGGTTCTCGCGCACCGTCAGCGTCGGGAAGCAGCGCCGGCCTTCCGGCACCAGCCCGAGGCCGAGCCAGGCCGCCCGGTGCGAAGGCAGGCGCGCGAGGTCGCGGCCGGCAAAGGCGATGCGCCCCTCGCGGTGCGGCATCATGCGGCAGATCGTCCGGATGGTGGTGGTCTTGCCCATGCCGTTGCGCCCCATCAGCGCCACCACCTCGCCTTCGCCCACCGCGAGGTCGACGCCGAAGAGCGCCTGCGAGGTGCCGTAGAAGGCGGTGATGCCCGCGACCTCAAGCAGCGCCGTCATGTTCCTCGTCCCCGAGATAGGCGCGGCGCACCTCCTCGTTGGCGCGTATTTGTTCCGGCGTGCCGCTCGCAATAATGCGGCCGTAGACGATGACGGAGATGCGGTCCGCGAGGGCGAACACCGCATCCATGTCGTGCTCGACGAGCAGGATCGGGGCTTCCGCCCGCAGGTCGTCGAGAATCTCGATCAGCTTCGCCGTGTTCTCCGGCCCCATGCCCGCCATGGGCTCGTCGAGCAAGAACGCCTTGGGCCTGAGCGCAAGCGCGATGGCGATCTCCAGCGCCCGCTTTTCGCCGTGCGACAGATCGCCCGCGCGAATCTCGGCCCTGTCGTCCAGCAGGAGGCGAACGAGATGAGACATCGCCCGCTCCTTTAGCGACGTGTCGCTCCGCGCCGGCTTGAGGAAGCGGAAGGTCTTCCGCTCGACCGATTGGACCGCCAGCATGACGTTCTGCAACGCCGAAAACTCCGGCGCGACGGACGAGACCTGGAAGGTCCGCGCCAGCCCGAGCCTGGCGCGCGCCACCATGTCCAGGCGGTCGATGTCGCGGCCGGCGAAGCGGATCGAGCCGCCGTCCTGCCGGATCTCGCCCGCGATCTGCTTGATCACCGTGGACTTGCCGGCGCCATTGGGGCCGATCAGCGCGTGGATCTCGCCGGGCACAAGGTCGAGCGTGACATCGTCGCTCGCGACGACTGCGCCGAAGCGCTTTGACAGCTTCTCGGTCTGAAGGATCGGCTCAGGCATGGCGAGGCTGGCCTGCGAGAATGCCGATCACGCCACCGCGCGCGAACAGCACCAGCGCCACCAGGAGCGCGCCAAGCAGCAGGAGCCAGTGCTCGCTGACGTCGCCCAGGGTGTGCTCCAGCACGATGTAGAGCGCGGCGCCCGCGGCGGGGCCGAATAGCCGCCGCGTGCCGCCCAGGATCACGAACACCATGATCTCGCCCGAGGTGTGCCACGACAGCATCGACGGGCTCACGAAGCGGTTGAGGTCGGCGTAAAGCGCGCCGGCGAGCCCCGCCATCATGCCCGAGATCACGAAGGCGGTGAGCTTCACGCGGAAGGGGCTGATGCCGACGGTCGCGAGCCGCTGCGCGTTTTGCCGCGCGCCGCCCAGCGCGAGCCCGAAGCGCGAGTTCGAGAGCAGGAACGAGAAGCCGATCGCAAGGATGAGGAGCACATAGCAGACGGCGAAGAAATGCAGCGGGTTGAGCGTGTTGAGGCCGGGAAACTCGTTCCTGATGTAGATCGAGAGCCCGTCCTCGCCGCCGTAGGCCGGCCACGAGATGGCGAAGTAGTAGACCATCTGGGCAAAGGCCAGCGTGATCATGATGAAGAAGACGCCGGTGGTGCGCAGGGAGAGCGCGCCGATCACCAGCGCCGCAACGCCGCTGACGACGATGGCGACGGGCCAGATGATCAGCATCTGCGTCGTGCCTTCGATCAGCAGCGGCGCGGTGAAGAGCGGTTCGTAGTTGAGCGCGTGGCTTGCGAGGATACCGGCCGCGTAGCCGCCCAGGCCGAAGAACGCCGCGTGGCCGAGCGAGACCATTCCGCCGTAGCCGAGGGCGATGTTGAGGCCGGTACCGGCGAGCCCGAGGATCGCCACCTTGGTCGCGAGCGTGATGACGAAAGGCTCGTCGAAGGCGTTGCCGAGCAGCGGCGCGGCAAGCAGCCCCGCCGCGATCAGGAGGCTGATGGCTGCCTCGCGGGTCATCGTCAGTGCGCCCTGGTGCCGAACAGGCCGGTCGGGCGCAGGAACAGCACGAGCGCCATCAGGATGTAGATGAGCATGGAGGCCAATGCCGAGCCGACGTTGTTGGCGGTGGAGGAATCCATGAAGGTGTCGAACGCGACCGGCAGCAGGAAGCGCCCGAGCGTGTCGGCGAGGCCCACCAGGATTGCGCTTACCAACGCGCCGACGATGGAGCCGAGCCCGCCGATGATGATGACGACGAAGGCGAGAATCAGCACGGGCTCGCCCATGCCCACCTGCACCGACTGGATCGTGCCCACCAGCGCGCCTGCGAGGCCCGCCAGCGCCGCGCCGATCGCGAACACGGTGGTGTAGAGCTTGCGGATGTCGACGCCGAGGGCGGCGATCATCTCCCGGTCGGATTCGCCGGCCCGGATGCGGATGCCGAGGCGCGTGCGTGCAATCAGGAGGAAGAGCCCAACCGCGATCGCGAGCCCGATCAGGATGATCGCAAATCTGAAGAGGGGGTAGTCGATGCCGCCGGGGAGCGCCACCGGCCCCGACAGGAAATCGGGCACGGTGAGGTAGAGCGGAAAGGAGCCGAACACCCATCGGGTGCCTTCCGAGAAGACCAGGATCAGCGCGAAGGTCGCGAGCACCTGGTCGAGATGGTCGCGGCGGTAGAGCCGGCGGATAACGGCAACCTCGACCAGGGCGCCCGCAGCGGCGGCTGCCGCCAGGCTCGCAGCGAGCCCCACCCAGTAGGAGCCGGTCGCGGCAGCCACGGCGGCGCAGGCGAAGGCGCCGATCATGTAGAACGAGCCGTGGGCGAGGTTGATGAGGCCCATGACGCCGAAGATGAGCGTCAGCCCTGCGGCCATCAGAAACAGCATGAAGCCGAACTGGAGGCCGTTCAGGAGCTGCTCGACGATGAGCGAAACTGTCAAATCATCAACCCGATCGTACGAAGAGCCAAGCAGACGGCAGCCCGCTTCGAGTATCGCTGGCGGCCTTCCATGCCCATGCCATCGGCTTCGGACACTTGCGATTCACTTATCATCTTGGGCACCGGGCTAGATAGAGCTTGCGTGGAATACGCTCGTTCCGGACAATCTAGTCAGACTAGTCAGGAGAGTTCGTCATGTCGACGTGGCAGGTGCAGGAGGCGAAGGCGCGCTTCAGCGAGTTGATGCGCGGCGCCGATGAGACAGGGCCGCAGACGATCACCGTGCGGGGGCGCCGGACGGCGGTCCTCTTGTCTGCAAAGGATTACGACCGCCTCAGCGGCCAAAAGCCCTCTTTGACCGCATTCATGCGTGCGTCACCGCTTGCGGGTATCGACCTGACCATAGACCGCGACCGTTCGCCGGCACGCGAAATCGACCTGTGAGCTTCCTCGTCGACACCTGCGCACTCTCGGAACTGGTCAAGCCGAAACCGTCAATTGAGGTGTGCGACTGGTTCGACGCCACACCGCCGGAAGCGCTGTTCGTGAGCGTCCTGACGCTTGGCGAAATACGGAAGGGCGTGGAGAATCTCAGGGGCGGGCGCCGACGCTCACAAATCGCCACCTGGCTCGAGGCGGAGTTGCCGGCCTGGTTCGAAGACCGGGTCCTGCCAATCGATGCCAGCGTTGCCGATGAATGGGGTCGTATGACCGCCCGTCTCTCCAAGCCGGTTCCTGCGATCGACGGCCTGATCGCCGCGACCGCTATCCGGCACCGCCTCGCGATCGTCACGCGCAACGAGGCCGACTTCACGAGCACGGGAGTGGAAATCCTGAACCCGTGGAACGATTGAGTGGTGCGACCCGAGCAGATCGTCGGTCAAGCGGCGAACTGACAAGAGCACCGGAACGGGCCGCGCCGGGCGGCCCGTTCCGCTTTCTCTTGCAGACTAAAACTCGCAGTCGTCGATATAGGCGTTGGCGTGGTCGGTCATGGCCACGCCGACGAGCTTGTTGGTGTAGATGTCGCCTTCCTTGATTACTTCGCGGACGTAGATGTCCTGGATCGGGTGGTGGTTGGGTGCGAAGGCGAAGTCGCCGCGCGTGGACTTGAAGTCAGCCGCCCTGAGCGCGTCGCGGAAGGCATCGGCATCCTTCACGCTTGCCTTGCTCATAGCCGAGATCAGCAGGTTTGCCGTGTCGAAACCCTGGCTCGTGTAGAGTGAGGGCAGGCGACCGTATTCGGCCTGGAAGCTCTCGACGAAGGCCTTGTTGGTCGGATTGTCGATGTCCTTGTTCCACTGCGAGGTGTTCTTCACACCCATCGCCGCTTCGCCGACAGCCTGCAGGATGCCCTGGTCGAAGGAGAAGGCGGGGCCGACCAGCGGAGTGTCGAGCCCGGACTGGGCATACTGCTTGAGGAAGGCGATGCCCATGCCGCCCGGCAGGAAGAAGTACACGCTGTCGGCGCCCGAGGCCCGGATCTGCGCGATCTCCGGCGCGTATTCGTTTGCACCCAGCTTGGTGTAGACCTCGTCGGCGACGGCGCCCTTATAGAAGCGCTTGTAGCCCGTCAGCATGTCCCGGCCTGCGGGATAGTTGGGTGCGAGGAGGAAGCTGTTGGTGTAGCCGGCGTCATTGGCGTAGCCGCCGGCCGCCTCGGCCAGATTGTCGTTCTGCCAGGCGACGTTGAAGTAGTTCTCGTGGCAGCGTTCGCCGGCGAGCAGCGAGGGCCCTGCGTTGGGCGAGAGGTAGAACTTGCCTTGCTGCACCACTGCGGGCACAACGGCGATGGCGAGGTTCGACCAGATGATGCCCGTCAGCACGTCGACCTTGTCGCTTTGAACCATCTTGTCGGCGAGCTGTACGGCGATATCCGGCTTGCGCTGGTCGTCCTCCACGATCACCTCGATGTCGGCACCGGCCTGCTTGACGGCGAGCATGAAGCCGTCGCGCACGTCGATGCCGAGGGCGGCGCCGCCGCCGGAGAGCGTGGTGATCATGCCGACCTTGAGCGTCTCGGCATGGGCAGCCGTTGCCAGCGCCATCGCTGCAACCGCCGCCGTGAGCAGGCTGAGTGATTTTCTCATGGGTCTTGGCCTCCCGTGGTGTGTCTTTGTCCTGTCAATCTAAGGAAGCAGTCACGCGCCCGCGTTGACCGGGGGCAAGCGGTCCGCCCAGGGTTGCGCCTGCTCGAGCTGGCCGGCGAGGCGGAAGAGCAGCGCCTCGTCGAGGTCGCGCCCGACCAGCTGGGAGCCCACCGGCAGACCGTCCGCCGTCCAGTGCAGCGGCAGCGAGATGCCCGGCAGCCCGGTGGCGTTGAAAGGCTGGGTGAAGGCGCAGTCCGGCCCCATGACGTTCGCGTTGTAGTCGTCGCACTCGCGCGACATGTCGTAGTAGCCGATCTTGCGCGGCACCATCGGCACCACCGGGCAGAGCCACGCGTCGTAGGCGGCCATGCGGCCCACGATGTCGCGGCACATGGCACGCAGTTGAGCCACGTCGTTGTGGTGATCGACGGCCGAGATTCCACGTCCCCTCTGGATCGTCGTCCAATAGAGGTTCTCGGTCTCGTCCTGCCGGAGCGTGTGGCCGACGAGCGGTGCGGAGCCGTCGAACCAGGCCGCCGTGACCACGGCGCCGATCCGCATGTAGCAGTCGTAGAGCGGCCAGAAGTCGTAGGGCGCGGCCTCGGGCGTGATCCGGTGGCCCAGGCTCTCCAGCAGCTTGCCGGTGTTCTCGATGCCCTCGCGCACCTCGGCGTCCACCGGGGTGCAGCCCTCCGGCGAGGCCGTGACCATGGCGATGGAGAGGGAGCCGGGGTCCTTGCCGATCTCGTCGAGATAGGGGGTCTCCGGCATCACCGCGTAGTAGGGATCGCCGGGGAGCGGGCCGCCGACAGCGTCGAAGTAGGCCGCCGTGTCGCGCAGGCTGCGCGAGACGCAGAGGAAGGTCACGCCGCCGTACCAGAAGTCCGCACCCGGTGCCATCGTGATGCGCCCGCGCGCGGGCTTGAGGCCGACCAGGCCGGAATGGCATGCGGGCGTGCGGATGGAGCCGCCGCCGTCGCTGGCTTCCGCCAGCGGCAGCACGCGGGCCGCCACCGCCGCTGCCGAGCCGCCGGAGGAGCCGCCGGGCGTGCGCGTCGTGTCCCATGGGTTGACGGTCGCGCCATACATCTTGGGCTCGGTGGAGAGCGCCCAGCCGGCCTCGGGCGAGTTGGACTTGCCGAGCAGCACAAAGCCCGCCTGCTTGACGCGCCTGACCTGCTCGTTGTCGCTGGTCGAGACGACGTCCTTGAAGTAGGGACAGGCGTTGGTGTTCTGCAGGCCGGTCCAGTCGGTCGCGATCTCCTTCACCAGCCAGGGGACGCCCTTGAAGGGACCATCGGGGAGCGTCGGGTCGGCCGCCATCGCGCGGCCTTCCTCGTAGGCCTTGTAGGTGAGGAAGTTGAGCGTGCCGTTGACCGCCTCGGCGCGGCGGATCGCCTCTTCGAGCACCTCGCCCGCCGAGACCTCTCCCGACTTGACCAGGGCGGCGAGCCCCACGCCATCGAGTGAGCCGTAAGCCTCGGAAATCCCGCCCGTCATGCGTCCTCTCCCTGCATCATGCAATCGTGCCCAAGCGCCGGCTTGTTATCGCACGCCGGGCGCAGGCGTGACACCCTCGGCCTGGCCGGGAAGTGCCCTGGCCCTTTCCTCAGGCCGGTGCTGGTTGACGTGCGGCGCCGGAGCGCTCGGCGCGCAGCCAGCGGGTTGCCTCTTCGTCGAGCCGCATGGGTGCCGGCTCAATCACGACGCCGTAGTCGTCCCGCGCGCGCTCGATGGTGGTGAATCCGTCGAACACGTCCGAGAGCACGAGCGCAGGATCGCGCTCCAGCGGATCGCCGTAGCCGCCCGAGTTCGGCACCGTGATCTCGATGCTGTCGCCGGCGGCAAGCCGGAAGCCGGTGAACTTGGAGGGCCACGCCTCTTCGTCCGCGCCGCCGCGGTTGCGCACCACCGAGGCATTCAGCCCCGCCATGCCACCGAAGATTCCCCAGGGCTCGTCGGATTCGTGGCGCTCCCCTTCGCAGGTGACGATGGTCTCCACCAGCATCTTGTTGACCCGCACCATGCCGATGCCGCCCCGCCACTTGCCGGCGGCGCAGGACTCGTTGCGCAGCTCGTAGCGCTCGGTGCGGATCGGGAAGCGCCACTCCAGCTCCTCGATCGGGTTGTTGCGGGTGTTGGCGATGAGGCAATCCACGGCGTCCATGCCGTCGCGATCCGGGCGGCCGCCGTAGGAGCCTTCGTCGACCTCCAAATAGACCCAGTACTCGCCCTGATCGGCGTCGAAGCCGGAGTAGGAGATGAAGTGCAGGTGGGCCGAGTTGCCCGCGGTCACTCGCTCCGGCACCACCGGCGCGAGCGCGCGCAGCACCAGATCGACCGCGCGCTGCACCTGGCAGAAGCGGGCAAAGCAGGAGCGCGGGAAGTTGGGGTTGAAGATCGAGCCCTTGGGCGCGATCACGTTGATCGGCCGGGTCATGCCCTCGTTCTGCGGCACGTAGACCGGGTGGGTCACGGTATCGAGGAAGATCATCCGCGTGATGAAGGACATGGCGGAGCAGGTCGTGCCCTCGAAGGGCACGTTGTAGCCGGTCGGCACCTCGTCGCTGGAGCCGGTGAGGTCGTAGGTGATCTCGTCACCCTCGATGATCACCTTGACCTTGACCGGCAGCTTGCGGCCCCGGTTGACCCCGTCGTCGTCGAGATAGCCGAGCGCGGTCTCGTATTCGCCGTCGGGAATCCTGGCGATCTCGCGCCTGAGCATCTGCTCCGAATAGGTCATCCAGTGCTGGCCGGCCGCATCGACGGCGCCGCGCCCGTAACGCTCGATCAGGTCGAGGTAGCGCCGCTTGGCAAGCTCGCAGGCCGCAATCATCGCCTGAATGTCGCCCTCGTTGGGCGTGGGCGTGCGCATGTTCTCGAGGATGTGCTTCCAGAGCCCGTCCTGCCGCACCCCTTTCACCGCGAGCTTCACGGCGCGGTAGATGTTGCCTTCGGCGTAAATGTCGACCGCGTCAATGTTGAGCCCCGGATAAGCGCCGCCGATGTCGAGCAGGTGGGCGGAGGCACCCGCGAACCCGACCAGCTCGCCCCGGTCGTAGATCGGCATCACGATGGCGCAGTCCGGCGAATGCGTGGCCCCGTAGTAGGGGTCGTTGTGGAAGATGATGTCGCCTTCGTGGATGTCGCCGTCGAGCAGCTCGATGACGTTCTGCACAATGCGCGGCATCGCGCCCATGAACATCGGCGTCGATTCCGATTCCGCCAGCATGAGGCCGTCGCGGTCGAAGATGCCGGCGCCGAGGTCTTCCGACTCGCGGATGATCGAGGAATAGGACATGCGGTAGAGCACGCCCGCCATCTCCTGAGCGATGGCGGTGAAGGCGCCGCCGATGACGCGCTGCATGATCGGCGCAGCCAGGTCGTGCCCGTGCTGCGCCACCGCGCCCGCGCAATCGATCACGATGTTGCCGCGCGCGTCGATCGCCGCCTCGCAGCGGGGCGGGATCACCACGGTCGTATCGTACTGCTCGACGATGGCGGGACCCGCGATGCGGTCGCCGGCGCGGAGCGCGGTGCGGTCGTAGAATGGGGTCTCGTGGGTCTCGCCCTTGCCCTCGACCTCGAACACCACCGGCTGGCGCAGCAGCGGCGTCGGCGCACCGTCGCCGCTCTCGATCTCCGGCCAGTCCAGGTCCGGGATGCGGCCGATGGCGACCGCGCGGATGTTGATGATCTCGACGGGGGCATCGAAGCGATGGCCGTACTCGGCATCGTGCGCGCGATGGAAGCGCTCGGCCAGCTCCTCGACCCAGGCGTCGTCGATCTCGCCCGCCGGCGCGTCGAAGCGAACCTCGTAGCCCTGGCCGGCGTAGCGGCAGTCGGCAAGGCGGCGAATCAGGCGGTCGCCCTCGGGCACGCCGTCGGCCTCCAGCCGCGCCAGCGCCTGGCCGGTCAGCTCCTCGAAGCGGGCGGCGAGATGGGCACGGTCGAGAGTCGCCAGCGGTTGGCGCTCGGTGGTGACGAACTCGTGCTGCATGTCGGTGGCCAGCAAGCCCGTGGCCGAGAGGATGCCCGGATGCGGCGGCACCAGCACGCGCGGGATTTCCAGCTCGACCGCGATATCGCAGGCGAAGAGCGGGCCCGCGCCGCCGGCGGCGACGAGGGTGAAGTCGCGGGGGTCGTAGCCGCGCCGCACGCTGTTGAGCTCGATGGCCTGCACCATGCTGAACTTCTGGATCTGGAGCGCGCCGAGCGCGGTCTCCTCCAGCGACATGTCGAGCGTGCCGGCGAGCCCTTGCAGCGCGTCCTGGGCGAGGTCCGCATGCAGGGTCATGCTGCCGCCGACCAGGCCGCGGTCGGTGCGCAGCCGCCCAAGCGCCACCTGCGCGTCGGTGGAGGTGGGCTCGGCTCCGCCACGGCCGTAGCAGGCGGGGCCTGGGTCTGCGCCGGCGGATTGCGGCCCGACCCGATAGATGCCGCCCTCGTCGACGTAGGCGATGGAGCCGCCGCCCGCGCCGATGGTGTCGATATCCACCATCGGGATCATGGCCTGGTAGTCGCCGACCTTGGTGTCGAGCAGGTGGCGCATGCGGAGCGCGCCGTCAGCAGCCACGCCGATGTCCGCCGACGTGCCGCCGATATCGAGCGTGAACACGTTGTCGTAGCCGGCCATCTTGCCGGCCCAGATGCCGCCGATCAGCCCCGCCACCGGCCCCGACATCATCAGGTTGACCGGGCCGCCGGTCGCGCTGTCTGCCGTCGTCATGCCGCCGGAGGACTGCATGAGGCGGACGCCGCGCGCGAGGCCTGCGTCCTTTAGGCCGGACTCCAGCCGGCCGACATAGCTGCCGACCCTGGGGCCGACATAGGCGTTGAGGCAGGTGGTCGAGAAACGCTCGAACTCGCGGTAGAGCGGCAGCACCTCGCTGGAGACCGAGAGGTAGGCGTCGGGGCACTCCTCCTGAAGGATCTGCTTGATGCGCTGCTCGTGCGCGGGGTTGAGGTAGGCGTGCAGCAGGCAGACGGCGATGGCGTCCACGCCCGCCTCGCGCAGCGCACGCGCGCGCTCGCGCACCTCCGCCTCGTCCAGTGGCACGATGATCTCGCCTCTGGGCGCGGTGACCCGCTCCTTGACCGTGAGCCGGTGTCGGCGCCTCACCAGCGGGCGGGACTGCCACGGCAGCTCCTGCTGGAGCGAGAAGTTGTGCGGCTTCTTGTGCCGCGCGATGTGGAGAATGTCGCGGAAGCCCTCGGTCGTGATCAGGCCGACCTCGGCGCCCTTGTGCTCGATGGCGATGTTGGTCGCCACGGTGGTGCCGTGCAGCAGCAGGTCTACCGCCTCCAGGCTGACCCCGGCCTTACCGCAGAGCGCGTCCACGCCGGTCATCACCGCCCGCGCCGGATCGTCCGGCGTGGACGGCACCTTGTCGACCGTGATCGCCCCTGCCGCCTCGTCGACCAGAATCAGGTCCGTGAAGGTACCGCCGACATCCACTCCGATGCGCCGCATGGCTCTCCTCCCGCGTCGCGCCAACGCGCTCGAGGAGGCCAGTCTCGGCTCCCCCCGGCGCCGGGCTCGCCGCATCTTCGCCGACACCTGCGCCTGCGACAATTACTATGGGACCCGATTGCTCACAGGACTAAGCGGCCCACGCATGCGGATGCGGCATGCACGGGTGTCTTGCATCTGGCCGATGCGGTCGCTACGTGACCGTAGAAGGTCGCCTGCAAGCCAGCGGGGCTGCGGCAATCGGCGAGCATCGTGGCGATGTTCCTCAGTGTCTTCGATATCTTCAAGGTCGGCATCGGTCCGTCCTCGTCCCACACCATGGGGCCGATGGCGGCGGCCGGAGCCTTCCTCGAGCTATTGGCGGAGCGCGTCGCGGCGGACCCGCCACCCGATTCATGGCTGCGCATTCACGTCTCTCTCCATGGCTCCCTGGCCTTCACCGGCAGGGGCCATGCAACGGACCGGGCGATCGTGTTCGGCCTGCTCGGCCATCGCGCCGGGGACCTGGATATCGACAAGGCCGAGTCTGACGTGGCGGCCCTAAGACTGAGCAGACACCTGCCTTCGCTCGACAGCATCACGCTCGTGTTCGATCCGCATCACCACATCTTCTTCGACTATGGCCCGCCGCTTCCGGGCCATCCCAACGGCATGGAGTTCCATGCGATCGACGCAGAGGGGTTGGGCTATCTGAGCCAGATCTACTATTCGATCGGCGGCGGGTTCATCGTGACGGCCGAGGAGCTCGAAGGCGGAGGGGCGAGCGCAAGCGACGATGCGGGCACCCGAGTCCCGTTCCCGTTCGGGAACGCCGCCTCCATGTTGCGAATGGCGGATGAAAGCGGCAGTTCAATCGCCGCCATGATGCTGGCGAACGAGCGCGCCGTCCGCTCCGACGGCGAGGTCGATGCCGGGCTCGCCACCCTCTGGGGAGCCATGAACGCGTGCATCGATCGCGGGCTCGCGTGCCAGGGCGAGCTCCCCGGCGGTCTTCGCGTGAAGCGGCGGGCCGGCAAGCTGTTCGAGCAGCTCTGCGACGAGGAGGGCTCCAACAGTGCGCAGCCGCACGTCTACTCCGACTGGCTGACCGTCTACGCCATGGCGGTCAACGAGGAGAACGCGGGCGGGGGCAAGGTGGTCACGGCGCCCACCAACGGCGCTGCCGGCGTCATTCCGGCGGTGGTTCGTTATTACCTCGACCACTGCGTCGACGCAGAGAGGGCGCGGGTCGGAGAGTTTCTGCTCACCGCCGCGGCCATCGGCAGCCTGATCAAGACCAACGCCTCGATCTCCGGCGCCGATGCCGGTTGCCAGGCGGAGGTGGGCTCGGCGGCTGCCATGGCCGCTGCCGGGCTCTGTGCGGTGCTCGACGGCACGCCGGCTCAGGTGGAGAACGCGGCAGAGATTGCGCTGGAGCACCATCTCGGCATGACCTGCGATCCGGTCGCCGGCCTCGTGCAGGTGCCGTGCATCGAGCGCAACGGCATCGGCGCCACCAAGGCCGTCGCCGCTGCATCGCTCGCGCTCAGGGGCGACGGCACCCACTTCATGCCGCTCGACAACTGCATCGAGGCGATGCGCGAGACCGGACGGGAGATGAGCGCCAAGTTCAAGGAAACCAGCCTGGGCGGCCTCGCCGTCAACATGCCGGAGTGCTGAGGCGCCCGCTTCTCTCCGTGTCGAGCACCGTGCTCTCTGCCCGACCGATCCAAACCCGCTACTGCGTGCAGAGCACTATCGGGCCGCCGTCACCGATCCGGCAGCCCTTCGTGATCGACGCCAGGGCAAGCCCGCATTTCTCACCAGGGTCACGGCCTGCGTCGCACCCAGGCGTTCGACCCGCAAGGAGCGGGTCGAAAAGCGTATCGGGGAATACGGTTGAGGCCCGTGACGCGGCGGGCGGGCGCCTGGGCGCGACCCGAAGGGCGGCGCTCTCAGGCCGACAGTGTGCGTCACTACCCTTGCCCGATGCCCCACATCGCGCTGCGTGCCGTTCCTACCCTGTCGGCCGGAAAGCGCCGCGCAGACCATGATCTTGGTAAGAAATGCGGGCTAACACTTGAGGATCGGGCGGGCGTTCTTGCCGGCAATGGCGGGGCGGAGCGCGCGCCACGCATTGAACAGCGCCTCGTGGGCCTGCCAGGTCTCGTGGCTCAGAATGCGGACGATCACCAGGTTGCCGATGCGGGTGACGCCGGCCTCGGTGCCGTCCACACCTACGATCGCCTCGTGCACGTCGTCCTCGACATCCGGCGGCAGATCAAGCGCGTAGCCGAACGCCATCGCCATGTGCAGCCGGCCGAGCCAGAGCCGCTGCAGCGCGGCGATGGTCTCGGGCGCGGTCGCGAGCAGGCGGTCGAGGGCGACCAGGCGGCCGCCGATGACGATGCGGAACTCCGAGACCAGATGGTGGAAGCGGAAGACCTCACCGTCGCCGTAGTGCACACGGCCGGCCGAGACCATGTCGGTGGCGAAGAGCCGGGACGAGGGCTCCAGCGCGATCCGGTTGAGCCGGTGCACCCGGCTGCGGGCGAAGGGGATCGCCTCGTCCGGGCAGAACTCCAGCAGCGCGTCCTCGCCCACGTGGAGGTCCACGATCTCGCGCGAAACGGCGCCGCCCGGACACTTGTAGAACTTGCTCGACGCGGTGGTGGTAAAGAGGGCGCGGGTGCCCGGATCCAGCACGCCGTGGAAGTGCGAGACGTCGCCCTCGACGAAGCCACCGCCGCTGTTCACCAGCAGCATGAACGGCTGGTCGTCGTGGTCCTGGTAGTGGTAGCCCTGCCACTGGAAGGGAATGCGCCAGCAGAGCGGGTCGATTTCCGTGCGGCCGAGCCTGCTCGACGCGCGGACGTTCATCAGCGCGTACTTGCCGACGATCCATTCGGGATCAGGCTGTACGGGCGCGCTGCTCGGCTCCGTCATGCCCGTCCATCAGGAGAACGTCGCGCTCGATCCAGGCGATCACCTCGGCAAGACCATCGCCGGCGCGCAGGTTGGTGAAGAGGAAGGGCCGCGTGCCCCGCATCTTCTTCGAATCGCGCTCCATGACGCCGAGGTCGGCGCCCACCATCGGCGCGAGGTCGATCTTGTTGATGACGAGGAGCGGCGACTTGGTGATGCCGGGCCCGCCCTTGCGCGGGATCTTGTCGCCCTCGGCCACGTCGATCACGTAGATGTAGCTGTCCACCAGCTCGGGGCTGAAGGTCGCCGCGAGATTGTCGCCGCCGCTCTCGACGAAGACGATGTCGAGGTCGGGATGAAGTGCTGCCATCTCCTCGATGGCATGCGCGTTCATCGAGACATCCTCGCGGATGGCAGTGTGCGGGCAGCCGCCGGTCTCGACCCCGGCCACGCGCTCCGGCGCGATGGCGCCCGACTTGATGACGAACTCGGCGTCTTCCTTGGTGTAGATGTCGTTGGTGATGGCGGCCAGCGAGTGGTCCGGCCCCATGCTGCGGCAGAGCGACACCAGCAGCGCCGTCTTGCCCGACCCTACCGGCCCGCCGATGCCGATCCTGACCGGCTTGCGCATGCTCAAAGCCTCCCCAATTGCTCCGTCAACCTAACACGACCTGCTTACCGCGTGAGAGGAGCTCACGACATGCAGAGCCGCGTGTGTAGGCGCTCGTGGCGCATGCTGGCGACATCGAGGCCGGCGGTGGCGCTGCCGAGCGCGTCCAGTTCCATGGTGCAGGCCTGGTCCGCGCCTTGCGTCAGCAGCGGCCAGGCTTCCCTGACGATGCGCTGGCTCTCGATCTGTCCGAGCGGGATCAGCCTCGCGCCGACGCTGACCAAGTTGGAGAGCGCCGCGTGGAGGAAGGCGAGGACCGAATCCTCCGCACCGATGCCTTGCGTCTCCGCCGCCGCGCCGAAGATCACCGCTTGATGTCCCTCGCAGCGCCCCTCTCGTACCGCCTCTGCGAAGGGGGCAAGGGGCTCGACCGAGAAGACGTCGCGATAGGCGCCGAGCAGCGCGCGCCCGGTCTTGAACGACGCCTCGCGCGATTCCCGGCTGAGCTTGAGCGCGCCCACGATGCGGTCTAGGTCCACGAGGCCGTCGAGATCGCCGCCGGCGGCGCGCCGATGGGCGTGGGCGACCGCGGCGCCATCGGTGGGCGCGGCGGCATAGCGGAGCCAGTCCCGGCAGGCGCTCTCGAAGCTTGCGGCGTCGTCCAGGGTCCCTGAGTCGATCCAGGTCTCGAAGCCGTAGGAGTGGTTGAACGCACCGGTCGGGAACGAGGCGTTCGCCACCTGCAGCAGGTAGAGGAGCCGGTTCGGCGCGTCAGTGGTCATGGTGATGGCCGTGGTGATCGTGGTGATGGTGCGCGCCGTGAGCGCCGTAGCGGCGGCCGACGAAGGGGATCGTGCGCTCCTCGTAGGCGATGCCGAGGCGCGTGAGCAGGTCGGCCACCATGGGATCGGCCGGGGTCAGCATCCCCTCGTCGGTGAAGCGGACCGGCCGGTGCAGGTTGCCGAGCTGATAGCCGGCGACGCCCCAGGTATAGGCGTCGTCAGGGCTCACGACGTAGAGCGCCTCCGGCGCGGCGCGCGCCACCACCGCCGTGGTGCCCTCCAGCGCCAGCACGTCGCCGTCGTTGATCTCGGTGCCGCGCGGGAGCGAGATGCGCACGTCGCGCCCACCCTCCGAGCGCCCGACGAGATGGGCGCCGGCACGCTCCTCGGAGTTGAGCAGGACCGGGTCCTCGCTCTCGAAGCGGTCGCGCAAGGTCCCGACCGTGCCGAGGACCGCGGTGACGACCGTCATGCGTGCCGTCGCTTCGGCCGCCCCTTAGCGGAAGTAGAAGAGCTGGGTCAGCGGCAGGGTCTTTGCCGGCTTCACGGTGATGCGCTCGCCATCGACGTAGACGTTGTAGGTCTCGGGGTCGATCTCGATATCCGGCAGCGCGTCGTTGTGGATCATGTCGCGCTTGGAGATTGTGCGGCAGCGCTTCACCGGCACCAGCCTCTGGGTCTCGATCCGGTCCGCGAGCCCGTTGTCGAGCGCAGCCTTGGTGACGAAGGAGTAGCTGGTCCGTTTCGGGTTGACGCCGAGGGAGCCGTACTGCGGGCGGTACTTGAGCGGCTGGCCGGTCATCAGCGAGCCCGCCGGGTCTCCCATCACCGCGTGCGAGATGAAGCCGCCCTTCAGCGTCACCTCGGGCTTCGCGATGAAGAACTCGGGCCGCCAGAAGACGAGATCTGCCAGCTTGCCCGGCGTGATCGAGCCCACGTAGGAATCGACGCCGAAGCAGATCGAGGGGTTGATCGTCACCTTGGCGAGGTAGCGCTTGATCCTGAAGTTGTCGTTGCCCGAGCCGTCCTCCGAGAGCCTTCCGAAGCGCACCTTGTTGACCGCCGCGAGCTGGAAGGAACGCTGCGCGCTCTCCGCCGCGCGGCCCACCCCCTGGCTGTCGGAGCCGATCATGCTGATCGCGCCCATGTCGTGCAGCACGTCCTCGGCCCGCATGGTCTCCGCGCGGGCGCGGCCCTGAATGAAGGCGATGTCCGTCGGCACGCTCTTGTTCAGGTTGTGGCAGGTGATCAACATGTCGATCTCTTCGTCGTACGTGTTGATCGAGAACGGGTTGGTGGGGTTGGTCGAGCTCGGTAGCAGGTTGGGCTCGCCGCAGACCCGCATCATGTCCGGCGCGTTGCCGCCGCCCGCGCCCTCGCAGTGGTAGATGTGCATGACGCGGCCGTTGATGGCGGCGATGGTGTCCTCGTAGTAGCCGGTCTCGTTCAGCGTGTCGGCGTGGATCTGGACCTGGAAGTCGTACTCGTCCGCAAGCTCCATGGTGGTCTCGATGGCGGCGGGCGAGGACGACCAGTCCTCGTGGATCTTGAGCCCCGTGGCGCCGGCCAGGATCTGCTCCACCAGCGAGCCCGGCGTCGCCGCGTTGCCCTTGCCGAAGTTGCCGAAGTTGAGCGGGATGTCGGCCATCGCCTCCAGCATGCGCTGGATGTTGAAGACGCCGGGGCACTCGATGCCCACGGTCTTCGGGCCCGAGCCGCCGCCGATCACCGTGGTGAAGCCCGCGTTCTGGTACTCGTAGAGCTGCTGCACGGAATCGAAGTGGGGGTGGATGTCGACGAAGCCCGGCGTACAGATCATCCCCTCCACCGAGAGGATGTCGGTGTTGGGCGAGACGATCAGCCCCGGCGTGATGTTCATGGTGTCCGGGTTGCCGGACTTGCCGACGCCGACAATCTCGCCGTCCAGCACGCCGATGTCGCCCTTCACGACGCCGAGGATGGGATCGATGATCACCGCGTTGGTGATCACCATGTCGAGCCCGCCGTCGCTCTGCTTCCACTTCGACGCCTGGCCCATGCCGTCGCGGATGGTCTTGCCGCCGCCGAAGACGAGCTCGTCACCGTAGGTGGTGTAGTCGTGCTCGATCTCGGCCACCAGGCCCGTGTCGGCAAGGTGGATCTTGTCTCCGGTGGTCGGCCCGTACTGCGCGGCGTAGTCCGGGCGGGCGATCTTCATGCTCATGCTCTGGCTCCCTGCTCCTGACTTTAGTCGCCGTCTTTGCCGCCGCCGAACTTCTCGTCGGGCGGGGTCTGGACCGGATAGCGCTCGCCCTCGAAGCAGTAGCCCTCGGCCCTGAGGCGGCGCATGGTCTGCTCCTTGATGATGCCGGAGCGGACCGAGCCGTTGGTCATGTTGTTCATGCCGTAGGCGACCTGGCGGCCGATGTAGCCGGTGATCTGCACCTTGCGGCTCTGGCCCGGCTCGAAGCGCACGGCGCTGCCGGATGGCACGTCGAGACGCATGCCGAAGGCCGCCTCGCGATCGAAGGCCATCGCCCTGTTGCACTCGGCAAGGTGGTAGTGGGCGCCGATCTGGATCGGCCGGTCCCCGGTGTTGACCATGACGATCTCGATCGCGGGGCGATCCGCGTTGATCTCGATGTCGCCCTCGGCGAAGTCGATGGCGCCGCACTTCTCCGGCTCGCCCACCTCGAACGCCTCGTCCGGCACGATCGATTCCGGCAGCGGCGGCGGGCTCCATTTTCTCTTAGCCATGGGTCTTCTCCACGCTTGGCCCGCGCTACTCGCGGATCGGGTTCATCACCGTGACGAGCTTGGTCCCGTCCGGGAACATGGCCTCGACCTGGACGATCTTCATCATCTCGGGCACGCCCGTCATTACGTCCTCGCGCTTCAGGATGGTGGCGCCGTACTCCATCATGTCGGTCAGCATCGGGATGCTGCCTTCGCGGGCGCGTTCGAGAATCTCGTCGCAGATCAGCGCGATCGCCTCGGGGTAGTTCAGCTTGACGCCGCGATCCAGCCGCCGCCGCGCCATCTCGGCGGCGGCCCAGATCTGAATTCGTTCTTCTTCCCGTACAGTGAGATGCATGAGCCCCCGCTCCCTCTAACGCGCGACATCCGCAAGATTCGGGCGACGCCCCGATGGACGGACGCCGAGAGGGTATACCCCGAGGCGCGTGGAGGGAAACCCCGCCGGAGAGACCGCGGCCGCGCTGCCGAATGGCAGGCGGAGCGCGCTTGGCGTAGGCTTGCGGGCGGAGGATCGTAGGCGGTGGAACGGCTTCGCGGCCGCCCGCCTGCGCAGAGAACAACCACTGGAACGGAGTCACGCTTCCATGACAGACGGTTCTTCCGGACAGGGCGCCCGAGACCTGCGCGTGGTCGTCGTCGGCGGGTCGATGGGCGGCCTGCTCGCCGGCAGCATGCTCTACCGCGCCGGCTGCGACGTGACGGTGCACGAGAGGATCGGCACCGAGCTCGCCGAGCGGGGCGTCGGCATCGCGACCCACCCGGAGCTTCACGCCGCGCTCGAGAGCCTGGGGCTTTCCATCGACGGGGCGTACGGCGCGCGGCTCGAGGAGCGCATCACGCTGGGCACCGACGGCAGCATTCTCGCCCGCTATCACTGTCCCCAGATCCAGGCATCCTGGGGGCATCTATTCGGCCTGCTGCGCAGCAACTTTCCCGACGAGCGCTACATCTCCGGCGCCAACTTCACAGGCTTCGAAGCCCGTGACGACGGGGTGCTCGCGCACTTCGAGGGTGGCGCCAGCATCGAGGCCGATCTCCTGATCGGCGCCGACGGCGTGCGCTCCACCGTTCGTCCCCAGCTCTGGCCGGATGCGGTACCGCAGTACGCCGGCTATGTGGCCTGGCGCGGCATCGTCGATGAAGACCGGCTCTCGGCAGAGTGGCGTGACATGCTGATGTCGCATTTCATCGTCTACCTGCCGCCCGGCGAGCACGTGGTCGCCTACCCGGTGGCGGGCACGGACGGCGACCTGAGCCCCGGCAAGCGCCGCTTCAACATCGTCTGGTACAAGCTGACCACGGCCGAGACGCTGCGGCAGATGCAGACCGACGCCACCGGCCACTATCACGAGGGTGGAATCGCGCCGCATCTCATCGTCCCGTCGTTCATCGACGAAATCCATCAGGCGGCGGCCGATCGCATGCCGCCGTCGCTCGCCGAGGCGATGACCCTGGCGCAAGGGCTCTTCTTTCAGACCATCGTGGACCTGGAGGTGCCCCGGTTGGTGCAGGGGCGCGTGGCCATGCTGGGCGACGGGGCGTTCGCCGCGCGGCCGCACACGGGTATGGGCGTGGTCAAGGCGACCGGCGATGCGAACTGTATTGCCCGGGCCATCGAGGCCCACCCCGGCGATCTTGCGGGTGCGCTCGCGGCCTACGACGAGGAGCGGACCCTTTACGGCCGCTCCCTGGTCCGCTTCGGCCGCCGCCTGGGCACGCATATCGAGACCCCGGAGCGGAATGCCGAGGACTGCGCGCTCGGCGACTACCTGCGCGAGCCCATGACGGTGATCCAGGCCATCTCGATCCCTCCGCCCTGCTCGCCGCTCGCGGTGTTCAGGGACGACCCGGAGATCGCCTGCGGCCGGGGTTAGAGCACCGTCCGACCATAGTGGATCACGGCGGTCGGAACCCACCTCCCCCTGTCCCCCTCCCCCGAAGGCGGAGGGGGAACGCAGGCTCGGACGGCTTGCTCTCCCTCTCCGCCCCTGGGGGCGGAGAGGGCCGGGGTGAGGTGGGGGTTTCTCGGGCCGCACGGCATGCGAGAAAGGGACCGTGCAACGAACGGATGCGATCCCGCTCGGCCGGATAGTGTTCGTGCCCGGCGCGGGTTCAGCCGGCCGGGCGCTCCACTGCGCGGAAGGGGTGGCGGGCGCGGAGCGTGTTCACCGCGTCGAAGATGGCCGGGAAGGTAGGCCGCTCCACGTAGGCGCCGTCGCCCTGGTCGGCGCGAATCTCCGAGCCGTCCCAGACATGCCGGCCCCGGCTCACGGTGGCGCGCGCGACCCCGGTCACGGTCATCCCCTCGTAAATGTTGAAGTCGTTGTTCTGCAGGTGGGTCTTGGCCGAGATCGTGCGCGTGGCCTTGGGGTCCCAGACCACGATGTCCGCGTCCGAGCCCACCTTGATCGCCCCCTTGCGCGGATAGATGTTGAAGATCTTCGCGGCGTTGGTGGACGTGATCGCGACGTACTCGTTGGCCGTGATCCGGCCCGGCTCGACGCCCTGGTCCCACAGTACGGACATGCGGTCCTCGATGCCGCTGGTGCCGTTCGGGATCCTCGAGAAGTCGTCCTTGCCCATTTCCTTCTGCCAGTTGCAGTAGGCGCAGTGGTCGGTTCCGGTGGTCTGCAGGTTGCCGGACTGCAGGCCGCGCCAGAGCGCCTCCTGATGGTCCTTGGGCCGGAACGGCGGGCTCATCACGAAGCCGCGGGCGACCTCCGGGTCGGGGTCGTAATAGACGCTCTCGTCGATCACCAGGTGCTGCGCCAGGCACTCGCCGTAGACCCGCTGGCCCTCCAGGCGCGCGCGCGTGATCGCCTCCAGCGACTCCCGGCAGGTCACGTGGACGATGTAGATCGGCGCCTTGAGCAGCTGGGCGATGCGGATCGCGCGGTTGGTGGCCTCGCCCTCGACCTCCGGCGGGCGCGACTGCGGATGGCCCTCCGGCCCGGTGATGCCGGCCTTGAGCAGCTCCTGCTGCATCATCCAGACCAGGTGGCCGTCCTCGCAATGGACGGTGCAGAGCGCGCCGAGGTCCCGCGCCCGCGCGAAGCTGTTCATCATCTTCTCGGCATCGAGCATGACCTCGCCCTTGTAGGCCATGAAGTGCTTGAAGCTGTTGACGCCGTGATCGCGGGTCAGCGTCTCCATGTCCTCGTGAATCTCGTCGTTCCAGTTGGTGATGGCGACGTGGAAGGAGTAGTCGGAGGGCGCCTTCGCCGCGCGCTGCTGCCAGATCCGGTAGGCGTCCATGGGCCGCTGGTCCGGCGCCGGAATCACGAAGTCGATGATCATGGTGGTCCCGCCGGAGAGACCGGCGGCGGGGCCGGTGTAGAAGTCGTCGCCGGTCACGGTATCCATGAACGGCGTCTCCATGTGCGTGTGGGGGTCGATGCCTCCCGGCATAACCAGCGCGTCCCCGGCATCGATCGTTTCGGTGCCGGCGGGCACGTCGAGCCCGGTCCCGATCTCCTGAATCTTGCCGTCCGCGCAATAGATGTCGGCCGTATAGCGCTCGTCTGCGGTCACCACCGTGCCGCCCCTGATCAGCGTCGACATGGCTGCCTCCCTCTTCGGCGCGGCCGGTGCCGGCGCCACGGCGCCACCCTGGTAGGCTGGGCCGGACCGTTGCCGCGCGATATCCGCTGCCCCACACTACCCCATCTGAGGCGCACAATTGCGATCTTCGCCGAACCGGGGGGCCGAGGATGGAGAGGAATTGCGAGCGGGAGGTGAGGGAGTTTCACGCCTTCCTGCGAGACTGGCTGGCCGGCGCCGTGCCGCGCACGGCCGAAGCCTTCGCCCGGTTCGCCGGCGTGATGGGCGAGAGGCTTGAGGTCATCGGCCCGCGCGGCGGGGTGACCGGGCGCGAAGCGCTGGTCGAGGAGTTCGAGGGGCTGCACGGCTCGCTCGCCGGCGATGCGGACGCGTTCGCAATCTGGATCGAGAATTTCCGCTGCCGTTGGGCCGTGGGCGATCATGCGCTGGTGACCTACGAGGAATGGCACCGGCGGCAGGGCGC
This sequence comes from Alphaproteobacteria bacterium, assembly GCA_022820945.1. Taxonomy (GTDB): domain Bacteria; phylum Pseudomonadota; class Alphaproteobacteria; order UBA828; family UBA828; genus WTGU01. Next base: position 3,887 of record JAJEEP010000045.1, on the reverse strand, counting down.
GGAGTCGGCGCGTCTCTCGACGGCGCTCTTCCGCCGGGCGGAGGGGACGCCGAGTGGAGTTAAGTGGCTCCACGTCCACGAGACCTGGCTGCCGGGCCGCGCGCCCGAGGGCGGCGAGCGCTTCCCGGAAACCTCGTAAGCGCATGAGCGCACGCGGCCGATGGCGCGGGCAGTGTGGCATACTGGCACGCGTCTGAGCGCCGCGCAGGGGAGGAAAGCTTGAAGGACCGTTTCGACGTTTCGGGCCGCGCCGCATTCGTGACCGGGGCGAGCCGGGGGATCGGCCGTGCCATCGCACTGGCGTTGGCCGAGCACGGCGCCGACGTGGCGATCAATCACACCGCCGCGTTCGATGCCGAGGTCGGCTTTCCGGACGCGGCGAGCGAGCTGGTCGACGAGGCGCGAGCCTGCGGGGTCGAAGCCTTCGCCATCGAGGGCGATCTGTCGGTGGACGGCGCCATATTCGATGCGTTCGACCGGGCGGTCTCGGCCCTGGGGCGCGTCGATATCCTCGTGAGCAACGCCAACATCCAGATTCCTTGTGCCTTCGGCGACGCGACGGCCGAGCAGATCGACCTCCAGTGCCGGATGAATTACCGCGTGCCCATCCAGCTCCTCCAGCGCGCGCTGCCCCCGATGGCGGAACGCGGCTGGGGCCGGGTCCTGACCATCGGCAGCGTGCAGCAGTCCGCCCCGATGATCGAACTCGCGGTCTATGCCGGGCTGAAGAGCGCCCAGTACAACCTGGTCGTGAATTTGAGCCGCGAATACGAGAAGTCGGGGGTCACCATCAACAACCTCGCCCCCGGACTGATCGATACGGATCGCAACCGCTTTCTGCAGAACTCGGAGGCCCAGTGGCAGGCTACGATCGAACGGGCGAGCCCGATGGGCCGCGCCGGGCTGCCTGAGGATCTCGTGGGTGCCGCCCTCCTGCTGTGTTCCGATGCCGGCAGCTTCATCACCGGCGCCAACCTCAACGTGACGGGGGGCGCCGACCTGCCCCGGATATAACCTCGCGCGGGCCGCACCATGTCCATACCGACGCCCATCGAGCCCTCGACCCCAGCGGTGCCGCCAGGCGCCGTGCCTCTCGAGGCGGTCCACACCCGCGAGCGGCAGTTCACGCGCATCTTCACGACGATGTACGGCCAGAAGCACCGCGCCCGCACACGGCTCCCGGTCAAGACGCAAGCTGTGCGCATGCACGAGGCCGGCGGCCCGGAGGTACTGCGCGTCGAGAATCTCTGGGTGCCGGACCCCGGTGCCACCGAGGTGCGGATCGCGCAGAAGGCCATCGGGCTCAACTTCCTCGACACCTATCAGCGGTGCGGGCACGTCCCCTCGCCGGGGCTGCCCTGGGTCTTGGGCTTCGAGGGCGCAGGCGTGGTGGAGGCCGTGGGCGGCGCGGTGGCGACGTTCAAGGAGGGCGATCGCGTCGCCTACGCGAGCGCCCCGCCCGGCGCCTACGCGGGGCTTCGCACCGTCGCGGCGGACGCGCTGGTCATGCTGCCGGATGCCATCGGCTTCGATGTGGCCGCCGCCACCATGCTCAAGGGCATGACGGCGGAATACCTGGTCCGCAAGAGCGGCGCGGTGCAGCCGGGCGATGCCGTGCTGGTCCATGCGGCGGCAGGCGGCACCGGCCTGCTGCTCTGCCAATGGCTCACGCACGCCGGGGCTACCGTTATCGGCTGCGCCGGTGGCGACGAGAAGTGCGTGCTCGCCGAAGACCACGGCTGCCGCCACGCGATCGACTACCGGCGGGAGGACGTCGCCGCCCGCGTCGCCGAACTCACCGGCGACGAGGGGCTTGCGGTGGTCTACGATTCCGTTGGCCGGGATACGGCCGAGGCCTCCGTCGCCTGCCTGCGTCCCGGCGGCACACTGGTGCTCTACGGCAGCTCGTCCGGCACCCCTGCGCAAAGCGTGCTTGCCGGAGCGGCGGCGAAGTCCCTGAGGGTCGTGCGCCCCGGCCTCTTCGACGAGAACGCCACGCCGGCGGCGCTCCGGGCGCGGGCCGGTGCGCTCTTCGAGGTGCTGGAGAGCGGCGCCGTCGCCGCCCGTATCGACAAGCGCTACGCGCTGGCCGATGCGGCGGACGCCCATCGCGACCTCGAAGCACGGCGCACCACAGGCCAGAGCATCCTGATCCCGTCCTAGCGCTCTCGCTCCCGGCGCGTTGAGCGCGCCGGGGATATGCACTATCAGGGGGCCGCACTCACACCACCCTGCGGGCACGGGAGTCTTTCATGAGCAAGCCGACAGTTATGATCACGGGCGCCGGAATCGGCATCGGCAAGGCCACAGCCTTGGCCTTCGGCCGGGCCGGCTATCACGTCTACGTCACCGACGTGCTCGACGAGGAAGGACAGGGGACCGTCGCCGCGATCGAGGCGGAAGGCGGCAGCGCCGCGTTCACCCGCGTGGACGTGACCGACAGCGCCAACGTGAACGACGCGGTCGCCGCCGCCGAAGCCGCCACCGGCCCGCTCGACGCCGTGGTCGCCAACGCAGGCATCGCGCACAAGGTGCCACTCACCGAGATGTCAGACGAGAAATGGGACCACACCCTCGACGTGGACCTCTCAGGCGTGTTTCGCCTGCTGCGCGCCGCCGCGCCCGCGATGCGCGAGGCGAAGCGCGGCTCAATGGTGGCCGTCTCCTCGGTCATGGGCACGACCTGGGGGTGGCACGACCACGTGCAGTACAACGCGGCCAAGTCGGGCGTGGTCGGGCTGGTGCGCGGCCTCTCCTGCGACCTGGGCGGCGACGGTATCCGCGTCAACGGCATCGCGCCCGGCTTCATAAAGACCGCGCAGGCGCTCAGCACCGTGCACTCGCTCGGCCTCGCGGGGCTGGAGGCGGCCGCCGAGTACATCCCCCTCGGCCGCTATGGCGAGGCGGACGACATTGCCGACGTGATCCTCTTCCTCTGCTCCGACGGCGCGCGCTACGTGACCGGCCAGACCATCATCGTGGACGGCGGGGTGACCGTCGGGCGGTATTGAGCGCGCTACCAAGTGGCGGGCTTGTGGATGGTCGTGCCGGGGATCGGGTCCGGCAGTTGAGACTGTTGCAGGACCGCCTTGTTGCGGATGCGTAACGAAAAGTCGGCGTGTGCAGTCAGTTGACGTGACGGATGCCGGTTCCCCGGGGTCGCCAGACCGATCAGTTTGCGGTGTTGCTGCTTCACCAGGCGCATCGCCTCGGCGATGTCGCTGTCGTTGGTGACGACGACCGCGCAGTCGTAAGCGTTCAGCCAACAATCGTTCAACAGATGGACCGCGAGGTTGACGTCCGATGCCTTCTCCTCGGTCCTGATCACCTCAACGGTCCGTTGCCGGGCGGTCGGTGTCGCGAGCGGCAGTCGGACATTGTGGCTGAGGAAGTGGCCGAAATAGACCTCTACTCCTGGTCGATAGAGTTGTAGGGCACGGAGATAGGTGTCCTGCCTCTGCGGTTTTGACGGATCATTCGGTGTTACCGATACGCGCGCCGTAAAGAACTTGATGGCCAAGATCCGATGGCGCGGCTGGAGCATTCTCTGGAAAAGGACCAAGAGATCCAACCACTTGTAAGGTGAACCCTTGAGCGTCCCGTAGTAGAGATTGAACCCGTCGACGTAAACGAACGTTCGCACCAGTTGCTCCAAATTGAAGACGGGGCCTCCGAAGAGGCCCCGCACCCTGCGGTCGAAACCCCAGGGGGAGTTGTCCGTGACGTATCCCCGATCCGGCGAAGAGTCAAGCTCATCTTCAACAGTTTGGCCGCTGATTTGACGCTCTCGGATTGAAAAAAGCCCGGATTTCCGGGCTTTTCCATCCTGCCCCGGTGGCAAGCTGCGAAAAACGTGGTGCCACAGGACGGGCGAAAATGTTGGTCGA
>JAJEEP010000096.1 GCA_022820945.1 Alphaproteobacteria bacterium | reverse complement strand
GGTCTTGGTCTGCCAGTTCTTGATGCGCTGCGCTTCGTCGAGGATCACGACATCGGGCGCCACGGCATCGAGCATGGCGCGCCCGTCCGCGACCACTTGCTCGTAGTTGCAGAGCGTGAAGAACGATCCCTTCGCGTAGGCCGCGCTCCGGGCCAGGAAGTTGCCGTAGACCGGGGTGGCCGACAGGTCGGAGAAGCGGGCGATCTGCTCGTTCCACTCGGCCTTGAGCGAAGCGGGCGAGACCACGAGCACCCGTTCGACCCCGCGCAACTCCCGCAGCAGAGCGCAGGCCGCGATCGCCTGCACGGTCTTGCCGAGACCCATGTCATCGGCCAGCAGCGCGCGCTCGCCGAAGGCCAGGTGCAGCGCTCCCTCAATCTGGTAGGGGAGAAGCGGGAGCTTCAGCATGTCCATCGAGCGCCGGCCCGCCTTGAGGTCGTCCTCGAAGCGGGCGCGCTCAAGCCGGCGCTCGCTCTCGGATTGCAGGGCATCGACCCAACTCTCAAGCCTGTGCGAGACGCGCAGGGAATGGGCGTCGTCCCGCGCGATGTCGCTCAACGCCGTAAGGGCCTCGCCCGATCCCTCATGCAGTTCTTCGAAGATCCGCTCAACCTCTGCAACCAGAGTGGGGTTGTCGCGCGCGAGGCTTTCGGGCACCGACAGGCGCAGACTCCGGCTGTCGCGCTCGTCGAGAAAAACCTCGATGCGAGCGCTGACCTCACGCGAACGGACGCGCCTCGTCAGACGCCGCAGCGCGCCTTCGATGTGCTTGCACGTGCCGAGCCGGTTGGTTCTGTGATCCGGGCATCCGCAGGAGTTGATGCGCTCCCGGATGCTGCGGATTTCCACCGTGTAGGAATTGCCGCTGGAAGACGTCACCGTGTAGTCGCAGAAGGGGCCGTTCTCCACATCCACGGGCCGGACTTCGGCGATCTCGATCCGACCGCGCCACTGTCGCCGCTTGATTTCTTCTTCGTCCGTCGAATGCCAGCCCTGAAAGGTGGGGGCGACCGCCCGCTTTCGCCGCCGCGTTCGTTGGTCTGCACGTTTCGCAGACATGCTGCTCTTCCCTCGAATTACAGTTGCTATCCGTCCCGGCGCGGCTGGTTCAAGCATAGCGTACGCCCGCGTACGCGTCAGGCACGGCTCGCACGGACTGTCCTGCGACAACGCCGGTCACGACGGCCACACCATGTTCGACGGCGCGTACGATGACATCGTCATGAAGGCGGTGATGGTGGCTAAGCGCCGAACTCGACGGTATGGCGGATCCCCTGAAACCGAGGGCGAACGTGGAGAGGCGTTTGGAGCGATCCGGGCGGACCTGAGCAGACGATCAACTCAGCTGTCTCCTCGGTGGCGCATTGCCGGAATACGCGCCTGCGGGCGACGGGCCGGGTGCGGCGTGCCATTGCGGCTGCTGATCGCGGCGGCGGCGCTCTTGTCATCACGCATCGCCTGAAGAATCTCGCTCGGTGCTCAGGGCGTCGGGCGTCTCGACCGTGTAGCCGAGGTTCTCGTATCCGCGAACGCGCTTTGCCGCCATGCGCTGAAGCGTCGGCACGGCGTCGTCGAGGTAGTCGTAGACCAGCACCTCGCGCTTCTCCAGATGAATGCGGTGCAGGCGACCGACATACTGAGCGAGCGTCCCCCTCCACGATATCGGCATGGTCAGGAACAGCGTATCGAGGCGGGCGTCGTCGAACCCCTCACCGATATAGCGGCCAGTCGCGACCAGGACACGCTCCTCGTGATCGGGTACATCTTCGAGACGCTGCATGACCTCACGGCGCTGCTTCGCCCCCATGCCTCCGCGCAGAAGGATCACGTTGCGGGCGAAACGGCCGAGCCTCTCCGCAAAGCGGTCGGCATGGTCCTTGCGCTCGGTCAGAAGGATCGGCGAGCGGCCCGCCTCCAGCGCGGTCAGCACATCGTCGAAAATCAGCGCGTTGCGATCTTCATCGTCCGCCAGCGCGGCGTAAATGTTCTGGATCGGCGGACGATCTTTGTCGTCGTTGCCGGGCAACCTGAACGAAGTCGGACACAGGATCGCCCGATGCCTGAACGGGTGGCGGCGCGCCTCCGCCTTGGCGCTCGCCCGGAACCGGACCGGGCCGCACTGCATGAAGACGATCGGATGATGGCCGTCCCGGCGCGTGACCGTCGCTGATAGCCCGAGGACGTAACGGGCCTTGGCACGGCGCGCCACCATCTCGAACTTGGTTGCCGAGAGATGGTGACACTCATCGACCACCAGATGCCCGTAGTCGGCGACGTCGTCGTCCACCACGTTGTCGCGCTCGAGGCTCTGCAACGTGCCGACATCGATAATGCCGCCCGGCTTTCGATTGCCGCCACCGATGCGCCCGATTGCGCCGTCCGGAAGATCAAGGAACGCCTCCAGCCGCGCGACCCACTGATCCATCAGCTGGTTGCGATGAACCAGAATGAGCGTGTTCACCTTGCGCTCTGAGATCACGGAGGCGGCGACGACGGTCTTGCCGAACCCTGTCGCTGCCGCCAGCACGCCGGTCTCGTGTGCGAGCAGGGCCTCGGCCGCCGCCTTCTGCTCCGGGATCAACTCGCCGAGAAAAGCGATATCGAGAGGCCGGCCGGCGTTGCGTTCGTCGCGCACATGACAGGCGATGCCGAGTTCGTCGAGCAACTGCTCCATCGCCACGAGGCATCCGCGCGGCAGGGCGATGTGGTGGGACAGGAGTTCGGCGCTGGCGACGATACGGGGGATGCCGAAGGTGGAGCGCTTCATCGCCTGTGCGCGATAGAACTCCGGGTTCTGGAATGCTGCGAGGCGGATAAGTCGGTTGACCAGACCCGGCGGCAGGCCCTCGCGCGGCACGTAGAGCTGGTCACCCAGAACCGCATCGATCCGCTCGGGGAGCGTGCCGGAGATCGCTGGCGGAGACCGCCGCCGCGACGGTGGCGCCGTCCAGGGCTCCTCGTCTTCCTCCTCGACCGGAAGGCGCAAGCCGACGACGCGGCCTTGCCTGCTGGCTTCGTCGACGACGGCCGTGGCCTCCGCCAGGCTCAGGCGGCCAACCGTGGCCAGAAAGGCCCACTGGTCGGCATAGGGCTTGAACTCGTCGTCGAGAAACAGGCTGTTGCCGCTCTCGCGCGGGTCGCCCTGCAGGGGTAGCGCGATGAGGTTGCCAAACCCACCATCCGGCAGAGTGTCCTGGCTCGGGAAGAGACGGTCATAGGACTTGAAGCCGATGTCGGGGTTGTTCTCCATGGCTTCGGTGAGAAGATGAGCGCCGAGGCGGCGGGCGAGTATCGCGGGCACCGCCTCGGCGAAGAAAATCCAGACATGACCACCATTGCCCGAGCGCGAGCGTTCCAGGGCTGCCGGAACGCCCTTCGAGCGGCACACGGCGAGGAAGGCTTCGGCATCTTTCCGCCATGTTTCCTTGTCGAAGTCGGCGGCCAGGAAGTGGCACGTGCTGTCTGCCATCATGGGGTAGACACCGAGCGTGTGGCGGCCGCGCAGGTGGTCGACCATCGCCTCGTCGGTGACGGGAAGGAAGGCCTGGTTGGTGCACGAGCCGCACTTGATCCTGGGCTTGCCGCACACCTGCGGTTTCCACTCGTTGCTGCAGGCGGGCGCGTATCCCGACTTGCCGGTCCGGGTGTTCTCCCAGCGCTTGGGATAGACCTCGTCGCGGCCGCGGAAGAGCGACCGAAACAGCGCGACCTTCTCGCGCGCCGACGAGCGCTCGGTTATCTGCCCGTCCCGCAGGCCGCCGTTGAACGCGGTCTGAGCCTGGCCTTCGAGCTCGGCAAGCCGTGCCTTCAGGACATCGCGTTCGGCATCGAGCCGAGCAAGGCGGTCGCGAATGCGCGCAGCCTCGTCGCTGTCAGGGTTCTGGCAAGCCAATTTGCTCTCCCAGCATCCAACCGCCCGACGTTATCAGGCCGGCAGGACGGCCCGGTTCACGTAGCCGTTGCCGGAGGTCGCGCTGCAATCTTGTACAACGGTGCGCGCGGCCATCGCCGAGCGCGCGTCATGAAGCGTCGATGGCCAAGCCATACCTACTGCGGAGCGAGGAGAACCTCGACGAGAGCTGTGCCTGACAAGCGAACACTCCCGGGCTCAGCGCACGATTGACGAGAGGTCATGAGGGTAAAGACGGCGACCGCACGCTTGGAGAATCGCGCAGCGCACAACATGGTCCGTGCAACGTCGCCCACTGAACGCGCGGCGCTACAGGAGCTTGACCAGGGCGACGATCAGCCCACCCTGTGCGATCAGCGCGCCGAACAGCCACTTCAGAAGATCAGCCTTGACCGCCTCAATGGCGGCCTTGGTTTCCTGCCGCAGGGCTTCCGTGCCAGCCTTGACCTCCGCAATATCGGTCTTGGTCGCGAGATTGGCGTTGAGCAGAACGACATGCTCCTCGGCGAGGGTCTCGGCCTGCCTCTCGGTGAAGCCGCTCTCGGTCAGGCGCTTGACGAAGCGGTGGGTGTCGAACGCGATGGCCTCGGTCATGGTCAGATCATAGAAACTGCGGCAGAGCGCAACAAGCACCATCACGTCTCTGACCTGGGCGTCGCGGCAGCGGAAACATGCGACGGGAGTGGTCCGCCGGCATGATGGCAGGGGCCGAATTCGCAGGCGCCTCGACCAACGACGTCACCGTCGCCGGCGCGTGCATCAAGGTCTAGGTGCGACCGATCCATCCGCTTCGCGAGGGGCGTTGTAAGAGCAATCGGGTGACTGCATCAGAGTATGCTGCCCAGCATACACGTGGGCGATGCCTTCCATTCCCTTCCGGTCGATCCACGCCTGCATTGGACGCTTCTGGCCGGAAACCTCGAACTCGGGCCGACTCAACGACCTGTCCCCGCCAGGGCGGTGCTACATCGCGCAACTCTTCGGTCTCACCGTCGAGGAGTTCAGCAGGCATCACGATGTCTCCCGCGGCAGACACCCTCCACCTTCCGAATTCCCCCTTGCCGCTGATCCTGCACCGCTTGCGACCGATCGCGAGCGCGATCTCGCGCCCGTATGGGCCACACTGGCAGCGAGAGGAACTTTCGCACCCATGGGGATCTTCGGCGCCATACTCGACTATGTCCTTCGCGCCTGTGTCGAGCACGTGCCGGTGTTGTCCACGTGGGGCACTTGCGCCAACGCCTGAGGTGGACTGGCGCGGACGATTCGGCACAACGGCAATCGTGCTGCAGAAAGCGCTCAATGGTCGTGCCGTCGACCATCTTGAGCTCGATGCCGGCGAGCTCAAGCTCATCTTCAACAGTTTGGCCGCTGATTTGACGCTCTCGGATTGAAAAAAGCCCGGATTTCCGGGCTTTTCCATCCTGCCCCGGTGGCAAGCTGCGAAAAACGTGGTGCCACAGGACGGGCGAAAATGTTGGTCGA
>JAJEEP010000087.1 GCA_022820945.1 Alphaproteobacteria bacterium | reverse complement strand
CCAACTCTTTGATAAACAACGATATCTAAAATGACGTGTTAAACTTGGGCTGAGGCGGTGCCGATGGTCGTGTCCACCGCGCTCCCGCCTCCCTGCACGCTGGCGATTCCTGATACCAGCGGTCATTGATCGGAACCGATGGCGCGGCACCTCCCTGCCGTAGCCCCGGTCCTTTGTCCTCATCCCGAGTAGCGGCGCCAGCCGCGTATCGAGGGAGGCGCCACCGGCGGGACGATCCTTCGATACGCCTCCCTCCGGTCGGCTACTCAGGATGAGGAGAGGCGGGGGCGCCGGGCGGACCGACGCAAAAAGGAGAAACCGGGCGGCATTCGCCAGTGAGGTCCAAATCGAGGCCGTTGGTATGAGAGAGTGCGCATTGTCGAATCCCACCAGCCTTGTGCCGTCCGGTCCGTGCAGCGTCAACGAATAGCTGAGGCCATGCGGCCGCTCCGCCGTGACGCCGGTTCGCCGCACGACGAATTTGACCCAGCATCCCGAGGCATCGACGAACAAAGTCTGGCCGTGAAGGTCCAGCAATGTCTCAAGCCCGGGATCGGCGTCGGGCGCTGTCATTGATTCATACCAACGGTCGTTGATCGGAACCGATGGCGGGGCACCTTCCTGCCGTAGTCCCGGTCCTTTGTCCTCATCCCGAGTAGCGGCGCCAGCCGCGTATCGAGGGAGGGTGCCGCCAGCGGGACGATCCTTCGATACGCGCCCGCAAGCGGGCGCTACTCAGGATGAGGAGAGGCGGGAACGCCAGACGAAGCGATGCAAGAAGGGCAAACCGGGCGGCATTCGCCCGTGAGTCTCAACCCGGTGCCGCTGGTATCAGGTCATCACTTCCCGATAACCATGTGAAGGGAAAGCGCAAGACGCACCACCCTACCCCGCCTCCCGCGCCTCCAGGTCAAAGGCGGCGGCGAGGAGGGCTTTGGTGTAGTCGTCGCGGGGGGCCTCGAAGACGGTGCGCGCCGGGCCCTGCTCCACCACCCGGCCCTCACGCATCACGATCAGTTCATCGGCAAGCGCGCGCAAGACCTTGAGATCTTGGCTGATGAACATATAGGCGAGGCCGTGGCGGAGCTGGAGGTCGCGCAACAGGTCCACGATCTGCGCCTGCACCGACATGTCGAGGGCCGAGGTCGGCTCGTCCAGCACCACGAAGCGCGGCTTCAGCACCATGGCGCGCGCGATCGCGATGCGCTGGCGCTGGCCGCCGGAGAACTCGTGCGGATAGCGGTCCGCCATCCGGGCCTCGAGGCCGACTTCCTCCAGCGCCTCCTCGACCGCCTGCCTGCGTGCGGCCGCGCCGCCGCCGATATCGTGGACGGCCAGCCCCTCGCCGACGATCTGGCCGACCGTCAACCGCGGCGACAGCGAGCCATAGGGGTCCTGGAAGACGATCTGCATTTCGCGCCTGAGCGGGCGGAGCGCCTTCCAGCCCTCGCCGTGGATCGGACGGCCGCCGAAGACGATGGCGCCGCGCGAGCGTTCGAGACGCAGCAGCGCCAGCCCGAGCGTCGTCTTGCCGGAGCCGCTTTCGCCCACCACGCCCACCGTGCGGCCCTCGCGGACGGCGCAGGAGATGCCGTCCACCGCCTTGATATGGCCGACCGTGCGCCGGAGCGCGCCGCGCTTGACCGGGAACCAGACGCGCACATCGTCGGCCCGGATGACCTCCTCAGCGCCCTCCGGGGCCGGCGGCGGCTCGCCTTTGGGCTCGGCGGCCAGCAGGCGCTGCGTATAGGGGTGGCCCGCGCGCTCGAAGATGTCGTCCCGGCTGCCGCGCTCGACGATCCGGCCTTCCGTCATCACGCAGACCCGATCGGCCATCTTGCGCACGATGGCGAGATTGTGGGTGATGAGCATGAGCGCCATGCCGCGCTCCGCCTGGAGGCGCTTCAGCAGGTCGAGAATCTGGGCCTGGATCGTCACGTCGAGCGCGGTGGTCGGCTCGTCGGCGATCAGCAGGTCGGGCTCGTTGGCGAGCGCCATGGCGATCATCACACGCTGGCGCTGGCCGCCGGAAAGCTGGTGCGGATAGCTGTCGAGCCGCTGTTCGGGGTCGCGCAGGCCCACCTCGCGCAGCAGCTTCAGCGTCTCCGCCCGCGCCCGCTCGCGCGAGAGGCCCTTGTGCAGGAACAACGTCTCGCTCACCTGCCGCGCGACCGTGTGCAGCGGGTTTAGGGAGGTCATCGGCTCCTGGAAGATCATGGCGATGCGGTTGCCGCGCACCCGGCGCATGACGTCCTCGCCCGCGCCCATCAGCTCCTGCCCGTCGAAACGGATGCGCCCTGAGGGATGCGAGGCCGCCGGATAGGGCAGAAGCTGGAGCAGCGAAAGCGCGGTCACCGACTTGCCGGAGCCGCTTTCGCCCACCAGCGCCAGGGTCTCGCCGCGCTCGATGTCGAAGGAGACGCCGCGCACGGCATGGACCTCTGCCTCGTGGCTGCGGAAATCGACCCGGAGATCCTCCACGGCGAGCAGCGCGCTCATCCCGCCACGCCCTTGCGCGGGTCGAAGGCGTCGCGCACCGCCTCGCCGACGAACACCAGCAGCGAGAGCAGCAGGGCGAGCGAGAAGAACGCGGTGAGCCCGAGCCAGGGCGCCTGGAGATTGGCTTTGCCCTGCGCCAGCAGCTCGCCGAGCGAGGCGGAGCCGACGGGCAGGCCGAAGCCGAGGAAGTCGAGGCCGGTCAGCGAGGTGATGGCGCCGATCAGCACGAAGGGCAGGAAGGTGATCGTGGCCACCATGGCGTTCGGCAGCACATGGCGGAAGATGACGACGGCGTTGGAGACGCCGAGCGCGCGGGCGGCGCGCACATAGTCGAAATTGCGCGCCCGCAGGAATTCGGCGCGCACCAGCCCGACCAGCGCGATCCAGGAGAACAGCAGCAGCAGGCCGAGCAGCCACCAGAAGGTCGGCATGATGGTGCTGGCGAGGATGATGAGCAGGTAAAGCGTCGGCATGCTGCCCCAGATTTCGATCATGCGCTGGCCGATCAGGTCGGTCCAGCCGCCGAAATAGCCCTGCACGGCCCCGGCCGCCACACCGATTATGCTGCTGAAGAGCGTGAGCGTGAGGCCGAACAGCACCGAGATGCGGAACCCGTAGATGAGGCGGGCCAGCACATCGCGGGCCTGGTCGTCCGTGCCGAGCCAGTGCGCTGCGTCGGGAGCGGAGGGCGCGGGCGTGGCCAGGTCCCAGGCGACGGTGCGGTAGTCATAGGGGATGAGCGGGTCCAGCATCCAGCCCTTCTCCGCGATCAGCTCGCGGACATAGGGGTCGCGATAATCCGCCTCGGTCTCGAATTCGCCGCCGAACACGGTTTCCGGATAGCGCTCGAAGACCGGCATGTAGAGCCCGCCGTCATAGAAGACGAGGAAGGGCCTGTCATTGGCGATGAACTCCGCCCCGAGCGAGAGGATGAACAGCGCGAGGAAAATCCAGAGCGACCACCAGCCGCGCCGGTTGGCCCGGAAATTGGCGAGACGCCGGCGGGTGAGCGGACTCATGGGTGCCGCTCAGACCTGCCGCGTCTCGAAGTCGATGCGCGGGTCCACCAGCATGTAGGTGAGGTCGCCGATGAGCTGCATGACGAGGCCGAGCAGGGTGAAGAACCAGAGCGAGGCGAACATGATCGGGTAGTCGCGGTTGAGCGCCGCCTCGAAGCCGAGCAGGCCGAGCCCGTCCAGC
>JAJEEP010000144.1 GCA_022820945.1 Alphaproteobacteria bacterium | reverse complement strand
AGCGCCCGAGCGCGGCGAGCTCGACAGCAGGGTCGTCTGGGACGAGGACGACGCCATCGACGCGCTGAACGAAGCCATCCGCGTCATCGTCGACGGCATCACCGTAGACGGCACGCAGATGGCCGACGAGCGCGAGCCCCTGATGTGGGGCCTGACCAACATGCTGCACTCCCAGGCCACCCGCCTCGACCGCGCCGTCGACCGCATCGCGCCCGAGATGAAGGACCTCGAGAAGGCGCAGGACGGATCGGAGGTGAAGGCGCACGAGCTCGAGACGCTGACCGACCGTGCCCGGAACCTCGGCGACCGGCGCGACGCCTTCGAGAAGATGCGCGACCTCGCCGCCGACGCCTACCGCGTCGAGACCGGCGACACCTGGCGCCCACGCCACGGCTCGCACACGAGCCAGACCGGACAGCTCACCTCCGCCGCCATCGACGCCCGCGACTTCAGGCGCGCCCGCAAGGACCGCGAGACGAGGGCCCACCTCCCCGAGGGCACCCTGGTCGCGATCACCGGCGGCAAGACCGTCAGCGATGCCGACGCGGTCTTGAGCACGCTCGACATGGCGCGCGCGAAGTACGGCGACATGGTGCTGCTCCACGGTGGCGGTCCCGGCGTCGAGAAGATCGCCGCAAGCTGGGCCGAGGCCAGAGGCGTCAACCAGGTCGTCTGCCGCCCCGACTGGAGCGCGCACGGCAAGGCCGCGCCCTTCCGCCGCAACGACGAGCTGTTGAACTTCCTGCCCAAGGGCGTCATCGCCTTCCCCGGCAGCGGCATCACCGGCAACCTCGTCGACAAGGCGAAGACGCTGGGCATACCCGTCCTCGAGATCAAGGCCGCCTGAGCGGCGCGCGCCTCGACGAAGCGGCCGATCCCCGATGCGGGATCGGCCGCTTTCTTCGTGTTTCACCACGGGCGTCACGAGCGGTGTCCCTCGCCGCCGCGCTTCGCGCTGGCGGCGCTCGCGCACTCTGCGCCGGCTACCCTTCCTGCTCTGAACCTCCGCCGCGCGTCCGGCTCGGCGCGTGAGCGCCATCGCCGGACACCGCCGCAGCGAAATCTGCATGGCCCTCGGCGCGATCTGGCGCGACTTCGCCATCGTGATCGTCATCGCCACCGTCATCGCGCGCGTCGGCGGCGTTCGCCGCCTGCGCGCGCTCGACGAAGGCGAGCGGTCCTCTACCCGGCGCACCCGCGGTTCTACCCGAGAGCTCGCCGTACGCAGCCCGTGCCGACCATGAGCACCGTACGGGAAATCCCGTACAAACATTGCGACTATCACCAGGCGCCGCGCGAGTGCGAGCACAAGTGCGCCCGCCTCTGCGCGGTGCTCGTGCACGTGGCGTCGACAGTGCCGTCGTCGGTGCCGACGACCGGCGCGTCACAATCCCGATCATCGATACCGCCGTTGCGAATCCGTGATCCGCGGTCCCGCCGATCACGACCGCCGACGGAAGTTATCCGTCAGACGTGCTGACCATGATCGCGAGCCCCGCGCTTGCCGTCAGCAACGCCGACGACCATCCCGGCAACTTGCGGATCAATCATGCCGGCCTCGCCGTTCCGCCATGTGTGCTCAGCGTGTTCCAGCCCCTCGTCCGTGCCGGCCCGCAATGCGATCGGTCAACTGCGCCGATGCCCGGACACCGAGACCCGCCTCGTGCTCCAAATCCGGCCCACTCTGTTCGGGACACAGGCCCGACACACGACGATTTCTCTCTGCAGTACCTCCCGCAGTCGCCACCGACGCCGGCCTCTTCGGCCGAGATAGCCGGCACAGCTCGACCACCCTGCGCGTCACGTCGTGACATGGCCAATTCCGGTGCATCACATTGACCGACGCACGACATTCGCTTGAATGTGGCCGGATCAAGCCCCTGTCTCCGCGTGACATTCCGCGATCTTGTATCGGCGCTGTGTCCGTCTTGTGGTGCAATATCCATAGCTCCTCGAATTTCGCTATGGTGTCCTTATGGTGCCATCTAAAGGGCTGGCCCTGAACGATTTTCTCGCATCCTGTAGTCCCTGTCCTACGCCTTGAGGCGTTTTGAGCCCTCACACCCGACGCACCCGTAGGTGCAGAGCTACTTGGGGGGTCAGGAGTGCGCAGGGCTACGCCAGAGCCCTCAGTGCTACGCAGGAGCTTGATGGGAACATGTCCCTGTTTCGGGTGACGGAACAAGCGACTGTAAGGGCACGTATTTCTGTCGGCGCGCCCGATCTGCGTCGCGTAGGTCTTGCGCTACCGGGCCGGGTGAATGTCATCGAGTTTCGGTGAATTCGCTGGAATCTTGCCTCGGCCGGCGTGTGATGAGAGGCGGCCAGGGCCATAATGGCCCAGACATCCCGGCCGGCGACGAGGCCGGGCAGTTGACCCTATGCGTGTCGCGCAGACGGGCCGGCACGGACACGATTTTCGACGACGACGGAGGCTGTCGATGGCGAAGCCACGCTTCCAGCGCTCGATCAGGTTCTCCAAATCCGAGTGGAACGCGGTATGCGAGGCCGCCGAGCGGCGGAACATGAAGCCTGCGGAGTTCGTCCGCGAGGCCTCCGCGGGCGTCGCCGCGCACGAGATCGACCTCGACGACGGCAAGCTGACGCCCGCGCTGGTGGAGATGATCGAGCGAACGTTCCGAGGCGTGCACCTGCTCGCCTACCTCAAGCACGAGGAGCTTGCCGCGCTGGGCAGACAGGACGACTTCCGGCGCGCCACCGAGGCCGGCCAGATCGCCCAGGCGGAGACGCTTGAGCCCGACAATTCGGATGGCGAAGACTGATCGCGTCGCGAATTCTCGATGAAGCCGACCGCCGCCAACGCTCCGCCGGACACATCGGGCCTCCAGTCTGCGGCGAGATCGGTCGTGCCTGTCCGGCAATCTTTGCGGGCATGCGTGCCCGGGATTGCCAACCCGGCTGCCTGCGGCGATAAGGAAGCTCACCTACTGCCACCGTTCCTGCACCTGAACGTCGATGCCGTCCGCCAACAAGTGCCTGAGATTCAGCTTCACGGCCGTCTGTCGGCGCGCGAATGATGGGCGATGGTGGCCGGCGACGCCTGCTTTGCGAGACTCCATGAGGCTCTTCCCGAGGGACAAGGCACCCGGCGTCGCCCTCTCATCTCTTTCTGGCGACCGCCCCTGTAACGGCTCAGGACCGCACCGCGGCCGCCAATCTTGCGGTTCTGCCGCCCTGCGGGACTACCTTCGACCGTCGGCACGGCAATCGGCACCCGTCTCATGAGCACGCCGGAGAGCGCGTCGCGGGAGACGCTGACCCGCCAGCAGCGCAACATGGCGCTGACAGAGCCGATCGCCCGGCTGTCCCGTGACCGCCGGGTGATCTTCAAGGACGATCCTGCGCTCGCCGAACGGCTCGACGTTCAGTACCTGGCGCTGAGCGCGATCGACTTCGTGATGGAGCGCTCGGCGATCGAGGCGGGCGCTTCGCCTGACGATATCGTCGAGCACGTCGCCGGCGAGGCGGTACGGATGAAGCCTGCGCTGACCGAGAAGCAGGGGCGCAAGGCCGGACAGGTGGTGCTGGACCACCTTTCCAATGCGCGCGAGGGCCACAAGACCTTCCGCGTGGAGTACTACGACGCGGACCGGGGCGGCTTTTCGTTCCAGGACTTCCGCCTTCTCGCGCTCTCCGCTGCTGACGACGGGTCTCCGAGGTACAAGCTCGCGCGGGGTGCGCAGACGCTGACGCTCGCGATGCTCGACATCGCGCCCGAGTTTGCGCAGGAGGCCGAGGCGATCATGATCCGCAAGGCGGTGGAGCGGGGCCGTTTCGAGGACGCGCGCACGCTGGCGCGGCGCGCGCGGATGCGCTCGATCCACTACCGGCAGTTCATCGAGGACCGGCTGTTCCAGGTGCGGCGCGCCGCGGACCGCGTCACGTGGAGCGAGGAGGTGCTGCCGGAGCTGGATGAGGCGCGCGTACACCTGGGCGAGCGGCGCAAGCACGAAGCGGCGATCGTCGATTCGATCCGCGAGCACATCGCCCACGCGGAGGGCGACACGCGCGATCACCTCGTAGAGCTGAAGACGACGATCGACGACTGCCAGCAGCGCCACGCGGCGCTGTTCGAGCGGGTGATGACGGCATCGGAGGAGTTCCGGCAGTTGCAGGTGACCGCGTTCCGCGCGCGCCTCGTGCGGGACGTTCCCGACCTCGAGGACCGCATTCTCGGTCCGCTGCTGGCCGCACCGATGGGGACCGTGGCCGGCATGGGCGACGACATCGCCGCCGCCTTCGCCGCCCCTTCTCCGCCGCCGCTGCTCGATCTGGCGCTTCTGTTCGAGACCGTCACGCAGCCGAGGTTCCGGCGCGACCCCGCCGGCGCGGAAGAGGAGCTCGATCTCGTGGCGATCGAGCGGGTTCCACCCGAGTTCGACGCCGACGATATCCGCGAGGCGCAGGACTGGCTGGTGCGCACGATCGCGGCGCGGACGCGGCTGGACATGCGTTCGGCCATCGGATTCGCCGAAGACCAGGGCATGGCGGAGTCCACCCTGCGCTGCGTGCTGTTCCTGATGCTGCGTTCGTGGTGCCCGGAGGACGATCCGCTGGGGGTGATCGCCTCGATCGACGGCGTAATCGCCCACGAGCGGGTGGCGGGCGACAACCTGGTGCTTGCGAAGGATGCCGGGCGATGACCGGCCTGACCCATCTGAGCGAAGCCCAGAAGGCGGTCCTTCTCCTCAACAAGGGCCTCGCGCCGAGGGCGTCGGCGCTACGGGGCGATACGGACTACCGCCAGCTGCTGGCGCACTGGCGCGCCGATCCCGAGTTCCGGGCCCTGGTGCAAGAGCTCGCGCCCATGCTCGGCCTCCGGGTGGTCGACGCGCTGGAGCACGCGATCGTGCTCGCGCCGCAGGGTCCGGAGAGCGTGTTCGCCGCGACACTGACGGATCTGCGCAAGGATCTCGGCGAGATGCCGCGCGGCGCGCTCGCCCTCATCCATGTGGCGATCGCGGCGACCTTCTTTCCGACTGCGGCGGTGCTGACGGGAATGCAGGAGGATCGAGCGGAAGTGTCGGCGACGCCGGCGCGGATCGCGTCGCTCTTGCGTGAGCAGTGCCGGCGTCTGGAAGAAGAGTCGGGCAGCGATCCAGACCTGGAGGAGGCAGGTCTGGTGGATGCCTGGCGCGAGCTTGCCCGGCTGCCGGAGACCGGGCCCGACGGCAACCTGCGTGCAGGTCTCCGTTCGCTTGCCGGCATGGTGAAGCTGGTGCTCAACCAGCTTCACGAGCACGGGATGGTGCAGACCCTGGAGACGGCCGACGGCGAGACCTACATGGCGACGCCGCGCTACCGGCTTCAGGTGCGGGAGCTCGCGGCGCACGAGCTGTTCGAGCGCTGCGCCTCGGTCCTGCCGGGATTCCTGGACGGCGAGGGCCGGTGAATGCGGTGCATCACGCGCATCCACCTCTCCGACTGCGGCTGGCACGAGGCGTACTATCCGGGCACGACCGTCCATCTCGCCGATCCGCGCACGGGCGAGCCCGTGCACACGGTGTTCAGCCTGGAGAACACGGGGGGCAAGACGTCCTTCCTGTCCCTAGTGCTGAGCTGCTTCGACACCAGCGAGCGGCGCTTCCTGAAGACGCTGATCCGGCAGAACCAGAGGTTCGGCGACTATTTGGGGGAGGTGCCGGCCTTCATCCTGGTGGAATGGGACCTCTCCGGCGGGCAGTCGGCCCTGCTGCAGGCGGAGCGCCTGGTCACGGGCCAGGTTGTGGTGCCGCGGGGCGAGGGCCGCCAGCGCGAGCTGGAGCGCCGCTTCTTCACCTTCCGGAGCGTGCCGGGCCTCTCGTTCGACGACATCCCCGCACCGGGCCTTGGGGGGCTCGAGGAGCACGGCCGCCTGAGGGGGCACCAGGACGTGCAGCGCTGGCTGCACGCGATGCGTTCGGGCCATCCCGGCAACTTCCAGGATTTCTCGAAGCAGTCGGACTGGAAGCGCAAGCTCGCCGAGGAGAAGATCGACACCGAGCTCCTGGCGGCCCAGGTGGAGTTCAACCGCAGCGAGGGAGGCATCGAGGACTTCCTCGACTTCCGGAGCGAGGCGCAGTTCGTGCGGAAGTTCCTGGCGACGACGGTGCCGGACGGAGAGGCCGGCGCGGTGCGGGGACTGCTTGGCGAGCACGTGGCGAAGCTCTCGGACCTGCCCCGCCTGCAGCGGCGGCGGGACGCGATGCGCCGTCTGCAAGAAAAATTCGCGCCGTTCGTGGACATCGCCGCCGAGGCACGGCAAGCACAGGAGGAAGTTTCGCGGCGGAGCGGCGATGCGTCCTCCCTCAAGGCCGCGCTGGACGGGCACGCCGAACTTGCCTCATGTCTGGCGGAAGAGCGCGCCGGGGCTGCGGAAGAGCACGAGACCGCCGCCGACGAAGCCGAGGCGGCATGCGGGAGGGCGAGGATCGAGCTCGCCTCCGCCGCCGTCGAGACGGCGCGGCGCAGGCACGAGGCCGCCGAAGCGGCCGCCGTTGCCCGCGAGGGAGAGCGCGGACAGGCTCTCGGGCACAGCCGTCTTCTCCGGGGCGCGGTGTCGATGCGCGGCATTCTCGACGACCGGGAGCGGAGCCGGGCGCTGCAGGAGGCGATCGATGCCGAGCACGCCGACCTGCAACCGCGCCGCAATGCGCTTTGCGCGATCGGCGCCGACCTCGTTGCCACCCTGGCCGAGCGCGCCGCGGCGATGCGGGAGCGCCAGCGCGCCCTGTCGGCCGAAGCGCGGGAGCTGACGGCGGCGGCGCGCGCGGCCGACGCCGAACGGGCATCGGCGTCGGAGACCGCGCAGGATGAACACCGGAAGGCGGCGCAGATCGATGTCGATCTGGGTCAT
>JAJEEP010000178.1 GCA_022820945.1 Alphaproteobacteria bacterium | reverse complement strand
ATCGACCAACATTTTCGCCCGTCCTGTGGCACCACGTTTTTCGCAGCTTGCCACCGGGGCAGGATGGAAAAGCCCGGAAATCCGGGCTTTTTTCAATCCGAGAGCGTCAAATCAGCGGCCAAACTGTTGAAGATGAGTCATACAAATGCTGGGCAATGTATCGCGCCGTCCGTTGGTTCGGTCAGGACGCATTCAACAGTGAGGAAGTCCCGCTCTTTGCCGAGGGATATCCCGTCCCCCGTACCTGATGGAGAGACGTAAACTGCGAGGGACTCGACCGGGAAAAACCGGCTGACGGCGCCCCCGGACGCCGCGCTGCTGCGCAGGCGCTACCCCTCGGCCAGCAGCGCGGTCGCTATGGCGCGCCACTCCTCGCGCAGCGCCTGCTCCGACGCCGGGCGGCCCGCGCGCCGGTACCAGTAGCCCGCATTGCGGAGGTCGCCTTCGACGCGGTGAAGATAGGCGTGGACCCAGGCGCCTGCCGCGCCCTTGTCGGCCTGGGCGAGGTTATGGGCCTCGTCCCACGCGCCCTTCGCCTCCTGCCAGAGCGCCTGGAGCGGCTTGCTCAGCCCCTCTGGCGGTGCGGCGTCGTCGAGCGATCCTTCGAATGTGGCCATGTCCATGACGCGTCTCCCGTTCGCCTTCACCCGGTGCCGTCCGCGCTCGGGGCCAGAGTAATCTCGAAATTGCCGTACGAATCGACCGCGAGAGACTGCCCCGGATGGATCACCACCGTGGTGACGTCGGTATCGATCACCGCCGGCCCCTCGAATCGGTTGCCCGGCACCAGACGCGCGCCGTTATAGATTGGAGTCTCGGCGCGGCGACCCCACGACGCCCAGTAGACCGAGCGGGAGGGACGCCGCGCCTCCGGCGCCGGTTCCGGTTGGAGCAGGTCAGCCGTTGACAGCAGGGGTTTACGGGTGACGCCCGAGGCGCGGCAGCGGAAGGTGACGATCTCCAACTGGGCGCCCGGCAGCGCGGCGCCGCGGCCGTAGAGAGCCTCGTAGCGCTGGCGGAACTCCTGCTGCAAGGCTTCGATCGCGCCGGCGGCGACGAACTCGCCGTCGAGCTCCACCTCGACCTCGTTGATCTGCCCCTTGTGCCGCATGTCGAGGGTGAAGCGGTAGTGGCGGTCCGCCGGCGCGACGTCGTCGGCCGCGAGATCGGCGGCGCCGCGCATCTTGAGCTCGGCCAGCATCGCGTTGATCTCCGCCGCGTCGAAGGGCGAGCGCATGATGTTGACGCGCTCGTGGACGTGCAGCAGGTCGGCCGCCGCCGCGCCGAAGGCGCACCAGACCGAGGCGGTCTCGCGCTGCGGAACGATGACCTTCGAGACCCCGAGCTCCTGCGCAAACACGCCCGCGTGGGCCGGACCTGCGCCGCCGAAGGCGAAGAGCACGAAGTCGCGCGGGTCGTGGCCCTTCTGGATCGTCACCTTGCGAATCAGGTCGGCCATCTGGAATTCGGCGATGCGGGCGATGCCGCTCGCGGTCTCATCAAGGCCCAGGCCCAACCGCTCTCCCATCGGTGCGAGCGCCCGCGCTGCGGCGTCGCGGTCAAGTGCGATTGCGCCGCCCGCGAAGTTGTCAGGGTCGAGATAGCCGAGCACCAAGTCGGCGTCGGTCACGGTCGGCACCGTGCCGCCCCGCCCGTAGCAGACCGGGCCGGGATCGGCGCCGGCACTCTCCGGCCCCACGCGGAAGGCGCCCGTGGCCTCGTCGATTCGCGCCATGCTGCCGCCGCCCGCGCCGATCACCTGAATGTCCACCTTGGAGAGGTAGTACTCGTACTGGTGGACCAGGCTCCGGTACGAGAACGCCGGCTCGCCGCCGTGAATGATGCCAACATCGAAGGACGTGCCGCCCATGTCGGTGGTGATGACGTTGTCGTAGCCCATGATGCCGCCGGCGTAGCGCGAGCCGGTGACGCCGGAGACGGGGCCCGAATCGAGAGTGAGCAGCGGCGCCGCCATCGCCTTGGCGACGGGAATCGTGCCGCCTGCGCACTGGGTGATCTGCAACGGGTGATGATAGCCGAGGTCGGTGGTACGCCGGTCCATGCGGGCGAGATAACCGGTCACCAACGGGCCGATGTAGGCGTTGAGCGCGACCGCCGCGGTGCGTTCGTACTCACCCCACTTGGGCACAAGCTCAGACGAGCATGTGACAAACAGGTCAGGCGCAATGCGCTCGACCATCGCCTTGACCAGCTGTTCGTGCTCGGGCGCAAGGAAGGACCAGAGGAAGCAGATCGCGAGCGCTTCCACGCCGTCCGCGATGAGCCGGCGGATTGCCTGCTCGGCCTCCTCCTCATTCAGATCGACCACGACCTTGCCGAAGCAATCCACCCGCTCCGACACGCCCTCGATCAGGTATTTGGGCACGATCGGGTCGGGCTTGCTGCTCTCCGGGATGTGGACGACGAGGCGGATGTCGCGGCCGGTGAGCCCGCGCGAGCCCCGCATGATGTGGATGACGTCGTTGTGCCCCTTGGTGGTGATGAGGCCGACCTTGACGCCCTTCTTCTGGATGATGGCGTTGGTGCCGACGGTGGTGCCGTGAGCCAGCACCGCAAGCTCGCTGCAGAGCGCGCCCAGCGGCGTGCCGAGCTTGCCGGCGACGATATCGAGGGCCGCGATCAGCCCCTCGCCGAAATCGGCCGGCGTGGACGGCGCCTTGCCCGTGGTGACGCGGCCTGCCTCGTCGACCACCACGCAGTCGGTGAAGGTGCCGCCGATATCGATGCCGCAGAGATAGCTGCTCATAGGTGCTCTTGGGGGCGTTCGTGAAACGGGAGTGTGGCGGTGTCAGTCGAAGAGGGCGACCGCCCGAGTCCAGCCGCCGGAGGCCGCCTTGATCTTGCAGGGGAAGCACGCGATCGTGAAGCCGAAGGGCGGCAGCTCCTCCAGGTGCCTGAGCTTCTCCATGTGGCAGTAAGGCGTGTCGATGCCCGCATAATGCCCCTCCCAGATGATCTTGGGATCGCGCGACTTGAGCCAGCGCTCGCGGGTGGCGGAGAAGGGTGCGTCCCAGCTCCAGCCGTCGATGCCGGTCACGCGTACTCCGCGCTCGGTGAGATAGTGGGTTCCCTCGCGGCCGACGCCGCAGCCGGAATGGATGTAGTCGTCGTGGCCGTAGCGCTCGCCCGCCCGCGTGTTCACCAGCACGATGTCCATGGGCTGAAGCTCATAGCCGATCCGCTTCAGCTCGGCCTCGATGTCGTCTGGGGTTGCCACGTAGCCGTCGTCGAGATGGCGGAGGTCCAGCTTGACCCCCGGGCGGAAGTACCAGTCCAGCGGCATCTCATCGATGGTCGGCATCCGATTGCCCTTCGAGTCGCGCGAGTTGTAGTGGTAGGGCGCGTCCACGTGGGTGCCGTTATGGGTCGCGAGCTCGATGAACTCGATCGCCCAGCCCTCGCCGCCCGGCAGCTGCTCCTCCTTGAGGCCGGGGAACAGCTCGCACATCATCGCCGCGCTCTCCTTGCCCGTGATGTAGCGAATCGAGGGGCGCATGAAGTCCGGGTCCACGACGGTCTCGTTGTCGAGGGGCTGGGAGATGTCAACGATCTTGGACGGCAGCTTCATCGCGGGTCCTCCGTGGGGCTGCCCCTTGTGCCCAAGGGACGCGCCGGAGTCGAGGGAGAGAATCTTGAGTCGTGTGCGTTCGGACGCGCTAGAATGGCGCCATGGCTATCCTGCGCACAGTGCTCTGGTCTCTGGCAAAGCGCGCCGCCGCCGATCCGCGCGTGCAGAAGAAGGCGGGGCAAGCGTTTCGCACCGTCGACCGGAAAATGGACAAGGCGGCGGACAAGGTCGCGGATGTCGCTGCCGCCAAGGATCCCGCGCGCGAGGCGGGCAAGATGCTCGGCGCCTTCCTCTCGGGCGAGAAGCGGCCCAAGGGCTGAGTGCCCGCCGGCGTCCGTCCATCTGGTGCGGTCGAGAGGACTCGAACCTCCACGGGGTTGCCCCCACTAGCTCCTGAGGCTAGCGCGTCTACCAATTCCGCCACGACCGCCAGGTCAGATGGTGCGGCTGAGAGGACTCGAACCTCCACGGGGTCGCCCCCACAGCGCCCTCAACGCTGCGCGTCTACCAGTTCCGCCACAGCCGCAAGATGCCCATTGCTCGAAGAGCGGGCGGAGCGGAGAAAACAAGGTAAGGCAGCGCCTTGTCAAGCCGCGATCCGCGGCTCCGTTGCCGCACCGTCAACGGCCGGCGCCGGCCTCGGGCTTGAACGGGCGGGATAGCAGGCCGCCGATGGCATCGTCGACCGACGCGCCTCGATGCAGCACGGCATGGACTGCGCTCACGATGGGCATCTCGACCCCGAGGCCCGACGCCATCGTCACCACGGCCGGCGCGCTCTCGTGGCCCTCGGTGACCGCCTCGCTGGAGTCGAGCGCAGCCTTGGGCGTTGTCCCGCTGCCGATCGCGCGGCCGAAGCTGAAGTTGCGCGACTGGTCGCCAGTGCATGTCAGCACGAGATCGCCGAGGCCCGCGAGGCCCGCGAGAGTCTCCATTCGCGCGCCCTTGGCGACGGCGAGGCGCACAAGTTCGGCGAAGCCGCGCGCGACGATGGCGGCGCGGGCGTTGTCGCCCAAGCCGCGGCCGATGGCGATTCCGGCTGCGATCGCGATCACGTTCTTGATCGCGCCGCCGATCTGCACACCGATCAGGTCGTCCGTGAGATAGGGGCGGAAGGCCGGGACGCCGAGCGCCTCTACCACCGCCCCGCCCATCCGCGCGTCCTCGCAGGCGAGCGATACCGCAGCGGGCAGTCCGTCTGCGACCTCGCGCGCAAAGGTAGGGCCGGAGAGCACGGCGATGGGCATATCCGGCGCCACCCGGCGCACCGCTTCGCTCATCAGCGCGCCGGTCCGCCGCTCAATTCCCTTGGGGCAAATGACGGCCGGCACCGTGCAGTCGGTTGCCTCGGCGATCAGCGCCGTAGTCTCGGCAAGATGCTGAGCCGGAGTCACGAGGAGCAGGAGGTCGGCATCCGCCGTCTCGTTGAGGTCGGCCGTCGCCCGGATCGAATGTTCGAGAGGGATGCCGGGCAGAAAGCGCCTGTTCTCGTGGCGGTCGTTGATGCTCTCGATAACGTCGGTCTCGCGCGCCCAGAGCGTCACCGTGCGGCCGGCCCGCGCCGCCACCGCAGCGAGCGCCGTGCCCCAGGCACCGCCGCCGATCACGCCGATGCGCTTCATCGTTCTGTTTCGGTCGCCGGAGGTTCGCGTCTCATGCGCACAGTTTAGCGGACGCCGCCGAGTCGGGGACACGATGCGGCGACAGACGCCGCAGCAAGCGGCGCGTACAATCGGAAGTCGGCCCGTTGACGGCGCAGGGGAGGGGAGGCGCATGGCGCAACCGACGCACGGAAGGGCGCAGCGCGGCTGTCTGCTTGCCGCAGTGATCGGTGCGGCGGCGTGGGCATCCGCGGCCGAGGCGGGCGCCCCCTTCGAGATGGTGGATATCCCCGGCGGCAGCTTCGAGATGGGCGATGCCGCCGGCCGGCCGGACGAAGTGCCCCGGATGGCGACGGTGGAACCCTTCCGGATCATGCAATTCGAGGTGACGAACGCCCAGTTCGCCGCCTTCGTCGCCGAGACCGGGCACGTTACCGATCCCGAGCGCCGAGGCTTCGGTTACGTCTGGCCGGGGCGCGGGACCAAGGTGCCGGGCGCCGACTGGCGGCACCGCAGCGGGCCGGCGTCCAATCCCATCGGCCTCGACGATCATCCGGTGGTGCAGGTGAGCTGGCAGGATGCCCGCGCCTTCTGCCGTAACCACGGGCTGCGGCTGCCGAGCGAGGAGGAGTGGGAGTTCGCCGCGCGCGGCACGGACGGGCGCATCTTCCCCTGGGGCGACGCAGCACCGGACGAAGGCGGCACCAGGCGCGCCAACTATGGCACCAACGAGTGCTGCGCCGCGGACATGACCGACGGCTACCACGAGACCGCTCCCGTCGGCTCCTATCTGGCCGGGCTCTCGCCGTTCGGCCTGCACGACATGGTTGGCAATGTCTGGGAGTGGACGTCGAGCCCCAACGGCGATACCGGCAAGTACGTGATTCGCGGCGGCGGCTGGGGCAATACCCCATTCTGCCTGCGGGTGAGCTACCGCCACAAGAACCCGCCGAATATCGGCCTCGACATGGTGGGGTTTCGCTGCGCAGGCGATCCTTAGGGGGCGGGGGCGGGGGCGGGCCTTAGGCCCTTCGTCCCAATCGTCCCGGCACACCGGCGCCCTGGGCCAGGCCGGCGTCCTCGTCGAGGGGCCAGCGCGCGCGCGGCGAGGCGTCGAGCGGGTCGGTAAGACCGCGAGCGAGCCGCTCGATCCCGGCCCAGGCGATCATCGCCGCGTTGTCGGTGCAGAGCCGGGCCGGCGGGATGTTGAGGGCGAGGTCGCGGGTCTCCGCCAGCTCTTCGATGCGGCGGCGAATTTCCTTGTTGGCCGCAACGCCGCCCGCCACCACCAGTGCCGTCGGCTCGATGTTCGAGTCGCGGAGCATTGCGACTGCATTCGCCGTGCGGTCGACGAGCACGTCGGTGACTGCCGTCTGAAACGACGCGGCGAGGTCGGCGCGGTCGCGATCCGATTGCGAGCCCATCGCCTGAACGGCGTGGAGTAGCGCCGTCTTGAGCCCCGAGAACGAGAAGTCGCAACCGGGACGGCCCAGCAGGGGCCGGGGCAGGGCGACGCATGCCGAGTCGCCGTCCTGCGCCGCGCGTTCGATGGCGGGCCCGCCCGGATAGCCGAGCTCCAGCAACATCGCCGCCTTGTCGAAGGCTTCGCCCACCGCGTCGTCGATGGTGGTGCCCAGGCGCCGGTAGCTGTCCACCTCCTCGACCAGCAGCAGCTGGCAATGGCCGCCGGAGACCAGCAGCAGCAGGTAGGGAAATTCGAGATCGGAAGCAATGAGGCGCGGGCTGAGCGCGTGCCCTTCCAGGTGGTTGACGGCGAGCAGCGGCTTCTCGTGGACGGCGGCAATGGCCTTGCCGGTCATGAGCCCGACCATGACCGCGCCGATCAGGCCGGGGCCGGCGGTGGCGGCGATACCATCGAGGTCGGCGAAGTCGACGCCGGCCTCCTCCATCGCGCGGGCAATGAGGCCGTCGAGATGCTCGACGTGGCTGCGCGCGGCAATTTCCGGCACGACGCCGCCGTAGGGCGCGTGGTCGGCGCACTGGGAGAGCACGATGTCAGCCAGCACCCTGCGTTCAGCCGTCACCACCGCGGCCGCCGTCTCGTCGCAACTTGTCTCGATGCCGAGGACGATCATGGGCGCGAGCCTTAGCCGACCGAGGCCGGCGCCGCAACGATCCTGGCCGCGCTTGGCGTGAAAGCGCTCGCATCCGTGAGGTCCGCTGTGTAGAAGGGGCGCGACGCTCCGAATCGGTGCCGTGGACGTGCGCCTGCCAATAGCCGTCGGGACGCGGGGCAGCCCGCTCGCCATCGCCCAGACCCGCCACGTCTGCGACTTGCTGGTGGCGGCACATCCTGCGCTGGCCGAGCAAGGGGCGCTGGTCACCCAGACCATCACCACCTCGGGCGACCGCTTCACGGACCGCCCGCTCGCCGAGATCGGCGGCAAGGGGCTCTTCACCAAGGAGATCGAGGAAGCGCTGCTGGACGGGCGCATCGATCTTGCCGTGCACTCGATGAAGGATGTGCCGACTTGGCTGCCTGAGGGGCTGGAGATCGCCGTGGTGCCTGAGCGTGAAGACCCGCGCGACGTACTGATCGCCCCCGATGTGCCTGACCTCTCCAGCCTCGCCGACCTGCCGCAAGGGGCGCGGATCGGGACCGGATCGCTCCGCCGCCAGGCGCAGATTCTGGCCCGCCGCCCCGATATCGAAATCATCCCGCTGCGGGGCAACGTCGGCACGCGGCTGCGCAAGGTGGCGGATGGCGTGGCCGACGCCACGCTGCTGGCGCTCGCCGGGCTCAAGCGGCTGGGCGAGGAGGTGGACGGCATGGCCGTGCTGGAACCTCCGGAGATGCTGCCGGCGGTGGGCCAGGGCGCCCTCGGCATCGAGTGTCGGACGGGCCACGAGCGAATGCAGGAGCTGCTGCAGCCCATCGTCGATCCGCTGACGACTGCCGCCGTCCGGTGCGAACGCGCGCTGCTGGAGGTGCTCGACGGCTCTTGCCGCATGCCGATCGCAGGCCTCGCCGTAGCGGACGGTTCGGGCGGGCTCCGCCTCGATGGGCTGATCGCACAGCCCGACGGAAGTATCTGCCACCGAGTCGCGCGCGAAGGCGCCATGACGGACGCGTGCGCCATCGGTCGCGACGCCGGTGCTGCGCTGCGGGCGGCCGGCGGGCCCGACTGGTTCGAAACATGAGCGGTCCCCGCCTGCTGCTCACCCGCCCGTGCCAGGACTCTCTCGCGCTCG
The DNA here is from genome assembly GCA_022820945.1 of Alphaproteobacteria bacterium. Lineage (GTDB taxonomy): Bacteria > Pseudomonadota > Alphaproteobacteria > UBA828 > UBA828 > WTGU01. The sequence continues at coordinate 121,722 of JAJEEP010000178.1, read as the reverse complement.
CGGACGCGTTGGCGCGGCACGGCATCGATTCGCTGATCGAGCCGATGATGAAAATCCGCATCGACGAGGATGCGCGGCTCGACCTTTCCGGCGCCCAGGCGATCCTGCTGACCAGCGCGAACGGTGCGCGGGCGCTCGCGGCGGCACGACCCAACCGGACAGTGCGCGGGCTACCGGTTCTGGCGGTGGGCTGCGCCACCGCGCAGGCCGCACGAGAGGCCGGCTTCGGCTTGGTGATTGCGGCGGACGGAGACGTGGACGCGCTGGCATCGCTGGCTGTCGCCAGACTCCGCCCGGACGGAGGCCGCCTCGTTCACGTGGCCGGACGGGTCAGCACCGGCGATCTCGCGCCCCGGCTGCGTGCCGTCGGCTTCGAGGCGGAGCGGGTCCCTCTTTACGACGCAGTGGCCTCACGCGCCCTGTCGGAACCCGCCCGACGGGCGCTGGAGGCGCGGACCCTCGTCGGCGTCGCGTTATTCTCTCCCCGCACCGCGCGCCTCTTTGCTAAGCTCGCACGCGAATCGGGACTCGACTCGACGGCGCGGACACTCACCGCGTTCTGCCTGAGCCAAGCGGTGGCCGAAGCGGCAGCATCTCTTCCCTGGCAACGCGTCTCCGTGGCCGCCGCGCCGCGACAGGATGCGCTCGTCGCGTGCGTCGTGAGTGCGCTCGCGCCGAGACTGCGAGTCGGCGAGCATCGACGGTGAGCAAGAGATCGACCCGGCGCCGAAGAGGCCGCGACAGGCGTAACGAGAGACACATGTCGGCGCGAAAGGACGACGGCCAGGAGCCGCCGGCAGGCGGCCGGCAAGGCGTGATCTGGCGTCTGCCGTCGACGCAGAGGTCGGACCCTTCCGATGCCCCCGAGGCCGAGGCGGATCGGCCGAAGGGTCGCCGCGTCCCGCTGCTGGCGGCCATCGGCCTGGCCGCGGCTCTCGTTTGCGTCGGCCTCTATGCCGCGTGGATGGAATTCGGGTCCGATATGTTGGGCACGAGCGGCGAGCAGACTGTCGCCTCGGCTCCTGTCGCGACGCCGCCCGTCGCGGAGCAAACCGGTGACGGGCCGTCGGGTGGGAGCACGACGACGTCTCCCCCGGCCGACGGTGTCGGCGCTCCGCTCACCGTTGCGGAGGAGGACGGGGACGCAACGGCCGACCCGGTAGAGGAGGGGACTTCAGCCGCCGTCCCGCAGGACGACGAGACCGATCCGCCGGAGACCGCTGCTGCGCCAGAACCAACAACGCCGGCAGCGGATCCCCCATCGCCATCGCCGGCGCTCACCGCCGACGACCCGCCCGCGACCTCGACGCCTGTCTCAACGAGCGCCGAAGAGCAGACTGCGCATGAAGGCGCTGCTGCTGCCGAAGCGACCGCGGATGCGACCGCCGATGCCGTTCCCGACTCCCTGCCCGTCACCCCGATTGCCGCCCAAGCCGATCTCGGAGCCGACGCGCTCGGCGTCCTCAACGCCCGCCTGGAGGCGCTGGAGACGCGGTCCGATGGTGCCATCGGCGCAGGCGCTGCGGTGATCGCGTTGGAGCAGCGGGTGCGTGCGCTCGAGGACGATCCGACGCGCGAGCCCCTCGGTGAGGCGCTCGCTGCGTGGGGAGAGCAACGCGCGGCGCTGGAGGCCACACTCGCCGACGTGAGCGCGCGGCTTGCTCGTTTCGAGGAAGAGGCGGCGCAGCAGGCCGCTGCCGACGGGCGCCTGGTCTCGCTGGTGCTGGCAACCGGCGAGCTCACCGCAGCACTCGGCTCATCCCGCGGCTTCGCGCCGATGCTCGACACGCTGCGCGGCGTCGTCGGCGAGGACCCCGCGTTCGAGAACGCCCTCGCGCGGCTCGATCCCTTCGCCGCGTCCGGCGTACCGACCACCGACGGGCTCCTCGCGCGCTTTCCCGAAGCCGCCAACGCCATCGTCCGCGCCGCGCCCTCGACCGAGGATGCCGACTGGATCGACGAGACGGTCACCCGGTTGAGCCAGCTCGTGACCATTCGCAAGACCGGCGGCGCGATCGATCCTGCCAGCCTTGACGGTCGCCTGGTCGAGGCCGAGTCGGCGCTCGCAGCCGGCGAGCTGGGGCGCGCGATCGCCATCGTCGAGGCGCTGATGCCCGGCGCTGCCGAGGCCGCCAGCGCTCAAACCTGGCTGCGCGACGCCCGCGCCCGTCAGGAAGTCGACGACGCGCTTGCAGACCTCGTCGCCACGGTCCACGCGCGCATCGGCGCCCGCTGGGCAGCGACCGACGGGTCACAATGATACGCATCATCGCCTTCGTCGTGGCCGTGATCGTCGTGGCGGCCGCCGCGACCTGGATTTCCGAGCCGCCCGGCCGTGTCGAGATGGCGTGGGGCGATTACATGGTCGAGACCTCGCCGGGTGTCCTGGCTGCGGCCGTCGCGGTGGCTGCGGCTGTTGTCCTGGTGATCGCCGCCGTCGTGCGCTTCGTCTGGATTGGCCCGCGCCGTGTCTCATTGGCGCGCCGGCGCCGGCGCGAACGGTTGGGCTATCGTGCACTGACTCAAGGGCTGGTGGCCGCAGCAGCGGGCGACCCCAAGCGTGCGCGCCGGTTTGCACGGCGTGCCGATGCGCTGCTGGAGGAGCCGCCGCTGACGCTGCTGCTTTCGGCGCAAGCGGCGCAGCTCGAGGGCGACGATCACGCCGCGCACGGTTATTTCGAGGCCATGCTCGACCAGCCGGCGACGGCCTTCCTCGGGTTGCGCGGCTTGCTGGTTCAGGCCGAGCGGACCGGCGACACGGCGCGTGCGCTGGAGCTTGCCGAGCGAGCCTTTGCGCTCAGGCCCGAGACGCCCTGGGTGCTGACGGCGCTGCTGGAGATGCAGACGCGGGCCGGCCGCTGGTCCGATGCGCTCGGCACGGTCAAGCAGGCCTTGCGTCACGGCGCGGTGGGCGAAGACGTCGCCCGACGCCGCCAGGCGGGGCTGCTCTTCGAGCGCGCGCGGGCGCTGCGCGAGCAGGGCGAGGTCAGGGAAGCGCTCCGCATGGCCGACGAGGCGCGCGCGGCGGATAAAGCCTTCTTGCCCGCAGCCCTGCTAAGCGCGGGTCTCAACAAGGAGTCGGGCCGCGACAGTGCAGCCCAGCGGGCGGTGATCGAAGCCTGGCGTCATTGCCCCCACCCGGCGCTCGGCCGGCTCTTCCTCGCCCTCCACGCGGACCGCTCGGCTGCGGAGCGGCTGAAGCGGGTCGAGACATTGGTGGCCGAGAACAGCCACCATGCGGAAAGCCTCATGCTGCTCGCAAGTCAGGCGCTAGAGGCCAAGCAGTGGGGGACGGCGCGCCAGCATTCGGAGCGCGCCGCGACCGAATGTCCCAGCGCCGGCGTCTACCGCCTGCTGGCACGCCTCGAGGAGGCCGAGACGGGGGACGGCGAAGCGATCCGCCGGCGCCTCCAGCAGGCGAGCGAGGCGCCGCCCGATCCGGCCTGGCTCTGCACCCGCTGTGCCCGCGCGAGCCCCGCGTGGTCCATCGTCTGCGATAGCTGCGGCGCCTTCGATTCGATCGAGTGGCGCACGCCGTCACGCGTCGAGGCGAGCGCCTTGCCGCAAGAGTCTGCCACCGCTACCGACGATGACGAGGAAGAGCAGCCTGTGCCGGCCGCGGCTGGCACTGCCGCCGAGTGATCGTCGCCACGTGAGAGCGCGCCAGCCCGCGACAAGCGCCTTTACAACGCAAGCCGGCTTGACGATAGTCGCGCGCAGGACCGGGCCGCAGTAGCTCAGTCGGTAGAGCAATGCATTCGTAATGCATGGGTCGGGAGTTCGAATCTCTCCTGCGGCACCAGTTCTCCCTTTGTAAATCAATCACTTAGAAAACCGCCTGCTCGCCCCGAGGGTCGGGAGTTTCCGCCCATTGGGCAGAAATCCCCCGGATTCGTTCCGTGAGCGTTCGCACGATGGCCTGGGCCTTCGGCCAGCGGGTTGGCTCGCCCTTGGCGAAACTCGTGCTTCTGTCGCTCGCAGACCATCACAACGACGAGACCGGCGCTGATGCGCGTCTGTCGGTTATTGGGTGGGGTTCGTGGCACTCATCGATCGGGTTGCTTTGCGCCTCGACGAGGGAGTGGGTGCCGAGAGCAGCTAGTTCATGCCTCAAGAGCGCGGACCGGTATCGGAATTGAGTACGAATTGCCGTTGAGATATGTCTTCCCCATATTAAACACTATGGCTAGTATGGGACAATGAAGACGACGCTGGACATCCACGACGAATTGCTCGCGCGAGCCAAGCGTCATGCCAAGGAAACGGGGCGCCCGCTGCGCGCCGTAGTCGAGGACGGGCTTCGTTGCGTGCTTGCGTCGGCGAGGCCTCGCGGCGGATACAAGCTGACGGACATGAGAGTGGGCGACCCGGAAGCGGCCGATCCGCTGGAACGATATTCCTGGCCGGAGTTGCGCGAAATGATCTACGGCGATTCCGGTACGCGGTGATCGCCGTAGACACCAATGTGTTGGTGTATGCGCACCGTCGCGAGTCGCGCCTGGGCGACGCGGCGCACGCAGTCATGACCGAACTTGCCGAAGGAGACCGTGTCTGGGCCATTCCGTGGCCATGCTGTTACGAGTTCCTGAGCGTGGTGACGAACCGTCGCATCTGGAAGGACGAAGCAACCACGCCGGGCCAAGCGTGGCGCCAGTTCCAGGCTTGGGCAATGTCGCCATCCAACCGCATGATTGGCGAGACGGACGATTTCATGGAAGTGCTGGAGAGGTTCGTCAACCGACCGCACGTCGTCGGCGGAGTGGTTCACGATGCCCGCATCGCTGCAGTGTGTGTCACGCATGGCGTAGAGGTGCTGTTCACGCGGGATCGCGATTTTTCCCTCTTTCCGGAACTGTCGACTCATGACCCGTTCGATGTGAGCCAAAGGGCGAGGTAGGCACCGACCGGAATGCTTGGGGCGCAGATGAAGTAGCCAACACCAAAGTCTGCAGTCCTGACGACGACGTGAAGAGCCGGCTTCCCTTAAGCGCGGCAGGCAAGGGTCGCTCCATGGAAGAGCAAGGCCATCTGATCTTGAGTGAGGCCGATGGTCACAAATCGAGCTTCGAGAATTTGGCGAGCATCACTTGGGTACGAGTGGCATGGCGATATGGCGCCTCAAGGCGTCCATTGAGGCGCTTCCGTCTAGCACCCTGCCACTAACCGTGAAAATGATTACGCACAAGGTTTTGTTAAGCGTGGAAAATTGACCCCCTATTGTGTCCATGAAGACGCCCCGTCATTGGACGGACGGGGTGGGGGGAGATGCTTGTTGTGGAGACGATTGCGCGGATCCGTCGGGATCATCTGGTGAAGCGCGTTCCGATCAAGAAGCTTGCCCGGGACTTGAGGGTCGCGAGAGGGCAATATCCAGGATCGCCTCGCGCTGCTCGGCGACCAGCCCAGCGAGGTCTCGGCCGAGCAGGAGGTCTCGCTTCGCCTGTTGCGCCGCCTCGCGTCGTCCGTCCGTCACCAGCAGTATCGTGGCACCGACATCGTCACGATTCGCGTGGCGGCGCCGGCAGCGAACGAGCAGGCAAAATGATCCCACGCAAACCGGGGCTGCAGGGTGTATGTATGCCGACTGCGGATAGGTTTCTTTGAGATGGTTCGGACCGTCCTCCTGACCGAGGGAGAACCGCGATGACGGAACGAGAAGCGCCCGGCAATCGCGCCGACGACGCGCGCGCTCCTGACGAGGGTCGCACGCCGGGAAGCTATGGGTCGAACGAGCCCGTGGCGATCGTCGGCATGGCCTGCCGCTTCCCCGGCGCCGACGGCATTTCCGCCTTCTGGCGTTTGCTCGAAGAGGGCGGGAACGCCGTGCAGGAGGGCGTGCCGGGCTCCGGCATCGGGCGTATCGGCGCGCTTTTCCCCAACGATACGGGTCAGATCCAGGCCTGCCGTTTCGGCGCCTATCTCGACCCCGACGTCATTGAACGGTTCGACGCCGCCTTCTTCCGCATTTCGCCGGTGGAAGCGCAACTGCTCGACCCTCAGCAACGGTTGATCCTGGAAACGAGCTGGCGGGCGCTCGAAGACGCGGGCATCGATCCCGATCTGCTGAAGGACAGCCGTACCGGCGTCTACGCGGGGATCAGCAACAACGACTACCGGGGGCTGATCCTGGAGGCCAGCGAGGAGGCGGGGTCTGCCGAACCTGCCGCCAGTCTCTACGCGGTCACCGGCACGTCCCTCAACACGGCCATCGGCCGGGTCGCCTTCGCGCTCGGGCTCGGGGGACCGGCTATGGCAGTGGACACCGCCTGCTCGTCATCCCTGGTCGCGACGCACCAGGCAGTCTCGGGCCTGCAGCGGGGCGATGCGGACATCGCGCTCGCCGGCGGGGTAAACGTCATTCTCTCCGGTCGGCTTCTGGAGTTTCGGGCCAACGCGGGGATGTTGGCGCCGGATGGCCAATGCAAGACCTTCGATGCCTCCGCCAACGGATATGTCAGGGGCGAGGGCTGCGGCATCGTGGTGCTCAAGCGGCTCACCGATGCGGAGGCCGACGGCGACCGCATATGGGGGGTCATCCGGGGCACAGCACTGAACCAGGACGGGGCGAGCCAGGGTCTGACGGTTCCGAATGGGGCGGCGCAGGAACGGGTGATCCGAGCGGCGCTCGAGCGGGCCGGAGTCCGGCCATTGGATATCGACTATCTGGAGGCGCACGGGACCGGCACCGAGGTAGGCGACCCGATCGAAATCGACGCGACCGCGGCGGTCTACGGGCAGGGTCGGGACGCCCGCCGCCCACTGCTGATCGGCTCGGTGAAGACCAACATCGGCCATCTGGAATCCGCGGCGGGCGTCGCGGGGCTGATAAAGACCGTGCTGGCGATGAATCGGCGGGTCATCCCCAGGCACCTCCATTTTCGCAACCCCAATCCGGAGATGGACTGGGAACGGATGCCACTGCAGGTGACGTCCGCGCCGACGCCGTGGCCCGCCCGTGCAGACCGCGCACCACTGGCGGGCGTGAGCGGGTTCGGCTGGTCGGGGACGAACGCCCACGTCGTGCTGGAGGGATACGGCGCGCCGAACGGCGCCGGGTGGGCCACGGGCGCCGCGCGGCCGGTCGAAGTCTCGCTGCCGGCGTCGGTCGGCGGGCCTGCGCAGGCAGCGGGAGGGCTTGCCCCGCGCGGAACGCGCCTGCTGCCGCTCTCCGGAAAGTCGGCGGCGGCGCTTCGCGACGCGGCAGGACGCCATCTCGATTGGCTCGACGAACATGGGGAGGCGATTGCGGCCGAGGGCATGGCGTCCGATCCCGTGCTCTCCGACATGGCATGGTCGGCCGGCATCGGCCGGAGCCACTTTGGCCACCGGGCGGGGGTGGCGTTCCGGGACGCGGAGTCGCTGCGGGAGGGTTTGCGGGCGATTGTCGAGGCGGACGAGGGACCGACCTCGCCCGAGGCGACGAAGGTCGCGTTTGTCTGCACTGGGCAGGCGAGCCAGTGGCCCGGCATGGGCGAAGCGCTCTATGCGAGCGAGCCGGTGTTCCGGGCAGTGCTCGACCGCTGCGACAAGGTGCTCGCGGAGGACAGAGGCGGCGCCTCGTTGCTGGACGTGATGTTCGGCCGGCCCGGCGCAGCGGGCGAACTGGACGATCCGCAGTGGAAGCAGCCGGCGATCTATGCGCTCGAATGCGCGCTCGCGGCGCTTTGGGAGAGCATCGGCGTCCGGCCGGACGTGGTGCTGGGACATAGCCTGGGAGAGATCGCGGCTGCGCACACCGCCGGCGTCTTCAGCCTGGAGGAGGGCCTGCGTTTCGCGGCGGCGCGGGGAAGCCTGATCGGCGCGCTTCCCGGCGAGGGCGCGATGGGGGCTATCTTCGCGCCGCCACCCCGCGTGGCCGCAGCAGTGGAGGAACAGAACGCGGCGTCGGACGGGCCGGGCCTGAGCGTCGCGGCAGACAACGGCGCTCACCAGGTGGTGAGCGGCTCCAAGGCGGACGTGGAGGCGCTGCTCGCGCGCTTCGAGGCGGAGGAGGTCCGTGTCGCGCGGCTGCGCAGGAGCCCTGCCTACCACAGCGCCATGATCGAGCCGGCGCTGGGCGACATGGAAGCCGCGATCTCGACCATCCCCTTCGCGTCGCCGTCCGTCACCTTCGTCAGCAACCTGACCGGCCGTGCGCTGGAATCGGGCGAGGCGCCGAATGCGGCGTACTGGCGGCGCCAGGCGCGCGAACCCGTGGCCTTCCGCGCCTGCATCGAGACGCTGGCGGAAGTCGGCGTCGATGCGGTCATCGAGATCGGTCCCCATGCCGTGCTGGGTCCGATGACGACCATGGCGTGGCCTGAGACGGCCGGGACCGCACCGGCGGTGATGTCGAGCCTGATTCGGCCGGCGAAGGATGAGGAGCCGCCTGCGCCGGGTTCCGGCGGCGGCTTTGTCGAGGCTGTCGCCGGCGCATACAAAGCGGGGCTCCGGCTACGGTTCGACGGGCTCTTCGCGGGCGAGGAGCGGTGCCGGATTGCGCTTCCGGGCTATCCCTTCCAGCGCGAGCGCTACTGGGTCGAGGCGCCCAAGCGGCGGCGGACGGCTGCCGGCCACTCCTTGCTGGGTACGCGCCACGACTCCGCCAGCGGCGAGATCGCCTTCGATACGGAGGTCTTCCCCTCCGATCCTGCGTGGCTCGCCGACCACCGCGTCTTCGGCCGGCTGATCGCGCCGGGCGCGCTCTATGGCGCCATGGCCGCGGCGGCCTCCATAGCCGAAGGGAGCGAGGCGGTCGTCATCGACGACTTCCAGATGCAGAGCGCGCTGGTCTTCGCTGGCGAGGACGCCGAGGACGACTCCGCCGAAGCGGGCCGGCGGGTGCAGGTGTTGCTCGACGATGCCGAGGACGAGGTGGCTCGCCGGGTCCGCATCCTCAGCCGGGGCGAGGGCGAGGACGCATGGTCGCTGCACGCGGAGGGCCGCGTCTCGACGAGTCCTGCCGGCCCGGCGCAAGTTGGCCCACCGCTCGATATCGAGGGGCTGAAGGCTGCGCTCGCGCCGGTTGACCTCGCCGCCTACTACCGCGCCAAGGCCGCCGTCGGGATCGAGCTCGGCCCCTCCTTCCGCACGGTGGAGGGTCTCTGGGCACGGCCGGGCGAGGCGATCGCCGAAGTGGCGCTGCCTGCCGGGCTCGAGCGCGGCCCGCTCGACGTGCATCCGCTCGTGCTCGACGGCTGTTTCCAGGCCTTCGGCGCAGCGCGCAGCCCGGACGGAGGCGAGGAGGGGATCACCTATCTCCCGTTCGCGTGGGAGCGGCTGTGGCTGGCCGGAGGCGTGCCGGAACGCCTGCTCTGCCACGTGACCGTGAGGGAAGGCCGGGCCGGCGAGGAGGCGGACGCCGAGAGGGAGGGAGTGCCGGAGGTTCATGCCGCCGACCTTCGCCTCTACGACCAGGGCGGGACGCTCATCGGGGAGCTGGCGGGCTTCACGGTGAAGCGGGCTACGCGGGCGACGCTGCTCGAGGGTGTGGCAGGGATCGACGAGCTGCTCTACGAGGTCGTCTGGCGTGATTGCGCCTTGCCGCCGGGCATGCTGCCGGCGGACTTCCTGCCGATGCCGTCCGCCGCGGCGGCCCGCTCGCAGCCGTTCTCGCGCTATCTGACCGACGAGGGGGTCGAGGTCGCGGACGAGACCGACCTGCAAGGGGAGATGGAGCGGGCGGCGTGGTGCCATGCGCTCGCGGCGTTGGAGAAACTTGGGTGGGAGCGCGGGGCAGGCGCGGTCGTGAATCCGGAGGAGCTGCGCGAGCGCCTCGAGGTGCTACCCGAGCACGCGCATCTGCTTCGCCGGATGCTCGAGATCCTGGCTCGTTCGGGCGTGTTGCAGGTGCAGGACAAGGGCTTCGTCGTGACGATCGGAGCGAACGATCCGCTGCCGGACGAAATGCCGCGCGATTCCGAGGCGTTTCTGGACGGGGTGACCGGGCGCTTCCCGCACGCGGCGAACGAGATCGGGCTGTTTGGGCGCTGCGCCGGTGCCCTGCCCGAGGTGCTGCGCGGCAAAGAGGATCCGCTGTCGCTGCTGTTCGGCGACGCGGAGCCGACGGCCGGCGATCTGTATCGGCTCGCGCCGGTCTGGCGCGCGGCGAACCGCATGATCGGCGAGGTGGTTCGCACACTCGTGGACGACGTGCCGGACGGGCGGCGTCTGCGCGTGCTGGAGGTGGGCGCCGGCATCGGCTCGGCGACCGAAACCATCTTGCCCGAGCTACCGGCCGGACGGTTCAACTTCATGTATACCGACATCTCCGCGGGCTTCTTCGCGGAGGCGGAGTCGCGCTTCGGCGGCGCCGAGGCGTCGATCGACTACCGGGTGCTGGATATCGAGAAGGATCCGGTGGAGCAGGGCTTCGAGCCCCACGCATACGACATGGTCATCGCGGCCAACGTGCTGCACGCCACGCGCCATCTGGACGAGACGCTCGCCCACTGCCGGGCGCTCCTGGCGCCGTCGGGGCTGCTGGTGGCGCTGGAGAACCAGCGCGGCCGGGGCTGGATGGACCTGATCTTCGGCCAGCTGGACGGATGGTGGCGCTTCGCCGATCGCTATCGCCCGAACCACGCCCTCGCCGGGCCCGACGTGTGGCGTCAGGGGCTGGCCGATGCGGGGTTCACGGAATCCGAGGTTCTCGGCGTGGACCGGTCGGAGACGGCCGGCCTGCCGGATCGGGGCGTGATCGTGGCGCAGGGCCCGGCCGAGATCGACCTGCCCGAGGGCGCCTGGATTCTGGCTGCCGACCGGGGCGGCGTGGCGGAGGCGCTCGCGGCGCAACTGGCTGCCCAGAACCAGCGGGTGGTGCTGGCCAGCGATGTTGCGGCTGGCACGGGCGCGGCGGCAGAGAACGAGGCCGGGATCGTTGCGGCTTCGGTCGAGATGGAACGCCGCGAGTCCTGGCGATCGCTCGTCGAAGGCCTGCCCACGGACGTGCCCTTAGCCGGGGCGGTGCACCTCGTCGCGCAGGACGGCCACGGGGCGGATGCGACGACCGCAGACCTGGCGGCGGATGCGAAACGCGCGGCGGCAAGCGCGCTCGCGCTCGTGCAGGGCATCGCAGACGCGGACGCCGTGCCCGAGAAGGGCCTCTGGTTCGTCACCCGGGGTGCGCAGGTGCTGGAGCGGGAGCGGGTTGGGCAGTTGGCCGGCGCTTCCCTTTGGGGCCTGGGCAAGGTGGTGGCGCGGGAGGCGCCCCAGCTGCAGGCCCGGATGCTCGATCTCGACCCCGAGGCAGCGGAGCCGCAGGCCGTCCTCGCCGACGAGCTGCTGTTCCCGGATTCGGAGAACCACATCGCGCACCGCCAGGGGCGCCGCCAAGCGGCCCGGCTGGTGCGGTCGGGCCCCGGCTCGGAGCGTCTTGTCCTGCCGGAGGAGACGGACTGGGTGCTGGCGCCGGACGAGGGCGGCGCAGCCGAGACACTGCAGGTGCAGCAGCTGGCGGCGCGTGCCCTGGAGTCGAAGGAGGTGCGCGTCGCGGTCGAAGCCTGCGGGCTCAACTTCCTCGACGTCTTCCGGGCCATGGGCCTGGTCGAGGAGGGACTGCTCGGCGAGGAGTTCTGCGGCCGGATCGTCGAAACCGGTGCGGATGTAACTACCGTCTCAGTGGGTGACCGCGTGGCCGGCTTCGCCTTCGGCACCTTCGGGCCGGAGGTGGTGACGCGCGAGGAACTTGTGGCGGTGGCACCGCCGGACGTGTCCGCGACGGCGCTCGCCACGATCCCCTCGGTGTTCGTGACATGCGTGCTGTCGTACGAGCTTGCCGGGCTGAAGGCCGGGGACCGCGTGCTGATTCACGCCGGCGCGGGCGGCGTCGGTCTCGCGGCCATCCAGCTTGCGCAGGCTGCGGGCGCGGAGGTGTTCGCCACGGCGAGCGCGCCCAAGCAGGCCTACCTCCGCTCGCTCGGCGTCGAGCACGTGTTCGACAGCCGTTCGATTGCGTTCGGTGAGGAAGTCCTCGCAGCCACAGGCGGTGCCGGGGTCGACGTGGTGCTGAACAGCCTGACCGGCGAGGGCTTCATCGAGGCGAGCCTCGCCTGCCTCGCGGACGGCGGGCGCTTCGTGGAGCTCGCCCGGCGGGACATCCTGAGCGAGGGCGAGATGGCGGCGCTGCGGCCCGACGTCGCCTATTCGATCCTGGATCTCTACACCCTGAAGCAGCATGACCCGGCTCGGCCGGGAGCGGCCCTGAAAGAGGTGCTGGCGCGCATGGCAACGGGTGAGCTTGCGCCACTCAGGCACACCAGATGGCCGCTCACCGAGACGAGCGCCGCGATGGGCTTCATGCGCGCGGCGCGGCACATCGGCAAGATCGTCTTGACTTTGCCGTCGTTCAGGACGGGCCGGCTGCGGCAGGACGGAACCTACCTGGTGACCGGCGGCCTGGGCGGCATCGGCTGCGCGCTCGCCGAATGGCTTGCCGAGCGCGGCGCGGGCACGGTCGTGCTGAACGGCCGCAGGCCGCCTGACGCGGCGGCGGAACAGGCGATCGAAGCGCTGCGCGCCCGGGGATTCAGCATCGAGGTCGAGATTGCCGACGTGACGGATCCGGCTGCGCTCAATGCCATGCTCGCGCGAATGGATCGGGAGCTGCCGCCGCTCGCCGGGGTGATCCACAGCGTCGGCGTGCTGGCCGACGCCGCGCTCGGGAACCAGAGCTGGGATAGCTTCGAGACCGTGCTGTGGCCGAAGATGCTGGGCGCCTGGCATCTTCACCGCGCGACTGCCGATCGCGACCTCGACCTCTTCGTCATCTTCTCGAGCGTGGCCGGCATTCTGGGCAATCCGGGGCAGGCCAACCACGCGGCGGCCAACGCGTTCCTCGATCAACTCGCGGCCCACCGGCGCGCGCTGGGGCTGCCCGGGCAGGCCATCGCCTGGGGTGCCTGGTCGGGGCTCGGCGAGGCGGAGGAGCAGCGCGAGCGCATCGCCCGGCGGCGGGAGGCATTGGGCACCGGCTGGTTCACCCCGGAGCAGGGCTTCAGCGCGCTCGACCGTCTGCTGCGGCAGGACACCGCTGCCGCTGCCGTGCTGACGGCGGACTGGGCAGCGTTCGGCGAGGCCCTCGAGAGCCGCCCACCCCTGTTCGAGGACCTACTCTCCGACGCGTCTGCGGACGACGAAGCCGCGACCTCGTCGGAAGACCTGCTAGCGCAGCTCGCCGCGACACCCGCGGCGGGACGCGAGGAGCTCCTGGTGTCCTTCCTGCAGCAGGAGGTGCAGGCGGTGCTGCGGCTGCCGTCGACGCCGGCGCCGACGGTTGGCTTCTTCGACCTCGGCATGGATTCGCTGATGGCGGTCGAGTTGCGGAACCGCCTGAATCGCGCGTTCTCCGGCGCTTACGCGGCGCCGAACACGCTGGTGTTCGACTATCCGAACATTTTGGTTCTCGCCGGCCATCTGGCGGGGGAGCTTGGCGAGGAGATCGCGGCCCCGGCCCCCGAGTCTGCGACCGAACCGAGCCCGCAGGCGCCGATGCGGAGCGAGGAAGACGGCATCGCCATCGTGGGGATGGCCTGCCGCTTCCCCGGTGCGGCGGACCTGGAGTCCTTCTGGCGTCAGCTCGAAGAGGGTCACGACGCGGTGACGGACGGGCGCCAGGATGGCGGAATCTGGACCGGCGTTGCCGGCGACCCGGCAGCCGACGACCGTCCCTGGAGACAAGGCGGCTTCGTCGACGGGATCGACCGCTTCGATGCGCGCTTCTTCGGGATGACGCCTATCGGTGTGCGCATGATGGACCCGCAGCAGCGGCTGCTCCTGGAGACGACCTGGCAGGCGCTCGAGGACGCAGGGATCGATCCGGACTGTCTGCGGGGGAGCCGCACCGGGGTCTATGCCGGGCTCTCCACCAGCGAATACCGCGACCTGATGATGTTGGCCGGTAACGACAGCCTCAGCTATCTCGGTACCGCGAGCAGCACCGCAGTCGGCGGCGTCGCGTTCAAGCTGGGTCTCATGGGGCCGACCAATCCGGTGATGCTCAACTGCGCGGCATCGCTGGTCACGGTGCAGCAGGCGGTCGCGGGCCTGCGGCAGGGCGAGGTGGACATGGCGCTGGTGGGCGGCGTGAACGCTGTGCTGTCGCCTGGGCTCACCGTCGAGATGGCAGCGCTTGGAATGCTGTCGCGGACCGGCCGTTGCAGGACCTTCGATGCCGCGGCGGATGGCTTCGTGCGGAGCGAGGGTTGCGGCATGGTCGTCCTCAAGCGGCTCACCGAGGCGGAGGCCGACGGCGACCGCATCTGGGCCGTGATCCGCGGGGCGGCGGTCAACCAGAACGGAGCGAGCGCGGGACCGACCGTGCCGAACGGCCCGGCGCAGGAGCGGGTGATCGAGGAAGCGCTCGCACAGGCGAGGGTCTTGCCGTCGGACGTGGACTATCTGGAGGCGCACGGCGCCGGTTCGGGGCTGGGCGATCCTATCGAGGTGAACGCGGCGGCTGTGGTCTATGGCCGGGAGCGGAGCCCTGACCGCCCGCTGCTCATCGGCTCGGTCAAGACCAACCTCGGTCATCTGGAATCGGCGGCGGGCGTTGCCGGCCTGATCAAGGTCGCGCTGGCGATGCGGCACGGTGCAATTCCGAAGAACCTGCACTTCCATGAGCCCAATCCACACCTGGACTGGGACCGGCTGCCGGTGCGGGTGGTGTCGGAGACGACGGATTGGCCGGAGGAGGCGGGGCGGCCGCGCCGTGCCGGGGTCAGCGCCTTCGGGATTTCGGGCGTGAACGCGCACGTCGTGCTGGAGGGGTACGGGCCGACGAATGGCACCCCGGCCGAGGGCAACGAAGGGCATTCGTATGCGGGCGCCGCACAGAGCGTCGCAGCGACCCTGCCGGAGCCGCTCGCGAGTCTGACGCCGTCCGAGGAGGCTTTCTCCGCGCGCGACACGCGGTTGCTGCCGCTCTCGGCCAAGTCCGGCGAGGCGCTCCGGGCGCTGGCAGGACGATATCTCTCGTGGCTCGACGAGCACGCCGACGCGTTGGCGGCAGACGGCGCCGCGTCCGACACCGTGCTCTCGGACATGGCCTGGACGGCCGCCGTCGGCCGCAGCCACTTCGGCCACCGGGCCGGCGTGGTGTTCCAGGACGCGGCATCGCTGCGAAAGAGCCTCACCGCGCACGCGCATGCGGACGCGGAGCGTGACCCGGGAGCGGCGAAGAAGATCGCGTTCGTCTACACCGGCGAGACCGACCGGTGGGTCAGCATGGGCGGCGCGCTCTTCGCGCGCGAGCCGGTCGTGCGCTCCGTGCTCAACCGTTGCGATGCGGTACTCGGGGAGGATCGCGAGGCCTCGCTGCTCGAAGCGATGTTCGGCGGACCCGGCTCCGAGGGAGGGCTGAGCGATCCGGCGTGGGCGCGGCCCGCAACCTACGCACTGGCGTGCGCGCTCACGGCACTGTGGGCGAGCGTCGGCATCCGGCCGAGCGTGGTGGCCGGGCAGGGCGCGGGCGAGATCGCGGCGGCACAGGCCGCCGGCGTGGTCAGCCTGGAGGACGGGTTGCGGCTGGCAGCGGCGAGAAGCGTTACAGAGGCGGCGCTGGAAGGCATCGCATTCGCCGCACCGTCAGTCAGCCTGATGAGCGGCCTCACCGGCCGCGCGATGGATCCGGACCAGGTACTGGATGGGGCGTACTGGCACCGCCAGGCGGCGGGCGCTCCACTCGCAATCGACGCCTGTGCCGGTAACTTGGCGGAATTGGGCGTGGAGGTCGTCATCGAGATCGGCCCCGATGCTGCACTGGCGCCGCTGCTGGCGGAGGCTTGGCCGAAGTCAGGGGAAAACATATCCGCGCCGAAGATGTTGTCGAGCCAGCGGCAGTCGGCTGGTGGCGAGGAGGAGGCGGCAGAACTTGCCGACAGTGCCTTCGTGGAGGCGGTCGCCCTGGCTTACGAGGCGGGGCTCGGCGTCTCCTTCTCGGGGCTTTTCGCCGGCGAGACCCGGCGGCGCATCTCCCTGCCCGGCTATCCGTTCCAGCGCCGGCGCTTTTGGTTGCCGATGCCTGGCCAATAGCCCCAGCGTCGAATCTTGTGCGTTGGCGGGTGCCGGTCGGGCGTGTGCTAAGAGAGGCCGTGCCGCTCCATGAACTCGCGGGTAACGGCCGCGCACTCCGCGGGTTTTTCCAGTTGCAGGAAGTGTGTCGCTTCGGGAATGAAATCGTAGTCCATGGCCGAGACAATTCGCTGGTCGAGCGTCGGCAAGTACGCGTGCGGCAGGGTGGGATCGGCGCCGATGATCTTCGTCGGGCAGTCGAGCAGGTCGAGGTCCAGCAGCGGGAAGAAGCTCCGGGCGTAATCCATCATCTGCGCTTCGTACTCGCGGGGGCAGCGAAGCTCATAGCCTTCCTCGCTTGCAGATTCTCGGAGCGTCGTGCGGGCCATGAGTTCGTGTACGCCGGGAACGGCGCGCTTGAAGGTCGGAAAGATTCCCAGAATTTCGATAAAGTCTTCCCGTCTCCTGAAGTGTTGTCCCCGCCGCCGAATCAGAGCCGCGCCGCGCTCGGCGGCGTCGTGAAGCTCCGTATGGCTCGCGCCGGGCCTGGTCAGGGGCGGATCGAAGAGAACCAACGCGGAATAGAGCTTGCTGAACGAGAGCAGCGTCACGACCGTGGTCAGCGAGTGAAACATGCCGACGGTCGGCTTGCTTCCATAGGTGCTGTCGATGGACTCGAGAATGATGTCGTGGTCGCGGATCATGGTCGGAACATTGTGATCCTTCTGGGCGCCGACGCTGTTCCAACCGTGGTTCCTGAGGTCGTAGACCATCAGGTCGAAGTCGTTCGCGAGCAGGGACCAGAACGGATAATAGAGGTCGGCAGCGAGTCCGCTGCCGTGGCTCAGCACGATCCTGGGGCCGGACGGATTGCCGTGCCGCCGCACCGCGACGACTGTATCGGCGTCGAGGCGGACATCCAGCGTTGAAAGGGGCCGGGGTATTTCCCAAACCGCTTCTGTCGTCATGGCGAAGGGTCCGGCTTCCTCCCGACGCCCGCTCTGGACGGGACACAACGCTGCAGCGACCGCAACGGGCCCGACCGTCAGACTTGCCGGCCGCCTCCAACGAGGGAGACGGCCGGTGTTGCTCAAGTCTTACCGGGGGTTATCCGGTTAGTGCGCACGAGCTGCCTGGGATGCTCACCCGGCGCGCGCATCGATATACGTCTGGAGCTCCCGTAACGTATTGAACTGCAGGCAGTCCTCCGCAACCATGTTGAGGCCGAACTCCTGATTGACCGTCTTGTAAAACGCAACCGCTTCCACCGAGGAGACTCCGGCGTCACTGAACGCGCGATCGAAATCCGGCTCGTGATCCAGGTCGAAGCTGTCGCTGATGATTGTCCGTAGGCGGGCTTCCGTTGACGACATGCGTTTGGTCTCCCTGTCCTCAAGGGTTAGAAGTGAGGCCTCACACGAGGATGAGGCGTGTACAGAACCGATTGCATCGACACCATTGCCGAAACGGAAGGTGCCGATCAATAGCTTCCGATCCTACCCATTAGGCGCCGCTTATGCCGATTCGGTCAAGCCTTGCGGCAACACTTGGCTCCGAGGAACCACGCTGACTTGGCATGGCGGGATGCGTGGAACCAATCGGCTCTGTAACCTACTGAGATAGCGTGGCTTTGGGGAGGGGGCAAAGCTCGGCGCCTAATCGCACTGTGAGTTCCATGACTCTGCCTGAACCGTGCCTGGACTGGGCGCTGTTTCTCGACTTTGACGGCTGCATCGTCGATATCGCGCCGACCCCGGAGGCCGTCGTCGTTCCGGACGGCCTGCCTCCACTCCTGGTCGCTCTGCGCGAGGCGTTGGATGGAGCCGTAGCGATCGTATCGGGCCGACCCATCGAGCAGATCGACGGCTTTCTGGGCACCGCCGTCCCGGCCGTTGCCGGATTGCACGGGCTCGAACGGCGTAGGGCGGACGGCGGGATCGTGAGTCCTCCCCTGCCGCGGACCGATCTGCGCGCGGTTCGGACGCAGCTGGAGAATTTTGCAGCAGAGCGGCCGGGCGTTCTCGTCGAGGACAAGACATACACGCTTGGCCTGCACTATCGCCTTGGCCCGTCGTTGCGAGACGAGTGCAGGGATGTCGTGAACGCCGCCCTCGAGGACCTGCCGCAGGGCTGGCAAGTCGTGGAAGGCAAGTTCGTCTTCGAGATCAGACCGTGCTGGATTACCAAGGGCACGGCCATAGACGCGTTCATGGGCGAAGCGCCTTTCCGCGGGCGGACGCCGGTGTTCTGCGGCGACGATGTCAGCGACGAAGACGGATTCGAGGCCGTCAACGCGCGCGGCGGCGTGAGCATCCGTGTCGGCGAAGGCGCGGCCACGCGGGCGGCGGTGCAGGTCGATTCGGTCGGGAAATTGCTGGACTGGCTGACACGGGTGGCCGGCGCCGCCCCGCCTATGCCTCGGAGAGCCGGCTGACGAACCGCTCGAACCAGGCCTCCACGCTGTTCGACCGGAGAACCTGCATCGACCTCTGCCAGCGTTCCCTGCGCTCCTCCACGGGCATCGCGAGTGCCGCCTGGATGGTCTTGGCGACGCCCTCCACGTCGTAGGGATTCACGATCAGCGCGTCCGGCAGGTGCTCGGCCGCACCGGCAAAGCGCGAGAGCACGAGGACTCCCGGATCGTCCGGCGGCTGGGACGCGAGATATTCCATGGCGACGAGGTTCATGCCGTCGCGCAAGGGCGTGACCAGGCCGACCTGCGCCTGGCGCAGGAAGCCGAACAGGGTGCGCCGGCCGAAGCTCTTGTTCAGGTAGCGGATCGGCACCCAATCGACGTCCGCCAGCTCGCCGTTCACGTGCCCGGCGAGCGTCTCGAGCGTGCGCCGGATCTCGGAATACTCGGCGATGGCGCCGCGGCTGGGGGGCGCGATCTGCATCAGGGAGACACGGTTGAGGTGGCGGGGATAGGCCCGCAGAAGATGAGCGAAGGCATCGAAGCGCTGCGGCAGACCCTTCGAGTAGTCGAGCCGGTCGACGCCGATGATCAGCCGGCGGCCGGCGAGGCTGACTCGAAGGCGCTCGGACTCCCGGCTGCTCTCGGCCTTCGCCGCGTTGCGCTCGACATAGCGGGTGTCGATGCCGATCGGATGTGACTCGAGCCTGAAGGTCCTGCGGTACGCACGAACGACTGCGCCTCCCTCCCGCTCCTCCACCCGGGCTCGCGCCTCGCGAACCAGGTAGTCGAGAAGGTGACTGCGGTCCGTCTCCGTCTGGAAGCCGACGAGGTCGAAGAAGGAGAAGCAGCGCATGAGCTCCCTGTGCACCGGAAGGGTGGCGAGGAGCTCCCGGGGCGGCAGGGGGATGTGCAGAAAGAGACCCAACCGGTTGCGTACTCCGAGTCGGCGCAATTCCTGGCCAAGCGGAATCAGGTGGTAATCGTGGACCCAGATCAGGTCGTCGGGCTGCAGCAGGCCGGCCAGCCTGCGGGCAAACTTCCTGTTGACGCGCCGATAGCCGACGTAGTTGCCGCGGTCGAAGTTGACCAGATCGACGCGGTAATGAAAGAGCGGCCAGAGCGTGGAGTTCGCGAAGCGGTTGTAATACTCCTCGTAATCGCGCTCGCTGAGATCCACGGTGGCGCGGGCAAGCCGTCCGCTCTCGGTTACACTCACGTCTTCGCCGGGGGCGGCGACCACCTCGCCGCTCCAGCCGAACCAGATGCCTCCGGAGCGCCTGAGCGCCGCGAGCACCGCCACGGCCAGACCGCCCGCAGCGGTCCTGCCCTCGTTGACCGGAGCGACCCGGTTGGAAACGACGACGATGCGATTGGTCACGGGTGTCGCGGTACCCCACGATTGGAACCGTTCGGCTCGTCCCGGCGACGGAAACCCGTTGGGGACAGGCGCCGGAATCAAACCATCAGAACGCATCCTCCCATGGCCGGGAGAGCTTGATCGCCGAGTTGATCAGCCCGACCATGCTGTAGGTCTGCGGAAAGTTTCCCCATAACTCTCCCGTCTTCGGATCGAGGTCTTCCGACAGGAGGCCCATCGGGTTGCACGAAGCGAGCATGTTCTCGAACAGCCGCCGCGCCTCGTCCCGTCTGCCGAGTGCCGCAATGGCATCGATGTACCAGAACGTGCAGACGTTGAACGCGTTCTCCGGAGCTCCGAAGTCGTCCGTCTCGACGTACCGGAACACGTGATCTCCGCGGCGCAGCTCGCGCTCGACCGCCTCCACGGTGCCGCTGAAGCGCGGATACCAGGCGCTGCAGTACGAAATCTCGTGCATGAGCAGCAATGCAGCGTCGATTTCGGTGCCGCCGAAGGCGCTCACGTAGCTCTTCTTTTCCTCGTTCCAGGCCTCTCGCTCGATGCATTCCCTGATCGTCTCGGCGCGCTCGTCCCACAGTCCGGCGCGCTCCTCGAGCTCGAGTCGGCGGGCGATGAGCGCGAGACGGTCGCAGGCCGCCCAGCACATCAGGGCCGAGAACGTATGGACGCGCTCGGTGCCGCGAAGCTCCCACAGCCCCGCATCCTCCTTGTCGTAGAGCCGGAACGCCGCTTCGCCGACCCGCTCCAGCACGCGGAACAGGCTCTCGTCTCCCTGCAGATCGATTCTCTCGTCGAAGAACGCCTGTGCGCAGGCGAGGATGACGGTGCCGTAGACGTCGTTCTGGGTCTGGACATAGGCGAGATTGCCGGCGCGTACCGGCCGATGCTCGCGATAGCCCTCGAGCGACGCGATCTCGCGCTCCGTAAGCTGGGTCTCCATGTTGATGCCGAACACCGGCTGGAGCGTGCCGTCGGGGCTCGCGGCAACGATGTTCAGGATGTAGTTGAGATACTCCTCCATGGTGCGGGTGATGCCCAGGCGATTGAACGCGCGTACAACGAAATAGGAATCGCGCAGCCAGCAGAAGCGGTAATCCCAGGTGCGGGGGGTTCCGTTCGCCTCGGGTATGGACGTGGTGACGGCGGCCACCATGGCGCCGGTCTCTTCGACCTCGCACAGCTTGAGCGTGATGGCCGCTCGGATCACGGAGCTCTGCCATTCGAACGGCAGCGCGAGGTAACGGACCCATTCCCGCCAATAGTCCTCCGTCCTCTCGAAGAACTCCCGGGAAAGCTCGGCAATGTCCCGCTCGATGGAGTCGTCGGGGCCGAGAATGAGGTCCAGCGGGCGGTTCAGCAGGAACGCCGTCTCCTCGAGCACGAAAGAGACCGGTACGGTGGTGGTGAGCCGCAGGACGTGGTCGGGCAGGACGTAACGCACGTGGTTGCTGCCGCGCGTGACGGTCGGCCGCTCGGCACCGTAGTTTCCGGCCGGCCGCAGCCTGACGCGGACATGCGGTTTGCCGGAGAGCGGAATCAGCCGGCGCACCAGCATCAAGGGGCGCGCGAGGCGGCCGTGCCGCTTGAAGCGCGGCGCGAAGTCCTGGACCTTGAGCGCATCGCCGGACCCGCTGCGCAGCGTCGTCTCGACGATCGCCGTGTTCGGGATGTAACGCTGCTCGCTGGTGGCGAGGTCGTCGAGCTCGACCTCGAAGAAACCGACGGGCTCGGTCGGCTGCAGCAGATCGCAGAATACCGGGTTGCCATCGAAGCGGGGCATGCACGCCCAGACCAAGCGTGCCCGCGCATCGAGCAGGCCCGCGTAGGAGCAGTTCCCGACGATGGCGAGATCGAGCGATTGCATCCCTAATCCTTTGCCGCGAGCCCAGCATCGAATCTTTGCGACGTCGGAAGTATAGCATCGCCACGATGGGGCACTGATGGACCGCGGCGCCGGAACCGGTCGCCGGATGCTTGGCCGGCCGACCTACCCCTTTTCGGGATCGGCCAATTCTAGTGGGAGTGTCGGGGCAGCTTCGCCGTCACGGAACGATAGCGGGTCGCAAATTCCAGACAGCCACCATCCGCCAGCTGTCCGACGTGGGCGCGATAGAGTTCCTCCCACGGTGTGTGGTGTTCGAGTTCGGCGGGAGTATGGGCGGCGCGGCGGGCTGCCAGGGTTTCCTCGGGCAGCAGGATGTCGACCCGCCGGCGGCGGAGATCGACTCGGAGGCGGTCTCCGGTCTCCAGGATTGCGAGGTTGCCGCCGACAGCGCTTTCGGGGCTGGCATTCAGGATCGAGGGACTGCCGGAGGTGCCGGACTGCCGACCGTCGCCGATGGTCGGCAGCTCCTGGATACCCGCCCGGATGAGTTCCGCCGGCGGCTGCATGTTCACGACTTCCGCCGATCCGGGGTAGCCGACGGGCCCGGTGCCGCGCATCACCAGGATGCAGGTCTCATCGATCCCGAGCGTCGGGTCGTCGATGCGGGCTCGATAGTCCTCCGGGCCGTCGAAGACGATGGCCCTCCCTTCGAACGCGTCGGGGTCGTCGGCAGACTCGAGAAAGCGGGCGCGAAAGCTGTCGGAGATCACGCTCGTCTTCATGATCGCGGCGCTGAAGAGGTTGCCGCCCATGACCACGAATCCGGCCCGTTCCTTCAGCGGCCTGTCGAACGGGCGGATGACATCCTCGTCGAGCGGTGCGGCGCCGGTGACGTTCTCCGTCACCGTGCTGCCGTTCACCGTGTAGGCATCGCCATTCAGCTTTCCCGCGTGCAGGAGTTCTCCCATGACGGCGTGCACGCCGCCGGCGCGGTGATAGTCCTCGGCCAGGTAGTCGCCGGCCGGCTGGCAGTTGACCAGCAGCGGCACGTCGTAGCCCACCGCCTGCCAGTCCTCAAGCGTGAGGTCGACGCCGATGTGACGTGCAATCGCGTTGATATGAATGGGTGCGTTGGTGGAGCCGCCGATCGCGCTGTTGACCGCAATGGCGTTCTCGAAGGCGGCGCGGGTCAGGATTTTCGCGGGCGTGAGATCCTCGTGGATCATCGAGACGATTCTCCGGCCGGTCTCATAAGCGTACTGGGCGCGCTCCTTGTTCGGTGCCGGCGGAGTGGCCGAGCCCGGCAGCGACATGCCGAGCGCCTCGGCGAGCGAGTTCATGGTGGACGCCGTTCCCATGGTGTTGCAGTGGCCAGGGCTCGGCGCCGACGAAGCCACCATCTCTATGAACTCCTCGTCGGTAATTTCTCCGGCGGCAAGCAGTCGGCGGGCTTCCCAGAAGATGGTGCCCGAACCGGCTCTACGGCCTTTCCACCAGCCGTTCAGCATCGGGCCGCCATTGAGCGAGATCGCTGGAAGGTTCGCCGTCGCGGCCGCCATGATCATCGCCGGCGTGGTCTTGTCGCAGCCCGTCGTCAGGATGACGCCGTCGATCGGATAGCCGTGCAGGATCTCCACGAGGCCCAGGTAGGCGAGATTGCGATCGATGGCGGCCGTCGGCCGTCGGCCGCTTTCCTGGATCGGGTGAACCGGAAATTCGAGCGGGATGCCGCCCGCCTCCCGGATGCCGGCACGCATTCGGTCTGCCAGGCTCTGGTGGATGCGGTTGCAGGGTGAGAGGTCGGACCCTGTCTGTGCGATGCCGACGATGGGCTTGCCAGATTGCAGCTCTTCGCGAGTCAGACCGAAGTTCATGTAGCGCTCGATATAGAGCGCGGTCATGTCGGGATCGTGCGGGTCGTTGAACCAGCTTCGGCTGCGAAGCGCTTTTCGGGCCATGAGCTCGCCTCCCAACGTGTCGTTCTCGACTTTGCGAGCGGATGTGTGTTCGCAATATCGCAAAAAATTCAACGTACTAACGAGAAAGTCCGAATCTGCTGCGGCACCGAGCCGTTCTCCTGTCCGTCCGTGCGGACTCCTCAGCCCTTCGTCACGCCCTCCATCAGGCCTTTGAAGAAGAGCCGTTGGGCGAAGGTGAAGGCGATGATGCCCGGCGCCACCACGACGACGTAGACCGCCGCGATTCGCGGCCAGGCCCACTGCCCCATGCCGCCCTGGGCCGCCGCGAGCACCACCGGCATGGTGCGGACCTCCTGGTCGTTGGTCAGCGTCGTGCCCAGCAGGAACTCGCCCCAGGCGGTGACGAAGTTGACGATGAAGACCACCACCAGCCCGTTGCGCACCAGCGGCAGGCAGACCAGCCAGAGCGTGCGCCAATGGCCGGCGCCGTCCATCCGCGCCGCCTCGATCAGCTCGTGGGGCACGAGCTGGAAGACGGCCCGCATGATGAGCACGCTGATGGCGAGGTTCAACGTGATGTAGGGCAGGATCAGGCCGCTGGTGCTGTTGATCAGGTCGAGCGCGCTCTGGATCTCGTAGATCGAGATGATCGAGACCACGCGGATCGGGAAGTAGAGCGAGACCAGGAACACCGTGACGATGATCCCGGTGCCGCGTGGCTTCACGTGAACCAGCGCGTAGCCCGCGAGCACCGCGCAGGCGGTGGTGATGAGCACCGTCGCCCCGGTCACGTAGATGCTGTTGAACAGGTTGGTGGGCAGCGTCTCGATCTTGTCGAAGACGTAGCCGTAGTGGGAGAGGTCGAATTTGCGCGGCCAGAGCTGGCCCCGCATGGAATCGGGCAGCGACTTGACCGAGAGCAGCAGGACCCAGGCCAGCGGCAGCAGGATGATCCATACGAATATCCAGATCACCCCGTGACGGGTGAGCGCGTTGCGGTTGCGCTGGAGCCACGACTTTCGTCGTCGTCGCCTGAGCGGGGCTGAAGCGGCGGCGTGTGTGACCATGGCGCTATCAGTCCCGTGGCCGGAAGATGTAGATCAGGATGACGACGAAGAACATCATCACCACCGACCCGATCATGCCGATTGCGGCCGCAAACCCCTGCCGCCACAGGCCGATCTTGAAGGCCTGGTCATACATGAAGATGGTCCAGGTATAGGTGGGCGAGGCGCGGTTGAAGCCGCCGAAGATGAGGTATTCGTCGATCACCGCCATCGAGGTGCCGAAGCGCAGCACGACCAGGATCATCATGATCGGCGCAAGCCTTGGCATCGTCACGTGCCAGAAGAGCTGCCACTCGTTGGCGCCGTCGAGCCGTGCGGCCTCGTTCAGGTCCTTGGGAATGACGGCGAGCCCGGCGAGGAAGAAGATCGTGTGGTAACCGAGCCCCCACCAGATCTCCATGATCGCGATGGAGGGCAGGGTGAGCGGGGTGCCGCCCAGCCATTGCGGCGCATTGTGGAATGTGAAGATCTCCAGCACCTCCACCAGGACGAAATTGATAGGGCCGACCTGGTAGTTGTACATCCACTTCCACAGCACGAAGACGAGCGTGGAGGGGATGATCGCCGGAATCAGCAGCACCACGCGGTAGAAGGTGGCAAGCCCCGGCTCCCTGACGCGGTCCACCAGGATGGCGAGCAGGAGAGGGAAGATGATGGTTCCGGGCAGGAACATCATCGTGAACAGCGCCGCCCGCCACAGGCTGGTCCACATCAAGGGGTCGTTGAATGCCTCGATGTAGTTGTCGACGCCGACCCAGTTGGCCGGCTCGTTGGTCAGGAACTCGAAGTCGGTAAAGCTGATCCAGATCACCCGGATGATCGGGTAGACCTGATAGCCGACGAAAAAAAGGATCGCAGGCGCCAGCAGGACCCAGGTGTTGAGGTCCCGGAGCGCCTTGGCCGCGTTGTACTGCCGTGCCATGGGGCTGCGCGGCGTCAGGCGGGCCCGCAGCGCGGGTGCGCCGCGGTCAAGGCAAGCAAGTACGTCAATGCCGGCGCGCGACGCGCCGGGGGACGGTGCGCTCGTCGCGCTCCATCCCCCGGGCGAAAGGCGTCGCTACATGCGCTCGAGCTCGGCGCGCACTGCATCCATGGTGTTCTGCAGGGCGACGCGCGGATCGGGCTCTTCGCCCTTGAGATAGGTCTCCCAGGTCGACTGGCCGATGATGAACTGGTGCAGGCCGATCAGGTGGTTGTTGATCGCCCTGGCCTGATCGAGCTGGCCCCGGACCAGCCCCACGAAGGGCAGCATCCACTCGGGCGGGTTGGCGGCCCACTCGGCGAAGATCGACTTATAGGGCGGCAACTGCCCCGGATGCGCCGTCTCTGTGCCGGCGATCGAGTCCTGCCAGATCTGCCGGTCGTAGGTGAGCGCACGGATGTACTCGGCCACCTGCTCCTTGTTCTTGCCATGCTTGAAGAGCGCGCAGCCCGTGGTCCAGAACACGGTCGAGCCCTCGCCGCCTGCGAACTTTGGCAGACCTGCCATCTTCAGCGCACCTGGTTCGTCCCAATACTGAGCAAAACGCAGCGGTGCATTGAAATATTTGGTGTAATAGCCGACACGCTGGGCGGCGAAAGCCACCTCATCCGGCGTGCCGTTGACGCCGCCGTCGGTTGCGCCCGCGAGCAGAATGTCGGGGTGCGACACGTCCATGATCTTCTTCATGAGCATCAGCGCTTCGACCGCCGCATCGTGGGTGAAGTCGAACAGGCCGTCCTCGGTGTAGACGTCACTGTTCAGGCTGTGCGTCATGGGCGCGAGCGAGCGCCAGCCGTGGGCGTCGAAGGTCGCGCCGAAGGGCGCCGCGCCGCTGTCGACCACGGCGTGGGCGTTGGCAAGATACTCGTCCCAGGTCTCGGGCGGCGTCTCGCCGACGCCTGCTTCGTCGGTGATGCCCGAGTGCCAGCCCATGCCGATCACGTCGAGCAGGAAGGGCCAGCCGTAGAGCTTGCCGTCGATGGTGCACTCGTCACGGATCGCCGGGATCATGTCGTCGACGACCTCTTGAGGGATGTAGGGATCCCACGGCTCGATGACATCGGCCTGGATCATCGAGGTCATTTCCACGAACGGGGTCTGGCCGACATAGACGTCCCAGGTGCTCTCCTGGCTGCGCGCCTCGGCGACGAAACGCTCGATGCCAAAGCCCTCGACCGGCGCGATCTGGTAGTTGATGTCGGGGAACTGCTCGTTGACCTGCGGAATCGACGGATGCAGGTCCTCGATCCACTGATAGAAGGTCGGAGTCAGCGGACGATCCTGCGCGAATGCGAATCCGCTGCCGTAGTTCGCCGCCACGCTCGCGCCCGCCAAGCCGAGGCCGGCGGCAATGCTGCGGGTCATGAACTGGCGTCTGTCGATCTCCCCACGCAGCAATTGACCGCGAGCTGCCTGCCGCAGCAAATGTTCCTGTTCCTTGCGCTCGACCATCTCAGTTCTCCTCATGAACGAAATTCAGTTTCGTGGACAGTCCCCTGCCTGACGGGATGGTCTCAGCAAGCGCAGTGAGGCGCAACGGTGATTCCGTCTGCGCCGCCCAATTTTGAGCGGAGAGGGCGGGCCGAAAACCCGCTCGCCGCTCAGCCGTTGCGGAGGCGGTCGGTGGCGGGCTTGTCGAGGGCGCCGGTGTCGTCGAGGGCGACGCGGTAGGTCTCGCGGGCGGCGTCGGGCGAGACCCAGCGCTCGCGCACGTCGAGCGCCACTTGTTCCGCCGGGCGCTCCGTCGGTGCGCCGTAGCCCCCACCGCCGCAGGAGTAGGAGACGATGGTGTGGCCCTCGGGGATGATGGCCTGGGCGCAGGGGTCGAGCCGGTGCAGGTCGCCGTTGGCATCGCGCCGAAACTGATTGGCCCGGCCGCCGGCGGTGCCACCGCGCGCGCCCTCGGGCGCAGTGATGTTGCCGTCGCTGACGTAGCCGACCTCGAGGTCGCCCTCGGTCGGCCCGAACTCGCAATAGACGCCTGCGCCGCCGCGGGTCCGCCCGTGGCCGCCCGAATCGGTGATGAAGTGCCGGCCGCGCACGGTGAGGGGGAAGCGCATCTCGTCGAGCTCGATGGAATCCTGATAGGACATGCCGGCGTTGCCGAGGTGGCCGATGGAGATCCAGGCGTCGGCCTGGGCGCTGGCCGCGCCGCCGCCCCAGCCGAGGAAGATCTGATTGACGTAGGCGCCCTTAGTCTTCTCGCTGTGGCCGGAGATGACGCCGAGGGAGGGCGGGATGATCGAGCCGGTGCTGGCCATACCGTAGCCGTCGCCCAGGTCCGCGATCGCCCGGCTCACGGCGTTGCCGACGCGGTCGGCGAGGTTGGTGGTCGCCACCGAGCAGCTGGTCGGGTGCTTCGGGATGCCGCAGACGGTGTTCTCCTTGAGGTGCATGCGCACGCGCCGGAAGGAGCCGGTGTTGGTCGGCACCGAATCGGGGATGCTGTTGAAGACACCGAGCAGCAGCGTGCTCTCGCAGCAGGCCTGGGAGAGGTTGAGGCCGCAGGGCATCGCGTCCGGGTTGTCGCGGAGGTCGATGTCGATCGTCGCCTCGTCGGGGTCCACGTCGACCACGATCTTGACCGGGATGCCGTCCTCGGCGTTGGGGAAGGGGTCGTGCATCGAGGTGGTCACGGCCCGGCCGCCCGGCATCTTGCGCACGGCCGCGATCATCAGCTGCTCGCTGTAGTCGAACCACTGCTCGGCGAACTGGGCCAGGGTGTCCCAGCCGATCTCGCTGCCGAAGGCCATGATCTCGCGCTCGCCGATGCGCGCCGCGCCGAGTTCCGCGAGATAGTCGCCCCACCACTGCTCTGGCACGCGGATGCGCAGCTGGCACATGCGCACGATGTCCTCGATGTCCTCGTAATCGCGCTGGATCTGGACCGCCGGGAAGATCAGCGCGCCTTCCTCGTACACGTCGCGCGCGCTGCCGTGATAGGTGGTGGCGATGGAGTTGCCGCAGTCCGCCTGGTGCGCCTTGGCGACCATGGTGAAGCGGTGCACGCCGTCGTCGTCCACCACCGGCGCGAGGATGGTGTGGTCGGCCGGATGCGAGCAGCCGTGGTAGGGCGAGTTGTGGAGGAAGGCGTCGCCCCGTTTGAGGACGGGGTGAAACTCCTGCATCGACTCGCACATCATGTCGGCGCCGCGCAGCACGTGAATCGGCAGGCTCTCGTTGACCGTGAGCAGCCGGTTCTCGGCGGTGACGATGCAGCAGGAGAAATCGCGCGCGCTGTTGAGCACGCCAGAGCGCCCGGTGCGCAGCAGCGTGTTGGCCATCTTGGCGCAGATGGCTTCCATCCGCTTGTTGATGATCGCCATCTGCACGCCGTCGAGCGTGCCATCGGCGTTGAGAGTCAGCGTGTTCCTGGCCATCGCCCGGCTCCCTGGGTCACGGCGTTATCAGGAGACTGCCCGAGGGCCGGCGCTCGGCCTTGGCCCCGGGGTCGATCACAACGGTGGTGAAGGACGATTCGATGATCGCGGGCCCGTCCACGGTCTCGCCCGGCCCCATGCCGTCGAAGTGCACCACGCGCGCCTCGACGAAGCCGGTGTCCGGGAAATAGACCGAGCGGCTGTGCGCGATCTCCGGCCCGCCGCCGGCGCTCTCCACGCTCAGGTTGACGCCGTCCCTCAGGTGGCAGCGCACGTTGGCGCGCCAGCCGACGGTCTCGATGGTCGATTCGGTGTCGGCGAAGGTGAAGAGCGCTTCGTGGGTCTTGTGGAAGTCCTCGATGAAGGCAGCGAGCTCGGGCTCGTCCTCGATCCGGTCCGCGCGCAGCGGCACCTCGATCTCCCAGATCTGGCTGGGGTAGCGCGCCTCGGCGGTGAACTCCACGACCTGCTCCAGCGAGCCCGCGCCCGGCCCCTCGATGAAGGCCCGGCACTTCTGCTCCAGCCCCTCCAGCAGCGCGTTGACGCCGTTGAAGTCGAAATCGCCGGTGGACGTGTAGAGCGTGCCGCTGTACTCGGCCCTGAGGTCGGAGATCAGCGCGCCGTGGGCGCTGAGCGCGGCCGCGACCTCGGGCAGGATCACCTGCGCGCAGCCGAGCCGGCGCGCGATGGCGACCGCGTTGAGGCCGGCCGCGCCGCCGCCGCCGACGATGGCGGCCTCGCGCGGATCGATACCCTGGTTGACCGTGATGTCCTCGATGGCGTGCACCATGTTCTCGGTGGCGACGCTCATGATCGCGGCTGCCGCCTCGTGGAGCGAGAGGCCGAGCTTGCTCGCGACGTGGGTCTCGATGGCGTTTCCCGCCGCCTCGGTCTCCAGCGCCATGGTGCCGCCGAGGAAGTAGGCGGGGTCGATCCAGCCGAGGACCACCGAGGCGTCGGTCACGGTGGGCTCGGTGCCGCCGGCGCCGTAGCAGACCGGGCCGGGGACGGCGCCGGCGCTCTTCGGCCCGACGTGGAGCAGGCCGCCCTCGTCGACCCAGGCGATGCTGCCGCCGCCCGCGCCGATGCTCTTCACGTCCACCGCCGGGAAGCCGGTCATGTGGCCGCGGTAGGGCTGGCCGATCCAGGTCTCCCGCGTCCAGGGAATGCGCCCGCCGCGCACCAGGCTCACGTCGAAGGTGATGCCGCCGGTGTCGGCGATGATGGCGGTGTCGACGCCGGAGTCTACCTGGGCATAGGCGCGGCCGGCGATGGGCGCCATGGCGGGTCCCGAGTTGATCGAGTGGATCGGCGCGCTTGCCATGTCGGCGGCATCCATGGCGCCGCCCTGGGTGGTGACGACCAGCACCCGGCCGCCGAAGCCCGCGTCGCGCAGGCGCGATTCCAGGCCACCGAGATAGCTGCCCATGAGCGGCTTGAGCGAGGCGTCGATGCAGGTCGACGACGCGCGGCGGTATTCGCGGAGCGAAGGATTGAGCACGTGCGAAAGGGTGTAGGGCACGCCCGGCAGGTGGCGCTCCAGCAGCGCGCCGACGCGAAGCTCGTGCGCGGGGTTCACGATGGACCAGAGCAGGCAGACGCCGACCGCCTCGATCTCCTGGCCCTTGAGCCCTTCGATGATCGCGAGGACGCTTGCTTCGTCCAGCGGCTCGGTGACGGTGCCGTCGTAGGCCACGCGCTCGGGCACCTCGTAGGTCAGTGAGCGCGGCACGTAGGGCTCGGGGTAGGGCACGGTGAAGTTGAAGGGCTCGATGCGCCCGCCCTCGCGGAACACCAGCACGTCCGGATGGCCCTCGGTGGTGAGAAAGGCCGTGCGCGCGGTGTTGCCGGTGACGATGGCGTTGATCGCATGCGTGGTGCCGTGGATCAGCATCTCGCCGCGGCCGAGCAGGGTCTCGCGGCTCTCGCCCAGGTCGTCGGCGGCGTGGGCGAGCGTCTCCAGCACGCCGGCAACCGGGTCCGACGGCGTGGTCGGCGCCTTGTACATGCGCAGGCCCCCGTCGTCGGACTCGACGACAAGGTCGGTGAAGGTTCCCCCGGTATCGACCGCAAATCGCATGGCTCTCCCGCCGTGTCAGATGGCTCTTTCCGCCGGCGGCCCTCGCCGCCAAGCGGGCCGGACCCTAGCCCGAATCGGTATGAGACACCACGGCCCGCCTGTGCGAGGTGAGGGGCCGCTGCGGCTTAGAGGGCGTCGGTCTCGATGATGTCGACGCCGCGCTGGCGGTCGATCAGGTAGATCAGGCCGCGGTCGTCCACGGTGACGTCGTTGGAGGAGGCGCGCTCGCAGCCCTCCGGCGGGTCGGGGACGTAGCGCGCGACCTCGCGTGGCGCGAACGGGTCCGACACGTCCACCAGGCGCAGGCCCTGGGCGAACCAGGCGAAGGGCACGACGTTGCCGGTGAACCGGTCCGACGGCTGATGGCAGCCGGTCATGTCGGGCTGGGGGCTGCCGTCCCGGTCGACGCCCTCCACGTCGATGGTGCTGATAGGGATGGGGCAGCGCTCCTCGGTGATGTCGTAGACCCAGGCGAAGGCCGGCGGGGAGGGCCAGAGCTTCGCCACGTCCTCGTCCGCCACCACCATGATGTGCCGGCCCTTGAGCCTGTACGGGAAGGGCAGGCAGGTGTGGGTCGGGTGCGGGAAGGCGGGGCTGGTATTGACACCGGCTATGTGCTGCGGCCGGGTCATGTCCTCGATGTCGAGGATGAAGAGGCCGTGGTGCCAGTAGCTGACGTAGAGCCGGTCGCCGAGGCGAAGCGGATGGTGGCAGCGGGGCGCCACCCAGTCGTTCCAGGGGTATTCCTCGCCGCCCGCCTGCCACTGGCCGGGGATCCACCAGCGGCCGACTTCTTCTGGCTGGGCCGGGTCGGCCAGGTCAAGGATCATCACGATGTTGCCGACGTAGCCCTCGACCGTGGGCGAGATGTAGGCGTAACGGCCGTCGAAGGTGAAGCGGTGCACGCCCTTGCCGGCGGTGCGCCACTTGGTGATGAGGGTGGGCGTTGCGGGGTTCGAGACATCGTAGATGCCGAGCCCGCCGCCGAAGCCGTTGGCGTCGTTCCCGCCGCCGCCGAGGCGCTCGTGGTTGACCAGCATGACGCCGTTGGCCGCGCGGACCTTGTGGGAGTGCCAGCCTTCCGGCAGGTCGATGCGCGCGAGCGTGCGCGGGTTCGCCGGGTCGGCCACGTCGACAATGGTGGTGCCGGAGGGCCAGCGCATGTGGCCGATGTAGAGCGTGGTGCCGTCGACCCAGACCTGGCCGCCGCCGGGGTAGTCGATATGGGCGATGCGGCGGGTGCGGTGCGCGTCAGCCATGGCGTTGCGTCGCGCTGTTACGAGCGGCCTTCGAGGGCGCGGCGGACTGCGACGAGCTGGCCGGCCCGCTTGCCCTGCAGCGCTTTGATGTCGTCCGGCGTGTACGAGAAAATTCCGGTGCCGGTTTTCATGCCGAGATCGCCTTTCTCCGTCCGCTCCGTGATGTAGCTGCTCACGTTGTCGCGGTTGCAGAGGTCGGCGTTCAGGTAGCTGCCGACCGCCTGGTAGATGTCGAGGCCGGCCATGTCGAGCAACGACATCGGCCCCACCACCGCGAGCTTGTAGCCGATGCCCCAGGAGACGCAGGTATCGAGGCCCTCGGGCTCGATCACGCCGTTCTCCACCAGATCGCAGGCCTCGCGCATGATCGCGTAGAGGATGCGGTTCTCGACGAAGCCGGGCACGTCCTTCTTCACCACCACCGGCAGCAGGTTGAGGTCCTTGATCGCCTGCACCATCGCGTCGCAGGTTTCCTGCGTGGTCTCCGCGCCGGCGATGACCTCGATGACCGGGATGATGAAGGGTGGGTTGGACCAGTGCATGCCCACGACGCGGCCCGGTGCCGAGTTGCCCTCCTGCAGCGTGGTCACCGGGATGCCGGAGGTGTTGGAGGCGAGGATGCACTCCTTGGAGACCAGCTTGTCGAGGTCCGCGAAGACGGCGCGCTTGATCTCGACCTTCTCCGGCACGCTCTCCAGCACGATATCGCAGCCGGCGACGGCATCGGCGAGGGTGTCGTGATAGCTGATCGACTCGGCCCCGCCGCGGTCGGGCATGCCCAGCTTCTCCAGCACGCCGAAGGCGACGCCGGCGGTGCCGGGCGCCTTCTCCAACTGTGCCGCTTCGGTATCGAAGGCGCGCACCGTGAGCCCGCCGCGCGCGAGCGTTGCCGCCATGCCGGGCCCCATGGTGCCGAGGCCAACTACCGCTGCCGTGGTCATGGTCGTCGTTCTCCCTTTGGTGAAGGCGGGGCCGGTCCGGCCTGATCCGCCCTAGACGAGGCGGACCGTGTCGCCCGAGGCGTCGCGGCCCCACTTTCTGAAGTGGCCCAGCGCATGCAGCGCCGGCTTGTCGCTCGCCACGAAGAGGATGGCGGGCTCGGTCTCTGACTCATTGACGTGGCAGCACCACTGGCCGCCGGGCACCGCGAGCGTGTCGAAGGGCCGCCAGTCGAAGCGGGTCTCGCCCACGATGCTGTGTCCGCGCCCTTCGAGCGGGGAGACGAGCAGGCTCGCGGTCTGCTTGAGAGGCCGGGTCTGCTCGCCGGGCCTGAGCATCTGGGCGTAGAAGGTCATGGTCCGGAACACCGGGCCGCCGCGGGTGGGATCCACGTACTCGACCATCAGGGCCTCGTAGGGGTCGCCGTCGCGGTCGCGGTGCGCCTCCAGCATCTCCCGCATCGGCTCCCAGCGGTAGACGTACATGGGCGAGCCGGTACCGCTGCCCCGCCCGTGGGGCACGAAGCAGGGCATCAGGCCGCCGGAGCCGTAGACCTCGGCCGAGTAGTCGGCGCTGAAGCGGGCGGATTGTTCCTTCGTGGAGACCGCGCGGCCGTCTTTCTCTTCCTTGTAGTCGTGCTCGAAGTAGATCGCGTTGAGGATCTCCACCAGCGGCAGGTCGAGCACGGAGAGGTTCACGGCAGGCTCGTCGCCCTTGTTGCCGTGGTTGTGCCAGGTGTCCTGCGGCGTCAGCACCATGTCGCCGGGGCCGAACACGATGTCCTCGCCCTCGACGCCGGTGAAGTTCATCGAGCCCGTGAGGCCGAGGCGGATGGCGTTGGGCGAGTGCCGGTGCGGCGGCATCACCTCGTTGGGGTCGTTGAGGCGGTAGGCTGAGTACATGGTGGAGACGGTCGCGCGCGTAGGCGCGAGGCCGGGGTTCACCAGGATCAGCGAGCGGCGTTCGGAATCCGCCATCGAGACCAGCTCGGCGGAGCGGCGGAGGAGGGGCCCGATTTCGCTCTCGTAGCGCCAGAGGTAGGGGACGGCGCCGCGGCTTCCCATGAGCTGGCGGATCTCGTCGTGCGCGACCTCGGTGGTGGTTGCCCAGAAGGGGAACATGTGGCCGTGGTGGACATCGTCGTAGAGGGCTGCGAGGGCCGCGTCGCGGTTGCTCGCGTCCGTGCTCGCCGGCTGCGTTTCGCTCATGTCCGCCTGCCGTCTC
Source organism: Alphaproteobacteria bacterium (assembly GCA_022820945.1). Taxonomy (GTDB): domain Bacteria; phylum Pseudomonadota; class Alphaproteobacteria; order UBA828; family UBA828; genus WTGU01. The sequence continues at coordinate 87,266 of JAJEEP010000178.1, read as the reverse complement.
CCGCCCGCCGCTCGTCGAGAGCGGCCGCCTAGCGCCGCGTAGACTAGCCCGGATTTCCAATTGCGGTCACGGCCCACGTTGGGTCGAGGCCACGAGCGTGACGACGGAACCGGACTAAGCCTGCGGCAGCACTTCGTCGGGCGAGTGGGTAAGGGCGACGCAACCGAAGAGGCGGGCGGTCGCGTCCGGATCAGGCTGGATCGCGCGGTAGTACGCCGCCAACGTGTCCGTCGGCTTGGCGAAGCGGGCGAGCTGAGCGGTGAAGTGGTAGTAGGGCAGCAGCCAGGCGTCGCGCGCCTCCCCGTAGGCGGCAAGCGCCTCGTCGAGCGGGCGCCGGTCGTTGAGCCCATCGTCGGCGGCCTCGACCAACATCTCGGCGCAGCGGAACGCGGTCGAGATACCCTGCGCAGTCACCGGGTCCTTCTTCATGCCCGCATCGCCGACCAGGGCCCAGCCGGGGCCCGCCGCCTCGCGCACGAAGGCCCGCGTGCAACCGGCGTGGAAGCCCTCGACTCGCCTGGCGCCGGGCAGCATCGCGCTCAGGTCGGGCGCTACTTCGTTGAGTCTCGCGTGGAACGCGGCCTCCCGGTCGCGGCGGGCGGCCACGAACTCGTTGTGCATCAGGTTGGCGGCGACCAGCACGGTGCCGTCGCTTGCGGGGAAGGCGAAGGCACCCTTGTGCTCGCGGATGTAGAGCCTGACGTGGTCGAGCGGGACGCCCTCCCAATAGCTCCAGATGTTGCTTTGCACGACCGGCTCGCACAGGGACTCTTTCGCGCCGGTACAGCGCGCGACGGCCGAGGCGGGTCCGTCCGCGCCGATGACCAGGCGCGCACGCTCGGTTTGCCGCCTGCCGTCCTGGCCCAAGGTCACGACGCCGGCAACCGTGCCGCCATCCTCGACCAGATCGACCGCGCGCGTGCCGTCGCGAAACTCTGCGCCGGCGGCGACCGCCGCCTCCGCCAGCGTGCCGTCGAGCAGCTGCCGTCGGGGACCGTAAGACTCGTACTGGCCGTCCACCGCAGGCGGCGCACCCTCAAGCACGGTGCCGTGAAGGTCGACCCGCCAGTCGGTGAAGGGGGTGGCGCGCGTCGCGATCTGCGGCAATACGCCCCAGTCGCGCAGGTGAGCGGCACCCAGCGGATGAATCAGGTGCGTCGATTGCCCCATCTCGCTGGGGAAGCGATCGCGGTCGAGCAGCAGCACGCGGCGGCCCTTTCGGGCCAGAAGCATGGCCGTGGGCGCGCCCGCGCAGCGGGCGCCGACAACGATCGCGTCGTAGATCGCGCGCCTCCTAGGGAGTCAGTCGCACTCGAACGGGGTGACCCAGCCGATGGAGGCGCCGGCGCTGTCCTTGACCACAGCGAAGCGGCCAACGTCGGGCACGTCGAAGGCCGGGCGCATGATCTCGCCTCCCGCCGCCTCGATCCCTGCGAGCCGGGCGTCGATATCGTCCACGGCGATGTAGGCGAACCAGTGGTCGGGCACGCCGTCGAAGCCCGTGTCCGGCTTCATCTCGAAGATGCCGGCGGTCATGGTCTCACCGGCCTTGCAGAGCGTGTAGGTGCCGCCGTCGGCCATCGGGTGCGACTCGTACTGCCAGCCCAGGGTTTCCTCATAGAACGCCTTCGCCTTGTCGACGCTCCAGGTCATCAGCTCGTTCCAGAAGAATGTACCGTGTGCCTTCATGGGGATCGCTTTCGCCCTCCGTCGAGATTCCTGAGTTGTGCTGACTGCGCCCCGACCGCACGGCGTGGACCGGGGATTATAGGTTCGGGGCCCGGGTGTGCCAGTCGGTCGCTTGCTGGTAGGCGTGGCCGAGGCGGAAGAGGGTCGCCTCGGAGAACGGACGCCCCATCAGCTGGAAGGTGGCGGGCAGGCCGCTCTCGGTGAAGCCGCAGGGCACGATGAGCGCGGGGCCGCCGAGGTAGTTGGCCGCGCGGGTGCACGTGCTCAGGCCAGCGACCATCGCGGCCATGCGATCGCCACCGCCGACATTGGTCTCCTCCCGCGTCGGGATGGGGAAGGGGATGGCCGGCGTGTGCAGCGCGTCGACCCCGGCGAGCGCGGTATCAACGAACTCGCGCAGCAGCCCGGCGCGGGCGGATAGCGCCTGGATGTATTTCACCGCCGGGACGTGCAGGCCGGGCTCGTACCGGTTGCGGACCTGCTCCTGATAGTCCTCGGGCCGGCCGGCGAGCCAGGGCTCGTGAATCGCCGCCGCCTCGCTGGAGAGGATTACGTTGGAGAGGTTGTTGATGCGTTCGATGTCGGGCACCGAGACCTCGACGACCGTGGCACCGCAATCGCGCAGGACATCGAGGCTCCGCTCCATCAGCGCCCGCACCTCGTCGGTGGCCTGATCGTAGAAGTAGCTGGTCGGCACGCCGATCCTGAGGCCTCGGGCGCTCTCCGTCAGCGCCGCCTCGTAGTCGGGAACGGGCCGGCTGCCGGAGGTCGAGTCGCGCGGGTCGTGGCCGGCGATCACGCTCACGATCCGCGCCGCGTCACGCACGGTGCGGGTGAGCGGCCCCACCGTGTCCAACGTGTGGGAGAGGGGCATGATCCCGTGGCGGCTGACCAGGCCGGCTGTCGTCTTGAGCCCCACCACGCCGTTGCAGGCCGATGGCAGGCGCACAGAGCCGCCGGTATCGGAGCCGAGCGCGCCGAAGACCACGCGGCCCGCGACGGCGGAGCCCGAGCCGCTCGACGAGCCGCCGGAGATGTGGTTCTGGTTCCAGGGGTTGCGGCAGTCGCCCCAGTGCTCGTTGTGGCCGGTTGGGCCGGTGGCGAACTCTGCCATGTTGAGCCCGCCGAGGTAAATCGCGCCGGCGCCGTGCAGGCGGGCGAGGGCGGTGCTGTCGTGGTCCGGCACGAAGTCCCTGCGGATGCGCGAGCCGCAGGTGGTGACGTGGCCCGCGCGGTAGAACATGTCCTTGTGGGCGAGCGGCACGCCATGCAACGGGCCCGGCGCCTCGCCCCGCGCGAGCGCGGCGTCGGCCCCCGCTGCGCTCTCCAGCGCCGCCTCCGCCTGCAGCGAAATGAAGCAGTTGAGCACCGGCTGGAGTCGCTCTGCACGGGCGACGGTCGCGGTCATCACTTCGACGGCCGAGAGCTGCCGCGCGGCGATCGCGTCGGCCAGTTCGACCAGGCTGAGCAGGTGGATGTCTTCGCTCATGTCAGGGCACCGCGGTCTCGTCCATGGCGGTCACGATGTGCGCGGGTTCGCTTTCGAAGGCGAGCCCGGAGGCCGCGTCGTCGGCCGCTTGCACCATCAAATCGACCGCGGCGGCAAGAGCCTTGGCGCGCTCCTCGGTCGGCGGTTTGCGCCCTGCCGACACGGCCTGGGCAGCGATGAGATCATCGGAAATCCTGGCCATGAGCGGCACCTCGGAGGCGCGGGAGTGCAGGACGGCCCTGTATACAGCACCGGGGCAGGGGTGCAATATGAGTGGGCGTCACCATATGGCCGGTGAGGGCAGGGGGCCCCTGCATCGAACCGGGAGCGTGGCAATGAAGCTTGCGGCAGCCGAGCACGACCGCACGCCCGTCTCGGCGGAGGCCCGCGGCGAGTAAGGCGGCAAACGAGCAAGCATCCACGACATGGAGCAGGCAATCATGGCAGACAACGGACCGAAAAGGGTCGTTCAGCAGTTTCTGGATGCGATCAAGGGCGGCGACGGCCAGACCATGATGAGCCTGCTTGCCGAGGACGCGGTGGTGGTCCTGCCGGGCTCGTTCAAGGTTGCGTGGGCGGGCCGCTGGCAGGGGCGCGAGCCGATCAAGCAATGCTTCCACGCGATCGGTGCGCTGCTCGCACACGGTGAACCTGATGTTCGGAGAGGGCGAGAACGTGATGGTGCTCATCGACGAGACGTCGGCTGCCAAGAACACCGGACGCCTCCTTCACCAGGAGACGGCCTGGTATTTCCGAATCAGGGATGGCGCCATCGTCCATTGGCAGGCGTACGAGGACACCGAGCAGATCGCCTGGGTCTGGGACGACGGTCGCTGACCGGCCGCGGCGCTACTCGTCGGCATTGAGAGAGGAATTGGCAGCATGAGCCAAGACTCGAGCGCTGTGCCGGGCCAGGTCACGCTGGCCCAGGCGGTGGCGGCCCTCGCCGAGGTTCCTGCAGGCGGCAGGCCGTGGGCCGAGTTGATCTCCCGCGGGACGCTCCGTGTCGGCCTCTATGCGCCGCGCGGCACCGATCCGCAACAGCCCCACGACCAGGACGAGGTCTACGTGGTCATGAGTGGCCGCGGGACGTTTCGCAATGGTCCCGAGAGCCACCCCTTCCAGCCTGGCGATGTGCTGTTCGTGCCCGCCGGCGTACGGCACGCCTTCGAGGAATTCAGCGACGACCTCTACGTTTGGGTCGTGTTCTACGGCCCGCCGGGCGGCGAGGCGGCAGGCTGAGCGTCGCTCGCGACTGGGCAAGCGGCAGAGGCGATGGCTGACGAGGCGCTGATCCGAACCGAGGCTGCCGCAAGCGCGGACCCGCGCTCGGCGGGCAGCGCTTTGCGCCGGCGTTTCGCGTCGTGGTTGCAGCGCCCGGACGTGCGACGTTGGCTCGCCATTGGTCTCGCCTGCGCCGCGGTGATCTGTGGTGCGATCACGTACGCCACGATGAGTGGATCTGCGCCGTTCGGCCCCGATCCCCAGACCATCCTGATCCTCCTCAACATCGACCTGGTGCTGTTGCTCCTGCTCGGTGCGTTGGTGGCTTCGCAGTTGGTGAAGCTATGGAGCGAGCGCCGCCGCGGGGCAGCCGGCGCGCGGCTGCATATTCGGATGGCGGCACTGTTCAGCCTCGTGGCGATGACGCCGACCATCGTCGTTGCCGTGTTCTCTGCGCTCTTTCTCCATTTTGGGATGCAGTCCTGGTTCAGCGAGAAAGTCTCGACCGCGCTCAACCGCTCGCTGGTCGTCGCCCAGACCTATGTAGGGGAGCAAGGCGACAGCATACGCATCAGCACCCTGGCTGCGGCCATGCAGCTCAACGGCCAAGCCCTTCATCTTGGGCGACGCCCTCAACTCATGCCGCGGCTCCTGAACGACACGGCCAATGCGCTCTCACTCACCGAGGCGGTCATACTTCGCCGCAACGGGGACGTTCTGGCCCGCACCGACTTGGGCCTTGCCACGGTAATTCATCCCCTCCCCGATTGGGCCATGAATGCCGCTGCTGAAGGGCGCCTCGTGATCCTTCCAGCCGAAGACGACCGCGTGCGTGCGCTAATCAAGCTCGGCGGGTTCATCGACAGCTATCTCTATGTGGCTCGAGCGCTGCAGCGCGACGTGATCGCTCACACCAGGCAGATTCAGGCCGTAACGCGGGACTATCAGCGCCTCGAAGAGGAGCGCTACGGTATCCAAATCACGTTCGTGATGATTTTCATCCTGGTCGCTCTTCTTGTCTTGCTTTCGGCGGTGTGGCTCGGTCTTCAATTCGCCAACCGCATCGCCCATCCGATCGGCGGCCTCATCGCGGCTGCGGACCGTGTTCGCGCCGGCGAGCTTGCTGCGCGTGTCGACGAACCCCCGCAAGACGACGAAATGGGCTCTCTCAGCCGCGCCTTCAATCGGATGACCGGTCAAATCCACAGCCAGCAGCAGGAGCTGCAAGACGCCAACCTGCAACTGGACGAAAGGCGGCGCTTCACCGAGGCGGTGCTTGCCGGCGTCTCCGCCGGCGTCATCGGCCTGGACGCGGACGGGCTGATCACGCTGCCCAATCCGTCAGCGCTTGCGTTGTTGGGCGCGAGGCAGGACGACCTCTCCGGCCACGCGTTCCAGGAGGCAGTCCCGGAAATGGCCGACCTGCTGACCCTGGCGCGAACGCAGCCCCAGCCCTTGGTCGAGGATCAAGTCGAATTGGTTCGCGGCGAGCGCCGCCGCACCTTGCTCGTGCGTATCGTGACCGAACGGGATGGCCAAAAGATCGACGGCTTTGTCGTTACCTTCGACGACATCTCCGCTCTGGTGTCGGCGCAGCGGCGAGCGGCATGGGCCGACGTCGCCCAGCGCATCGCCCACGAAATCAAGAATCCTCTGACCCCGATCCAGCTCTCCGCCCAGCGGCTGAAGCGTCGATATCTCGGCGAGATCAGCACCGAGCCGGAAGTGTTTGAGGACTGCACCGACATCATCGTCCGTCAGGTCGGCGACATACGCCAAATGATCGACGCATTCTCGTCATTTGCGCGGATGCCGGCGCCCGTGATCGAACGGGCGGAGCTGACGGGCATCGCCGAGCAAGCGGTCGCCCTGCACCGTCTGGCGAACCCCGAGATCGCCATCGAAATCGAACGTCCGGACGACGACATCCACCTCGACTGCGACGTTCACCAGATTGGCCGGGCGCTCACTAACGTGCTGAAGAACGCCGTCGAAGCGATCGAAAGCCGAGCACCCGACGCCGGCCCGCCAGGGCGCATCGTCATTCGCGTGGGTGAAGTCGACCGGCATTGGCGGGTGGAGGTCGAGGACAACGGGCCGGGGCTACCCGCCGAGCTGCGCGACAGATTGACGGAGCCCTACGTCACGAACCGCGCCGATGGCACGGGCCTCGGCCTCGCCATAGTGCGGAGGATCATGGAGGATCACGGTGGCCGGTTGATCCTCGAGAACGGGGCCGAAAGCGGCGCCCGTGTCACTCTTGTCTTCGCCGCGGCCGGGATGGAGCCCTCCTTGCCAGCGAGGGGTGGAAGCCAATGGCCCACGATATTCTGATCGTCGATGACGAACCCTACGTCCGCAAATCCATTGCCGGGATCCTGGAGGACGGCGGCTATACGCCGCGTGATGCCGCCGATGGTACCGCCGCAATCGAGGCAATCGATTCTGGACCGTTGCCGTCACTCGTCATCCTCGACGTGTGGCTGGAGGGAAGCGAGCTCGACGGCATGGACGTATTGGAGGGGGTGATGCACCGGCACCCCGAAGTGCCAGTTATCATGATCAGCGGACACAGCACCATCGATACCGCCGTCGCCGCGATTAAAAAGGGGGCTTACGAATTCATCGAAAAGCCGCTCGACAGCGATCGGCTGCTTCTTACAGTAGAACGCGCGCTTGAGGCGGCAGAATTGAGGCGGGAGGTCGCCGAGTTGAAGCTGCGCGCCGGCGAAACGACGGAGCTGATCGGCTCTTCGCCGGCAATCAAGCAAATCCGGACGGTTGCGGACCGCGCGGCGCCAACCGACAGACGAGTCTTCATTACCGGCCCTGCCGGGGCGGGAAAGGAGGTGCTCGCGCGCCTCATCCACGGCCGCTCGCGCCGCTCGTCAGGGCCGTTTGTTGTGGCCAATGCAGCGATGATGAGACCCGACCGTGTGGAGCTGGAGCTGTTCGGCAGCGAGGGAAACGGGGTTGCCGCTGCCGGTTCACGCAAGATTGGCACGTTCGAGCGCGCCCACCGCGGCACGCTCTTCTTCGATGAGATCGCCGACATGCCCCTTGAGACTCAGGGCAAGATTGCGCGCGCCCTGCAGGCGCACACCTTCGAGCGCGAAGGCGGTTCGCAGCGGATCGAGGTGGATATCCGCGTGATGGCGGCGACGACGCGAGACATGGAGAATGAGATAGAGCAGGGGCGCTTTCGCGAAGACCTTTACTACCGACTATTGGTCACACCCATTGAAGTGCCGGCACTCCGAGACCGCCGCGAGGATATTCCCGAATTGGCAAACTTCTTCATTCGTCAGGCGGCAGACAGTGCCGGGGTGTCGCCGCGCGAGATTGGAAGCGACGGGATCGCGATGCTGCAGTCGTTCGACTGGCCCGGCAATGTGCGTCAGCTCCGCAATTTCGTGGAATGGCTGCTCATGATGGCCCCGATGCCAGCCAACGGGCCGATTGGCGCGGACATGATCCGAGCAGCCCTCAGGCCGAGGCCTGGAGCGGCACAGGCGCTCACAAACCAGGCCGACCTGATGACGCTCTCGTTGCGCGACGCCCGACGGCAGTTCGAGCGAAACTACCTGCACGCTCAAATCAGGCGTTTCGGCGGCAATATCTCGCGCACCGCTCAATTCGTCGGCATGGAGCGCTCGGCACTCCATCGCAAGCTGCGTTCGCTGGGCGTGTTGGACCGAGAGCACGATGGGCACGGCGGAGACGGGAAGGGAGGCACGGACACGAGCCCCGCCGGTGTCGACAAGCTGAACAGCCCATGAAGATCATCGTCTGCGGCGCCGGCCAGGTCGGCGCCAACATCGCTCGCCAGCTTGCCAACGAGGCGAACGACGTGACCGTGATCGACAGCAACCGAGCAGTCGTGCAGCGCTTGTCCGATACGGTGGACGCGCGGGTGATCGTGGGTAACGCATCGCTTCCCGACGTGCTCGAAGAGGCGGGCGCCAAGACGGCCGAGATGATCGTCGCCGTGACCCACTCCGACGAGGTTAACATGGTGGCCTGCCAGGTCGCCCACTCCCTCTTCGACGTGCCCGAAAAGATCGCGCGGGTGCGTCAACAGAGCTATCTAAACCCGGCCTGGGCCGAGCTTTACAGCCGCGACCACATGCCGATCGACCTGATCATCTCGCCCGAGATCGAGGTCGCGCGCGCCATCGAACGCCGGCTTCAGGTGCCGGGCGCCCTCGACATGCTGCCATTCGGCGGCGGGCGTTTGCGCGTGATTGCGGTGCGCTGCGAGGAAGGTTGCCCCATCATCAACACGCCGCTCCGCCAGCTCACCGAGCTCTTCCCCGAACTCAACATCATGGTGCTTGCGATCAGCCGGGATTCGCGGCTCATCGTGCCGCGAGGCGACGACCAGATGCTCATCGGGGACGAGGTCTATTTTGCCGTGGATTCGGAGCACGTTGCGCGTGGCATGGCCGTCTTCGGGCACGAGGAGCCGGAGGCCCGCCGGGTCGTCATCATTGGTGGCGGCAATATCGGCTATTTCCTGACGCAGGAGCTGGAGGAGACCCATCCAGGACTCGATGTAAAGATTGTCGAGCTGCTCCCGGAGCGCGCTCGCTACTTGGCGGAACGACTCTCCCACGCCACAATCATCGGCGGCTACGCGCTCGACCCGGAAATTTTCATCGAGATCAATATCGGACTGGCCGAGGCGGTGATAGCGGTCTCCAACGACGACGAAGTGAATATCCTGGCGGCGCTGCTGGCAAAACGCGCCGGCTGCAGAACCGCGATTTCCTTGGTCAACAATTCCAGCTACGGGCCGCTGATGGGGAGCCTTGGTGTGGACGTTGCGGTAAGCCCGCGCGAGTCGACGGTCTCGACCATCCTGCAGCGCATCCGGCGTGGCCGTATCTTGGCCGTGCACTCGATCCGGGACGGCGCCGCCGAGATTATCGAGGCTGAGGCCCTCGAGACTTCTCCCATCGTCGGTCAACCGCTTAACGAGACCAAGCTGCATACCGGAATCATCGTGGGAGCGATCGTGCGCGGCAACGAGGTCATCATTCCGCGCCCTCAGACGGTCGTTCAGGAGCATGACCGGGTCGTGATGCTGGCGGCAGCGCGCGCGGTGAAGAAGATCGAGCAAATGTTCGCCGTGCGCCTCGAGTTCTTCTGACCGGAGGCCCGCATGTCCCGTATCGCTTATGTGAACGGCCACTACACGCGGCACGACTTGGCGCACGTTCATGTCGAGGACCGGGGATACCAGTTCTCCGACGGGGTCTATGAGGTCGCAGCCGTCTTCGGCGGCCGCGTGATTGACGAGGAGCCGCATCTCGACCGGTTGGAGCGCTCGCTTCATGAGCTGAGAATGGATCTCCCTTTGCCACGTCGCGCGCTCAAGCTGGTCACCCGCGAGGTGCTTCGCCGCAATCGGGTGAAGGACGGCATGGTCTACCTGCAGGTCACGCGCGGCGCGGCGGCGCGGGATCATCCTTTCCCGGAGGAGGCTGAGGGCGCCATCGTTCTCACCGCGCGCCCGGTTCAATGGCCCGAGACCGCGGAGGCCGACCGCGGCGCCGAGGTGGTCTCGATTCCGGACGGGCGCTGGGGCCGCTGCGACGTCAAGTCGGTCTCCCTGCTTCCCAACGTCCTGGCCAAGCAGGAGGCACGCGAGCAGGGCGCCTACGAGGCCTGGTTCATCGACCCGCAAGGCCGGGTCACCGAGGGCTCCTCGACCAACGCCTGGATCGTCGACGACGTCGGCCGCGTGATCACCCGCGATCTCGAATCGAACATCCTCGGCGGCATTACACGCCAGACCGTGATTCGGCTGGCTCGCGAGGCGGGGATCGAGGTCGCCGAGCGACCGTTCACGCTCGCCGAAGCGCAGGCCGCGCCCGAGGCCTTTCTCACCAGCACCACGTCGTTCGTCCGGGCCATCGTTCGCGTCGACGGTCAGCCGGTCGGCACCGGAGAGCCGGGGCCGGTGACTCTGCGGCTGCGCGACCTCTACCTCACCTATTGCCGCGGTGGGCGTAGCAACCGGTGAGAAGGCCACGCGCCGTCCTGTTCGACTGGGACAACACGCTGATCGAGAGCTGGGAGATCATCCACGAAAGCCTGCGGCAGACCTTTCTCGACCTGGGGCGCGAGCCCTGGAGCTTCGATCAGACCAAGGCCTGGGTGCGGCGTTCCATGCGGGATTCGTTTCCCGACCTCTTCGGAGCCGACGCCGTTAGGGCCGAACACTTGTTCTACCGGCATTATCGGGCGGACCGCTTGCGTCGGCTGACCCCGCTCGCCGGCGCGTCGGCCACGCTGGCCGCGCTTCACCGCGATGGCCTGCCTCTCGGGGTGGTCAGCAGCAAGAAGGGCGACCTGGTGCGGGAGGAAGCGGCGCAAATTGGCTGGAGCGGCTATTTCGGGCGTATCGTGGGCGCCGGGGATGGGCCACTGGACAAGCCGGCGCCCGAGGCCGTGACTCTGGCCCTTGAGGGCGCTGGCATCGGTGCCGGCCCGGACGTCTGGTATGTCGGCGACACGGGAATCGACGTGACCTGCGCCCGCAATGCCGGCTGCACCGCGGTGATCGTGAGTGCCGACACGCCCCGCGACGGTGACTGCCTGCGCGTGCCCGATCATCAGGTCGTCGATCACGTCGGGTTGCATGGCTTCTTGCGGGCACACGGAATCGCCATATAGTCAACGCAGGCATGCTTGCATGAGCAAGCCAGCCGCCCGGTCCTTCGGAGGCGGGGGCCGGCAAGGATAGAGGAACACATGACTGGCAAGGGATCCCACAGTCTCCAGGACGTCTTCCTCAATCACGTGCGCAAAGGAAAAATGCCGGTCACGATCTTTCTCGTGAACGGTGTCAAGCTCCAGGGAATTATCACCTGGTTCGACAATTTCTGTGTATTGCTCAAGCGCGATGACCATTCGCAGCTTGTCTACAAGCATGCGATTTCGACGGTCATGCCGGTTCAGCCGATCCAGTTGTTCGATCAGGGAGCTGAGCCGGCTGAGGAGGACGATACGTAAGTGGCGAGCGTCAGCGTCCCGCGCGACGCTAATTCGCCACCGCGCACCTGCGTCCTGCATCCGGCGCTGGCCCGTCCGCCGGCGGCGGGGAATGCGCGCGAGCGCACGCGGGAGCCCGAGAGTCGCCTTGTCGAGGCGGTGAGCCTCGCCCGCGCCATCGACCTCGATGTCGTGGAGGCTGACGTGGTGCCTGTGCAGAAGCCGCGGCCGGCCACCCTGTTCGGGCCCGGGCGGGTGCAGGCGGTGGCGGAGGACGTGTCCGCGCATAACTTGGGCCTTGTTGTCGTGGATGGGGCTCTCACCCCGGTCCAGCAGCGCAATCTCGAACGTGCGTGGCGCTGCAAGGTCATCGACCGCACCGCGCTCATCCTGGAGATCTTCGCGGCGCGGGCCCGCACCCGTGAGGGCCGGCTCCAGGTCGAGCTCGCCGCCCTTCGCTACCAGCGTAGCCGCCTGGTGCGGTCCTGGACGCACCTGGAGCGCCAGCGCGGCGGCCTCGGCTTCGTGGGTGGGCCGGGCGAGACGCAGATCGAGGCCGATCGGCGCCAGATTCGCGTCCGCATCGACCGCCTGGAGCGTGCGCTGGACGGGGTCAAGCGAACACGCGGCCTGCATCGCGCCGCCCGCCAACGCGTCCCTTATCCCGTGATCGCGCTGGTCGGCTACACCAACGCCGGCAAGACCACGCTCTTCAACCGGCTGACCGGGGCCACGGCGGTTGCGCGCGATCAGCTCTTCGCCACCCTCGACCCCACCATGCGCGGGGTCGTGCTGCCCTCGGGCCAGCGCGTCATCCTCTCCGATACCGTCGGCTTCGTCTCCGACCTGCCGCACGATCTGGTGGCGGCGTTTCGCGCGACCCTGGAGGAGGTAGTCGCCGCCGACCTCATCGTGCACGTCCGCGACTGTGCCCACGCTGACAGCGTCGAGCAGCGCGCCGACGTGCTGAGGGTGCTGACCGAGCTCGGGCTCGAAGATCGCCTCGGCACGGGTGTCGTCGAAGCGCTCAACAAGCTCGACCTCCTCGACCCGCGTCAACGCGCTTGCCTTGCGGAGCGGGGAAGGGAAGCGCTCAACCGAGGCAACGGCCACCCCGATCACCCGAGCGTCGTCGCTGCCTCGGCGCTCACCGGCGAAGGGGTCGACGATCTGATTCGGGCGATCGACGCCCGGCTGACGGCGGCACGACGAATCGTCGAAGTGCGCGTGCCCTATGCCGACGGCGCGACCCTCGCCTGGCTCTACAGCCACGGAGAGGTTCTGGAGCACGCCGACGACGACGGCGAGGCCCGCCTCAGGGTCGGCCTTACGCCGGCGGACGCCGGCCGGCTGGAGCGGCGCCCCGGCATCTCGCTCGCCGCCCGCTGATTTAGCCTCAGCCACTCCTGACTCAACAGGGATTTTACGAAAAGTATAATGTACGAATTCGCCCATAATAATTTGAAATATCGTCAATTTCACAGTCTCTCTATGGTCGCTAACGAAGTGGTGGGAAGGGCGACGGCACCCCGCAACCACGCCTTGCGCCCATCGGGAAAGCCCTCTGAGACCAATATCTGGTATGGGTTGAATGGAGAACATTTTAGAAACCGAGGTTCGAGAACAAGACCCCCTGTCGGCCCGCCTTGCTGTTGACACCGGCATCCCGTCTCCCTATTAAGCGGTTAGCACTCGCCTCGCGAGAGCGCTAACAGATGCTGCTGGCGGAGCACGGGCAGCATTGGACACGGTCACGTTTCGGAGGGCGGCATGAACATCAGGCCTTTGCACGACCGCGTGCTGGTGCGGCGGATCGAGCAGGATCAGAAGACGGCGGGCGGCATCATCATTCCGGACACCGCCCAGGAGAAACCGCAGGAGGGCGAGGTCGTCGCCGCAGGCCCGGGCGAGCGTGGGGAGGACGGCAAGCTCAACCCGCTCGATGTCCAGGCGGGCGACCGCATCCTGTTCGGCAAGTGGTCGGGCACCGAGGTCAAGGTCGACGGCGAGGAGCTGTTGATCATGAAGGAGTCCGACATCATGGGCGTGATCGAGTAGCTCGACACCCTCTTCCGTTAGGCATCCAATCTGGAGCGACCGGCGATGGCCAAGAAACAAATCCATCAAGCCGAGGAGGCTCGCGAGCGCCTTCTCGAAGGTGTCGACATCCTCACTGACGCCGTATCGGTCACGCTCGGCCCGAAGGGCCGCACCGTGGTCTATCAGACGGCGGGCGGCGACGGGCGGATCACGAAGGACGGCGTGACCGTCGCCAAGGAGATCGAGCTCGAAGATCGTCTCCAGGACATGGGCGCCCGGCTCGTCCGTGAGGCCGCGACCCACACCGAAAAGTCCGCCGGCGACGGCACCACCACCGCGACCGTCCTCGCCCGCGCGCTCGTGCGCGAAGGCGCCAAGGCCGTTGCGGCGGGCATGAATCCGATGGACGTGCGGCGCGGCATCGACCTCGCCGTCGACGCGGTGGTCGAAGAGATCGGCAAGAAGTCCAAGCGGGTGAAGACCCGCGAGGAGATTACGCAGGTGGCGACCGTGGCCTCCAACAACGACCCGCACGTGGGGGACATGATCTCGCGCGCCATGGAAGAGGTGGGCGAGCGCGGCGTCATCACCATCGAGGAAGCGGCCGGCATCGATACCGAGCTTGACGTCGTCGAAGGCATGAACTTCGACAAGGGCTATATCTCGCCCTATTTCGTGACCAATGCCGAGCGCATGACGGTCGAGCTCGATGACGCCTTCATCCTGGTGCACCAGGAGAAGCTCACCAGCATGCAGGAGCTGCTGCCGGTCCTGGAGCAGGTCGGTCAGTCCGGCAAGCCGCTCGTGATCATCGCCGAAGACGTGGACGGCGAGGCGCTGGCGACCCTGGTGGTCAATCGGCTGCGCGGCGGCCTCAGGGCGGCGGCGACCAAGGCGCCGGCCTTCGGCGACAGGCGCAAGGCCATGCTGGAAGACATCGCCGTGCTTACCGGTGGTACGGTGATCAACAAGGAGCAGGGCATCAAGCTTGAGAGCGTCACGCTCGATCAGCTGGGCACGGCCAAGCGGGTCGAGATGAGCAAGGACGAGACCGTGATCGTCGGCGGCGGCGGCACCAAGAAGGCCATCGCCGAACGCTGCCAGCAGCTCCGCACCGAGATCGAGACCACCGATTCCGAATACGACCAGGAGCGCTTCGAGGAACGGCTCGCCAAGCTGGTCGGCGGGGTCGCCATCCTGAAGGTCGGCGGCGACAGCGAGATCGAGGTGAAGGAAAAGAAGGAGCTCGTCGAGGACGCCATGCGCGCCACGCGCGCGGCGGTGGAGGAGGGGGTCGTCCCCGGCGGCGGGGTTGCGCTGCTCGCCGCCTCGCGCAAGCTCGACAAGCTGAAGGGTGCCAATGCCGACCAGGACCGCGGGATCGCGATCGTACGGAGCGCGATCCGCTCGCCCGCACGCCATATCGCGGAGAACGCCGGCGCCGACGGCTCGCTCGTCGTGGGCAAGCTGCTCGAAGGTCGTGGCGCGACCCGTGGATTCGACGCCCAGGAGGGGCGCTATTGCGACATGATCGAAGCCGGCATTCTGGATCCGGCAAAGGTGGTCCGCTCCGCCTTGCAGGACGCCGCGTCCATCGCCGGCCTTCTGATCGCGACCGAGGCCGGCGTCGTCGAGATTCCCGAGGCGCCACCGCCGATGCCTCCGGGCGGCGGCGGCATGCCCGGTATGGGTGGCATGGGCGACATGGGAATGGGCGGTATGGGTGGCATGCCCGGTATGGGTGGCATGGGCATGTAAGTCCGCCTAGTTCATCGCACGTAATCGGGAAGGGGGCCACATGGCCCCCTTCTTCGTGCCGGATGCTCGGTTCACGACGTTCCCGTGCAGTGTATCTGGGATGAACAAACTCAGCTCTTTTGCGGGATTCGCCGGGATCGGGCGGGACGGGAGGGATGCCGTCTCAGACACGGCGGCCGTTCCCTTGGCGGCGACGACGAGCAATAGCGTCGACTATCGAATGAGGACGCCCGGGCGACGAACGTCCGCTCACCCTCCCTCCGCCTGCCTCGGCCTGCAATCCCGTGCGCTTCACGGCGCGATGGTGGCACCAGCCGCACGCGCCGTACACCGCACCATCGACCGGGGAATCGCCTCACGCCCTTACCTCGTCGTGCCCGAACTCGTTCTGGGCGTCTTTCTCCGCAGCACCTCGTGGATGGCCGCAACACGTGCGGTTATGACGTCCTGGCAGAATTGCAAACCGTGCGCGTGGGCACGGAGGGTGAAACCGCGCCTATTCGTCCCGCGTCGGAATGGCCGTCGCCTTCGCGTCCGACGACCCGCGCTCCGCTTGCTTTGCGTCCTCCCACAGGCGGTCGAGTTCGGCGAGGCCGACGTCGGCGGCGCTCTGGCCCGAGTCCGCCAGCGCTGCCTCGACACGGTGGAAGCGAGCGGTAAACTTGGCGTTGGCGGCGCGCAGCGCGGCTTCGGGCTCCACGCCCAGGTGCCGGCCGAGGTTGACGCAGGCGAACAGCAGGTCGCCGATCTCCTCGGCCACCGCCGTCCGGTCACCCGCCCGATCACCCGGCGTCTGCGCCGCTTGGCCGCGTGACCCCGCCGGGTCCGCCGCCCCATCACCCGCCGGGCTGCTCGCCGGCTCCCGTGCCGTCTCCGCTGCCGCCGCGGCCTCGTGAAGCTCCGCCACCTCTTCCAGTACCTTGGCGAAGACCGGCTCGGGCCCCGGCCAGTCGAAGCCCACGCGCGCCGCGCGCTTCTGGAGCTTCTCGGCGCGGAGCAGGGCAGGGAGGGCCAGCGCGACGCCGTCCAGCACGCTGGGCCGGCGCCCTTCGGCCTCGGCCTTGGCCTCGCGCTCGGCGGCCTTCTGGGCCTCCCACGAGCGCATCTGCGCCGGCGCCGAGTGCCGCGCCTCGGACTCGTCGTCACCGAACACGTTGGGGTGGCGGCGGATCATCTTGTCCGCGATGCCGCGCGCGACCTCGTCGAAGTCGAAGCTGCCGTCCTCCCGCGCCATCTGCGCGTGAAAGACCACCTGCAGCAGCAGGTCGCCCAGCTCGTCGCGGAGCGCCGCCCGATCGTCCTGCCGGATCGCCTCGGCGACCTCGTAGGCTTCCTCGATGGTGTAGGGCGCGATGGTCGCGAAGCTCTGCTCGAGGTCCCACGGGCAGCCGCCGTCCGGGTCGCGCAGCCGCGCCATCACGTCGAGCAGCCGGTCGATGCCGGCGGCCAGCGTGCCGGGCGCGTCGGTGTCCTCGCGGTCCGGCGGCGGCGCGTCGCTCATCGATCCGGTTCCATTTTGGCCGCGCGCGGAATGAAGCGTCCGGGGCGGGACAGGCCCGCGCACGCCGCCCGATGAACCGCCCGGTTAGCCCGGCCGCCCCGACACTTAATTCGCATAAGATATATTATGGAAAATAATTGACGGTTCCGATTGTCCAAGGCGCCACAATGGCTTAGCCCGCGCATCACAGCGCATCCGTCTCGATTACGAGCCCGTCGTGCCCCGGAACCACGCCGGCCGGCAGCGCCACCCGCAGCGTCTCGTAGTCGAACTGATGGGACATGTGCGTCAGCACCGCAAGCTTCGGCCGCACCCGCGCGATCCACTCCAGCGTGAGGTCGAGGTGCGCGTGCGTGGGATGCTCCCGGTAGCCCAGGCAATCGACGATCCAGAGCTTGACGCCCTCCAGCGCGGCGAAGGCCTCCTCCGAGAACGCCTTCACATCCGTGGAATACGCCATGGCGCCGATCCGGTAGCCGGTGGTGATGCTGCGCCCGTGCTCCTGCGGGAACGGCGTCACCGCGACACCTGCCGCCTCGAACGGCCCTTCGACCGTCACCGCATTCAGGCTGGGCTTCGCCCAACCCTTTGTGCCCATGGGCTGAAACGCATAGGCGAAGCGCCCCTGGATCGCCGCCAGCGTCGCGGCCGAGCCATAGGTGTCGAGTGCCCGCCCGGTATGGAAGTTGATGGAACGCAGGTCGTCGATGCCATGCACATGATCGGCATGGCCGTGGGTGTAGAGCACCGCATCCAGGTGCGCGACCTCGGCATCCACCAGCTGCGCGTGCAGGTCCGGCGGCGTGTCGATCAGCAGCCGCGTGCCGCCTGCTTCGACCAGCACTGAGACCCGGCGCCGGCGGTTGCGCGGGTCGGGCGAGCGGCACACCGCGCAGTCGCAGCCGATCATCGGGACCCCGCTAGACGTGCCGCAGCCGAGAATGATGATTCTCATGCCGAATCATATGAGTGCGGCGTGGACTTGGAGAATAGCCTGAAGAAGTTCTCGGTGGTCACGCGGGCCAATTCGGCCTCGTCCAGCCCCTTGATCTCGGCCAGCCGGGCTGCGGTATGCACCACGTGCGCGGGCTCGTTGCGCCGGCCACGATGGGGCACCGGCGCGAGATAGGGCGCATCGGTCTCCACCAGCAGGCGCTCGGTCGGCACGTCGCGGGCGACGGCCCGCACCTCCTCCGCCTTCTTGAACGTCAGAATCCCTGAGAACGAAACGTGAAGACCGATGTCGAGCGCCGTCCCGGCCACCGCGCGGCCTGCGCTGAAGCAGTGGATGACGCCGGGGAAGGCCCCCTTCCCCGCCTCCTCGCGCAGAATTCGGCAGGTCTCCTCGTCCGCAGACCGCGTGTGCACGATCAGCGGCAGCCCGGTCTCGCGCGCGGCCGCGATGTGCTGGCGAAAACTGGCTTCCTGCTGCGGCCGCGGGCTGTTGTCGTAGTGGAAGTCCAGCCCGGTCTCGCCGATGCCGATCACCTTCGGATGCGCCGCCATGCGCACCAGGTGCTCGGCGCTCACCTCCGGCTCCTCGGCCACGTGGTGCGGATGGATCCCGACCGAGCACCAGATCCGCTCGTGCGCCTCGGCCAGCCCCCGCACGGCATCGAACTGGGTCACTCGCGTGCAGATGGTCTGCACGGTGCCGACGCCCGCCTCGGCCGCACGCGCGAGCACGCCGTCGAGGTCGTCGCCGAAGTCGGGAAAGTCCAGATGGCAGTGGCTGTCGACCAGCATCCCCGTGCTCGCCTGTAGACTCAGGAGTCCGCGCTATCCTCCACGAATCGCGGGAAAACCGGCGCCGGCTTCGGCAGCGGCGTCCCCGCTGCGAGCCGCCCGTCCGGGCCCAGCGCCGCGAGGTCGCGCGCCTCCGCCGCGACCCCTAACTGGTCCAGCATCCGCCCGCTGGAGTCCGGCATGAACGCCTGGGTCAGCACCGCGAGGTGGCGCAGGGTCTCCATCACCACGTAGAGCACCGTCGCCATGCGCGCCGGGTCCTCCTTGCGCAGCACCCAGGGCGCCTGCTCGTCGACGTAGCGGTTGGCCTGCCCCACCACCTCCCAGATGTGGATCAGCGCCCGGTGGAACGACTGCTCGCCGATGTCCGCGCGCACCGTGTCCACCAGCGCCTCCGCCGCGCCCAGCATCGCCTCGTCCGCCGCGGTGAAGGCGCCGGGCTCCGGCACGGCAGCGCCGCAGTTGCGGTAGGCCATGGTCAGCACCCGCTGCGCCAGGTTGCCGTAGTCGTTGGCCAGGTCGTCGTTCATGCGGCCCACGATGGCCCGGTGCGCGAAGTCGCCGTCGCTGCCGAAGGGCAGCGCGCGCAGCAGGAAGTAGCGCACGGCATCGAGCCCGTAGCGCGCGACGATCTGATGCGGGTCGATCACGTTGCCGAGCGACTTCGACATCTTCTCGCCTTCGTTGGTCCACCAGCCGTGGGCGAAGACCCGCGTCGGCGGCTCCACGCCTGCCGCCATCAGGAAGGCCGGCCAGTAGACCGTGTGAAAGCGCAGGATGTCCTTCCCCACCATGTGCAGGTCGGCGGGCCAGTAGGTGCGCCAGGTGTCGCACTCGGTGTCGGGGAAGCCGGCGGCGCTGATGTAGTTGGTGAGCGCATCCAGCCACACGTACATGGTGTGGTCCGGCGCGTCCGGCACCGGGATGCCCCACTTCAGGCTCGCGCGGGATATCGAAAGGTCGTTCAGTCCGCCGGAGACGAAGCTGATCACCTCGTTGCGCCGGCTCTCGGGCGCCACGGCCTGCGGGTTCTTCTCGTAGAACTCCAGCAGCGGCCCCTGCCAGTCGGAGAGGCGGAAGAAGTAGCTCGGCTCCTCGACCCATTCGACTGGTGAGCTGTCCGCCACCGTCACCTTGCCGCCGCCCGGGCCGTCCGTGACCTCCGCTTCGGTGCAGAACGCCTCGTCCCGCACCGAGTACCAGCCCGCATACTTGTCGAGGTAGATGTGGCCGTTGGCCGCGATGCGGCGCCACAGCTCCTGGCACGAGCGCGTGTGGCGGTCCTCGGTGGTGCGAATGAAGTCGTCGTTGCTGTAGCCCATCACCCCGCCAAGCGCGCGGAAGCGCTCCGAGACCTGGTCGACGAACTCTTGGGGTTCCATGCCGGCGGCGATCGCGGATTTCTGGACCTTCTGGCCGTGCTCGTCGGTGCCGGTGAGGAACATCACGTCGCGCCCGTCGAGCCGCATGAAGCGGGCCAGCACGTCGCAGGCGAGCGAGGTGTAGGCGTGCCCGATGTGGGGCGAATCGTTCACGTAGTAGATCGGGGTGCTGAGGTAGTAGGCCGCTCGGGGCGCCATCGGCTTCCGGTCCTGCGGTTCAGGCCCGCGCGGCCTCCTGCAGCGATGCGAACGCGCCGATCAGGACCTGCCGGGGGTCAAGGTTCAGCCCGTCCGCCTCCGCAAACGAGCGGCCGAGGTTTTCCCACACGCCGACCCAGCGATCAAGCGCGGCTCCCTGCAGCAGCGCCGCGCTCGCCTTCTCGCCGGGCACGACCTCCTGCATCGTGTCGAGCTCGCCGCGCGCCGCCGCCCGGATGGAACGGCCCAGCCACCAGAGGATCAGCTCGCTGAGCGTACGCATGCGATCCACCCCGTCCCGCCCACCGAGCCCGTCGGCAAGCTGGTGCAGCGGGCGCACGTCGAGCGCGGGCAGCGCGCCGACCAGGCCGATGAGGCGCCGGTAGAGCGCGACTCCGCCCTGCTCCGCCAGCGCCGCCGCGCGGCCGGGGCTGCCTTCGGCGAGCAATCCGAGCACGCGGCGCTC
This sequence comes from Alphaproteobacteria bacterium, assembly GCA_022820945.1. GTDB lineage: Bacteria > Pseudomonadota > Alphaproteobacteria > UBA828 > UBA828 > WTGU01. The sequence continues at coordinate 66,774 of JAJEEP010000178.1, read as the reverse complement.
TGCCGACGGCAGTGTGGGCATCGCGTCCGCCAGCAGCCCGTCCAGCGCCGGCGCGGGCAGCGGCGAGAGCGTGAGCAGGCGGCAGCGCGAGCGCAGCGTCGCCGGCACCCGGCTCGGCGCGTGGCTGACCAGAAGAAACAGCACGCGGCTCGGCGGCTCCTCCAGGCGCTTGAGCAGGGCGTTGGCGGCGTTGCGGTTCATCTCGTCGGCCGCATCGACGATCACCACCCGCCAGCCGCCCTCGCCTGCGGTGAGCGAGAGGAAGGCGTTGGCCTTGCGCACGTCGTCCACCACGATCTCGGCGCGGAGCCGGCCGCGGTCGCCGAAGCCCCGCTCGATCACCGCGAGGTCGCTGTGCCCGCCGGCCGCGATGCGCCGGAAGACGGCGTGCTCCGGCGCCATGGCCAGCCCGTCGCCGCCGTCCCCCTCGCCGCCCGCGAGCACGAAGCGCGCGAAGCGATAGGTCAGCGTCGCCTTGCCGATGCCGCGCGGGCCCGCGAGCAGCCAGGCATGGGCGAGCCGCCCGCTGCCCCACGCCTCCCGCAGCGCCCCGGCGGCGGCCTCGTGCCCCACCAGATGCGGGTTCTCGCGCGGAACCGGCCACTCGAAGGCCGAATCGGCGTCCTCAGCCATCGAACGGAACTGTGAGGCGTTCCAGCACGACCCTCAGGATCGCGCGGCCGACGGTGTCTGGCTCCGCCGTCGCGTCCACGACTGCGAAGCGTTCCGGATCGGTCTGGGCGCGGGCGAGGAAGCCCTGCCGCACCCTCTCGTGAAACTCGGTGCCCATGCGCTCGTAGCGGTTGGATTCCGCGCGCGCGCCGGCCCGCCGGAGCCCCTCCGCCACCGGAATGTCCAGCACCACGGTGAGATCGGGCGCGAAGCCTCCGAGAGAGAGTGCGCTGAGCCGTTCCAGAACCTCGAGGTCGGCGCCCTGGCCGTAGCCCTGGTAGACGATCATCGAATCGACGAAGCGGTCGGAGATGACCCAGTCGCTGCGCTCCAGCGCCGGCTCGATGGTGTGCAGCACATGGTCGCGCCGCGCGGCGGCGTGAAGCATGGCCTCGGCCAGCGGCTCCCAGCGCTCCACCGGGCCCGAGACGAGAAGCCGACGAATTTCTTCGGCTCCCGGCGACCCGCCGGGCTCGCGGGTCAGGACCGTGCCCACGCCACGCGCTTCGAGCGCGTCCCGGAGCCGGGCGGCCTGAACGGTCTTGCCGGCGCCCTCGCCGCCTTCCAGCGTGATGAAGCGTCCGCGCGTCATGCCGGGAGTGGCGGCGGCTTCCGACCCGCTACTAGCCGCCCTTGCCCCAGATCAGCGCGTCGATCGCGGCCCCGATCCGGCCGAAACCGGAGAGGCTGTCCACCGAGGCGCCGGCCAGCAGCGGCCACTGGCGCGTCTCCACGTCCGGCGCGCTCACCACCAGCGTGGCCACCCGCGTGCCCTGCTCGACCGGCGCCGCAATCGGGCCGTCGGCCACGATCTTCACCACCATGCCCTTGCGGGACTTGCGCGGCATCATCAGCACGATGTCGCTCTCGGCGACCAGGGGCAGTGCATCGGCCTCGCCGAGCCAGACATCGAACGTGTCCACCACCTGGCCCGCGCGGAACAGGACGTAGGTCTTGAACGCCCGAAAGCCGTAGCTGAGCAGGCGTTCCGATTCCCGCGCCCGGGTATCGACGCCGTTGATGCCGTTCACGACCAGCACCAGGCGCTGCTCGCCGCGCTTCGCCGATGCGGCAAGGCCGTGGCCGGAGGCCTGCGTGTATCCCGTCTTGAGGCCGTCAGCACCGTCGTAGCGGTAGAGCAGCGGGTTGCGGTTGCCCTGCTTGATGCCGTTGTAGGTGAAGCTCTTCTCGGCGAACATCGGGTAGTATTCGGGGAAGTCCTCGATGATGCGCCGCGACAGCTCGGCGATATCCCGCGCCGTCGTGATGTGATCGGGATCCGGCCAGCCGGTGGCGTTGGTGAAGTGGCTGTCGGCGAGGCCAAGCTCATCCGCTCTTTCGTTCATCAGGTCGGCAAAGGCGGCCTCCGAGCCAGCCAGACCCTCTGCCAGCACGATACACGCGTCGTTGCCCGACTGTACGATGACCCCGCGCAAGAGTTCGCTGACGGTCACCTTCGTATTAACCTCAAGAAACATGCGTGAGCCTTTCATGCGCCACGCTTTTTTGCTCACCGTGAAAGTGTCCTCCAGGTCGAGCTGGCCGTCCGCCAGATGCTCGAAGACCACGTAGAGCGTCATGATCTTGCTCATGGAAGCCGGGTACATGGGCTCGTCCGCGTTCTTCTCGGCGAGAACCATGCCGGTTCCGGCATCCATCAGGATGAACTGCTGCGCCTCGGTGTCGACCGCTGCGGCCGGCCCAGGCTGCAGCGCGGCGGCGAAGGCACCGCTCAGGCAGAGGCACAAGGCGCAATAGAGGGCGGTGAGACCGGCACGCCGGCGCACGGGGGTTCCATCGGCCATCTTGTTCCGGCTCCTCCGCATCCAATCAGGGCGAGAGCCAAGGTGTACACCCTCGCCGGGGGCCGGGCCAAGCACCTCTCTCTAGCGATACCCCGCAGCGACGATGTGCGAACCGGTGAACCCTGCGCGATTGAGCTCGGCCAGGATGAACTCCGCCTCGTCGTCCGTGTCTACCGGGCCGATGCGCACCGCGTAGACCACGCGGCCGTTGCGCCGTTCCGGCTTCACCGCGACGGCGCCAAGCGAGCGCACCCGTTCGCCCAGAAGGTCGGCCTCGTCGCGCCCGCGGAGGACCGCCGCTTCGACCAGGAGCCTCCGTGACGCGACGCTGGCAGCCTCACGGTTCGGCGCCTGGGGCGGGTCTACGCTTGCCGCCAGGCCTCCCGGCTTGTCCGGCGGCAGCACTACCGTTCCGTTCGGCGGCTTCGTCCAGCGAGGCTTGAGCGGAGAGTCGGGCGCGACGGCGGCAACGACGACCGGCTGGCCGGCGGGTTGTGGCGCAGCCGGTGGCTTGAGGCGATCCAGCCCGAGGTACTCGACGCGCACCTTGGCCAAGCCCTTGCGTTTGAAGCCGAGAAGCTGCGCGGCGCGGCGGGACAGGTCGATGATCCGGTCGTCGACGAACGGACCGCGGTCGTTCACCCGCAATTCCAGCTGCCGCCCGTTTTCGAGGTTGGTCACGCGGACCCGGCTGGGAAGCGGCAAGGTCGGGTGCGCGGCGGTCACCCCGTTCATATCGAAGCGCTCACCGTTCGCCGTGGGCCGGCCGTGGAACGCGGGCCCGTACCAGGAGGCGACGCCCGTCCTGTCGTAGTTGGGATCGTAGCTCGGATAGTACCAGACGTGATTGATCTGGTAGGGCGAGCCGAGCTTGTAATGCGGCTTCGCGACGCGGACCGGCGGTTCCTCCTCCTTTGTCTCCAGGTTGAACTTTTTGACGACATGAAGAGCAAGCTCCACCTCGCTGCAGCCCGCGAATGCGAGCAGGCAGAGCGCCAGCGAGGCGAAGAGAAGCGGCTTTCGGGTCATCGGCCGGACCTGCCGGCCGTTACCGCCCCCCGATCCTGTCGGCCAGAAGGCCGACGGATGTCGCAAAGTAGAACGATCGGTTCCACCGCATGATCGTCCGGTAGTTGTCATAGACGAGATAGGCCGGCCCCCCTTCCCCGCCGGGCAGGACCACCGAGCCGCTCATTGCGACTTGCGGCAGGTCGCTGCCATCAGCGCGGCGAAGACCCAGGGCCTGCCATTCGGCGAGGGTCTTCTTCACCTTTTTCAGATCGGCGAGCGCGGGGTCGAATTGGGTCGGCAGCTGCACCTGCCGTCCCCACGTCTCGCCGGCACGCCACCCGGCCTGCGCCAGGTAATTCGCCGCCGATGCGAAAACGTCCTCCTGGGTACCCCAGATATCGCGCTTGCCGTCGCCGTCGTGGTCCACGGCGTAGCGCACGAAGCTCGACGGCATGAACTGGCTCTGCCCCATGGCGCCGGCCCAGCTGCCCACCATCGCGTCCGGCGTGATGTGGCCGTCTTCCAGAATTCTGAGCGCATGCAACAGCTCCTGGCGGAAATAGGCGCTGCGCCTGCCGTCGTGTGCGAGTGTCGCGAGCGCGCCGATCACCGGAAATCCGCCGAGGAATTTGCCGAAGCTGGTCTCGATGCCCCAGAGCGCGACGATGAAGCGCGGCGGGACGCCGTATTCGCGCCCGATCGGCTCGAGCAGGTCGCGGTGCTCGGCGAGCAGCTCTCGGCCTTGCTTCACGCGCGAGTCGGGTACCACGCGCTCCAGATACTGGGCGAAGGTTATGGTGACTTCGGGCTGGGACCGATCCAGCTCGATGACTCGTGGAATCGGCTCGATTCCCGCGAATGCCGTATCGAAGGTGGTGGCGCCGATGCCGAGGCTCAACGCCTCGCTGCGCACCCCCTCGCGCCACTCGGCGAAGCTCTCGGCTTCCTCATCCTGCGCCATTGCGCTACCCGCGAGCAGTACGCCGACGAGCGCCGCACTGGCTGCCATGCGCGCTGATTTCAGCCCAATTCGCGATTCGCGCCGTTTCATGGCCGGCCCCTATGACACGCAAGTTACGCGCGCGCCAACCCCCCAATTGTCCGGGCCGCGTTCAAGCGTTGGTGATCGGGGACCCGATAGCCGCTCCGGGCAACGGCTCTAATCAAGGGCTTCTGGGTTGAATATAAAGGAAGAATCGAGCTTGCCGTCGAGCGCGTCGAGTACGTTCTGCGCGCATCGCCTCGCCATGCGAATGAAGGCGCCGCGGGAGGAGCCCCCCATGTGCGGCATGAGCACGGTGGCCGGATGGCTGAGCAGCGGGTCGTCGAGTCGCGGCGGCTCCTCGTCGAACACGTCGAGGCCCGCGCCCACCAGATGTCCCGATTCGAGCGCCTCGTAAAGGGCTGCGCCATCGACGATCGGCCCCCGCGCGGCATTGGCGAGAATCGCGCCCGGCTTCATTCGCGCAAGCGCCTCCCGGTCGATCATGTGGCGGGTCTCGTCGTTGAGCGGAACGTGCACACTGACGTAGTCCGCCCGCGGCAGCGCCTCGTCGAGGTCGGCGACCGGCGTGCAGCCGGCATTGATGATCTCAATTTGCGAAATGTAGGGATCGCAGCACTCGACTTTCATCTCGAAGGCACGGCAGCGCGCCGCCACCCGCCGCCCGATGCGCCCGAAGCCGATAATCAGAACGGTACGCCCGTAGAGTTCGAGGTGGTCGGCGGCCTCGCGCACGAGAAAATCGCCGCGACGCACCGAGTCGTCGTAATGACGGGCCTTCTTCGACGCCGCGAGCATGAAATAGAGGGTGAGCTCGGCAACCGTCACGGCGTTGGCATCGCCCACCGTGGCAACGGGGATCTTCCGTTCGGATGCGACCGCCAGGTCGATGTTGTCGCAGCCGACGCCGTGCCGCGCGATGACCCTGAGCCTGGTGGACGCTTCGAGCATCTCGGCCCGCAACGGCAGGTAGCGCAGGATGAGGCCGTCGGCATCCGCAATCTCCCTGCGCAGTGTCTCGTCGTCGTCCCGCGCCACCTCGCAGATATCCAGGTCGGCACGGCTCCTCAGGAGATCGACGCCTGCCTCGTCGATCGCATCGTGTATGATTACCTTCGGCATGGTTGCCCCGCTGTCTGCGGTCGAACGCCGCGGTCGGCGAGGCTTGCCTCCACCCACGGAACGATCCGAGGTCCCGAGCGATGGCGCTGAACTCCCCCGAGGCGCGTGATCTTGCGCATCATCTTCATTCCTACACCCATCTCCCCAGCCTGGAGCGGGATGGCCCTCTCGTGCTGGAGCGGGGCGAAGGTATCTACGTCCATGACACGCATGGCAAGCGCTATCTCGAAAGCGTCTCGGGCCTGTGGAACGTGGTGGTGGGCTTCAGCGAGCCGAGGCTGGTGCAGGCGGCGCACGAGGCGCTCAAGCAGATGCCGGCCTATCACACCTTCTTCGGGCGCACCGCGCTGCCCCCGGTCGTGCTCGCCGAGAAGCTGGTGGAGATCGCGCCGATGGAGGTCTCGCGGGTCTATTTCGTCAATTCGGGCTCGGAGGCCAACGACACCACGATCAAGATGCTGTGGATGATGGCCAGGGGCGCGGGCGAGCCCGAGCGGCGCAAGCTGATCTCCCGCCACATGGCCTACCACGGCACGACCGTCGCGTCCTGCAGCCTCAACGGCAAGCCCTACATCGGCGCCTTCGGGCTGCCTTTGCCGGAGATTCGCTACGTCGAGGCGCCGCACTACTGGCGCAACGCCCATCCCGGCGAGAGCGAGGAAGCCTACGCCGCGCGCTTGGCGGGCGAGCTGGAGAGCCTGATCGAGGCCGAAGGGCCCGAGACCTTCGCCGGCTTCTTCGCCGAGCCCGTGATGGGCGCGGGCGGCGCGGTGCCGCCGCCTGCCGGCTACTTCCCGAAGATCCAGGCCGTGCTCAACCGCCACGGCATCCCGATGGTCGCCGACGAGGTGGTCACCGGGCTCGGCCGCACCGGCAACCTCTGGGGCGCGGAGACCTACGACTTCACGCCGGACATCCTGGTGACCTCGAAGGCGCTCACCTCCGGCTATTACCCGATGGCGGCGGTGCTGCTCTCGCCGGAGATGGACCGCCGCTTGCATCGGGCGGCGGAGGAGTTCGAGGAGTTTCCCCACGGCTTCACCACCGGCGGCAGCCCAGCGGCGGCGGCGGTCGCGCTGGAAACCATCGCGCTCATCACCGAGCCCGGCGGCCTGCTCGACAACGTGCGCGAGGTGGCGCCCACGCTCGAGGCTGCGATGCGCCGCTTCGAGGACCACCCGCTGGTGGGCGAGGTGCGGCATGTCGGGCTCCTCGGCGCGCTCGAAATCGTCGCGGACAAGGGCAGCAAGCGCCCCTTCGCGCCGGAGCACGCCATCGGCGAGCGCATCGTGGAGATGGCCTACGCGCGCGGGCTCATCACGCGCCCGATTGGCGATTCGGTCATCGTCGCCCCGCCCTTCATCATCACGGCTGAGCAGATCGAAGAGATGATGGCAACGCTCGGTGCAGTACTGGACGAGTTCGCCGACGCGGCTACCCGCGAGGGCATGGGGCCGGAGCCTCTCGCCGCATCGGCAGAATAAATGGCTAGCTAACGATTGTTCCGACAACACGTATGGCAGAGCAGACGGTCGGACGGTCCGGCAACCCCGAACAGGCGGGATTTCAGCTCTGAATCATCTTGAGACTCAGAATCAGGAGGATCACGTAAAATACTAGTTAAGCTACATTATTGTAGCGCTGTAGAGACCGAGTAACGACCGTCATCATGTCTCTGCGGCCTCTCCCTCCGGGGCATCGGTGGGCAGCGCGCGGGCGCGCTCGCGCAGCTCGAATTTCATGATCTTGCCCGTCGCCGTCTTCGGCAGATCGCCGAAAACGATCGTGCGCGGCGCCTTGAATCGGGCCATCCGCGCCCGGCAATGATCGATCAGCGCCTCGGCCGTCACTGCCGGCCCGTTCGGCTTGAGCGCGACGAAGGCGCACGGCGTCTCCCCCCATCTCTCGTCCGGCCGCGCCACCACGGCCGCTTCGAGCACGGCCTCGTGGCCGTAGAGCGCGTTCTCGACCTCGATGCTCGAAATATTCTCGCCGCCGGAGATGATGATGTCCTTGGCCCGGTCGGTGATCTGGATATAGCCGTCAGGGTGGATCACCGCGAGATCGCCGGTATGGAACCAGCCACCGCCAAACGCTTCAGCAGTGGCCCCGGCGTCGTCGAGATAACCCTTCATCACCGTGCTGCCGCGCAGCATGATCTCGCCCACCGTGGTGCCGTCCGCCGGCACCGGCGCCAACGTCTCCGAATCCGCCACCATCGCGCCCTGGATCGCGTGATGCCGCACGCCCTGGCGCGCCATCAGCGCGGCGCGCTCGTCGAGCGGCAGGTCCGGCCAGTCCTGCTGCGGCGCCGCCACCAGCGCCGGCCCGTAAACCTCTGTCAGGCCATAGAGATGGGTGACGTTGAAGCCCATGGCCTCCATGGCCGCGATCACCGGCGCCGGAGGCGCTGCGCCCCCGGTCGCCACCTCCACCACATGGTCGAAGCGGCGCTTGTCGCCCTCAGGTGCGTTGATCAGCATGCCGAGCACCACCGGCGCGCCCGCCATGTGGGTCACCCCCTCCTCGGCGATCAGGCGGAACACCTCCGCCGGCTCCATCCGGGGCAGGCAGACGTGCGTGCCGGCGGCGGCGGTCACGGCCCAGGTGTGGGTCCAGCCGTTGCAGTGGAACATCGGCAGGGTCCAGAGATAGACCGAATCCCGGGTGAACCCGTTCATCAGCACGTTGCTGAGCGCGTTTAGGTAGGCGCCGCGGTGGTGATAGACGACCCCCTTCGGCCGCCCGGTCGTGCCAGAGGTGTAGTTGAGCGAGATCGCCTGCCACTCGTCCTCGGGCCAGGGCCACGCGAAATCGGGCGCACCTGAGGCAAGCAGCGCCTCGTAGCTCTCGTCCGCGAAGCGACCCTCCCCTTCGCCTTCCGCAGCGTCGTCGATCGCCACCACGTGCGGGCGGCGGTCCACCTGCGCCAGCGCCTCCTCCACCACGCCCGCAAACCCCGCATCGGCAATCAGCACGCGGGAGCGCGCATGGGTCAGCATCGTCGCAATGGATGCGGCATCGAGGCGAATGTTCAGCGCGTTGAGCACGGCGCCCGCCATCGGTACGCCGAAATGGGCCTCCAGCATGGCTGGCACGTTGGGTCCCAGGATCGAGACCGTGTCGCCGAGCCCGATCCCGCGCGCGGTCAGCGCACCGGCGAGGCGGCGGCAGCGGGCGTAGGTCTCGGCGTAGCTTCGCCTGAGTCCGCCGTGCACCACGGCCGTCCGTGCCGGATAGATGGCGGCCGCTCGGGCCATGAAGTCGCACGGAGTCAGCGCCGTATGGTTGGCCGGTCCTCGTTCCAGCCCGCGCTCGTAGCGGTCGATGTCGGACACCTTGCGCTCCCTCGTTGACGACCCGCCCATGGATGGCGCGCGCCCGGCGCGGCGTCAAGAACCGGTAGTGGCTTAGTTTGAGCTTTTCCTTCGGAAGGGTCCGCGAGCCCTTGGGGCCGGGGTCGCTTCCTCGAAGAGATCGGCCATCCAGTTGACGTCATGCAACGTGTCCGTCACCCCGGGAGCCATGGCCGGGGTCACCCGCAGGATCTGTTGGATGCGGCAGAAGTTGTAGTAAAGGTAGTGAAGGGTTACCACGTTACAATCTAGCGACGTAGGACGTTCCCGAAGAGCAAGGAATACGCTAATATGTCCATGGTACTGCTCATCATCGCTGCGGTTTCGGGCGCGTCGTCGTTTATACTTATCCTACTCAATCTCCGAAAGCCAACCAAGACAGGGCAACGTATTTCATACGTCATCGCTGGCATTTTGTTTCTTGCAGCAATAACGTCGGGCGTGTTGAGTTACTGGGACAGTATCGAGAACGAGGACCAACTACAACTGACCCGTGAGCAAGCATTCGAAGCTAGTGTACAAGCAAATAGAGCCCAAACGCAGATTACCGAATTCAGAACGCCGAGGCGCATGGAGCCAGAAATCGAGCGTATGTTGGCCGCAAGGCTGAAGCCGTATGCGGGGCAGAAGTACGACATGAAGGTATTCAGAGACCAGGATTCCCTAGAACTGGCAACGGCGATCCAAGCCATTTTGGAAGAAGCAGGCTGGGTGTACACGAATGTTTACCCGAGATACAAAACCGCTTACGCTGAGACACGCGAGGAGGGGGTGTGGTTAGAATCGGGCAAAATGGAAACAATAAAGACATCCGAAGCCAGGACTGCTCTGCGTGGTGCACTGAACGAAGCAGGTTTGTACGATGACTCGACGCTTCTTACTCCCATCTCTTGTGTCCAGACTACCGAGCCAATTCAAAAAGGCTCCAAATTCACGCCCATCCCCTGTTCGGAGTCGCCAGGCCAAATTACCGACATTGGCTTGACAATCCATGATGATGTCATCCCTGAGGATACGCTCGTACTACATATTGGCAAGAAACGACTGTAGTGGTTCAGGCCAGAGCAACCTTGGCGTCGGCTACTGATTCCTGAACGACCTCAAAGGCAAGTTGGTTGCCGTCTCGCGCGCGCGGGGGACAGCGGACAGGATTTCAAACTAAGCCACTACCCAAGAACCGCCACCCTCGCGCCGCGGTCGGCCCGCCGATATACTCGCACGATGCAAGTCGCCATCGTCTCCGACACGATCTGCCCTTGGTGCTACATCGGCAAGCGCCGCTTCGAGCGCGCCCACGCCGGCCGACCCGCCGACCTCGTGGTCGAATGGCGCCCGTACCAACTCAACCCGGACATACCGGCCGAAGGCGTCGACCGGATGCGCTACCTCGTTGCCAAGTTCGGCTCCGAGGATCGGGTCGCCGAGATCTTCACGGCAATCGAAGAGGCCGGCGAGGCCGAAGGCATTCAGTTCGTCTTCGACCGTATCGCGCGCACCCCCAACACCGTCGATTCGCACCGGCTGATCGAGTTCGCCGGCCAGCGCGGGGCGCAGGATGGGGTGGTTGAAGCGCTGTTTCACCGCTACTTCGAGCAGGGCGAGGACATCAGCGACCACGGCGTTCTCGCTGCCGCCGCAGACGACGGCGGTCTCGACGAGGGAGAGGTGCGCCGCTTTTTGGATGGAAGCGACGGGATCGAAGAAGTGCGGAAGGAGAGCGAGGCTGCGAGCCGCGCGGGCATCTCCGGCGTGCCCTGCTTCATTTTCGAGCGCCGCTACGCGGTCACCGGCGCGCAAACGCCGGATGTCTTCGAGCGAGTGTTCGAGCTCGCCGCCGCTGCCAACGCCGACGACTCCATACAGTCTCCGCCGCCGCCGGCATAGCCGGACGGGGGCTGCGCGATGGCTGCGCCGGCACGCTTATTCCTCGTCCCTGTCGGACGAAAATAGATTGCGCAGAAAACCCGGTGCCAGGACCGAGAGAGGGTTCACTGAGATTTCCGGCTCAGCGGTCGTCCCGCCGACCTCATAGGTCGCCGCGAACAGCCCCTCGCCTTCCCCGCCGGTCAGCAACTCCCCCAGCACGGGAATGGCGTCGATCAGGGTGTTGAAGGTGTAGGCCGGCACGATCGTGCCCTTGATGTCCACCCGGTCGGTTTCGAGATCGACCCTCCCCTCGGCATTGACGCCGACGGAAAAGCCCGACGTCCGGGCATCCCGTATGGTGAGAACGTGCTCTACGAGGGCGAACGGCATCTCGAACCGGGAGAAGAGGATCCCCTTGCCCCGCAGTTCGCCGAGGATGCCGGTCAACGTCGCGACGGTCAGCAGCCGCGCCAGCGTCGGCGCGTTGATCACGCGGTAGTCCTCGATTCTGACCGTGCCTCGGACCGGCGCGCCCGGCAGGTCGTCGTGCAACACGGCTTCCATCACGAGGTCGCCGCCGACGGCGTTGTCGTAAATCCTGAAGGTCCGCGCCACGGCGCCCGCATCGCTCGAGCGGACCGTTATCAGGCGTTTGCTCCCCTGCGGCTCCAGGGAGAAGGACATGGGTGCGCCGGTGGCCAGCGTGCCGTCCATGTACCCGACATGCCGTCCTTCGCTATCGGTCTCGAAACGAGCACGGAGATTCGTGAGCTGCCGATCGTCGGCGGTTATGACGCGCTCGATATCGAGGTCGAGAAGGAGCTGGCCGGAATGCAGCGCATCGTCCCCCATGAGATCCTCGATATAGGGGCGCGCATCGAGACTGGCGCCCCGGATCGCGATCCGTGTGGCCACGTCCTCGATCACAATCGTGCCTGAGATATCCGTCTCGCCGAACTGCAATCTTTCGATGATGAGTTCGCGAACCCCGCTCTGCTTCGGTGCGAGCGTGGCGCGGCCGAGGGCATAGAGTGTCTCCGTCTCGATCTCGATCCTCGAGAGCTCGACGTCTCCTTCCGGCGGCAGGTTTGCGCTCACGCGTATCGTTCCCGGCGCGCCGGCGGGCTTGGCCCAGTAGAGGTCCGGGACGGAAAGCTGCGTCTCGGCCGCATCCAGCGCGAGCGACACGCGTGGCGACGCGCCATCCCCCGGATCGGTATACGTCCCTTCGAGCGCGAGAGCGCCCTCCACGTAAGGCACCATGTCGAAGCCGAGCGCGGCCTGGCCTTCCGGCGTCACCGTCGTCGTCACGTCCAAGCGCCGCACGAAGGGCGCGCCGCCGTCGAAATTCTCCCGCCACGCGATCGTCGCCGGCATGCCCTGCAGCCTGGCCGTGCCGCGCAGGTCCATGCTCGCGTTGTCGACGCCGAGCCGCAACGCGCCCTCGGTCATGTCTGCGATGTCCGCAATGTTCGCCATCCGGGCGTCGCGCATCCGGGCGACGGCGTTTACGTCCACCTCGTCCGGCTCGATCGCTTGCAGCATCGGCAGTTCCAGCGTGAACAGGGTGTGCACCGTGCCGCCGACCCCGGCCGGTTCGAGCCCGACCTTGCTCACCAGCCGGAGCCGAGGATGGTCGAGCAGGTCGAGGGCGTCGGCCGCCGGCCCCTCGGCTTCGATCTCCACCGCCATGCGGGGTACAGCTGAATGAATCTCGCTCAGCACGGCCGTCCCGCGAGACGCGGTGATCCCCGCGATGCGGCCGCCGCTCATCGTGAGCTCGAGGCCCTCCCCGTCGAATCGCCCGCTGCCGCTGACCTCCGTCACCGGCGGCATCGGGCGCAGATAGTCGATGCGCGCGTTCTCGAACGCGAGCGAGCCGGCGGCAGAAGCCGCGCTGAAGCGGTCGTTCTCGAAGTCGCCGGGCTCGATATCCAGCACGGCATCGAACCGGCTGATCACGCCGTCGCTGACGTTCTCCACGATCCAGCGCCGTCCGGGCTCGATGAACGTCTCGGGCCAGTATTCGCCGAGCGAGTCGAACGGCATGTCGCGCGCCTGGAACCGGCCCTTGACGCCGATGCCGGCCTCCGTCTGCCAGAGCTCGCCGTCGAGGAAGAAGCTGGGGCGGTCGGTATCGACAACGAACGAGTCGAGGTTGAAGCGCGAGAGTTCGCCATCAATTGAGCCCGCGGCCGTGAGCCGGCGCACCGGAACCGGTGCTGGAAAGACCTCGGGCAAGGCGATCTCCCCTTCCCCGCCTGCGATATCGAACGCGGCACCGCCGAGAATACCGCCGGGAGCCACATCGATCGCAATGGTGCCGGAGAGTGGAACGCGAAACCCTGCGAACTCCTCAAGCTCGGGCGCGAGGAAGGAGAGCTTGACCAGGTTCAGCCCGGAGAAGCCGATGGCGGCGCTGCCCATCTTGCTCTCCCGGTGGTGGAACAGCTCCACCTCCAGATGGGTCTCCAGATCCTGCACCTGCAGCTCCGCCGACAGGTGCCCGAGGACCGCCGCCTCGTCCAGATTGAGCGTGAGGTCGGCGCTCGGCGCCGTCCACACAAGTTCGGTCGTCTCGTCGACCAGGACGATGTTGGCATCGCGCAGGCTGACCCGCTGCAGCCGCGCCATGGGATGATCCTCGCGGGGCGGGTCGAGCAGGTCGGCGACCAGGGAATCGGTTGCCGCGTCGTCTGCCACGCCGGCATCGTCGCCGCCGGCGATGCGCAGTTGCCCCTCCGCGTCGCGCGCCAGTGCGAGGCTCAGCCCGATCAGCTCGATCGACGTGGGCGCGATCGTCCCGCCCAGCAAGGCCGCGCCGCTCAGTCCCAGCGACGCCGAAGGCACCGCCGCCAGGGTCGCGCCGTCCGCATCGGCAATCCGGACCTCGGTCAGGTGGATTTCCAGCGCTTCGCCCCATCCCGGCCAGACGAGCACCGTGTCCTCGAACTCGAAGCGATACGAGAGGTCCTCGCCCTCCAGCGCCTCCTGGACATAGGGCGAGAGGAAACCGAGCGAGACCGGGCCGGTCGAGAGGCGCCACGCGGCCAGACCGAAAAGGATGGCGAGCACGCCGAACAGGGCGCCGAGCGCCTGAAGAGCGATTCGGGCCGTCGAGCTCATGTCGATGATCCGGAGACGGCCTCCCGTGCGCCCCCTTGGCTCCCTTTGCCTCTTCCCCGTGGCGATCCTTGTAATACAATCGGCGCACGGTGTCGCGACTGCCCTTCCTCACAGACGATGCGATGAGTCCCGAGCCAGCCTCGGGCGAGCGCGCGCGGGCGGGCCGTGAGGAGTGGCGCGCGGCCGCAATCAAACTCGGCGGCGCCGACGAATCGTTCGCGAGAGCCCTGGATGGCGATGGGCGCGCGCGGGCCTTTCTCGACGGCGTTTTCGGCAACGCCTCTGCCCTCGGCCGGGCGCTGATCCGCGAACCGGCCCAGCTTCGCGAGATGGCCGAGCAGGGCCCCAACGCCGCGTTCGCGGGGGCGCTCGGCGAGATATCGGACGCCGCCGGCCCGACCGCCGACCGCCGCGCCCTCGCCCGCCGGCTTCGGGAGGCCAAGCGGCGCGCGAGGCTCACCGCCGCGCTCGCCGAGCTCGCCGGGGCCTGGCCGCTTCAACAAGTCGCCGTGGCCCTCACCCGGCTTGCCGATGCCGTGCTCGCCAGCGCGCTCGATCATCTGCTCCGGGAGGCGTTCGCACGCGGCACCCTCTTACGCCCAGACCAGGACGAGCCGGCGGCGTCGGGGCTCACCGTGTTCGGCGTTGGCGGGCTCGGCGCGGGCGAGCTCACCTATTCCAGCGCGCTCGACCTGCTCGTGCTGTTCGACCCCGAGCGCGTGCGCCACCAGGGCCGGGGCGAGGCTGCGGAGACCCTGCACCGCCTCGTACGCGACCTTGCCGCCCTGCTCGGCGAGCGCAGCGACGACGGCTGCGTCTATCGCACCGATCTCAAGTTCAGGCCCAACACGGGCTCCACGCCGCTCGCGCTCTCGACCGCGGCGGCCGAGCAGTATTACGAGAGCCACGGGCAGAACTGGGAGCGCGCCGCCATGATCAAGGCGCGGCCGGCCGCCGGCGACATGGCGGTCGGCGCCGACATGATCGAGCGCCTGCGCCCCTTCATCTGGCGCAAGTATCTCGACCTCTCCGCCATCCAGGACATCCAGTCGATCAAGCGCCAGATCAACGCCGAGCCCAGCCTCCGGCGCCTGGACGTCGCCGGCCACGACATCGAGCGCGGCCGGGGCGGCATCCGCCAGATAGAGCTCTACGCGCAGACGCAGCAGCTCATCTGGGGTGGCCGCGACGACTCGCTCCGCTCCCGCGCCACCTGCGATGCGCTCAGGGCGCTCGCCGCCGCCGAACGCACCAGCGAGATGGCGGTGGACGCGCTGATCGAGTCGTACGGCTTCCTCCGCCGGCTCGAGCACCGCCTGGAGATGATCGACGACGAGCCGGACCTGCGGATTCCCGACGGCGCCGACGCACGCGCCGCGCTCGCCGGCCTCATGGGCTTCACCGACGAAGCGAGCCTCGCCGATGCGCTGCAGAGCCATGTCCGCACCGTCGAGGAGCACTACGCCGCGCTCTTCGAGGACGAGCCGGACCTCGGCGACGAAGGCGGCAACCTCGTCTTCACCGGCACCGACGACGACCCCGACACCCTCGCGAGCCTGGAGCGGATGGGCTTCGGCGACGCTTCGGGAGTCTCGGCGACGGTGCGCCGCTGGCATCACGGCCGCATCCAGGCGACCCGCAGCACCCGCGCCCGCGAGCTGCTCACCGAGCTCATGCCGGCCCTTCTCCGCGCGCTCTCCCACACCGCCGATCCCGACTCCGCCTTCCGCAAGCTGGACGAGTTCCTCGCCGGGCTGCCGTCGGGAGTGCAGCCCTTCCTGCTACTGCACGACAACCCCGGCCTGCTCGCCCAGCTGGCCGAGATCCTGGGCAGCGCACCCCGCATCGCTGAGCACCTGAGCCGCAGCCCCGGCCTGCTCGAAGGCCTCATCAGCGGCGACCTGCACCAGCGCCTGCCAAACCGCGACGAGCTGCTAGACGACCTCGCGCAAGCGCTCGCGGCCGCCAGTGACTACGACGACGCGCTCGACGGCGTGCGCCGCTGGCAGCACGAGCGCGAGTTCCAAGTCGGCATGCAGATCCTGCGGGGCGACGTGGCGGTGGACCGGCTCTCCGGCGCGCTCTCGGATATCGCCGACACGGTGATCGAGACCCTGCTGCCCCGCGTGCAACAGGATTTCGCGCGCCGCCACGGCGCGGTGCCGGGCGCATCCTTCGCCGTGCTCGGCATGGGCAAGCACGGCAGTCGGGAGCTCACCTTCGACAGCGACCTCGACGTGGTCTTCCTCTACGGCCTGCCGGACGAAGCGAACGTGGAGTCCGACGGCCCCCAGGGCCTCGCGCCGAGCCACTACTACGCCCGCTTCACCAAGCGTCTCTCCAACGCCGTAAGCGCGCTCACCGCCGAAGGTCGCCTCTACGAGATCGACACCCGGCTCCGGCCCTCGGGTACCTCGGGCCCGATGGCGACCGAGGCCGCCGCCTTCCGCCGCTACCACGAGCAGGACGCCTGGACCTGGGAGCACATGGCGCTCACCCGCGCCCGCCCCGTCGCGGGCGATCCGGACCTTTCCGCGGCGGTGATGGCGGACATCCGCGCGGTCCTCTGCGCCCCGCGCGATGCCGACGCGCTGCTGGCGGACGTCGCCGCCATGCGCGAGCGCATCGACGGCGAGCGCCACACCGAGAACCGCTGGCGCCTCAAGCACGTGCGGGGCGGCCTGCTCGACCTCGAATTCATCGCCCAGTACCACCTGCTGCGCCACGCCGCGCGCCACCCCTCGATCCTCGTTCAATCGACCCAGTCGATGTACCGCACGCTGGGCGAAGCCGGCGTCCTCGCCTCCGACGACGCCACCGAGCTTGCCGAGATGCTGGCCTTCCTCCAGCGTCTCCAGGGCCTGCTCCGGCTCACCGTCGGCACCAACCGCGAGGTCGAGCGCTTCACCCCCGGCGTGCGCGAGACCCTGGCGCGCGCCATGGGCATCGAGGATTTCCCCGCCCTTGAGGCGAGGGTCGTCGCCATTCAGGATCGCGTCCGCGCCGCCTACCATCGCCTGGTCGCGGCGCCTGCGGCGGCGCTCGACCGCGAGACCACAGAATAAGAGGAGAACGACCATGACCACGGCGATCGAAGCCGGCAGCCAAGCGCCGGCATTCACGGCGCCTACCAACGACGGCGGCTCGCTGAGCCTCGACAGCCTGCGCGGCAAGGCGGTGGTGCTCTACTTCTACCCGCGCGACGACACGCCGGGCTGCACCCGCGAGGCGCAGGAGTTCACCGAGGCCCTGCCCGCGTTCGCTGCGGCCGGCGCCGAGATCGTTGGCGTCTCCAAGGACACCGCCGCCAAGCACGACAAGTTCCGGGCGAAGTACGGCCTCCCCTTCACCCTAGTCTCCGACGCAGACAGCGACATCTGCGAGCGCTACGGCGTCTGGGTCGAGAAGAAGAATTATGGCAAGACCTACATGGGCATCGAGCGCGCGACCTTCCTCATCGACTCCGACGGCACCGTCAGCAAGATCTGGCGCAAGGTGAAGGTCCCCGGCCACGTCGATGCGGTGCTGGAGGCGGTGCTGGCGCTGAACGCTGAGCGCAACGTTCGCTGAAGTTTAGTTGCGCAACATAGTTCTTTTGATTGCAGCTCAATTGGCCCTAAGCCGACGCTGGTGTTCCCGATAATCCGTGAGAGCCGCTTGTAAATCAGCGGCGGTCAAATTTCTAATGAAGGTTATGATATCATTTGAATACTTTATCAATACTCCCTCGGAAGCTCGCCAACAGTACTGTCTCCTCTCCTTAATGTTGTACTTCCAGACGATAGCCTGAAATGTGTAACTCGTAAATCGCCTATCGTGAAGCATGTCAATTTGCTCTAGAATTTCAGTTTGTCTCAAGGGATGTGGTCTGTTTGGATCCTGAATTCGAGAAATGGCAAGTAAGCCATCCCCATTCTCATCGCGGTCGACTCCAATGACTACATCAGCATCTCCGATTTTCCTCACAGACTCCAATTTGACATCAAATATGGTCAGCAGACGGCCCGTGTCTTGCTCTGCCTGCGTTACTTCCTCTGTAACTTTCATCAGTTCCGACAGAAACTGACGCACCGCTGACGCGGAGCCAGGCTCTCGCTGGCCAGCCAAATAGGTCACTACGTCGATTGGAGGACGAATTCCTAGAGGAAGCAGTTGCCAATTGATTCTGTTTTCTAAACGTATGCCAAATATCTCAAACAGAACATCTCGATAATTCATTATTGAAGTCTGCGCTAAAGCGTACAACATGACACCGAAGTCGCCAATATTATAGAAGTGAACTACATTATCACGGTAGATTCCAAGCATCTCAAGATTGCGTTGTACCGGCAAGTGAGGAACGGTCCCAGGAAAGTAGTTACTTGATCGTGATAATGCTTCCTTCCATGATAGAGTTCTGTATGGTTGGTTTCTTTTCTTTGGGTAAAAGACAGACTGTTTATTCTTGGAAAGTATCGCTTTCAGCATTAACTCCCACGCATTCAAGAGTAGTATTACAGTGCATTCATCGCGATACATGAAAGTCGGCTTGTTGTAAATCTCGATAGCAGCCATTATGGCCGCATTGGAATTGCCGAGAAGTTTCTTATAGGAGCCTCGATAATTCATCACTCAAGCGTTCGATGCTGCTCCTGACTGTATTCAAATTGGCGGCAAGCGCGAAGCCTAAACACAACATCGCTGACAACATCTTGCCAGAGAGAGCGTAGGGGAGTCAGACACTACCCCCCCTTGAACGGCCGAAACAGGCTGATGGTGTCGTCTGCGCTGAGCGCCGTCTCGGGCCACTGATCGCGGGGCACGGCCTCGCCGTTCACCATGGCGAGGATGGCGGGGTCGCCGTCCACGCCAAGGCCGGAGAGCGCGTCCGCGACGTTCGCGTCCGCCTCCAGGTCGAGGTCGCGGCTCTTGTCGCTACCGAATTGAGGGAGCTCGATGGCGATGAGCTCCACCTTGACCCGCATGTCTCACCCGCTCCCGCACTGCCGCCGCAGATTGGCTCACATAGCACATAACATCCTGTGCACCACAATCGACCCCACCGTCCTGCTCGGGTAAAAGCCCGAGAGCGCCTCGCACGAGCCCGAGACTATCGAGGCCGGGGACGGGCCGGGTTATCGACATCCCGACGCGCCGGTCGCGTCGGACGCAATCACGAAAGGAGGACACAATGGCGAAGGGTTACTGGGTGAGTTGTTACCGGGAGATCAAGGATCCGGCCGCGCTGGCGGAATACGCGAAGTTGGCGGGGCCCGCAATCATCGCCGGCGGCGGCACGTTCCTGGCGCGCGGCGGCAAGGTCCAGGCCTTCGACGCCGGCATTGCCGGGCGCACCGTCGTGGTCGAGTTCGAGAGCTTCGAACAGGCGCTCGCCACCCACGATGGCGCCGCCTACCAGGCCGCAGCCGCGAAACTCGAAGGCGCGGTGGAGCGCGACTTCCGGGTGGTCGAGGGCGTCGATTGACGACAAGGAGCGGCCCCAGGAGAGGTTGCCGAAGGGGTGCGGTGACCGCGTGCGCGCCGGCTGCTATCCTCCGGCCCGAACGATGAACCGAGGAGACAGAGATCATGGCGGTAACCGCGATCGTTCGTTTCGCGCTGCCCGAGGACAAGACGCCCGAGGCGGCAAAGGCCGCATTCGAGGCATCCGCACCGCTCTACCAGGGCGTCCAGGGTCTGGTTCGCAAGTACTATCTTCTGTCCGAGGACGGCCGGACCGGCGGCGGCGTGTATCTCTTCGAATCGCGCGAGGATGCCGAGCGCCTCTACAGCGCCGCCTGGAAGGCCGGCATCCGCGAGCGCCTGGGCGCCGAGCCTTCGATCGAGTACTTCGAATCGCCGGTGATCGTCGACAACGAGGTGGGCGCGATCTCCACCGCGGCCTGATTAAGGGCTAACCTTCAGCCGAGGCCGAGCCGCTCCATGGTCGCGGCTGTGGGCCGGCCCTCGGCGGTCCAGCCGCGCAGCTCGTAGTACTGCGGCAGCATGGTGTCGAGCTCGCACACCTTGCCCTTGCCCGAGCCGCTCTTCACCGCCTCCTTCAGGATGCGCTGCGGCAGCGTGTCGTCGGCGGCGGTCATGCCGGCGTCGAGATTGAACTGGCGCTCCATGTTCCAGATGCGCTCGCCGGTCTCGTTCAGCCGGTCTACGGTCCACTCGCCTGCACAGCCGGCATTGACCAGGTTGGCGACCTCGTCGAGCCCCCAGATCATCATCGGGAAGGCGCAGATGCCGACCGAATCGATCGCTGCGTTCGAATCCTGGCTGTCCTTCACGATCTTGGCCTTGCCCTCCAGCTTGCCGCCGGAGAAGTCGTCCTCGTAGGGGTCGGCGCGCAGGTGGCAGGCGCCGCGATTGCTGGTGGCGTAGGCGAGCCCCATGCCCTGCATCGAGCGGCCGTCGTAGCCGGGGAACTCCTGCCCCTTGGCGACCATGGCGAGCTCGGGCCGGCCGTACTTCTCGCAGAGCCGCTTGGCGCCGAGGCCCAGGTCCTGGCCGAAGCCCGTGCCGGTGCCGGCATCCTCCGCCGCCCGGCAGAGCGCCTCGGCCGAGCCGAAGTTGTAGGCCACGCCGCCGGTCTCGGCGTCGGTGATGGCGCCCTCTTCGTAGAGCTCCATCGCGGCAGCGACGGTCGCCCCGAAGGAGATCGGGTCCATCCCGTCCTCGTTGCAGACGAAGTTCGCGAAGGTCGCGGCCTCGATATCGTCCACGCCCACCATGGGGCCGAGCGAGTAGGCCGACTCGTACTCGAGCCCGCCGCTCACCTTCTTGTAGCGGTCGCGCTCCTTGATGGCGAAGTGGTTGGGCTCCATCTTCGACGCGCGCTGGCAGCCGATGGTGCAGGCGAAGCAGGCCCGGTTCGCCACCAGATTGGCGGAGCCGTCCGAGCGCCGCACCTTCGCCATCGCATCCGGGCCCAGGTTGCCGGTGCCCTCGAACTGCACGTCCTGGTTGTTGCGGGTCGGCAGGCTGCCGAAGGCCTGGGTCACGTCGATCATGGAGAGCGTGCCGGTGCGCGCGAGGTCGGCGCGGGTCTGGCTCGCGGCGAGCGCGGCGGCGGCGTGCTCGACCGCCCCGGCGAAGGCGTCGTCATCGTCCACCGCGACGCCGCGGGTGCCGCGCACCGCGATGGCCTTTAGGTTCTTCGACCCCATCACGGCGCCGACGCCGGAGCGCCCGGCGGCCCGGTCGAGGTCGTTCATCACGCAGGCATAGCGGTTCAGGTTCTCGCCTGCGCGGCCGATGGAGGCGATCTTGATGGCGCCGTCCTGATGACGCGCCTTGATCGCGGGCTCGGTATCCCAGACCGACTTGCCCCAGATGAAGCCTTCGGCGTCGATCAGCTCGGCGTGGTCGTCCTTGATGTAGAGGTAGACCGGGCGCGGCGAGCGGCCCGTGCAGAGCACCATGTCCCAGCCGGCAAGCTTGAGCTCCCCGCCGAAGTAGCCGCCCGAGTTGGAACACGCAATGGCGTTGGTGAGCGCACCCTTGGTAACCACCGTGTAGCGGCCTGCGGTCGGCGCCGTGGTCCCGGTCAGCGGGCCGGTCGCGAAGATGAGCACGTTCTCGGGCGAGAGCGGATCCGCCTTCGGGTCCATCTCCTCCACGATGTACTTGGTGGCAAGGCCCCGGCTGCCCAGATAGGCCTGCGCCCACTCCATGTTGAGCGCCTCTTCCGTGCAGGTGCCGGCGGTGAGGTCAACACGCAACAGTCTGCCTTGCCAGGACATAGCATTCCCCCATGAAGTCGGTCGGCCGAGCCGGGCCGCGTGCGGGAAACCTACCCTTGGATTCGGCGTTCGCCAAGGGCGCGGGCAGGTCGGAGCGCGTCCGTCTTTGTGGACGCGCGACAGGCCGCGACTGCGGCCCGCCGCTTATGCGGCGCGCCCGCGCAGGCGCCGGCCGCAGGCCGGCTGCCGTGAGCGACAAAAGGCGAGAACGGAGAGAGGGTGTGCGCTAAGCCGCGGGGCGGTGGACGGGCACCAGGTAAGGCCCTTCGGGGATCACGGCGACGCGCGGGTCGCCGTGCCGGGCGGTGCTCTCGGCCACCGTGTCCGCGAGCGAGTCGGTCATGCGGACGCCGGTGAGCGCGCGTTCCTCCGGCGCGAGGCCCTCGGTATAGAGATGGACCGTGCCGGCCCGCATGGGGCGAAGCTGCATCTCGGTCTGCCACTCGTCGATCGCGGCATGGGTCTTGGCGCCGATCTCGTCGAGGAAGTGCTCCGGGCCGTTCTCCACCAGGCGGCGCTGCGCGTCCGCATAGTGCGCCGAGCCGAGGCCCTCGGAGCAGGCGGACGCGACGATGAGGTCGCCGCCCGGCGCCAGGATTTCGAGCGGCCCGACCATACCCTTGACGGTCTGGTAATAGGTCGCGTCGAGCGGATAACCGGCGGAGCTGGTCAGCACGGTGCTGAACCGCTCGGCCACGGGGACGGTGCAGAACTGCTCGGCGAAGGCGACCGCCGGCGCGTGGCTCGCCACCACTTCGCCGTAGTTGAGGAAGGCGATGCGGCGCTCGTCGTCGATCACGCTGTTCACCGCGCGCGCGCCGCCCAGCATCGCCATGATCTCCAGCTGCTCCTCGTGCAGCGGATTGCCCTCCAGCACGCAGTTGGTGCAGTTGGGATGCTCCATGAAGCGCGCGCTGTGGAAGGTGGTGATGGTCTCGGCATGCGCGACTCCCGGCGCGATCACCTTGCGCCCGCCGGACCAGCCGGCCATGAAGTGCGGCTCCACCAGGCCGGTCGCGATGCGCAGCTCGGCCTCGACGAAGCGCCGGTCTAGCCGCACCATCGTGCCGCGCCCGGTCGTGCCCAACAGCACGTGGTCGGCGTCCTCGCGCGCAAAGTGGTTCGCGACCTCCACCGTCTCCAGCACCCAGGGATCGCCCACCAGAGCCGCAAGCTCCTCGCCCTCGTTGGGCCGGTGCAGCCCGGTCGCCACCAGCACCGTGATTTGCTCCGGCGCCATCCCCGCGCCGAGCAGCGTGCGGATCAGCGGCGGCAGGATCGTGCCGTTGGGCACCGGGCGGGTAAAGTCGCAGATCAGGATGCAGGCGCGCGTCGCACGCGCGGCCTCGGCTGCGAGCGGCGGGCAGCCCACGGGCTTCGCCAGCGCCGCCGCCATGGTCTGTGCCGGATCGGCGAGCAGCGGCATCGCCTGCTTGGCGATCACGGTGATATCGAGCTCGTCGGGCAGATCGACCGCCCGCTGTCCCCGCCCGTAGTTCAAGTGAACGCGCATGCGCTCAGCCTATGCCATTACGGGGCGCAACGGCAGCGTCGCCCGCCCCTACCGCGTGCCGGCCAGCGGGATACCGGTATCGCGGGCGGTGGCCACGGTGAGCGCGCGGAGGTCTTCCGGCTCGACATTCTGCAGGTTGGTCTTGCCGGTGCAGCGCGCCATCATCGAGGCCTCGGACGCGGTCGCCTTGATGATGTTGGCGGTGCCCGCCGTGCGATTCTCGTCGCTGCGGTCCGCGGAGAACGCCAGCTCGCGGGTGCCGGTAATGGCGCCACCGGCGGCGAGCCCTGCGGCCACCCCCAGCACGATGGCGACGGCGCCGAGCGCGATCACCTTGGCCGCGTCGGTGCCGGAGCGCACGCCGCCGAAGTAGACGAGGTCGATCTCCTCCTCTCGGTCCAGCCGGCGCAGGATCGCCACGGCATCGCGCAGGATCGTGAGGTCGGGCGCGCCCCGAAGCTCCGCCCAGGGTGTGCCGAGCCCGGCGCTGCCGTCCAGCAGCAGCATGTCGAAGCCGGCATCGAGCGCATGCGGGATCGCCTCTTCCAGCACTGCCGGCGAGGAGACCGAAAGCCCAAGGATCTGTCCCTCGGCAGCCCGCGTCGCCTCCACCGGTTGGAAGCGATGGCCGAGGGCGTAGACGACCCCCGCCGCGTCCGCGCTCGGCGCGATCTGCCCCGGCAGCACGATCTGGAACCAGCGCGCATCGCCGGCAGGCGGGCGGACCCCCAGATAGCTCGCGTCGGTCTCGGCAATTCCGCGCCCCACTGCCTCCCGCACCTCGGCCGGCGCATCGTCGAAGCCGGTGACCATGAATGGCAATGCGAGATCGGTGCCGCCCACCGTGGTGCCGATGCGGCAGGCCTCGCGATAGGGGTCGATGACCAGCCGCGAGAGGTTCGCCGGCAAGAAGGCGAGATCGTCCAGCACCCCCGGACGCTCCACCGGGAAGGGATCGTCCCGCTCGCCGATGCGCTTGTCCAGCATCGCCTTCTGCTGAATCGTATCGCCGGGGCCGGTGCGCGCCATCACGAAGATGTCCTCGCGGTGCCCCACGGCATAGTCGGCCGAGCCGGTCTCGGCATCGCAGCGGAAGCACCGCGCCGCCTCCTTGCGCGCCGCCTCCCAGCCATAAGTGGTTTCGATCTCCGGGAACGACACCGGGTCTTCCCCCAGCCCCAGGAAGTCCGGGTGCTGAACCGGCAGCAGCTCCCACTCCAGGTCCTGCGCCACCGGTACCCGGCGCGTCCGGTGCGGCGTGCGGTAGGGCAGCGGGTCGTCGCGCCCTTCGAGGAACGCCTTCACGTAGTAGGCCACCCGCTGGCCGTGGTTCATCGCCATCACGATGGTGGACCCGCCGAAGGCCCCGTCGCCCGCCGCGAACACCTTGGGATCGCTCGTGCGCATGCCCTCCCACTCGGTCCGCACCCGGTCCGAGAGCATCAGGCCGCGCCGGTCGAGGTCGTCGCAGAGCCCCTCCTGCCCCACCGAGGCGATCACCATGCCGCAGGCGATGTCGTGCTCGGTGCCCGGCACGTTCACCGGCGCGCGCCGGCCGGATTCGTCCGGGTCTCCCAGCGTCGTATGCACGCAGCGCACCGCGAGCTCGTTGCCGCGCTGCACGATCTCGGTCTGCTGGGTGTGGTAGATGAACTCGATCCCTTCCTCGACCGCGCCTTCCAGCTCGATCTTGCGCGCCGGGATCTCCGCCGGACCCCGGCGATAGATCACCTTCACGTCCTTGCAGCCCGGCAGGCGCTTCGCGACCCGGCAGGCGTCCATGGCGACATCTCCGCCGCCCACGACCACGACGGTCTCCGGCATCTCGGGCCGCGCGCCCTCGTTCACGTCGCGGAGGAACTGCACGCCGTCGATGACGCGGCCGTCGTCCTCGCCAGGAATGCCCATGTTCTTGCCCCACCATGCGCCGATGGCGAGGACCACGGCATCGTGCCGCTCCTTGAGGTCGTCCAGCGTCACGTCCTTGCCGAGCGCGGTGTTGAGGTGGATCTCCATCTCCGGGCAGCGCCGCGTCATGCGGTCGATGTCCTCCTGGATGATCCCGGGCGGCAGCCGGAACGCCGGAATGCCCCAGATCATCATGCCGCCGAGGCGGTCGGTCATCTCGTAGACGTGCACCTTGTAGCCCGCGACCGCGAGCTCGTGCGCCGCGGTCAGTCCCGCCGGGCCCGAGCCCACCACGGCCACGCTCTGCTCGTGGCGCACCGGCACCGGCGGCGGGTCGTAGTCGTGCCCCACCTCGTCCATGACGAAGCGCTTCAGGTTGCGGATCTGCACCGGCCCGTCGGAATCGGTCCGCCGGCACGCCGGCTCGCACGGCGCATCGCACACCCGCCCGCAGATCGAGCTGAACGGGTTGGTCGCCGTGATCGCCTCGAAGGCCTCCTCGAACTTCCGCTCCCAGATGTAGGCGATGTAGGAGGGCGCATCCGTCCCCACCGGGCAGGCGATCTGGCAGGGCGCCGGCACGAAGTGTGCGTCGGCCGTATCGTCGGGCAGCTCCGCAAGCAGCTGCCCGCCCGCCTCCATTTCCTCCAGTATCGCCATGGCTCAGCCCATCCTGCGGCGGAGCGCCTGCTCGCGCTCGCGATACTCGGGCGCGTACGGCAGGCCGGTCATCTCCGCCGCATCCCGCGTCACCGCCACCAGATCGTCGCGGCTCAGCTCCGTGGTGCTGCCGTAGCCCATCGCCTGGGTCAGCGCCGCCATCTGCCAGCGCACCCCTTCCAGGTAGCGGTGGATGTTGCGCGCCTCCGCCACCGGGTTGTAGCGCCGCTCATGCTGCGGGTCCTGGGTCGCGATACCGGTCACGCACTGCCCCACGTGGCACTGCATGCAGGCGATGCAGCCACCCGCGATGATTACCGCGGTGCCCATCGCCACCGCATCGGCGCCGAGGCAGAGCCCCTTCACCGCATCGATACCGTCCCGGATGCCGCCCATCAGCACGAGCTGCATCTTGCCGAGGCCTTCGACCTCCTCCAGCGCCTCGATCGCTTGCGTGATCGCGGCGAGCGTGGGCACGCCCACGTGCTCCATCACCTCGGCGCCGCCTGCGCCCGTCGAGCCCTGCATGCCGTCGAGCTCGACGAAGTCGAAGCCGTCCTTGTAGGCGATCTTGATGTCGTCCCTCACCCGGCCCGCGCCGAGCTTCACGCTCACCGGGATGCGATAGCCCGTGGCCTCGCGGAACTCCTCCACCTTGATGACCAGGTCGTCGGCGCCGAGGATGTCCGGGTGGCGCGAGGGCGAGCGCAGGTCGATGCCCTCGGGAATCCCTCGGATCGTGGCAAGCTCCTTGGTCACCTTCTTCGCCATCAGCTGGCCGCCGAAGCCGGGCTTAGCCCCCTGACTGATGTAGATCTCGAGCCCGTCGGCCCGGTTCATGTCGTGGATGTTCCAGCCGAGCCGGCCGCCGAGGCACTGGAACACCAGCTGCTCGGCCGCACCCCGCTGGGCATCGCTCATGCCGCCTTCGCCGGTGTTCTCGGCAATCCCGGCCATGCTGGATGCCATGCCCACCGCCTGCTTGGTGGAGCGCGAGAGCGCGCCGTAGCTCATCGGCGCGATCATCACCGGCATGGAGAGCTTGAGCGCCCGCGCCCCGTTGAGCCCGCCGATCTCGGTCCGCATCTCCACCGCCGCCACCGGGTTGCCCGCCGTGCCGGCACTGGAGAGATCGCGCTTGAAGGCGAGGTCCGAGAGATGCGGCAGCGTGCGCGCGCCGCCATAGCCGCGCACCCGGTAGCGGCCGATCTGCGACTTGATGTAGACGTCCTCCTGCACCTTCGGGTTCCAGTAGTCCGACGTGCCCGAGAAAGTGAAGAAGGGGATGCTGCGCACCTGCTGCTCGCTGGTGGCGTAGCGGAGCCGCTTGCCGGCGTTCTCGATCTTCTGGAAGCCGCCCTTGTAAGTAATCTCGTGGCGGTCCAGGAATTCGCGAATGTCGTCGACCTCGGCAGAGTCGATATCCGCGAGCTGGGCATCGGAGCCGAGAGAACGCACCGCGCCGCCCACGAAGATGTCGCCGGCCGCCATGTCCTCGCCCACGCGCTCGCCGGATTCGCCCAGGATGATGATGCGCCCGCCGTACATCATGTAGCCGGCCATGAAGTTGGCGTTGCCGACGCAGCAGAGCGTGCCTGCCTTCATTACCTGGCCCGCGCGCGAGCCCACGTTGCCGTGCACCACGATCTCGGCACCGCGGATCGCGACGCCTGCGATGGCGCCCGCGTTGCCGCGCACCGTCACGGTGCCGGCGTACATGTTGTCGCCGAGGCCCCAGCCGACGTTGTTGTCGATCTCGAAGCGCGCCTGGTCCGCGAGGCCCGCGCAGAAGTAGCCCGCAGAGCCCTTGATGTGCACCCGCACCGGGTGGATCAGGCCGACGCCGATGTGATGCCGCGCGTCGGGGTTGAGGACCTCGACGTCCTCGCCTTCAGCCCCCCACTTGCGGATTTGTTCGTTGGCGTCCCGGACCGAGACCTGTCCTAGGTCAATCTGGACCATGTACCGTAGCTCCCCGGCGGCGGTTCCCTGGTATCGAGTGCGCGGCCCGGGAAGAGGCGGTTCAACGAAACCTCCTCCGAGGCGATCGCGATGAGGTCGTCGTTCTCGTACATGATCATCGG
The DNA here is from genome assembly GCA_022820945.1 of Alphaproteobacteria bacterium. GTDB lineage: Bacteria > Pseudomonadota > Alphaproteobacteria > UBA828 > UBA828 > WTGU01. Next base: position 38,918 of record JAJEEP010000178.1, on the reverse strand, counting down.
CTTCGCCGCGAGGTGGTCCTTGGCGTAGCCGATCTCGTCCTTGGTCGAGACCAGGAACGAGAACGTGCCGTCGAGGTCGTCGATCGAGGTCTTCAGCGCGTCTTCGAGCGGCACCTCGTTGGCGAGCTTGTCCGCCAGATAGACCGCAATCAGCTCGCTGTCGTTGTCGGTGTGGAACTCGAACCCGCGCCGCTCCAGCCTGCGCCGCATCTTCCAGTAGTTCGTGATCTGGCCGTTGTGCACGATCGCGATGTCGGTGAACCCGGTGGCCCAGAAGGGATGCGCCGCCTCGGGCTTCACCTCGGATTCGGTCGCGAGGCGCACGTGCCCCAGCCCGTGGGTGCCCTGCACCTCGCGCACGCGGAAGACATCGTCCACGTCATGGGCGCCGCCCACGTCCTTGCGGATGTCCAAACTCTCGCCGATGGAGATCAGCGTCGCCGCATGCTCCATGTCGTAGGTGAGCTTCTGCACGTCGCCGGAGAAGCGCACCACGACCCGGTAGCTGTTGCCGACATGCTCGGCGTCCACGATCTCGGCGCCGTGATCCTCGAGGGTTGTCCGAATGTCCTCGATCGCAGCCTCGACGCCGCTGTTGTGGCCGACGCCTTCGCTCGCGCCGTTCTCTTCTTCCACAAGAAAGCGCAGCCGGAGCTTGCCCGGTTCGACATCCTCGTACAGCGCAAAGCCGGTGGAATCGGGGCCGCTGTGCTGGCAGCCGTCCAGCATGTCGATCAGAGCCTGACCGGTGCCAAGTCCCGTGCTCCCGTGTTTGAACATCACGCCCGCTATTCCGCACATGCGCAAATCCCGATCTGTCGTTTTGCGATGGGCCACTATACCACGAAAGGCGGACTCGCGCGCCGCGACGCCCCTATCTATGGTGCGCACGGGAGGAATAGCAGCCATGCCCTACGCGCCGTCGCCCGACGGGACCAAGCTCTACTACGAGGAGGCCGGGGCCGGCCATCCGGTGCTCTTCATCCACGAGTTCGCCGGCGACCGCCTCAGCTGGCAGCCCCAGCTTTGCCACTTCGCCCGGCGCTACCGTTGCATCGCCTACAACGCCCGCGGCTATCCGCCCTCCGACGTGCCGGAGGACGCCGACGCCTACAGCCAGGCCCATGCGGTGGCGGACGCCATCGCCGTCCTCGACCACCTCGGCATCGAGCGCGCTAACGTGGTGGGCTTGAGCATGGGCGGGTTTGCGACCATCCACTTCGGCCTCAAGCACCCGGCGCGCGCCTCCGCTCTCGTGGTCGCCGGCTGCGGCTACGGAGCGCCGAAGGACGCCCGCACGGGCTTTCAGCGGGAGACCAACGCGGTGGCCGACCGCCTGGAGCGCGAGGGCGCAGGCCCGGTCGGCAACGACTACGCGCTCGGGCCGACGCGGGTGCAGTTTCAGACCAAGGACCCGCGCGGCTGGGCCACCTTCCGCGACCGGCTCATCGACCACTCGGCCAAGGGCACGGCCAACACGCTGCGCGGCGTGCAGTCCCGCCGTCCCTCCCTTTACGACCTGGAAGACGGCCTCGCCGCCCTCACCGTGCCAACCCTTCTCATTACCGGCGACGAGGACGAGCCCTGCCTCGACGCCAACCTCTACCTCAAGCGCACGATCCCGACCGCCGGCCTGCTGGTAATCCCGAAGTCCGGCCACACGATCAATCTCGAAGAGCCCGATGCCTTCAACCGGGCATGCGCGGACTTCTTCGCTCAGGTCGAGAACGGCCGCTGGGGCGCCCGCGATCCGCGCTCGCTCTCCGGCACGTCCATCATCCGCGCCGACAGGGACAAGTGACCATGTCGGCCTCCGACAAGTCTATCGCCGAATCGCTGCACGCGCTCCTCGCCGAGCTGATCGCGATCCCTTCCACCACGCCGCCGGGCGACACGCGGGCGATCTGCGAAGCCGCCGGCGAGCACTTCAAGGCGGCTGGCTACGAGATCTCCATGCCCATTCGCACCCCGCCGATCGCCAACTTGGTCGCGCGGCTGGGCGAGGACTCGCCATGTATTGTGTTCAATTCTCACATTGACACGGTCGGCACCGGCGACCGCGCGGCCTGGCGCACCGACCCCTTCGCCGCGACGATGGAGAAGGGCTGCATCTACGGGCTCGGCGCCAACAACTGCAAGGGCTCGGCGGCGGTGCACCTCTGGCTCGCGGCCGAGATCGCCCGCCGCGGCGGGCCGAGGCTGGGAAGCGTGGTCTTCGTGCTCGCCGGCGACGAGGAGCGCCTGGGCCCGGAGGGCACCGCCTTCTTGCGCGAGGAAGGCCTGATCCAGCCCGACGCCCTGGTGCTCGGCTCGCCCACCGAGAACCACCTCATCGTCGAGGAGCGCGGCATCCTCTGGGTCGAGATCGAGGCCACCGGCCGGGCTGCCCACGGCGGCGATCCGCCAGCCGGCGACAACGCCATTCTCCGGATGATGCGCCTGCTGGAGCGGCTCCAGTCCGACCTCGCGCCGAGGCTCGCCACACGGCGCAGCGGCGAGAAGGTCTCGACCATGAACATCGGCACGATCCATGCCGGCGAGAACCCCAATGTCGTGCCCGACCGCTGCACGCTCCTGATCGACCGGCGGCTCCTGCCGGAAGAGTCCGTCGACACGGCCTTCGCCGAGATCGAGGCCCTGGTGGCCGGCGCCGGCGAGCCCAAGGGGACCTGCACCGTGCGCCGCCTGGTCGGCACCAACGGCTTCTCCGCGCCCCTCGACGGCCCCCACGTCTCGGCGCTGGTGGCGGCCATCGAGGAGCACAAGAGCAGGCCGCCCGAGGTGCTCAACGCGCTCGCCGCGAGCGACGGCCGCTTCTTCGCGCGCGACGGTATCGAGATCGTCAATTTCGGGCCCGGCGACGGCGCCGTGAGCCACGCCGCCAACGAGTTCATCCCGCTCACCGAGATGGTGGACGCGGCGCTGATCCTCCGCGTCTTCATCGAGCGCACCCTCGGCTTCAAGCACTAGCGCGACGGCACGCCGTGCCGTTGCGCACGCCGCGCCGTACGCCTAACCTGCAGCGGGCGCGGCGGCGCGCATTGGATGAACTCAGGGAGGGGCTAGAACCCATGTTCGACATCACTCGGAGAGGGTTGCTCAAGGGCACGGTGGGCAGTGCAGCATCGCTGGTGGCGGCCGGTCTCGCGGCATCGCCGAAAGCGTTTGCCGACGACGACGAGATCGTCATCGCCAGCATCTTCGATCAGTCCGGCGGCCTCGACATCTACGGCACGCCGATGACCCAGACCTGCGAGCTCGCGGTCGAGGAGATCAACGCAGCCGGCGGCCTGCTCGGCAAGAAGGTGCGGCTGATCAAGTACGACCCGCAGTCCAACATGGAGCTCTACGCGCAGTACGCCCAGGAAGCGGCGCTCAAGGAGCGCGTCGACCTGGTGCACGGCGCCATCACCAGCGCCTCGCGCGAGGTCATCCGGCCGATCCTGCGCCGCTTCCAGACGCTCCTCTGGTACAGCGTGATCTACGAAGGCGGCGTCTGCGACATCAACAACTTCGTCAGCGGCGTGACCGCGGTGCAGTGGGTGAAGCCCATGGCAGACTACGGCTTCAAGACCCACGGCAAGCGCTGCTACTACATCGGCGCTGACTACAACGCGCCCCAGATCATCGGCAAGTGGACCGAGGTCTTCGCCAAGGAACAGGGCGCCGAAGTCATTACCAAGGACTTCTTCCCCCTCGACGTGGCGGAGTTCGGACCGGCTATCGCCAAGATCCAGGAAGCGAAGCCCGACTGGCTCTCCACCTGTCTCGTGGGTGCGGCGCACACCGGCTTCTACCGCCAGTGGTACGCGGCCGGCATGCTGAACGAGATCCCGATCGTCTCGGTGACCTTCGGCGTCGGCAACGAGCACGTCCAGCTCAGCGCGGAGGAAGGCAACGGCATCGTCAGCGCCCAGCCCTACTTCCAGGAGCTGCAGCTCCCCGCCAACGTCGAGTTCGTGAAGCGCTATCAGGAGCGCTTCGGCGATGACGCCCAGTATCTCAATTCCGTGGGCATCGGCGGCTACCTCGGCACCATGCTCTGGTCGCTCGGCGTCAAGGCCGCCGGCAGCCACGAGCGCGAGGATGTGATCGCGGCGCTGCGCAGCGGCGACATCGCCTGGGACGGCCCGGCCGGGCACATGGTGGTCGACCCGGTCACCAATCACGTGGTTCAGGACATGCACATGGCCGAGTGCCAGAACCAGACCTGGAACATCTTCGAGAGCTACTCGCAGCTCTATCCGAGCGACGTGATCGACCGCTGCGACCTGACCAAGGATCCTGACATGAACGCCCATCTGGAGCCGATCATCTAGGCGTTCCGAGGGCCGCAGCGTAACGAGTGCGATAGCACTCTTGACGACGGGCGCGCCGTGGACACTGCTGCGCTCCTGATCATCGAAGTGCTGAACGGGATTGCCAGCCTGGCGCTCGCTTGCGCCGGGCTGGCGATCATCTTCGGCATGATGCGGGTGATCAATTTCGCCCACGGCGAGTTCATGATGTTGGGCGCGTACACCACCGTGGTGTGCACCAAGACGCTGGGCGTCAACATCTGGATTTCGATGCTGATCATCTCGCCGATCGTCGTCGGGATCATCGGCATCATCGTGGAACGCGCCTTCATCCGCTTCTTCTACGGCCGCATGATCGACACGCTGATCGCGACCTGGGGGCTCAGCCTGCTACTCATCGGCATCGTGACGGCGATCTTCGGCAACATCATCGAAGGCGTGTCCGCACCGATGGGGAGCTTCGAGGTCGGCATCTACAACGTCGCCCAGTACCGCATGGTGCTCATCGGCATCGTGATCCTGCTGTTCATCGGGGTCTTCATGGTGCTGACCCGCACCAAGCTCGGCCTGATCGCGCGCGGCACCATGCAGAACCCGGCCCAGGCCTCCGTGCTCGGAATCAGCACGCAGCGCGTCTACATGGTGACCTTCGCGGTCGGCGCCGGCCTGACGGGGCTTGCGGGCGGTCTGCTGGCGCCGATTTCCCAGGTCATCCCGACCGCCGGCGCGGCCTACGTCGCCCAGACCTTCATCACCGTCATCACCGGCGGCACCGGTGCCGTGACCGGCACGCTGGTCGCCTCCGGCGTCTTCGGCACCGTGCGCCAGCTGCTCAGCTACGAGTTCACGCCGGTGCTCGGCGGCGTCGGCCTGCTGATCGTTGCGGTGGTGATGCTGCGGCTCCTGCCCCAGGGCATCACCGGAAAAATCTTCAGGCGCTCGTTGTGACGGTGCTCGGCGTCAACCTGAAGAGCTGGGAGGCCCTCGGCACCGTCGTGGTCGGGATCGCCATGCTGGTGCTGCTGTTCGCCGGCCCGCAGATCTTCGACCTCTTCACGCTCTTCAAGGTGACGCTCTTCGTTGCCATGGCGATCCTGGCGCTCTCCATGGGCTTCATCTGGGGCTATGGCGGCATCCTCTGCTTCGGGCAGTCCGCCTTCTACGGCCTCGGCGCCTACACCTATGCCATCGCCGTGGGCAACGTCGGCGAGAGCACGGGGCCCTTCTTCCTGGCGATCGTCGTGCCCGCCGCCTTCGCCGCCCTGCTCGGCTACTTCATGTTCTACGGCCGCCTCAGCGACGTTTACCTCGCAGTGGTGACGCTCGCGGTCACGCTCATCCTTTACAACTTCATGCGCTCCACGGCGGGCGAGGAATACGTCATCGGTGCGCAGCGGCTGATGGGCTTCAACGGCATCTCGTCGATTCAGCCCATCAACTGGCCGGGGGACGGCAACGCCCTGCTCTTCCCGGACGAGATATTCCATCTCTCGATGGGGTGTCTGATTCTGTGTTATTTCGGCCTCAAGCTGCTCAATCGCTCGCACTTCGGCCGGGTCGCGGTCGCGATTCGAGAGAACGAGCTGCGCGCCGAGCTGCTCGGCTACGATGTCCGCCTGCACAAGCTGCAGACCTTCACCATCGGCGGCGGCATGGCGGGGCTCGCAGGCTGCCTCGGCGTCAACTTCAACTCCTTCGTCAACCCGGACGTGTTCGCGCTGAACTTCGCGGCCGAGATCATCATGTGGACGCTGATCGGCGGCCTCGGCACCCTGGTCGGGCCGATGATCGGCTGCATCGGTCTCTTGATGCTAAAGTTCGAGATCGGCCAGCAGCAGATCACCAACACCTACCTGATCTTCGGCGGGATCATTATGGTGTTCGTGCTGGCAGTGCCGGCCGGGCTGCTGCCCACCGCACGCATGCTGGCGGAGCGTATTCTGCCCGGGGCGGGCTTCGGAGGCCCGGGCGGCGAGGGACGACAGGAGGCGGCGCGGTGACCGACTCGGCGACGAACGCAATGCCCATCCTGGAGACGCACGGGCTCACCATGCGCTTCGGCGGCGTGGTGGCGGTCGACCGGGTCGACTTCTCCATGGATGAAGGCGAGCTCCGCTGCCTGATCGGCCCCAACGGCGCCGGCAAGAGCACCTTCTTCAAGTGCCTGACTCACCAGTACAAGGCGTCCGCCGGGCGGGTCCGCTTTCGGGGCGCCGACATCACCGGCTCCCACACCTATCAGATCGCGCGCCGCGGCATTGGCATCAAGACCCAGGTGCCGAGCGTCTTCGACGGGTTGAGCGTGCACGAGAACATCTGGGTGGCGGCCCGCCGCCACCACGGCCGGCGCGAGGCCAACCGCATCGTGGACGAGATTCTCGAGCGCCTCCGCCTCAGCGCCCTCGCCCGCCGCGTCGTCGGCCAGCTCGCCCACGGCGAGCGCCAGCGGGTCGAGCTCGGCACCGTGCTCACCGGCGAGCCCGAGCTGATCCTGCTCGACGAGCCGACGGCGGGGATGACCCACGAGGAAGTCAACCAGACCACCGACCTGATTCTCGAAATCAACAAGACCACGTCGATGATCGTCGTCGAACACGACATGCAGTTCATCAAGTCGATCGCGAAACGGGTGACCGTGTTCCATCAAGGAGCGATCCTGATCGAGGACACCATGGCGAACCTGGAGAAGAACCAGCAGGTGCGCGACATCTACCTCGGCAAGCAGCATCAGGCCTGAGCGATGCTGAACGCAGAAGGCATCCGCGCGAGCTACGGCAGGATCCCGATCCTGCACGGCATCGACCTCCAGGTCGCGGAGGGCGAGTTCGTCGGCATCCTGGGCCACAACGGCATGGGCAAGACGACCCTGCTCAAGACCCTGATCGGCCTGGTCAAGACCACCGACGGCTCGATCACCTTCGAGGGCGAGGCGATCACGCGGGAGCCGCCACACAAGCGCAGCCGCCGCGGCATCGGCTACGTGCCGCAGGGGCGCGAGATCTTCCCCAACGTGAGCGTGCGCGACAATCTCCGGCTCGGCTTCGCGGTGCAGAAGGTGGACGAGCAGGAGGTGCTCGACGAGGTGCTGGAGGAGTTTCCGCGCCTCAAGCCGTTGCTCGACCGCGCCGGCCGCGTGCTCTCCGGCGGCGAACAGCAGATCCTGGCGCTGGCGCGCTGCCTCTGCGGCCGCCCCCGCTTGATTCTCCTGGACGAGCCGACCGAGGGCATCCAGCCCTCGATCGTCGAAGAGATCGTCGAGATCCTCAAGACGTTGCAGGCCCGGCGCAAGCTCACCGTCGTCCTGGTCGAGCAGAATCTCGACTTCATCGCCGAGCTCTCGCAGCGCGTGCTCATCATCCAGCGCGGACAGTTCACCAGCGAGGTCTCGCCGTCGCAGCTCTCCGACCCCGACCTCGTCGCCGAGTTCGTCGGCATGGGCGGCTAGGTCCAGGTCCCGGAACGAGGCATGAATACCCTCAACATATTGTCGTCATGCCCGGACTCGATCCGGGCATCCAGTCGCGCCAAGCGCGACCAGCGTGCCGTCGTGGATGGCCAGGACAAGCCCGGCCATGACGAGGAGGGAGCCCTGGCAATACTCGCCATCGGCTCCGGGACAGGACACTAGGGGTCTCCGCCCATGCCCGCGCTTACCGACGCTCAGCGGCGCGAGTTCGAGGACCACGGCTACCTGCTCCTCCCCGCCCTCTTCTCCGAGGATGAAATCGCCGCCGTCCGCGCCGAGGTCGAGACCGTGGCCACACGCGAAGGCCCGGAGGTGGTGCCGGAATCGGAGTCGGACGCGGTGCGGCTTGTCTACGGCGCGCACCGCTTCAACGACGCGTTCCACCGCCTCTCCCGCCACCCGCGCTGGCTGGAGCCGGTGCAGGAGCTGATGGACGGGCCGGTCTACATCCACCAGTCGCGCCTCAACCCCAAGTCCGCCTTCCGCGGCGGCCCGTGGGACTGGCACCAGGACTACGCCACCTGGTCGGACCGCGACGGGCTCAAGGAACCCAGAGCCTTCATGGTCGCGATTCTGCTGGACGAGGCCAACGCCGCCAACGGCCCGCTCATGCTGGTGCCGGGCTCGCACCACTACGGGCTGATCGCCGAGGCTGCGGACAACGAAGAATCCCCCGGCTACACGCTCTTCGTCATCTCGGACGAGCACCTCACCCACATCGTGGACGCGGGCGGCATCGAGCCCTTCGTCGGCCCGGCCGGCTCGGTGCTGATCAGCCACGCCAACATGGTCCACGGCTCGGCCGGCAATATCACCCCCTGGCCGCGCCGCATCTTCTATCTCAACGTCGCCGCCATCGATAACCCGCCCACGAAGTTCGACCGCGCCGAGCATCACTGCACCCGCGACTGGTCGCCGATCGAGCCCCTGGACGACGATTGCCTCCGGGACCTGGCGTCGGGGCACACAGCCGACTGAGGACACCCATGAAGTACGGTTTTTTCATCCGCGGCCAGTTCCGCCGCGGCGAGGACATGAACGCGCGCTTCGCGGACCTCTGCGCCCAGGCGCGGCTCGCGGACGCGCTGGGCTTCGACATCCTCGCCACCGGCATGCACTACGCCGCCTACCCGCTGCAGCAGTATCAGCAGCTCCCCCTGCTGGCGCGGCTCATGGCCGAGGCGCCCCGCTGCCGCCTGCTGCCAGGGATCATCCTGCTCTCGCTGCACAAGCCCCTGGATATCGCCGAGCAGGTCGCGACCCTCGACGTGATGTCCGGCGGGCGCATGATCTTCGGCGCGGGCCTCGGCTATCGCGAGGTGGAGTTCAAGGGTTTCGGCACCACCCAGGCCGAGCGCGTCATGCGGCTCGAGGAGAACCTGGAGGCCGTGGTCCGCCTCTGGACCGAGGACGGCGTCTCCATGGCGGGCTCCCACTTCACGCTCGAGGACGCGACCGTCTCGCTCAAGCCGATGCAGAAGCCGCACCCGCCGATCTGGCTCGGCGCCAATGCGGACGCTGCGGTCGAGCGCGCCGCCCGGCTCGGCGACACCTGGTTCATCAACCCCCACCAGCGCATGGAGACCACCGAGCGCCAGCTCGTCATCTACCGGCGCGCGCTTGACGAGGCCGGGAAACCCTTCCCCGCCGAGCTTCCGCTCATGCGCGAGATCTTCGTCGCCCGGACCAGGGCGGAAGCCGAGCGCCTCGCCCGCCCCTACCTGGAGGAGAAGTACAAGACCTACCACCAGTGGGGTCAGGACAAGGCCATGCCCAAGGGCGACGACGACCTCTCGCTCGACTTCGAGGAGCTGATGCGCGACCGCTTCCTATTCGGCTCGCCCGAGGAGGTCGCCGAGCAGATCGCGGGCTACGACCGGCGCTTGGGCATCACCACGTTCATCCTCGGAATGGACTGGCTCGGCATGCCGCACGCGCAGGTGACCGACAGCATGCGGCTCTTCGCCGAAGAGGTGGTGCCGCTCGTCGAAGGCGCCGCCTAGACCGGCGGCCCTCCCGCGCCATGGCCGAGAGCCTCCACCACGTCCACATCTTCGCCCGCGACATCGACGCGACCATCGCCTGGTGGCGCGACATGCTGGGCGGCGAGCTGGTCTACGACGGCGTGCTGGCCGGCTCCCGCAACGTCTTCTTGCGACTCGGCAGCGGCAGGCTGCACCTCTACGACCAGCCGCCCCGCGACGAGGGGCGCGGCGCGGTTCACCACATCGGCATCCGCAGCGACGACCTGCGCACCCTGGTCGCGCGCATGAAGGCGCAAGGCGTCGCGTTCCGCAGCGACATCCGCGAGTTCGGCACTTGGCGCTACATCATGTGCGCCGCGCCCGACGACGTGCTGCTGGAGCTCTTCGAGTTCGACCCCGACCACGAGCCCGCGGAAGCCACCCGCTGGCTACGCGAGGAATAGCGTTCGCGGCAAACCGTTAGTCTCCGTTGGCTCTCCGTTCAGCTGCCCAGGCGGATTGCGTTGGGCAGCACGGTCACGACCTCGGGCACGAATGTGATGAGCAGCGCGAGTCCTGCCATGATGAGGAAGAAGGGCAGAGTCGCGCGGGCGATCCGGCCGATCCGCTCCCCTGTCATCCCCTGGATCACGAACAGGTTGAAGCCCACGGGTGGCGTGATCTGCGCCATCTCCACCACGATCACCAGGAACACGCCGAACCAGATCTTGTCGAAGCCCGCCGCCTGCACCAGCGGCAGCGTGATCGGCAGCGTCATGACGATGCTCGACATGCCCTCCAGCACGCAGCCGAGGATCGCGTAGAAGACGAGCAGCAGGATAATGAGCGCGATGGGCGAGAGCTGCAGCGCCGCGATCTCGCCCGCGATCAAGCGAGGCACGCCGAGGAAGCCCATGGCGATCGAGAGGAAGTACGCGCCCGCGATGATCAGGCCGATCATGCTGATGGTCCGGACCGCGCCGAGACTGGCCTTCCGGATCGTCTCCCAGGTCAGCGTCCGCTGCGCGGCGCTCACGATCAGCGCGCCCAGCACGCCCACCGCCGCGGCTTCGGACGGGCTGGCGATGCCGCCGTACATCGAGCCCAGCACCGCGAGGATCAGAAACACCACGGGGATGAGGTGCCGCAGCCCGAGCAGCTTCTCGGCGAAGCTCATGCTCTCCGCTTCCTCCGGCACGACCGAGGGCTTCCATCGCGCGCGGATGCCGAGCCAGGTCATGTAGAGCACGGCGAGCATCAGCCCCGGAACGATGCCCGCGAGGAAGAGCTTGAGGATCGAGGTCTCCGAGAGCACGCCGTAGATGATCAGGATGATGCTCGGCGGTATCAGGAAGCCCAGCGTGCCGGCGCCCGCGAGCGAGCCCATGGCCAGGTCGCGGTCGTAGCCGCGCCGCAGCAGCTCGGTCAGCGTGATGCGCCCCACGGTCGCGGTGGTCGCGGCCGAGGACCCCGAGATCGCCGCGAACATGGTGCAGCCCAGCACGTTCACGTGCAGCAGACGCCCCGGCAGGCGGGTCGTCCACGGCGCAAGCCCGGTGAAGAGCGAGGCCGAGAGCCGCGAGTGGAACAGGATCTCGGCCATCAGGATGAAGAGGGGGAGCGCGATCAGCTCGGGCGTGGTGGTCGCGTTCCAGGTGAGCTGCGCGAGCAGCTTCTCCACCGGCATGGTGCGGAAGACGGCGAGGCTGACGAGGCCGGGCGCGAAGAGCGCGAGCCCCACCCAGACTCCGAGACCGAGAACCAGGGCGAGCACGCCGAGAACGGCGCCGGCGGCAGCGACGGTCATGCCCTCATCCCGCGCCGAACTCTTGCTTCGCGCTCTCGTCCTCGGGCGGCTCGCCGATGAGCAGCCGCACCGCCCTGGCCACGAGCTGCAGCGTGAGCAGCGCCGCCCCGAAGGCCATCGCCGCCTGCGGATAGACCAGGGGCGTCTCGTCGATGGTGGCGGACGTGCTGCCGCTCACCCACGACCGCGCGGCGAAGGCGGTGAGCGCCCACGCGAGGAACCCGGCGATCACGGTGCCGACCGCGGTGGCCGCGACGTCGAGCCAGTGCGCCACTCTCGGCGAAACGCTCTGCGACAGCAGCATGACCCTGACGTGCCCGCCCGTCCGCAATGCGAACGCCGCGCCGAAAAGGATCGAGACGGCGAAGAAGTACGCCGCGTACTCCCAGGCGAAGGAGAGGCTGACGTTGAGTACCGTGCGGCAGAAGATCTCGGCGAGGATGAGCCCCGCGATACCGAGAACGAGTGCCGCCGCGACGTAGCCGCAGGCGCGCGACAACGCATCGATGCCCGCCAGAATCCGCACCAGAACGGACACGGCGTCGGCCTCCCCTGCCCGCTCCGGGCTATCCGGACCGGAACCCGGCGCCGACGACGCCCCGCCGGGCACCGGAGCCGTGCCCCGCTAGCGGCCGATGTCCCGGAAGAAGCCGTCGATGATGGTCTGGCCCTCGTCGCCGAGCTCGGCCAGCGCCTCGGCCAGCATCGGCGCCGTCGCGGCCTGCATGCCGGCCAGCATTTCCGCCGACACGTCCGCCATCGCCACGCCTCGCTCGTTCAGGACCTTCGACTTGGCCGCGTCCTCCGCCTTGCTCACCTGCCAGAACACCGGTTCAAGCATCCGGCCCGCCGCCTCGATGGCGTCCCGCTGGCCCTCGGTCAAATCGTTCCAGGCATCGAGGTTCACGGAGACCGCGTTCGACGACCAGACGTGGCTCGTCGGGTACATGTGCGTGAGGAACTCCCAGAACTTCCCGTCCACACCCGAGCTCGCCGACGTCGTGACCGCGTCGATGGTCCCGGCCGCGAGCGACGGCACCACCTCGCCCCAGGGGAGCTGCACCGAGGTCATGCCGATACGATTGAACATCTCGGTCGTCGTGTCGTTGTAGGTGCGGATCTTGATACCGGCGAGGTCCGCGACCCTCTTCGCCTCCACCTTGGTGTAGACGTACTGGCGCGGCCACGGCACCACGTAGAGCACCTTCTGGTTGTAGTCCGCGGCCACCCGCTCGATGGCCGGGCGGAAGTGCGTGTGAAAGATCGCGAGCTGATCGAGGTCCTCGATGATGTAGGGCTGCGTCTCGAGCCCGAGGATCTTCCGCTCCCCCACTTGCTGGTTGAGCAGCATCTCGCCGATGGGCACGAGCCCGTCGCCGATCGCGTTCAGCATCTCCGGCCCCTTGAAGCCGAGGGACCCGCCCGCATGGATGTTGATGGCGACCTCGCCGCCGGTCACCTGCCCCACCACCTTGGCGAAGGTCTTGGCGTTCTCGACGTGGAAGTTGCCGTCCGGCCAGGCGAGCGGCAGGTCCCACTCGGTCTCGGCAACGGCAGTGGCGGTCAGCAAGACCGAGAGCAGCGCCGCGGAGGTAAGGGCGACGGCTGCGCGTTTCGCAGCGTGCAACATGGTTCAATACCCCTTCGTGGAGTCCGGTTCCCTGTCTCGCGGGATTGTAGATCGCGGAGCACGCACCTGGATACAAACGGCATCGGGGAAATTTCGGCGGGAACTATACCCCCCGTCACACCAGCAGCATCGCCGCGAGGCCGAGAAAGGCGAGGAAGCCGATCACGTCGGTGATGGTGGTGAGCACCACGCCGGCCGCCGTCGCCGGGTCGATCTTCAGCCGCCAGAGCGCCACCGGGATCGCCAAGCCGAATAGACCGGCCACCAGCATGTTGATGATCATCGCGGCGGCGATCACGATGCCGAGCGCGATGTTGTCGTACCAGGCCGCGGCGGCAACGCCGATCAGAACCGCGAAGACCACGCCGTTGAAGCCGCCGACCAGCACCTCCTTCCACAGCACCCTGAAGAAGTTGGCCGTCGTCAGGTCCTTGGTGGCGATGGCGCGCACCGCGACGGTCATGGTCTGGGTGCCGGCGTTGCCGCCCATGGAGGCGACGATGGGCATGAGCACCGCGAGCGCCACCATCTGATCGATGGTCCCGTCGAACTGGTAGATCACCAGCGACGCGAGAATCGCGGTGCCGAGATTGACCAGCAGCCAGGTGAAGCGCCCGGTGGCGGTGCGCAGCGCGGCACGGTAGATGTCCGGCTCCCGCACGCCGCTCAGGCGCAGGATGTCCTCCTCCGCCTCCTCCTGAATTACGTCGACCACGTCGTCCACCGTGATCACGCCGATCAGGCGACCGGATTCGCCGAGCACCGGTGCCGACACCAGGTCGTACTGGTCGAAGACGTGGCCGACCTCCTCCTGGTCGGTCTCGGCGGGGATCGCCTTGAGGTCGGTCGCCATGATGTCGCGCAGCAGTACCGGGCGCCGGGTGCGGAGCAGCCGGTGCAGCGGGATTCGCCCGATCGGCCGGTGGCGCGGGTCGATCACGTAGATCTCGTAGAACTCGTCCGGCATGTCGCCGCCGGTCTCGCGCATGTGGTCGATGGTCTGGCCCACGGTCCAGAACGCCGGCAGCGCGACCACCTCGCGCTGCATCAGGCGGCCGGCGCTGTCCTCGGGATACGTCAGGCTCTCCGCGACTCCGGCCCGCTCCTCGCTCGAAATCGCGTCGAGAATCTCCTTGCGCTGCGGGTCGTCGAGGTCCTCCAGCACCGCGACGGCGTCGTCGCTCTCCATGTCCGCGATGGCTTCGGCGGCCCGCTCCGCGCCGATCTCTCCGATCAGCTCCTCGCGGATTTCGTCCTCGACATGGGGAAGCACGTCGCCGCTCAGCACATCGTGGGCGATGGCGATGAGCCGGCTACGCTCGCCGGCGCGAAACCGCTCGATCAGGTCGGCGATGTCGGCTTCGTGCAGCGGCGCGACCAGGGCGCGGACTCGATCGCCGTCCGACTCCGCCAGCGCTGCGCGCACGGCGCTGACCAGCTCGGTGGTGAGGCCGTAGAGCCCTTCCCGCCCGCCTCGCTCAGGCGCCGCGCCGGCCTCCGGCGACGGGTCGGGCCGCGCCATCGCCTCCCCGCCTAGCCCGCAGCGGCGGCAGCCATGCCGTCGCCCTCCTCCGCCCGGCTCTGGGCCTCGACCGCGGCAACCGCCGTCATGTTGAGCACGCCCCGCGTGGTGGCCGAGCCGTGCAGCACGTAGGCCGGCGCCGCGAGCCCGAGCAGGATCGGGCCGACCGAGATGCCGTCCGCCAGCACCTTGAGCATGCCGTAGGCGATGTTGGCCGTGGTCAGGTCGGGCAGGATCAGGGTGTTGGCCTGACCCTTGAGCCGCGAGTTGGGGAACCTCTCCGCCCGGATCGCTTCGTCGAGCGCAGCATCCGCGTTCATTTCGCCTTCGGCCTCGAGCTCGGGTGCCTGCTGATGCAGCAGATGCAGCGCTTCGCGCATCTTCACCGACGTCGCCAGGTCGTTGCTGCCGAAGTTGGAGGCCGAAAGCAGTGCGATCTTCGGCGTCATGCCGAAGCGGCGGACCTGCTCGGCAACCAGCATGGCCGATTGGCAAATCTGCGGCGGGCTGGGGTCCTCGGCGATGTCGGTGTCGGCGATGAAAAAGATGCCCTTGGTCAGGATCAGGACCCGCAGTGCCGCCGCCGAGTCGACGCCGGGCCGAAGCCCGATCACGTCGAGCACGTAGTTAAGCTCGGGCCGGAAACGCGGAGCCGGGCCGGCCAGCAGTGCATCGGCGTCGCCGCTGCGCACCATCATCGAGGCGATCACCGTGGGCTGGTTGCGGAGCGTCGTGCGCGCCGCCGCAGGTGCGACCCCGCGCCGCCCCATCAGCTCGTGATAGAGCCGCCAGTAGGCGTCGTATTTCTCGTAGTCCGCCGGATTGATCACGTCGACGTTTGTGGCGGGCTCGAGCCGAAGCGAGAGCCGGTCGATCCGCTCCTCGATCCGCGACGGACGCCCGATCAGGATCGGCCGCGCAATGCCCTCGTCGATCGCCTGCTGGGCCGCGCGCAGCACGCGCTCGTTCTCGCCGGCGGCGTAGACCACCCGTTTCGGATCCTTCTTGGCCTGGTCGATCACCACCTTCATCAGGTAGCCGGTGCGGAACACGAGGCCCGCGAGCTCCTGGCGGTAGGCCGCAAGGTCAGCGATGGGCCGGGCCGCGACGCCGCTCTCCATCGCGGCTTCGGCCACGGCGGCCGGCACGGTCTCGATCAGGCGCGGATCGAAGGGTTTGGGGATGATGTAGTCCGGGCCGAATTTCTGAGACTGGTCGCCGTAGGCCGCCGCCACCACGTCGGAGGATTCGGCAGTCGCGAGATCGGCGATGGCGCGCACGCAGGCGAGCTTCATCGCCGTGTTGATCTCGGTCGCGCCGCAGTCGAGCGCACCCCGGAAGATGAACGGGAAGCAGAGCACGTTGTTGACCTGGTTCGGATAGTCGGAGCGCCCGGTCGCGATGATCGCGTCTGGCCGCGCCGCGAGCGCGTCCTCGGGCATGATTTCCGGTATCGGGTTCGCGAGCGCGAGGATGATGGGCTTCGGGCCCATGCTCCGCACCATCGCCTGGGTCATGGTGCCGGGTCCCGAGAGGCCGAGAAAGATGTCGGCGTCCGCAATCGCGTCGTCCAGCGTGCGCGCGTCGGTATCCAGCGCGTAGCGCCGCTTCTGCTCGTTGAGGTCCGTGCGTCCCGCGTGCACCACGCCCTTGCTGTCGCACACCGCGATGTTGGCGCGCGCGACGCCGAGCTCCTGCAGAAGGTCGAGACAGGCGATCGCCGCGGCGCCGGCACCCGAGCACACCACCCGTGCCGCGTCCGGCGTCTTGCCGACGATGCGGAGCGCGTTCAGCGCGGCGGCGGCGACGCAGATCGCGGTGCCGTGCTGGTCGTCGTGGAACACCGGGATGTTGAGGCGCTCCTTGAGGCGGCGCTCGATCTCGAAGCACTCGGGCGCCTTGATGTCCTCCAGGTTGATCGCGCCGAAGGTCGGCTCCAGGCGGGCCACGGTCTCCACCAGCGCGTCCACGTCGCCCTCGTCGACCTCGATGTCGAACACGTCGATGTTGGCGAACTTCTTGAAGAGGACCGCCTTGCCCTCCATCACCGGCTTGGAGGCAAGCGCACCGATGGCGCCGAGGCCCAGCACCGCGCTGCCGTTGCTGATCACCGCAACCAGATTGGCCTTGGCGGTGTAGTCCCAGACCCGCGCCGGGTCTTCGGCGATTTCCAGGCAGGGCGCGGCCACGCCGGGGCTGTAGGCGAGGGCGAGGTCGCGCTGCGTGCCCATGCGCTTGGTGGCGTGGATGCCGAGCTTGCCCGGCTTGGGCTCGCGGTGATAGTCGAGCGCCGCTTGGCGCAGGTCCTCCGCCATGCCCTGTCCCCTCGCCAGTTTGGCCGCGTTGCGGCCGCGCGAATTTGGTCTCAACGCCCCCGGATAGCAAACATAATCGCGCGATCCGAAGACAACCGCGCGTTATTTCACAGGCTTGCCGGTGTAAGATTGTCGCTCACGGCGCGCGAGGCTGACAAACGGGAGGTGGTCATGGCGTTCGCGGAGGTCAACGGCGTCAAGCTCTGGTACGAGACGACGGGGGAAGGCACGCCCGTGGTTCACATCCACGGCGCGGGCTTCGGCCACTTCAACTTCGCCACCGCGACGCCCATCGCGTCCAAGTACTTCCGCTGCATCGACTTCGACATGCGCGGCTACGGGCAGTCCGACAAGCCCATCCAGCCCTACGACATGGAGGTGTGGGCCGACGACGTCGCCGGCCTCATGGACGCACTGAAGATCGAGCGCGCCCACATCCACGGCACCTCCATGGGCGGGATGATCGCGCAAGTCTTCGGCGCCAAGTACGCCGACCGGACCGACCGGCTCGTCATCAACTGCTCGGCCGCGAAGCTCGATCTCGCCGGCCGCCTCACCTTCCAGAACTGGATCGATATCTCCGAGGCCTACGGCTGCGGCAGCCGCACCCTGGCCGAGCTGATCGCGGTCCAGGCGCTCTCGCGCAAGTTCCTCGACGGGCCGAACGGCCCCGGTGCCGTCGACATGATCCAGGACATCCTGGAGCGCTCGAACCGCAGGGAGGTCTACCAGCGCGCCTGCCGCGCGATGATGGAGATGGACCTCCGGCCCTACGCAGCGCAAATCAAGGCGCCGACCCTGGTCATCGGCGGCGACGAAGACATCATGACGCCGTGGGAGGTGGGCGAGACCGGCGCCGGCCAGACCTGGCTCGCCGAGAACATCCCGAACGCGGTCAAGTACGTGGTCCGGGGCTCGAACCACTCGACCCTGTTCGACGGCACCGAGGAGAACATGCGGGTGGTGGTCAACTTCCTCAGCGCCCGCAACGACCTCCTCGCGCCACTGCCGGACTGACACGCGAACGCAAGCGCCCCGGCCCTGGCGCGCCCGGAGGAAAAGAGGAGAACCCGGTCATGCCAAACGCTCTGCTGGTGTATCCGGAGCACCCTCCGACCTTCTGGGGGGCTGAATACGCGCTGGAGATGTCGGGGGTCAACGCGACCTTTCCGCCATTGGGGCTGCTGACCATCGCCGCGATGTTTCCTCCGGACTACGCGCTTCGCGTGGTGGACATGAACGTGAGCACCTTGCGGGACGCCGACCTTGCCTGGGCGGACCTGGTATTCACGTCCACCATTCTCACGCAACACGCGTCGCTGTGTGCCGTGGTCGAGCGGTGCAATCGCGCAGGTGTTCCCGTGGTGGCAGGCGGGCCTCATCCGACCACGTTTTACGAGGACATCCCGGGCGTTGACCACTTCGTGCTCGGCGAGGTCGAGGAGATCTTCCGGGAATTCCTTCGGGATCTGGAAGAAGGCACGGCCAAGGCCATCTATCGGGAAACGCGAAAGCCGGATGTGACCCGGACGCCGGTGCCCCGCTTCGACCTCATCGACGTGAAGAACTACGCCACGATGAGCGTGCAGTTCTCCCGCGGATGTCCATTCGACTGCGAGTTCTGCGACATCATCAAGCTCTACGGTCGCGTGCCTCGGACCAAGGCTCCGGAACAGATTGTGGCGGAGCTCGACTCTCTGTATCGGCTGGGTTGGCGAGGCCCCGTCTTCATGGTCGACGACAACTTCATCGGCAACAAACGAGATGCCATGAAGCTGCTGCCGGCGATCGCCGCGTGGCAAAAGAGCAAGGGGTATCCATTCACCCTGACCACGGAAGCGAGTGCGAATCTTGCGCTCATGGACGAGCTGATGGATGCCATGATCGAGGCCGGTTTTCACTCCGTGTTTGTCGGCATCGAAACCCCCAACCCCGCGGCCTTGCTCAAGACCAAGAAGTCGCAGAACACCAGCAAGAACCAAGAAAATTTTCTTTTCAGTGCCGTTCGAAAAATCCAGCGCCGTGGGATGCAGATTCAGGGTGGATTCATTCTGGGTCTGGATGGCGATGACGAGAGAGTATTTGACGCTCAGATCGAATTTATCCAGGAGACTGGCATCCCTATGGCCCCCGTTTATTTGCTGACCGCCGTGAAGGGCACGGACATGTACGAGCGTCTGAAGTCGGAGAACCGGCTGCTGGAGACACCGATCGGGACCAGCGCCATGAATCTCAACTTCAAGACGGAGATGAGATACGAGACGTTGATCGAGGGTTATAAGCGAGTGATAGCCACCCTCTACGATCCCACTTTGGAGAATTACTTCAAGCGCTGCCTTACCTTGTTTCAGCATCTGAAACCAGTTCCTCACCTTCGGAAACCGGTGAGCAAGGACAAGACCTTTGCGGCCCTCATGGGAGTTCGCCGCCGTCTCTCCGCCAGACAGATACCCTCCTACTCCAAGTTCATCGGCAAGGTCTCCAAGGATCACCCCCGCATGCTTCCCGAAGCGATCTACCTGGCGGCCATGGGTCATCACTTCGAAAGGATTGCCCGTCAGCAAATCGCAACTCATGACTTCCTGAGCTTCCTGAGGGGAGAGCTGGAGACGTTCCAGGAGGCGGTTCCAGGTCGTGTTACGGATGAGGTGGAAATCGACGGTTGGAGGCAGGCGTCGAATTCACAGGCGCAACGGCGCTACGACTCCATACCCGACGAGTTTCGTTACCAGGGAGATGGACTGGACCATGCGCTGGAGTCCTTCCGACGCGCGGTGGACGCACTCGCGGATGGCACTGCACGTTCTGCGGTCGCTTGATGGACCTCGCCGAATACGCTCGCTCGACGAAGACGCGAGCAAGCGCCTCCCGATCGCCCCTCAGCCCCCCAACGCAGCCGCGGCCTCCGCGCAGGTAACGCGCTCGGCGATATTCTCCAGCGCGTAGTTGAGTCCGGCGTTGTGCCACTCGTCGTTGATGGTAGACGTCCCGTCCGTGAGCACCACGGCGCGGTAGCCGGCATCGGCGCCGTGACGCGCGGTGTGCTCCACCGAGAAGTTGGTCCACGCGCCCGAGATCACGATGGTGTCCACGCCGAGCCCCTTGAGGATCGTCTCCAGGGGCGTGTCGTGGAACGCGTTCATGCGCATCTTCTCGACCACGAGATCGCCCGCCTGCGGCTCCAGCCCCGCCACCGCCGCAGCGCCCCAGGAGCCGCGCACCATCGCCTTCGCCTCTGCGATGCCCTGGAAGAGCGGTGCGTTGAGCTTCAGTCCCGGCGCGCCTTCCTCGACGATGTAGTGGACGTGGATCACCGCCATGCCGGCCTTTCGTGCGGCCGCAGCCAGGGACTTCACGTTCTCCACCACGTTTTGCGACTGCGCGTGCGCCGGCGCGCCGGAATCGGCGAAGGCGCCACCTTCCGCGATCACGTCGTTCTGCAGGTCCTGGATGATGAGTGCGCTGCGCGCGGCGTCCAGTTCGAAGGCCATGACTCCCTCCCCTACATGTAGGCCAGGCGATTGCCGGCGACCTTGAGCGCGATCCGGTAGACCGAGGTCGAGCAGGTGCAGTAGAGCTCGTTCCACCCGGTGCCGCCCCAGTTGAGGTTGGCCGAGTGCTCCGGCATCCCGATCACGCCGAGGTGCTCGCCGTCGGGCGCGAAGACCCAAAAGCCGCGCGGGCCGGTGACGTAGACGTTGCCCTGCTCGTCGCACTTCATGCCGTCGACCACGCCGTTCTCCAGCACGCCGTCGCCGACGTTCTCGGCGAACATGCGCCCGTTGGAGAGCGAGCCGTCGCTGCCAACGTCGAACACCCGGATGTGCGCGCGCGTCGTGTCGTTGACGTAGAGGATGCTCTCGTCCGGCGAGAAGCAGAGTCCGTTGGGCTGGTCGAAGTCATCGACCTCGCAGTGGACCTCGCCGTTGGTCGCGACACGGAAGACCGCCTGGAAGCCCAGCTCGCGCTCTCGCTCTTCGCCGAAGACCGGCATGCGACCGTACCACGGATCGGAGAAATAGACCGAGCCGTCCGACTTCACCACCACGTCGTTGGGGCTGTTCAGCTCCTTGCCGTTGTAGTGCGAGGCGAGAACCTGGCGTTCGCCTGACGGAGTCTCGCGCGCCAGCACGCTGGTCACGTGCTCGCAGATGTAGAGGTTGAGGTCGGCATCCAGCGTCATGCCGTTGCCCTTGTTGTTGGGGTGGCGCACGTCGCTCGCGCCGTCAGCCGCGCTCCAGCGCCGGCGCGTGTCCGCCGGGATGTCGCTGAAGTACAGGCACTGCTCGCCGGGGTGCCAGATCGGCCCCTCGGTGAACTGGAAGCCCGTACAAATCTGGTCGACGCTGGCGTCCTCGGCCACGAGATCCAGCAGCCGCGGTGAATTGACCTCGATCATCCTCTTGTCTCCCTTTGCGACAATCCGTCCCGCTCACGCCTGGCGGCGGAGCGATCCTATCACGCCAGGCGGTTGATGCTATGCCGCACCGGCACCGATGATGGCATCGGCATCGACCTCGACCAGCATCTCCGGCGAGACCAGAGCCGCTACCTCCACCAGAGTCGAGCACGGGAAGTCGCCCGTGAAGAACTCCCGCCGCGCTTCGAGGAAGGCCGGCCGGTCGCGCTCTAGGTTCGAGAGATAGACGCGCATCCGCACGATGTCGGCCAGGCTGCCCCCGGCGGCTTCCAGATAGTGCCGGATATTGCGGAAGATGATGCGCGACTGCTCACCCGGATCGCCCACCGCGAGCACGTTGAAGTCCGCGTCCACCGCCACGAGGCCCGCGATATAGACCTGGTTGCCGCAGCGCAGGCAGTTGGACCAGAGGCCGGGCGCCGGCTCGGCCACATGGGGCGTCCGCACGCGTTCGATCGCCATCGTCGTTCCCTCCCTTCTTTTTCGTCCCTGCCGGCGGCGGCGCAGCCGGGCTAGAGCCGGTAAAGCCGCCGCGCGGTTCCGGCGAATATCTGCGCTTGATCCGCCTCGCTCAAGTGAGCCAGCGCCTTTCGATAGGCGCCGATCAGGCTGGCGTAGTCGGTCCACAACTTCTCGATGGGGAAGTTGCTGCCATAGAGGCAGCGCTCCGGCCCGAAGAGTTCCACCGTCTCGCGCACCGCGCGCTCGATATGGGCTTGATCGACCCAATGAAGGAACGTGCCGAGCCCCGAGAGCTTGACGGAAACGCTGGGCACGGCGGCGAGCCTCTCCATGCCCTCGCGCCAGGCCTGCCAGCCCTCGGGCGTCAGGTCTTCCGGCATGCCGCAGTGGGCGAGCACCATCGGTACGTCGGGGAACGCCGCAGCGAAGGCGGCGCCGTCCGCCATCTGCGCGGTGAAAACTTGCAGCTCGAAGACGAGGCCGTGCCTGGCCAGCAGCCCAACGTTGCGGCGGAGCGCCGCGCCGTTCATCACCGCAGGCCCGTCGGCGAAGCGGTATTGCTCGTTCTCGTGCCAGTGGAGCTGCATGCGGATGCCGCGCAGCAGTGGGTACTGGCTTTGCGCCTTGAGTACTGTCTCGACATCCGGGTCGCGCAGATCGGCGTAGCCCACGATGGCGTTTGGGTAGCCGGTGCGATCGGCCTCCGCCTGCACCCACGCCACCTCGTCGACGGCCTGCGCGGGCGCCCAGTTGGCCTGCACGTAGATCGACTGTGCGACGCCGCTTCCCTCGATATCGCCGAGATATTCCTCGATCGCGTAGTCGCGCCGGATCGGCTCGTACGGGCCGAAGATGCGCGGCTGCATCGGGCCCATGAGCCACGGCAGGTCGCGCTGGCGCCAAATGTGATGGTGAGCGTCGACGATCCGGTTCATGGTGGTCCGCATGGTGGCGCGAGACGGGCGTCTGCGCCAGAGTCAGGTTGACGGCAACTTTACCCGCGCTTAGTTCACGCAGACGCGCACGATCAACATCAGCCAGGCGAAAACTCATCTCTCGCGTCTCGTCGAAGAGGCAGCCAACGGCGAGGAGATCGTCATTACCAAGCATAGTCGTTCGGTGGCGCGTCTAGTCGCACTGGAGGCCTCAACGCGCCCGCGCCAGCCCGGTGGTTGGGAGGGGCAGGTCTGGATGGCCGACAACTTCGACGCACCTCTCCCTGAAGAGTTGCAGAGCGGCTTCGATGGCGACGGTGGCGAGCCGCCCGCTACTTGATGCTCACTCGTGCCTCCGCTGGCAAGACTGGCGGCAGACAAAGGAACCGAACCCATGAACAGCATCGACCTCAACGGCCGGCGGGCCGTCGTGACCGGCGCAGCCCAGGGGCTCGGGCGCGCCATCGGCGAGCGGCTGCAGGCTTCCGGTGCCGCCGTCTACGTCTGGGATCTGGACCCCGCCGCCATGGCGGCGGCGCAGGCCGACTGGCCCGGCGGAGGCCCGGCCGGATGGATCGAGGTCGACGTCTCGGACCCGGGCGCGGTGGAATCTGCGCTCCGCGAGACCCAGGCCAGCGCCGGCGGCATCGACATCTTGGTCAACAACGCCGGCATCTCCGGCCCCAACATGCCCACCTGGGAATACCCCGTGGCAGACTGGCGCCGGGTAATCGACATCGACCTCAACGGCCCCTACCTGGTGTGCCGCGCCGTGGTGCCGTCGATGAGGGAGGCAGGCTGGGGGCGGATCGTCAACATCGCCTCGGTGGCCGGCAAGGAGGGCAACCCCAACGCACCGGCCTACAGCGCGGCGAAGGGCGGCCTGATCGCGCTCACCAAGAGCCTCGGCAAGGAGCTCGCGGGTTCCGGCGTGCTGGTGAACTGCGTCACGCCGGCGGCGGTCGAGACCCGCATCTTCGACCAGATGACCCAGACCCATATCGACATGATGAAGTCGAAGATCCCGATGGGGCGCTTCGGTCTGCCGAAGGAGATCGCCGCCATGGTCGCCTGGCTCTGCTCCGAGGACTGCTCGTTCTCCACCGGCGGCGTGTTCGACCTCTCCGGCGGCCGCGCAACCTATTAGCCGCGCGCACCACGCAAATGGGCCGCGCGACGTATTGACCGGCCCCACCTGCGCCACCACACTCGCCGCGCCCCAGACACCACCGCACCCAACGACGAGAGGGAGACCATGAAGGAGCACGAGGAAGGCTACTCGATGCCGCTTGCGGCGCCGACCTTCACGAAGCCGCCGTTCTACGCGACGCCCGACAGCAAGATTCTGATGATGGCCTACCGTGCCGACCCCGACGCGGTCGCCTTCGAGGTGCCGGAGCCGCTGGAGCCGGTCGAACCCAACCTCGTGCTCGCCTGGCTCGGCGACATGGGCCAGCCGACCCACTCGGTCGAGCTTTACCACGAGTGCCTGACCGGCATCATGGTCCGCTACAAGAAATGGACCGGCTGGTACATCAACTACATCTGGGTCGATAACGACATGGCGCTCACCTTCGAGCGCGAGATCTACGGCTGGCCCGCCAACCTGTGCGACACCACGCCGCTCAAGTTCTACGGCAGCCAGGTGATCGGCCACTGCGACCGGGCCAGCGAATGCCTCATGCGGCTCAGCATGAACGTCACCAGCCCGCCGCCGATCCGCCGCGCCGACAGCGCCATCGAGGACCGCTTCGCCGAGCTGGTCGATGCCGACTTCCTGCAGATCCGCAAGATTCCCAACCCCGAGGAAGGCGGCAAGCCCATCAAGCAGCTCCTCCTGATCCGGCCCGAGGACTTCGCCCTGCACGAGATCTGGACCGGCGCCGGCCATCTGGAGCTTGGGCGCTCCGGCCTCTACCCGCACCTCCACAAGCTCGCGCCGGTGGAGATCCTTGAGACCTGGTACCTCAAGGCCTCCTGGGTCGTGCCCTACCCGAAGGTGATCTGGAGCAACGGCTAGGCGGCAGTTGACGATTCGAGCGCTAAAGCGCTATTAGCAAACGATAACCTGGAGGGGAGAATGAGCAAAATGTTAGGCAAAATCGGAGTAGCGACCGGCGTCGCCGCGCTCGGTATCGTGGGCGCCCTGGCAACTCAACCCGCTTCGGCGGAAGGCCAGCTCAACGTCTACAACTGGGGCGAGTACATCAACCCGGAGGTACTGACCCGGTTTACCGAGGATACCGGGATCGAGGTGACCCTCGACACCTACGGCACCAACGAGGAAATGCTGGCGAAAATTCAGGCGGGTGCGACGGGTTACGACATCGTGTTCCCGTCGGTTCACATGCGCGACATCATGCAGAAGCTCGGACTCCTGTACGACGCGAAAGTGAACACGCTCAAGGGTTTCGAGAACATCGACCCGATCGCCAAGCGTTCCCTGGTAGACCCCGAGAGCTCCTACTGCCTGCCCTATGCCTGGGGCGCGGTCGGCATCTTCTACAACAGGGAAGAGGCCGGCGAGCTTACCTCCTGGGAGGACTTCTTTGCGCTGCCGGACAAGGGCAAGAAGATCACCATGCTCGACGATCTGCGCGAGACCATCGGTGTTGCCCTCATCATGAACGGCCATTCCGTGAACACGGCGGATTCGGACGCTCTGAAGCAGGCCGAGGCCTGGCTGCTCGAGCGCAAGGACAAGATTTCGGCGTTTACCTATGATGTGGGGCCGCTGGTGCAGGCCGGCGACATCGCCGCAGCGCATTGGTACGTCGGCGCGACGTTTCTCGTGCTCCAGGACCCCGACCGGCTCGGATTCGTGATCCCGGAAGAGGGAGCCACGATGTACCAGGAGGACATTTGCATCCTCGATACCGCGCCGAACAAGGAGAGCGCGATCCGGTTCTTCGAGTTCTACATGCAGCCCGAGATTGCGGCGCTCAACACGCTCCAGCAGGTCAACGGGACGGCCAACGTGCCGGCGCGCGATCTTCTGCCGGATGAACTCAAGAACAATCCGAACACCAATCCTCCGCCGGAGGTGATGGCGAAGCTGCAGATCTTCGAGGATCTCGGCAAGGATCTGCGCAAGTACAACCGCGTCTGGACCAAGGTGAGAACGGCCCAGTAGCAAGCCGTTCTCATCGGTACACGTCGGCGAGCGGACTGAGTCCGTTACCGGAGATGCGCGACACCGGACTGCCCGGTTCGGGCTCTCCGGTCGCCGAGGTGCTCGATGCCGTCAAGCGGTTCACCGCGCCCGAAGGCGGCACGGTAACCGCGCTTTACCAAGACTCCATGGCCGTCAGAGCCGGCGAGTACGTAACCCTGCTCAGCCCGTCGGGCTGCGGCAAGACCACGTTGCTGCGTTGCATCAGCGGCTTTGAAGACCTCGATTCCGGCGAAGTGCGCATTGACGGCGCGCCGATGACCGGGGTGCCGGCGCAACACCGGCCCGTCAACACCGTCTTCCAGACTTACGCGCTGTTTCCGCATCTGCGCGTCGAGGCCAACGTCGCTTACGGCCTGGAGGTCACGGGCGTGCCGCGCCGCGAGCGCACGGTGCGCGTGGCCCAGGCCCTGGAACAGGTGGGGTTACAGGGCCTCGAGCGCCGCAAGCCGGACCAGCTGTCGGGCGGTCAGCGCCAGCGGGTCGCGCTGGCGCGCGCCATCATCAACCGGCCCAAGCTCCTGCTGCTCGACGAGCCCCTGTCGGCGCTCGACCGCAACCTGCGGCATTCGATGCAGCTCGAGCTCAAGACCCTGCAGCACGAGCTCGGCATCTGCTTCCTCTTCGTCACCCACGACCAGGAGGAAGCGCTGACCATGTCGGATCGCATCGTCGTGCTGAACCACGGCAGGATCGAGCAGATAGGATCGCCGGAGCAGCTTTACCACGCGCCGGCGACGAGCTTCGTCGCCGAGTTCATCGGCGACGGCGCCCTCTTCACCGGCACGGTCGAAGGCGGGCCGGACCCGGCGCTCGTGACCGATGACGGGCTGCGGCTTGCGATTCGCGAGGGCGTGCCGGCGGGGCGCAGAATGACGATGCTGCTGCGGCCCGAGCAGCTCGACGGCGCGCCTGCCGCCGCGGACCCCGCGTTCGGCATCCTGGAGGCGAGGCTCGAACAGTCCGTCTTCTACGGCGCAACGCGGCAGCTGGTTTGCCGGCTCGCCAACGGCGCTGCCATCACCGTCACGCCGAGCCCCGGCGCGGATGGCGACCGGCTCTACCGGGCTGAGCCCGGCGAGGCGCTCAGGCTCGCCTACCGGCGCGCGGAGCCGCACCTGATCGAGGAAGTCCGCGATGGCGGTTAAGAGGGACCGGACCCGGCTCGCCGTCCTGCTCGGGCCGGTCAGCCTGGTCCTCGGCATATGTTTCATCGGCCCGCTCGCGGTGATGATCATCTTCAGTTTTCTGGAGCCGGGGCTCTACGGCGGCGTCGAATGGAACTTCTATCACTGGAGTTACGGACGCATTCTCGGCTGGGCCGACGGCGAATGGGAGGACTTCGACTGGGTCTATGCCGAGATTTTCGGGCGCTCGGCTCGGCTCGCATTCATAAACGTGCTGATCACCCTTGCGATCTGCTATCCCGCGGCGCTCTGGGTGCGCGGGCTCCAGCGGCGCTGGCGCATGTTCGTCGTATTCCTGATCACGCTGCCGTTCTTCGTCAGCCTGGTGGTGCGGCTGTTTGCCTGGGTGCTGATCCTGCGCCCCACAGGGTTTCTTAATTACGGCCTGGTCGGCCTTGGCGTGATCGAGGAACCGCTCGATCTTATCTTCACGGAAACCGCCGTGCTGATCGGCATGGCCTACGTCTTGCTGCCGTTCATGTTCCTGCCGGTCTATGCCTCCGTGGAGAAGCTGGATCGCTCGCTCGTCGAGGTTTCGTCGGACCTGGGCGCGAGCTCGTTTCAGACCTTTTGCAGAGTGACGGTGCCGCTGACACTGCCCGGCATCGCCGCCGGTTCCGTCCTGGTGTTCATCCCGAGCCTCGGCAACTTCATCGTCCCTGACCTGCTGGGCGGCGCCAAGGTCCTGATGATCGGCAATCTGATCGAGCAGCAGTTCCTTTCGGCGCGCAATTGGCCGTTCGGCGCAGCCCTGTCGGTCATGATGATGGCCGTGATGTTCCTATTAATTCTCATATATTTGCGGCGCATCGGACGGATGCAGACGCGGCCATGAAACTGCGCTTGAAGCAGCGTCTGTTCGGCACCTACGGCGTGCTGTTTCTGGTGTTCGTCTACGCGCCGATCGTGATGATCGTCGCGTTCTCGTTCAATTCCAACCCGATAAACATGATGGTCTGGTCGGGCTTCACGTTCGACTGGTACTGGACGATCTTCGGTTATCCGACGCAGCTCAACGAGCAGACTCTTTACGTCGAATCGACCGATCAGCTGCTTGCCGCGGTCATGAACAGTCTGATCGTCGCCGCCTCTACCACGACCATTTCGACGGTGCTGGGCACCATGACCGCGCTGGCGCTCTTTCGCTATCGCTTCCGTGCGCAGCGCTTCTACCAGGGCCTGCTCTACATGCCGATGGTGATGCCGGACATCGTTCTCGGCATCGCGCTGCTCGTATTCTTCGTCAGCATCGGCATGTCGCTCGGGCTCTACACGATCATCATCGGGCACTGCACGTTCCTGATCTCCTACGTCTTCGTCGTCGTCAGCGCCCGCCTTGCGGGCATGGACAACGCGCTGGAGGAAGCCTCCGCAGACCTCGGCGCCAGCGAGTTGGTGACCTTCCGCCGCGTGACCCTGCCGCACATCGCGCCGGGCGTGGTCGGCGGCGCCTTGCTCGCGTTCATCATCTCCATGGACGACCTGGTAATCACCTACTTCATCGCCGGGCCCGATTCGACCACGCTGCCGCTCTTCATCTACGGTATGCTGCGGCGCGGGGTGAAGCCCCAGATCAACGCGATCGCCACGCTGATGCTGCTGTTTACCTTCATCATCGCCTCGCTCGGCCTCTATCTGCGCCGGCGAGGCTGAACGACGTGACCATGCCCAAGCCGCGCGGGCGCGAGCTCGACCTGCCCTTCCCCGGAAAGACCGGCCGCTACAACGCGATCACGGACGTTCCCGGTCTGGAGGTGGGTTTCACCACAAGGATCGAGGGCGAGGGGCCGCTGATCGAGGGGCAAGGCCCGGTCCGCACCGGCGTGACCGCCATCCTGCCCCTCGGCCGGCAGCCGGATCCCGAGCCGGTGTGGGCCGGCATGTACGCGCTCAACGGCAACGGCGAGATGACCGGCACCCACTGGATCCGCGATGGCGGCTATCTGGTCGGGCCGGTCTGCATCACCAACACCCACAGCGTCGGCATTGTCCATCATGCCGCGACGCGATGGATGATCCGGACCTACGCCGAAGCCTGGCAGAACGAGCATCTCTGGGCCATGCCCGTGGTTGCCGAGACCTACGACGGTGTCCTGAACGACATCAACGGCCAGCACGTGACCGAGGCGGACGCGCTGGCGGCGCTCGACAGCGCTGCCTCCGGCGCGGTCGCCGAAGGCAACGTGGGTGGCGGCACCGGCATGATCTGCTACGAGTTCAAGGGCGGCACGGGCACGGCCTCGCGCCGGCTGGAGCTCGACGGCACGGCGTTTCACGTCGGCGCCCTGGTGCAGGCCAATCACGGCATCCGGCCCTGGTTCACGGTGCTCGGCCGCCGGCTCGGCCCGCACATGCCGGAGGACCGCCTGCTCGATGCCGAGCAGGGCTCGATCATCGCGATCCTCGCCACCGACCTCCCCCTGGCTCCGCACCAGCTCGCACGACTGGCGAAGCGTGCGGCGATCGGCATCGGGCGCGGCGGGACGCCGGGCGGCAACAACTCAGGCGACATATTTCTGGCGTTCAGCACGGCGAACCGCGGGCCGCTGCCGCAGCTCGCCGCCTTGCGGCGCGACTTCGTCATGATTAATGACGAAGCCTGCGATCCGATCTATCTCGCCGCGGTCGAGGCCATCGAGGAGGCCGTCGTCAACGCGATGCTCGCGGCCGACGACATGACCACGGTGCGCCCCGCCGGCCACGCCTGCCGCGCCCTCGACGGCAGCCGGCTCATGGAGTTGATGGCGTAGGGCGTCAGAATGCCCTCGGACTGGGGCTCCGGCTGATCATCGGCACAGACGGGGTCAGGTCGAGATCATCTTTTTCTCGATGCCGACGCCGGCCTCGACCGCACGCTGATACTCGAGCGGGACCGTCGCCGAATCCTGGATCGCGATTCCGGTCGAATCGAAGAGCGTGACCTCGGCATCGTCCCGCCGGCCTTCCAGCCGACCGCAGATGACCGCGCCGATCTCGCCGGCCACGTCGTCGGCAGCGATGACGCCCTCTGTAATCGGCACGTTGATCTCACCGTCGGGCACGCATTGCCGGATGTCGTCCACGAAGATGCGGGCGCGGGCCGCAATCGCGCTCTCCAGCTCCTGATTGCCGGCGAGGTCTGACCCCAGCGCCGCGATGTGGGTGCCGTCGGCGATCCATGCGTCCTTCACCACGGGATCGGCGCCGGTGGTGGTGGTCACCACCGCATCCGCGCCCCGCACCACCCCTTCGAGATCGGTCGATGGCACCAGCTTGAGGCCCGGATGGCGCGGCGCCTCGCTTTCCATGAAGGCATCGAGCGTCGCCTGCGTCCGGCTCCACACCCGCACCTCGGACCAGTCGCGCACGGCGGCGCAGGTTCGGAGCGAGCCGATGCCCACGTCGCCCGCCCCCACCAGCGCCAGCACAGATGCATCCTTGCGCGCGAGCCAGCGGATCGAGACCGCGGCCGAGGCGCCGGTGCGCATCATGGTGTGGTAGCTGCCGTCCACGATGGCCAGCGGAAAGCCGGTCTCCGGCTCGGTGTAGACCAGGATCGAGAACACCGTCGGCAGGTCGAACTTCGCGCGGTTGTGCTCGCGGATCGAGACCCATTTGCAGGCCGCCGCCTCGGTCACGCCCGCGCCGGCGGGCTCCTCAATGTAGGAGGGCATCACCTCCCACTCGCCCGGATACTTGTCGAGCACGATGTGGTCCTTGGGCTCCAGGTAGCAGCGCCCCTCGCCGTGCCGGCGGAACGCGGTCTCGACGCAATCGACGTATTCGCCGGGCTCCAGCAGGCCCATCATGTCGGTGCGGCTGAGGATCAGGGTCTTGCGGTTGCGCCAGCTGGTCATGGTCGATCGGTTCCTTCTCTTGGCCCGGCGTGAAATCGCCCGTGCAGGATGCGCCAGATCGCCTCGGGCGTGGCCGGCATGGCGACCGCGTCGTGGCCGCCGTGGTCGCAGAGCGCATCGGCCACCGCGTTCATCACCGCCGCCGGCGCCACGATGGAGCCGGCCTCGCCCAGGCCCTTCACGCCCAGCGGGTTGGTGAGGCACGGTATCACGGCGAACTGCCCGTTCAGGAACGGCAGGTCGTCGGCGCGCGGCAGCGTGTAGTCCATGAACGAGCCCGCCAACAGTTGCCCGCTCGCCCCGTCGTAGACCGCGTGCTCGCAGACCGCCTGGCCGATTCCTTGGGCGATGGCGCCGTGGTTCTGGCCCTCTGCCAGCAACGGATTGAGGATGCGCCCGAAGTCGTCCACGGTGGTGTAACGCACGATCCGCACCCGGCCCGTGGCCCGCTCGATCTCCACCTCGCACACGTGGCAGCCGTTCGCGAAGGTCGCGGCGCGACCCACGTGATTGGCCTCGGTGTCGAGGCCGAGCGTCTCCGCCTCCGGCCGGAGCGCCGGATCGAACGAGGCGCGCGCCACCTCCGCGAAGCCCGCCGCACGGTCGGTCCCAGCGATGCGGTAGCACCCGCTCTCGAAGCGCACGTCCGCCTCCCGCGCCTCCAGCAGCGCGGCGGCGACGGCGCGGCCCTTCTCCGCCGCCTCGTCCGCCGCGCGCAGCACCGCATTGCCGCCATAGGCGAAACTGCGCGAGCCGCTGGAACCGCTGCCGTGGGCGACGATGTCCGTATCGCCCTGCCGCACGCGCACGTGGCCCACGGGAATCCCGAGATGATCGGCGACGATCTGGGCGTACGCCGTCTCGTGCCCCTGCCCTGTCGACTGGCTGCCGATCAGCACCGTCGCCGCGCCCTCCGCGTCGAAGCGAAGCGCCACCCACTGGTTGCGATTGGCGCCGCAGGGATCGACGTAGAACGCCAATCCGATGCCACGCAGGTAAGCCCCCTCCCCCGCACCGACCTCGCGCCCACGCGCCGCGCGCCAGCCGCTCGCATCGCATGCCTTCTTCAGAATCGCGGGGAAGTCGCCCGAATCGTAGATGTACCCCAGCGGCGTGCGGTAGGGCATGGTATCGGCGGTAACCAAGTTGCGCCGGCGCAGCGCGGCGGGGTCGAGGCCGAGCTCGTGCGCCGCCTTGTCGATCAGCCGCTCCAGCAGATAGACGTTCTCGGGCCTGCCGGCGCCGCGGTAGGCGTCCGTCGGCGCCGTGTTGGTGTAGGCGGCGCGCACGCGGACGTGCAGCGCCGGCGTCCGGTAGGGGCCGATCAGCGCGCGTGTGCCTCCCACGGTCGCGACGGAGGGCCCGTAGTTCGAGGCATAGGCGCCGAGATTTGCGACGCTCTCGATGGCCAGCGCGAGAAACTGGCCGTCCGCGTCCAGCGCGAGCGTCGCCCGCGAGCGCAGGTCCCGGCCCTGGTGATCGCTCGCCATGGCCTCGCCCCGCTCCGCCACCCACTTGACCGGGCGTCCGAGCCTGCGCGCCGCGAACAGCACCAGCGCGTACTCGGGATAGACCCAGAGCTTGACCCCGAAGGCACCGCCCACGTCGGGCGTCACCACGCGCACCCGCTGCGCCGGCGCCTTCAGCACGTGCTTGGCCAGGACATTCCGCACCAGGTGGACGCCCTGCGTGCCCGCCGTCAGTGTGTACGTGCCGCTGCCGGCGTCGTATTCGCCGAGCGCGGCCCGGGTCTCCATGGGGCATACGATGACCCGCTGGTTGCGGCTCTCCAAGCCCACCCGATGGGCTGCGACCGCCAGCGCCGCCTCCACCGCCGCCCGGTCGCCCAGCTCCCATTCGATGCAGAGATTGCCCGGCGCCTCGGCGTGAAGCGCGGGCGCGTCCTCACCCAGCGCGGCCTCGGCATCCGTGACCGCCGCGAGCGGTTCATAATCGACCGTGACCGCCTCGGCCGCCGCCCGGGCCTGGGCGGCGCTCTCCGCCACCACGAAGGCGACCGGATCGCCCACCATGCACACGCGCCCCGCCGCGAGCACCGGGCGCGGCACCAGGGCAGCAGCGCTGCCGTCGGTCCCCTTGGGCGCCATCACGCAGGGAATCGCGCCGATCCCGGCGTCGGCCAGATCGGCAGCGGTGTAGACCGCCAGCACCCCCGGCATCGCCGCCGCTGCGCGCACGTCGATCGCGCCCAGCTCGGCATGGGCATGGGGCGAGCGCACCACGCAACCGCAAGCCTGGCGCGGCAGCACGAGGTCGTCGAGATAGCGCCCGCGCCCGGTGAGGAAGCGCTCGTCCTCCACCCGCCGCTCCGCGGCGCCGATACCGTCCGTCATCCCGCCCCCGCATTGCCGTGCGCGCGCGCGCACGTTAGATAGCCGGGCGCCCGGCCGCAAACGCCGGGACTATCCGGGACAGGACGGGACACGCAGGGACGTGGCGAGTGGGGACGACGGCTACGACGTGATCGTGGTGGGCTGCGGCATCGCGGGCCTGTCCGCCGCCGTCAGCGCCCAGCAGGCCGGCGCCCGCGTCGCGTTGCTGGAGCGCGCGCCCAGGGAGGAGCGCGGCGGCAACACCCGCTACACCGAATCCTTCTGGCGCATGCAGAGCCACGACGAGGTCTCCGAGGATTTTCTGGACCGCTTCGCCGAGAACGCCGGCGGCCACCTCGACCCCGCCGTGATCGGAGACAGCGTCAGGCCCTACGATGAATGGCCCAGGCTCCTGCGCGGCCTCGGCTTCGTCGATCCCGAGCTGGTCGCCACACTTGCCGACAACGCCGGGCCGACGCTCCGCTGGCTCACCGGCTTCGGCGTCGCGTTCGACTTCCTGCCCAACTACTTCATCACCGAGAGCACGACCCGCATGGCGCCGGCCGGCGGCGGCCTCGCCCTGGTAGAGGCGCTCGCCGCCCACGCCGAGACCGTGCCGGACGGCATCGCCATCCACTACGAGACCACGGCCCACCGCCTCACCCAGGACGAGACGGGCCGCGTGACCGGCATCGAGGCGAGCGGCGCCGGCAACCGCACCCAGCGCCTCGCCGCACGCGCCGTGGTGCTCGCCTCCGGCGGCTTCGAGGGCAACCCCGAGATGCTGAGCCGCTATCTCGGCCCGCAGAGCCAGTTCATCCGCCCGGTCGCACGCGGGGGCTACTACAACCGGGGCGAAGGCATCCGCATGGCGCTGGAGATCGGCGCCGCCCCCTGCGGCGACTACGGCAGCTTCCACGCTCAGCCGGTCGATCCGCGCTCCGGTCAGCACGAGCCCGTGGTGCTCAACTACCCCTACGGCATCCTGGTGAACCGCGAGGGCCTGCGCTTCGTGGACGAGGCGCCGGCGACCGTGGATGCAAGCTACGAGGCTGCCTCCCGCCGCGTGATGGCGCAGACCGAGGGCATCGCCTTCGCCATCACCGATGCCCGGCTCGACGACGTGCCCAACTGGCAGAAGTCGGTGCGCACCGACCGGCCCCCGGTGGAGGCGGAGACCCCGACGGCGCTGGCCCAGGCTCTCGGCATCGATGCTGAAGGGCTCGCGCGCACGCTCGACGCCTACAACGCCGCCTGCCGCGCGGAAGACGGCTTCACCCCCCTCGCCCTCGACGGCCTCGGTACCGACGGCCTCGTGCCGCGCAAATCTAACTGGGCCCGCCCCGTGGACCGCCCGCCCTTCCGCGCCTGGCCGATCATCGCCGCCAACTGCTTCACCTTCGGCGGGCTGAAGATCAACGCGACCGCCCAGGTGCTCAACACCGACGGCGAGACCATCCCCGGACTCTACGCCGCGGGCGAGACCGCCGGCCTCTATTACCGCACCTACACCGGCTCAACCTCGGTGATGCGCGGCGCGGTCTTCGGCCGGCTCGCGGGCCTCGACGCGGCGGCACGCAAGAACCGTCCGTAGCGAGCCCAAGGTGAACCAGATCGCGCTCCCCGCTGTCTTCATGCGGGGTGGCACCAGCAAGGGCCTATTCTTCCAACGCCGCGACCTGCCGGCGGCGCGCGCCGAATGGGACGCGCTCTTCCTCGCCGCGCTCGGCAGCCCGGACCCCCACGGCCGCCAGCTCGACGGCATGGGCGGCGGCATCTCGTCCCTCAGCAAGGTGGTGGTGGTGAGCCCGAGCGCCCGCCCCAGCGTGGACATCGACTATCTCTTCGGCCAGGTGGCGGTGGAGCACGCGAAGGTCGATTACCGCAGCAACTGCGGCAACCTCACGGCCGCCGTCGGTCCCTTCGCCGTGGACGAAGGGCTGGTGCAGGCGGCGGACGGCGACGCCGCACTCACCCTCCACAACTGCAACCTGGACCAGCGGATCGAGGCGCGTTTCGTGGTTCAAGGCGGCCGCGCGGCGGTGGAGGGCGAGACGGTGCTGGACGGCGTCGCCGGCACGGGCGCGCCCATCGGCCTCTCCTTCCTGGAGCCGGGCGGCGCCGTCACCGGCCGCCTGCTGCCTACCGGCCACGCCCGTGACGCGCTCGACGTGCCTGGCGCAGGCCCCATCGAGGCCACGCTGATCGACGCATCGACCGCGCTGGTCATCGTCCGCGCCGAGGCCCTGGGGCTGACCGGCGTCGAGCTGCCCGAGGCCATCGAAGCCGCCGGTGCTCTCACTACAAGGCTGGAGGCGATCCGGCGCGCCGGCGCCGCCGCCATGGGCCTCGATCCGGAGACCGCGAGCGTGCCCAAGGTGGCCTTCGTCGCCCCGCCTGCCGACGCAACGACGCTGAGCGGCGCGGGTCTCACGGCCGGCGCCGTCGATCTCTCGGCACGCGCCATTTCCATGGGTCGCCCGCACCGGGCTCTGCCGCTCACCGCGGGGCTCGCGCTCGCCGCCGCCCCGGATGGCGACGGCTACGTCCTCAACGGCTCCAAGCTGTTCGTCCCCGACGCCAACGTGGCCGACTACCTGCACGTTCTCGCCAACACCCCCGACGGCGGCCTCGCCGACTTCGTCGTCGCCCGCGACCAGGCCGGTGTGGAGGTCAACCTCCTCAAGACCATCGCCAGCGACAAGCAGGCCTAAGTGGTCCTGAGCAACGTCAGCATCAGCGCCGACGACGTCATTGCCGTCGACGACGCAACCGCCGGCCGCGCCCGCAACATCGCGGTCAACCTCGAGAACTCCTACCTCGTCGGCCTCGCCCAGAAGGACTTCGAGATCGCCGTCAACTACGCCAAGGAGCGCGTCCAGTTCGGCCGTCCCATCGGCTCGTTCCAGGCGATCCAGCACAAGGCCGCCGACATGGTCACCGACGTCGACGGCATGCGCTTCATTACCTACAAGGCGGCCTGGGCGACCAGCGAGAACGAGGACTCCCAGGACATCGACACCGCCATGGCCAAGGCCTGGTGCAGCGAGGCCAGCCGCCGCGTGGTCGCCCACGGCCAGCAGATCCACGGTGGCATCGGCTTCACCAAGGACTACATCGTTCAGCTCTACTTCCGCCGCCAGAAGCGCGCCGAGCTCTTCTGGGGCGACGCCGACTTCCACCGCGAGCGCGTCGCGGAGATGCTGGAGATCTAGGCTCCCTTTCCGGGCAGCACGGCACGGGGCCCCGCCGGATGGCGGGGCTTCGTCGTTACTCCAGCGGGTCGATCACGGTCAGGAACGGGAAGCGCCCGAAATCGCGGTCCTTCGTGCAGATCTGGCTGACGCCGTGCTCCCGCATCAGCACGGCCGTATGGAGGTCGTGCAGAACACTCCCCTGGAGCCCCGGCAGCTCGGCCAGCGTCTGCGCCAGGACCGCCTGGTGCCGGGGCGTAGCCGTCAGCAGGAGGAACCCCGGTGAGGCGAGCAGGCCGTCGAGGAACCGCATCGCCGGCTCGACCTGCCACGGCCTCGGGAAGACCCGGGAATGCGTCGCGTTCCTCAGGAACTCGTAGCACACGTTCCAGGTCAGGAAGGTGGGCGATGGGTCCCGGCGCCAGCGCTCGAGCTTGCTCCGGCAGGGATCGTGGAACGGGGAGTCCGTGTTGGCTGCGTAGAGCAGCACGTTCGTGTCGACGGCGAGCACCTAGCGGGCATCCGTCGGGCCGGGGGAGGCCGGGCCTGCGTCGTAGGGCTCGATCTCTTCGGCTGCCAGCCGCACGCGGGGCTCGGGCGCAGGCGGCTCCTCCCGGAGGGGCGCACCGTACAGTTCCGCGTCCCGCTCGCGGTCCAGAACCTCGTACAGGGCCTCCCGATTGGCCACGTCCACGAGCGGTTCGCCCATGTCGTACATCGGCAGTGGCGGCGGTTCGTCGGCGGTCGCGCCGGGCGCCTCGCCGCCAGCCAGGATGCGCACGATCCCGGCCTCGATCAGCGCAGTCATGGTCGTGTTCCTGCGGGCGGCTTCTTCCTTGAGCCGTTCCATGATCGCATCCTCAATGTTGATGGTCGTCTTCTTCATATGGACAACCATACAGCATTGCCCCATCGATCACAAGCGCCCATGCTCGCGAAATTGCGGCTAGTGGGGGTGGGGGTGGCCGTGCGAGTGGCCGCCGGGCCCGTGGCTGTGCCCGTGATGGGTCAGGTCGTCGGCGCCGCCGCCGTCGAGGTCGGCGTCGCCTTCACCGTCGCCATCGCCGCCGTCTTCCCAGGGCGCGGGGCCGTCGCCGACGCCCGCCTCCGCGCGCCCCACCACCGCGAAGTTGCCGATCACCTTCTTCGCCTGCGCGCCGCAGGCGGGGCAGGAAGTGAGCTGGAGGGCATCGCCCATGGGCATGCGCTTCTCGAAGCGCTCGCCGCACTCGGGACACTGGTATTCGTAGAGAGCCATGGCCCGATGGTGCGGAGGCCGGGCCGCTCGGTCAACCCGCCCCGGAGTTGCGCTCCCGTTCGTACGGGCCGGATCGCCGCGCCGCCGCGCGGAAGCGGTCGAAGTTGCCGTCGAAGCGCCGGATCGTCTCACCCCGTCGCACCCCCTGGTGCTCGCAGGCGGAGCCCACCGAGCAGCTTGCGCAGCAGTAGCGGCGCGTCGACATCATGTGCGGCTCGCCCGTGATGGGCGCCAGGCAACGCTCGCAGCGGTTCGTCTCGGGCACGGCGACCCTCCGCGCGCATTGTCCGCGTCCACGCCCGTGAGCGAAAGGGGGCGGGCTGGCCCCCACCCCGGCGCTCCGGCATGCTTGCCCCATGGTTCGCATCAACCGCGTCTACACCCGCGCCGGGGACGACGGCACGACCGCCCTCGCGGGCGGCCAGCGCGTCCCCAAGGAAAGCCTCCGCATCGAGGCCTACGGCACCGTCGATGAGCTCAACAGCGCCATCGGCATCGCCGTCGCCGGCGGGCTCGAGGGCCCCATGGATGAGCCCTTCGCCGTCATCCAGCAGGTCCTCTTCAACCTCGGCGCCGAGCTGGCCACGCCGCGCGAGCCCGGCGAGGAGGCCACCGGACCCCGCGTCGAGGGCCGCCACGTCGAGCAGCTCGAGGCGTGGATCGACGACTGGAACGAGGAGCTCGAGCCCCTGACCAGCTTCGTCCTGCCCGGGGGCGACCCCACCGCCGCCCACCTCCACCTCGCCCGCACGATCTGCCGCCGCGCCGAGCGGATCAGCTTCGCCCTCAGCAGGGAGGAGCACGTGGGCGAGTTCGTGGCGCCCTACCTGAACCGCCTCAGCGATCTGCTCTTCGTCGCGTCCCGCCTGCAGAACCAGCTCGGCGGCCACGGCGACGTGCTCTGGGACTCGCGGCGCTTCTAGCCCCTACCGCCGCAGCCGCACGATGTTGCCTTCCGCGAACACCCCCCGCGTGCTGATGCCGAGGCGCTCGTAGGCCGCCCGCGGCACGCCGAGGTCGGCCGCGTACAGCTCGCCCACGTTCTTCGCGCAGGCGGGAAGCACCTGGCCGGTCTTCGGCAGGTCGACAACGAGGGTCGTGCCCGCGTTGATCGAGGGG